>DATHES010000035.1:0-26675 GCA_035318465.1 Polyangiaceae bacterium
CAGATGGTGTTCAGCATCTGGCGCGCCGTCAAGCCGGTCGATGAAGCCAAGCCCCCCGCGGGCGCGGTGACGAATCCGGCGGCGCTCGAGCTGGTGGTCGTTGATCCTGCGGTGATTGACGTTGATTGGTCGGTCGATAACGCGGTGGTCGCGGCCAAGGGTGGTCCGAAGTTCGACGTTGCCGCGGCAAAGCTGACGTCGGGCATGCACACTGTTTCGGCCAAGGCGTACGACAATGCCACCGAAGATCTGGTCCGTTTCCGCGACGGCGTGTGCCAGGCCTCCGTGAAGGGCAACTATTGCCACGCTACCGGGTGGAAGAATTCGGTCCAAACGGTCACCTGGACGGTGACGATACCCTAGCAACGACTGCCTGCGTCTTGGCATCGGCCGATCACGATCAGCAGAAATGCAGCCAACCCAACGCAAGCTACGGCGAGGCCGTCGGATGCACGACGCAGCACGAATCGTCCGCAGGGCGTGGCCAGCGACGCTTCGCTGAAGCGAGAAATCTGCCTGTCCGGTCAGTTTGCGTGGGATTGTGGTAGCTGATGATCGATCTGGTAAGCGAGAATCTGCGGGAGTAGTTGCTAGACGTGGTCCGGAAAACCGAACCTTCTACGACAGCCAGCGAACCGACCGCGTCCTCGCGCCTTACACTCGTGATGCGCGCAGGTCTCGCACTCCTGCTCGGCTTCGCACTGTGGTGGAGTTTTCGCGAGACGCGAGTGCCGGAGCCGGCCGCGCCCGTGCCTGCGCTCGAGCCCGCTCCGTCGCCATCGCCCCCACCCGCGCCCCCGGCGGTGACCAGTTTGCCGGTGCCGAGCCCTGCCCGTTCGGTGGCCCACGTAACGGCGAATGAAGACCCAGACCTCGATGATCCCGACGCCGAGTTCCGTCGCCCGCACTCCATCACACCGGCACACGAAAGAATTTTCAAAGAGAACAATATGATCGGGGCGATGAACGCCGCCATGGATCTGGGCAATGTCGAGGAGCTTCGGCGCCTGAATCGCGAATACAGGCAACAGTATCCCGAGGACAGCCACCTGATGCAGGAGGGATACGACATCATCGCCGACTGCATGGAACGGCGTACTGCAGCGAACCGGATCGCCGCGGAACGCTTTTACGACACCCAGATTGCCTCGATGCTTCGCCGCTACGTGCGGATCCATTGTCTCCAATAGCGCCAACCCCCGAAGCGAGAAACTGACCGAGTCGTGCGACATGTCGATTCCGCCGACAGCCCGTGGCGTGGCGTGGGCCCCCTGGCTTTGCCTTGCCGCAGTGCCCGCCACCGTCGCCGTGATACTGACGACGGCGTACAATCCACGTCAGGCAGAAGCGACTGCTCCCCTCCGCGATCGCAGCAGGGACTACACCGGCGCGTCGGCTTGCCGGAGTTGCCATCCCGATCGATTCGAGAGTTGGCAGCGCACCTACCATCGGACGATGACCCAGCTTCCCACGCGAGGCACGGTGCTCGGTCGTTTCGACGGTAAAGCAGTCGCGGCGTTCGGTGCCAGCGCCATCCCGTTCGAACGCGAGGGGAGGTTCTTCTTTCGATTGCCGCCGGTGGAAGGCGAGCCGGCGCGTGAAACGGAAGTCGCACTCACCGTCGGGTCGCGTCGCTATCAGCAGTATTTCGAGCGCATGGAGGACCGCGATCACATTACGTATCGGCGATTGCCACTCCTGTGGCACGTGGAGGAGGAGCGCTGGCTGCACCTCAACGGCGTATTTCTGGAAAAGGACAGGGACGATTGGCGGGCCCATCGCGCGATCTGGAATCTGAACTGCATTTTCTGCCACAACACCGGCATCGCGCCGGGGGTGGTCACCGCTCAAAATGGCCGCGGCTGGCGGATCGAACATGCCGACTCTCACGTCTCGGATCTCGGTATTTCGTGCGAAGCGTGCCACGGTCCCGGGCGCACGCACGGCGAGCGCAACCGGTCGCCCACCACGCGGTACCTTGCAGGGTGGAACCCGACCGCGACGCGTGACATCGTCGATCCGATGCGCTTGGCCCAGAGCGAAAGCATCGCGGTGTGTGGGCAGTGCCATTCGCAGCGATTGCCCGACCCGCGCGACCGATTGCCGACGTTCCTCGCCACCGGGCCCACGTTTCGCCCGGGAGACGTTTTGCAAGGACACGTCGCACCGCTGACGCGCGACACGCCGGTACCCGACGACGATCAGCCGGATGCCTATCGAGACCGTTTCTGGTCGGATGGCACCGCTCGATTGTCCAGTTACGAATATCTCGGCGTCACGCAGTCACCCTGTTTCAAGGACAGGCAGTTTACGTGCGAGCGGTGCCACACGATGCACGGGGGCGACATCAGAGGTCAAATCAGCCCGGGCATGCGCGGCGACCAAGCTTGCACCCAGTGTCATCGAAACATCGCCGAAGACATCCAGGCGCACACCCATCACCTGCCGAGCTCCACCGGATCGCGTTGTCTCGATTGCCACATGCCCCGCATGGTGTACGGCATTCTGGAGGTACATCGCAGTCATCGCGTCGAATCACCGGACGTCAAGCGTGACGTGGAATCAGGGCGCCCGAATGCATGCACGGCGTGTCATCTGGACCGGAGCGCCTTGTGGGCGGCGGAGCGGATGCGAGACTTTTGGGGTTCCAAGTACGAGCCGCCCGACTCCCGCAAAGACGGAGCGCCGCTAGGTCTTTCCGACGCATTGGCCTCTTTGCACGCAGGAGATCCCGTGCAGCGTGTCGTGTATGCGTGGCAGTTCGGGCGCGCCGATGCGGCGCTTTCCAAGGAGACGCGCACGGCGTTGCTCGGCAACCTACTGGTCGGCTTCGTCGATCCCTACGGAGCCGTACGGCTCACCGCTCGACGATCGGCGCTGCGCTTGGATCAAATGTTGAATCTCGGGCTGTCCGACGTTTTTCTTTCGTTCGACGTACAGGCCGAGCCGGCGCGCCGAAATCGCGACCTCTTGACGATCTTGCGGCAGTTCGAAACCGCTGCGCGTGAACGCGCTCGCCCGCCACCGGCCGGTCTGCTCGTCACGAATGAGTTCCACCTCGAAATCGGTCGCGTGCGGTCGCTGCTCGACCACCAGGCCGAGCGCGCGATCGAGACCGGCGAATGAACGCTCCCGAGCCCGATTCTTCCGACGGTCAGAAGACCGATGCCCCTGCCGTCCCTTCCCAGGTGCAGGATGCGGAGCGCGCCGTGCGGCGCACGCTTTCTACGGGATGGTGGCTTCTCGCGGTATCGTTGCCCCTCGGCGTCACCCTGGAAGCCTTGCATGGGTTCAAGGTAGAGGCGTATCTCGCCAGCCAAACGCGCCGCGAGCTGTGGCGATTGGCCCACGCTCACGGCACGCTGCTCGGGATCCTGTGCCTCGTTTTCGGGGCGGTGGCCGAGCGTCACATCGCGCCGAGCGTGCGTCGCGGCGTGGCGCGGCAGCTGGCTTGGGGCGCCATCTTGATGCCACTCGGTTTTTTCTTCGGTGGTATTTTGAACACCGAAGGGGATCCTTCCTTGGGAATCGTCCTCGTTCCCGTGGGCGCGGGTTTGCTTTTCGTGGCACTCGCCCGCGCCGCGCGAAACCAATCGACGTGACGCTCGATTCAGCTCCAGCGACGCCGCAACGCTCTTTCAAGGCCGAGAAGATCGGGTATTGTGCGACGATGAGATCCCATCGTTGCGAGCAAGCGATACGCGGTAGACACCTTTTGATCGGTTGGATCGCCATGGCCACCGTTTTGGCGGCATGCAGCAAGGACAACCCCAAGGGCTCGGAGCCGAAGAAAGAAGCCCCCGCAACTGCCGCGGCCGAACCGGCGCCGAAGGCCGCGCCCACGTCCGTCGACCCCTTGTGCCTGAAGTACCGCGACGAAATGAGCAAGACGATTGGAATGCCCATTACCGAGGTCAAGGACAGGGTCCTCCCGAACTTTCCACTTCGATGCATTTACAGCACCGCCATGGTTCCAGCGATGATCGAAGTAGGTAAGAGCGACGATCTCGCGAAGGAGCGAAAGGGGTTCGAGCTCGGCGGTCATCCGACGGATTCGACGATTGGCAGCGGAGGATTTCGAACCGACTTCGGCGGCCTCCGCCAAGTGATCGGCCAGAAAGGAACCAAGCGATTGGCCGTGGGAGGCCCTGCAGAATACCCGAAGCTCGAGGCGCTCTGGCAAACAGTCGCGGCAGGTCTTTGATCGCTGTGATCGCCGAAATCGCGGACCTTCAGGGTCCGAGGTCGGCGCGGATCGCGGCAGGGCGCTCGCGAATCGTCTTCAGCAGCGACTGGTAGCCCGTCTCGAAAGCCTGCATGGTGATCTCCTTGCGGGGATCGGCCATCACCTGCGCCTTGATCTGGTCATAGTAGCTGACGGCCACTGCTTCGAGTCCGGCCGCCTCGTACACGGCGAGGATTTCGCGCACCGCGTTGGCGTACGTGGATTTGCACTCGGGACTCAGCAAGCAACGTTGGAACATGAGCCCCGCCGTGACATTGCCGTTGGCATTGTCGCCCGATCTGGCCAGCTCGAAGATGCGAAGATGAGGCTTCTTCGAGTCTCGAAAAGGCTTCATCGACATATCCATACCCCACGGAAGGAAGACGAACTTGTTCGAAGTGGGGTCGTGGTAGATGCGAAAGTTGTTCGGGTAAAAAACGGTGTAAGCGTACATGTCCCACTGGTTGACCACGGCTTCGGCGGCGGTGAAACGGAGAAAGTGCTTGGTGTCGAGGGCGGTGTCGAGCGTGCTCAGGAAGTTGGCGGGGGTCGTCGATTGAAAGACGGCGATGAGGTTGACGAGATCGGTACGATCGTTCGCGGTCTCGTTCGTTTCGAGATCGAACGCCGTTTCCGCCCCAGGGACGAAATCTTTTTGCCCTTCTTCGTAGAGGTTGCCTTCGTCGCTTGCGAACCACCGGCGCAGGAACGGCTTGTCCTCTGCTTCGACGTTGGCATAAACGCCGTAGAAAGCGTTGTTGACATAGACGAGCGCGCTGTTGCAGCGCGGCGCGGGCAGCTTGGCGGCGCGAAACACGTGGTACGCCATCCGCTCGGCCAGAAAGGCCGGATCCTCGACCATGTTGTTCAAGGTGAGGCGCTTGAGGCCATGGAACGCGAGGGTCTTCACGAACTCGTCGAACTTGATCTTGAAGGGCGCCTTCTTGTCGAGCTTGCGGAAGCTGCCTTCACCTTTGATGCGCAGGCCGACGTCCGCCAGCGTCTCGCCGTTGTAGCGAAACCCGGCGTGCACGTAGGTGTCCTGCAATGGATCCGACGGCCCCGTCACCCTGTTGAGCGCATCGATGGACGTCTGCGGCAGATCGATGTCGAAGCGCGGAAGCCGCGACGGGTCGAAGATCTCGTCGCTACCCGGATCAAGCGGCGCGTCCGGCGGGGTGCTCACGTCCGGCAAACCGCCTCCTTCCGGTTGACCCCCACCGGCATCGGGTGCGGAACCCCCCTTTCCCTGTCCTCCCGAGCCGGTGCCCGCGGTCCCGCTGCCCGCGGTGCCGCCGCCCGTGGCGCCCCCCGTCGAGCCACCCGAACCGGTCGTGCCCGTGCCCGACGTGCCGCCTCGGCCCGATCCGCTAGCGCCTCCGCTGCCCCCGCCGCCGCTTCCGTTGCCGCCACCGGTGGTGCCGTTTCCCGCACCGGCAGTGCCGTTTCCCGCGCCACTGCTGCCGCTGCCCGCGCCGCCGACGCCACCGCTTCCGGCGCGCCCGGTCGAAGTCGTTTGCGTCGCGTCCGTGCTCGAGCACGCGCCCAGCGCGAGCAGCATGATGATCGCACCCCAGGTCTCCGTTCGATTCGCGCCCGTTCGGCGAAAGGTCATGGCGATACCGGACAGCGCCTTCTTCATTCCGAGCTACTCCTCAATCGTGGCTGCGAAATGAATCTGCCGCTACGGCAGGAATATTCCTTCGACCTCGGGAGAACCGGTTTCCCGAGCCAATCTTCATGCTTTTCGCGCCGACAGAGATGAAGTGCGGGCTCGCTCGTGAATGGCGCAAAAAAGGAGGGGCGGAGGAGAGTGACGTTACCGCGTCGCGGGCGCCACGCCGCGCCCGCCGGGCGCCGTCGCACGCGCCCGACCGAGCCGGCTCCGAACCGGCGCAACCGGGGCCGCTCTCTTGTCGCGCTACCGGCGCGACATCAAAAACAGGTAGAGCTGTCGCGGATGCGAACCAGGTCGGCCCCGACCTGGCTGGAGGGGGAGCAAGGTGCTTGGCCGTCCGAGAGCGACGAGTTGCTGAAGACGGAGAGGGTAAACCGAGCTCTTGGCGACCATCCTCAAGAGCTCGGTCTGCCGGGGGCCGTGTTCGGAGGTGGAGCGCACAGCGGCGATGAGCGGAGAGAATACGGTTTAGCAGCGGACAAAGCTCGTTCTACCACCACTGGGGATAAGCCATCGACATGTTGAATGCAGTGTTGATTGGCGAGCCGCTGCGATTGTAACATTTGACGGTTATTCGTGGATCAGTCGCGCCAGTGCAGTCTACCCCGCCGCAATCGATGCTCTCCACATTGCAGAACACGCCCCCGGTCCCGCGCGACGAGACAATTGGAATCGTTTTATCTTCCGTGTAAAAGAGGTTCGTAAAAAACACGTCGTAGATTCCAGTGCTAGGCTTGCAGACGCTGACCGGCAAGGTGTAGGGGTTATCGGCTGGCCCCTCGTGCTGATGCCGGTAGCGAAAGGACCCAGCGGCGTAGCACATATTCGTGGTGTTGTTGCCGGGCCAGCTGATCCAACCAAACTGCTCGCCCAGATATGCGTGGTCGCCATCGGACGCAGCTTGGGAAGTGTGTGCTTCTTCTCCCACGAAGACACGAAAGTTCGTGTCGCGTGCCTGTCCATCGTTGCGGTCATAGCAACGGACTTCAACGGTCGTGTCGCGAATGGTGGCCGTGCCAAGCGTCCAGGCGTACGGAATACACACGGCTCGCCGACAGGCCGATGTGTTGTCGCCCACACACGTCTTCGATGCAATGACGTTATTCACATTGAAGTCGGGGTCGGGTAGGTAGTTGCCATCTTGCGGATTCATATATCCAAACGCGACGGTGTACCGCCCAGTGGCGAGGCGGGAGCTAGTGATGAAACCCGGCGCAATCGGGTTGAAACTCTCGTTGGCTCGAATTGCACCAGTGCCGTCCACAGTCGCATAGCCATGGTCCTGACTGTGAAATATGGTTTGCGGATGATCCAGGGAGTCGGCGCGGTAGTACCACGCGAAGTTGGCATCCACGTCTGAACCGCTCGGGGTCACGCATCGTATGTTCGATGTCAATTTGAAGGCTGCGTCGCTCGAAAGCCCCGTATCGAAGCAATTGGCTGTTCCACCCACGGTTTGGACATACACCTGGTATCCTGAGTCAACCACGCTGGTGGGAAAGGGCGCCGCATTAGCCACAGTGACTGTGTAATTGCCGGTCGAATTCTTGACAAGGGCAGGCAGCCCGCACGCTACCTGCCGCCCTGCAGGCATGGAGCTGATCTGGTTCCAACAGTGTGGACCATGCTTGACAACTGCACTTTGATTGTAGTTCGGGAAAAAAGCCAACATCGCCGGGCCGCCCGCCAACGCCGGGAAGGCACTCAGAACTAGGAGAAGGAAAACAGATAGAGCCGATAGGCAGTGCCGCATTTTATTGCTTCCTTTCCAGGCCCGTTAGGACCATCGGTCAGATGGGTGTTGTTTCAAATCTTGGTTCCGCCGTATTGACAGCAAAAACGAACGATGAATCCCCGGCTCCGGTCGGACCGCAGTTCACGAATCACCGTGCTGGACCCCGACTAAAGACGGGGATGTTTCCGGGGTGAGGACACTTCCTATCGTCCGCACCCGGAGGATCCAATTGCCAATAACAACTGCTTCGAGTCAGTCACCCTACGGGCGCAGCCGGCAATACCGCAAGAGGAAACGGTTAACACCTGTCTCGAGGATGACCAGCCGGCCGACGATAGCGATACGCCTCATCGTGGCTGCGAAGTGAATCTCCGGGCTTAGGGAATATTCCTTCAACCTCGGGAGAATCGGTATCCCCAGCGTTCTCATGCTTTTCGCGTCGACAGAGGTGAAGCGCGAGCGCGCTCTGTGAAGAGCGAAAAGCAGAGGGCGCCCACTCTGAACACGGCGCAATCGGCCCGCTCTCTTATCGCGCTGCCGGCGCAACATCAAAAGCAGGTAAAGCTGTCGCGGATGCGAACCAAGTCGGCCCCGACCGGGCTGGACGGAGGTTGCGAACGGACCAGCACCAACACGGCAAGATGGTCGGGGCACTGGTAGGTCGAAACTTCGAGCGTCGCCGTCGGCACCGGATGGCCGAAGCAGGTCTCCGCCGCTAGCATGCCGTCGCGCCGCGCCAAGAGCATGCCGGCGTCGACGGCGCCTCGTGCATCTTGCGGGCTTTGCGGATCTTGCAGCGTGACCGTCACCTGCGAAGTGCCGCAAAGGCCAATGTAGTAGATTTGCAGATCGTCGCGTAACGCCCCCGTAGATAGATCCGGCGTTCCAGTCACCCACCAAAGAAATGCGTACGAGAAGTACGTGGTCGCGGTCACGTCGTAGAAGCCCGGCGGCTCGCGCGTTACCTCCTCACCGGTGAGGGGCAGCAACGAGGAGAACCGGGGTGGCAGCGTGAAATGGTCGTCGAAGCCACCCACGAAGCTGTCGAGTAGGAATCCACCGGGCATCGCGCCATCGGGTGAGCCGCCGACGTCGGCATCGGTGCCGGCCCCCGTGTCCGGCGCCGCGCTATCGGGCGATTCGCGGTCGATCGCGCCCGCGTCGGGTGGTCCCCCGTCATGTCCCGCCGCATCTGCCTGCCCGCAGGCCATCGATGCCGAGGTAGCCAGGATCACGGCTGCGCTCACCGTCGAATGGCGCAACCGCGGAAACCACGTCATCGAAATCACCAGCGTTGCCTCGCGGAAACATCAGAACGTGTACCGCGAAATGAACGAGACACCTGCAACGACGATATCAGCGCCTGCACCGGGGTCGAAGTCGCCAGAAAGGTCGTTGATGCCGGCCACGATGAAGCCCGTCGCTCCGACGGCAACGACCGAGGGGATCGTACCGTTGCTTCCCGCGGCGAAGGTCCAGGCCGAAGTATGGTCGGCCTTCCATCGCACCACGGGCATGCCATTCCAGACCGCGCTTTGGCCGTTGCCCACCGCCAGCACCGATCCGTCGCTCATGACGGCAACGGCGGTCAACGTAGCGTCAGGAATCGTCTGAACCCAGCGGAGAGCCCCGTCTGCAGCCAGGTTGAGCACGAAGCCAGCGGGAGCAGGCGCGATGGGCGTTCGCTCGACGATGCCGACGCCGGGATCGAAATCGCATGGCCCGTTGAACGCTCCGACGGC
This sequence comes from Polyangiaceae bacterium, assembly GCA_035318465.1. GTDB lineage: Bacteria > Myxococcota_A > Polyangia > Polyangiales > Polyangiaceae > DASWDH01. The sequence continues at coordinate 9,381 of DATHES010000035.1, forward strand.
GTAGACCGAGCCATCCGGGGCGCTGGCCACGCCGCTGATCGCTTCGCAGGATGATCCAAAGAAATAGGAACCTCGAACCGAACCGCTCACCGCGGTGAATCCGGACAGCATCGCACTGACGCTTCCTGGTGAAGCCAACGGATCGAACCCGCAGGTGACAGAGCCCCCCGCCCACACCACGCCGTCGCGGGCGAAAGCCATTGTGAGCACGGTGTCGGAGCAGGAACTGCCATGGCTCGGGTGAACGCTCGATCGAGCCCAGAGGTAGTTTCCACCGCTGTCCAGCTTGACTACGAAGCCATCCTGCCCGTTGGGCGCACGGACGTCGGCCCCCGGCCCGGGATCGAAATCCAGCGTCCCTTGGAATGCGCCTCCTACGTAGACGCCTCCACTTTCATCCACGGCCAGCGCCGACGCGACGTTCCAGGTTGAATTGGATACGACGAAGGTGCGCGCCCAAACCAGCGTTCCCGCCGCTGTCATCTTGACGACGAACGGCTCTTGCGCGGACGGGTCGACCGTCACGTGGATGTCGGACCCCGGGCCTGGATCGAAGTCGACCGCTCCTTGGTACCATCCTGTCGCCACGATGGTCCCGTCCTGATGCACGGCGACCGCCGTGACCGTTGTCGCGCTGGAGCTGCCGCTGTCGGTGGCGACACCGCTCAGCGTACGGGTCCAGCCGTAACTCCCATCGGCGTTGAATCGGGTAATGAATCCATCGGTGCCGCCCGGCGTGGGTGTTCGCACGTCCATGGCAGCAGAGGGATCGAAATCGATGACGCTGTCGAAGCTACCTCCGATCACGTACGACCCATCGCCAGCCAGGGCCGCCGCCAGCAGCCCCGCCGAGCGCGTGCCCTCCACGGTGGTGCCGGCGTGTTGGGGGACGCAGGGGGCGGTGGCGCTGGCGAGGGCCGTTTCGCATCCGGCGGTAGCGTCACAATTCGCATAGCCCGGTGCGCAGGCAGGAGTCGCGCAGCTCGTATCTACGTCGCACGTCACCACCGTGTTGATGGCGGCGCATGCCTTGTTGCCGCAGGCCAAGCAATTGTCACGCGTGCCGAGCTTCGTCTCACACCCCGGGACATCCGTGCAATCGGCGGTACCCGGCTCAAAACAAGAGTCGACGACGCACTTTGCGCTTTCACATCTGGCCGAAGCGTTGTCGAAGGTGCAGATGTGATTGCACGTACCGCAGTTCGTAACGTCCGTCTTCAGGTCCACGCACGAGTTGCCGCACAGGTCAGGGAAGGGTGGAGAGCAGGTGGGCGGCAGGCAGGTGTATCGCGAACCCTGCGGTACGCATTGCATTTGATCGGTGCAGCGCACCGCGCACGAACCACAGGTCTCGGCTCGGGAAAAGCTCGTCTCGCAGCCGTCCATCGGATTGCTGGTGCAATGACCGAAGCCGACGTCGCAGGAACCGGGCGGGATGTAGCACTGGCCAGCCCGGCACTCGACCGGCGCCCACGGCGTCACATGCGGCAGATTTCTGCACAGCTCGAGCGTGCACACGCTCATGCCGTCCGAAACGTCGGCGACGGGAGCATCGCCGGCGGTGCGATCCTGCATGGCGACATCGACGACGGTGGCCCCGTCCATCGCGTCGCGCGCATCGATCACGCTCGACGCGTCGGGCATGCTCGACGCGTCGTTCGAGCTGCTCCCACCCCGTCCACCGTTCGCGTCCGTTTCGGGCTGGTTCCCGCCGTCGGAAGGTGCGCCATCGGCTTTCGATCCGTCGGCGGCCCTCGATCCATCGACGGCCATCGATCCGTCGAAGGGAGAGCCGCCGCCACCGGCTCCCCCCGCTCCGGTGCTCGGGTCCGGCTCCCCCGTCTCATGCCCTCCGCAGGCGATGATCCCGGCGCACGCGAAAGCCAAACATCCCTTGGTAATACGGGACAGCCCCTTCTTCATTCCGGATACTCCTCTTCGTGGCTGCGACGTGAATCTGCCGAGCTACGCCCAGAAGATTCCTTCGGCCTCGGGACAATCGGAGATCCCGAGCCGATCTTCATGCCTTTCGCGCCGACCGAGGTGAAGTGCGAGCTCGCCCTGTGAATAGCGCAAAAAAAGAGGGCGCAGGTCGAGGGCAGCCCGCAGTCGAGGCAAGCCTCCAGCTCCTTTCAAGAGAGATGAGTCGACGCCTTATGGTGATAGTGGAGCACGCCTACGGATAGGTTGGCTACGCCAAGGAACGCGCGGCCTGCACTCCGACACCACGAGGTTTCAAGTGCGCGTTGCGTCTCGTCGTCCGATTGCCGCGATAGCCGACAAGTCCATTCGTCGCAAGATGTTTCACTTAACAACGCAGCTCTAAGAGCGACGATCGCTACGCGTTGTCGCTCACGGAGTAGTAGCTACGTGTTTGGAGCGGTACACAATCCCTCTACAAAGAACAGGGAGCGTACAAGACGCGGCGCGAGCTGGGTCGGCCTTAGATGATGGTCGCACGGGGCGCACTGCACGTGCCCGAACAAGGGACCACCACTGCTGCTCTCAAACCGGCTTGATCCAGAGGCCCGGGATCGGCGCAACACCGTTGGTCACGAACGTGGGCGCGATGGTGCCCCACGCTGGCGCCATTCCGAAGTAGGCCTGCGCAATCGTCGCCCAGAGATCGTTGTGAGGACGATTGGCGTTCAGGAACTGTCCGCCCTGCATGCCGAGCTTTCTGCCGCCAAAGATGAGCGCCGGTTTGGGCGAGCGAGAGTGGTTGGCCTCGGCCACTTCGGTGATGTAGGGGATCACGGTGTTGTCGAGAAGGTTACCGCCGAATGAATCGGTGGAGTCCTTGAAGCTCTGAATGATGTCGGCTGTCTTCTGATTGTACCAGGTGCTGACGCTCGCACAGAAGTCGAAGATTCCTAGCTGCGTGGCATCGGTCGGAGGCGAGCCGTTCCAAAACCCAGTCTGCTGGACCTTGTGACTCTCGGGGTGGTGCATGTGCGTCTTGCCGTCCATATGCAGGCCCGCGAAGGACACATGGTTCGTGCCCGGCGACCACTGGAATGTGGCCACGCGGATGATGTCGCATTGAAACGCGGCTTTGATGATGGCAGCATGGGCTTTGCCGATCTGCTCGTGGAGGACGTCGTCGGCAATGGTCGTGATGGGGTTGTTATAGTCATTCTTGGAGCCCGTTTTGCCCGTGAGCGCCGGATCAGGGGCACCGGGCTTCGTGCAGCTGACGCTGCCGCCCCCGCCGCCGGTACCGCCGTCGCCGATGGCGTTGAGTTGACCACTGACCGCCTGCTCCATTTTGCGGATGGCATCGGTGTGGACTTCGATTTTCGGTTTCTGGTCTCCGGGCGCCAAGGTTTGGATGCGGGCCAGCTCGCGCATGGCGAAGTCGAGAACACTCTTACGTTCCCTGAGTGTTTTGACGAGCGCCGTGTTGACGCCGGCATCGGGCACGGCTCCCCCGGTGCCCCCGTCGGGGGTTCCCGGCACGAAGCCGCTGAAGAGGGCATTGTACGCATCGACCGGTTTGAGGGTCGGCAGAAGCGGCGTCGCTTCATTGACTTGGCCGCCGCTCGTATTCTGGACCATCCTCATCGTGTAGCTGTACGAGAGGCATTGCGTCGATGTCTCTTGGGAATCGACCCGCGCATCGCAAATGGTATTGATGTAGCCGACGCCCGGCCGCTGCAGGTTGGGAACGTTCTTGAGAAAGATTTGGTCGAGCGAGGGCCCGCCCGCCACGCCGTCGTCCGCCTCGCCGTTGTTGGCGCGACAGCCGGGAACTTGCGCGCCGGTGGTGGCCAGGGGCGTGCCGGCTTCGTGGCCACCTCCGCAGACCGTTCCCGCGCGATCCGCCAACCCGTACAGGATGATCGTCTCGGCTTTGAGGGGCTCGAACGGCTTCAGGATGCGGGAGAAGGTGAAGTTGGTTCCCGAGCCGGTGGGCAAGAAATGGAACGCCTGGGTGCCGACCGGAAAATGCATCATGAGAAACCGCGGGGGTGACACGGCCCCCTGGGCCATGGCCTCGAGGTTGCGCAGCATGATCTTGAGCCCGAACGCACCGCCGAGACCTGCAATGAAATTACGCCGGGCCAGCCGATAGGTAGACATTTACATTGCCTTTCCGGGAAGACGAGTGCCGAGGGGTATCGAGGCCGCGACCATGCGCACCAGCGCCGCGAAGCTCTGGTCGGTGCCCGCCTTGAACGCGTTGGTCACCGTGCGCGTCGCGCAACTCTCGGTGGAGAGGCCGCTTGGTTCGGCCAGTCCGTAGACGATCATATTTTTCGCCACGCAGGACACGAAGGCGCCGTTGGTCGAAATCTGCGTTGCCATGTCGGTGGCATTGTTGACCATGGTCCCCCCCGCGTTCACGGGAAGGGTCGTCGAAGAATCGATGGGTCGGCCTTGTGCATCCGCCGTCTGAAAGCGCGCGAGGTTATCGTAGTTCCCGAGGGACAGGCCGTAAGGGTCGAAGCCGCTGTGGCAGCTCATGCACTGCGGTGTCTTCATGCGGTACTCGGACTTCTGTCGCTCGGTCCAACTGGCCTGCATGGTCTGGGTGTCCTTGATCAAGTCCGCGAGGTCGGGGTTGAACGCGGGGTTGACACCGCACAAGACGGTGGCATTGACGAGAAGCCCGCGGCCGACGATGGAGGGCAGGTCAGGACGCGATCGGGAAACGAGAAACCCCGGGGAGGTGAGCATGCCTGCCCGCGTATCCGGCAGATCCAGCGCGGCGAAGTTGTCGACCGTCGCGCCCGGCGGAGCCGGCACGTTGTAAATGAAGGCGAGCTGCGTGTTGATCCACGTACGTCTCGAGGTCACGAGGTCGGTGACCTTGGGACCCCAGAGCGTATTGTTGATGAAGAGCGTGGTCTCTTGGTACATCGAAGCCGCGACGCCCTGCGTGAATTGCGGGTTGTCGGGCATCACGACGCCGAGCACGGCGCCGGCGCCGAAGTACGCGAACATCGCTTGCTGCAGGTTCTGCTTCACGGATGCCGTGCCGAGCAGTCGGGTCGCCTGAGCGTCGATGTCCGCTGCCGTGGCGAGCTTGTTCTGTTTGGCGGCATCGAGCAGCGGCGCATCGGGGGGACCATCGGCAATGAAGTACGAGAGCTGGCTCGCCGTCTCGTAGGGGGTGAGGGCACCGGCCACCTTCCAGTCCGTGCCGAATTCGCTGCGATAAAGAAACTGCGGAGACTCGAGGATGGAGCTCACGCTGAACTGGACGCCCTCCTGGATGGTGCCGCCAGCCGCCTTCACTTCGGTGTACACCTGCGTGAGCGACGTCGTCTCTGCCGCGACCAAGGGGCGTCGGTAGGCGCGTTCGGCGAAGGTTGCGATGAACTGCTGGGCGCACGCGTCGGTCGCCGTTGCGCAGGCGGTCACGGTGGCAAAGTTGTCGAACACGTATTTCGCGACCTGCGTCGCGATGGCGTCCCCTTTGCCCCACGTGGCGTCGGTGATGGCGGTGCCCTCTCTCGGATTGGCGAGCGGCGGGAACGACCGCTCCGTCGCATCCGGGACGCTGTTGTCCGTGGCAACGGCGGTGGCGAGGGCAGGGCCAAGCAGCGCGCCGATCGAGTTCACGATCTGGTTGAAGGTCAGCCGGATGAACCTCTTGGTGATCGGGGCGTCCGCTCCGGTGCAAGCCGTGGTTCCCGTGCCGCCGGCTCCTCCCGCGCCGCCCGTGCCGGTCCCGCCGGCCCCGCCTGTGCCGGTCCCGCCGGCCCCGGTTCCAGTGGTACTACCCCCGGCCCCGGTGGTCGCGCCGCCGACGCCGGTGGTGGTACCGCCGGTCGTCGTGCCTGTGCCCGTGGTCCTCCCCCCGGTAGTCGGGCCGGTCCCGGTCGGTCCCCCGCCCGATCGATCGATGGGTTCCCCCAACGAGCCTTCACAGCCCGTAGCGAGGGCCAAGGCGGTCACGGCCACTCCCGACAGCAACCGACATCGCAGCTGGAATTGCGCTCGGCACGTCATGAACATTCCTCCGACTCCCCCTGCGACCAACGGTCAGCTAGAGAGGGCATGGAAAAGAGGTAAGAAGGCCACGCGATAGCTCAAGAATCGACGCGCGGCCACTTAACGCCGATGACTCAACGTTCAGACAATACGCTCGAGCTCCAACGCGTAAACCAGAAACGTGCGCTCGGCGCCGTTCTGCCATAGCCATACGTCGACCGGCGCCGAAAGTTTAGCGATGCGCCGCAGCACGGGATCCTCGCGGCTCGCCCAGTGCAGGAGATCGGGATGCGCTGCATAGAAGAATTTTCCAGCGCACAGCACGTCGACGAGGACGCCCTGTAGGTCCGTGGTATCGGGGGAAAGCGGAAAGAGGAGGTTCGAGCTGAGATCGCTCGCCAGCAGGGCCCGGCCGTTGGGGACGAGCAGCTTCGCCAAGGTGCGAAGGTGCATCACGTTGAGGAGCTGGCGCAATGCCTCGAACAGGCCGTGGGAAGCTGACAGCAAGCTCAGCACCGAGAGCTGCAGCTGCGTCAACACACAAGCCGAAACGACCACGTCGAAGGGGGCGGGGAGGGCGGCGACGATGCGTGAGGAAGCGACATCGGGATAGGCGGCCAATTCGTCGGGCGTGACGCGAAATTCCCGCCAAGCTTCGATGTGATCGAATAAGCCAGACAGATCGATCGGCGCATGAAGAAAGAGGCGCGCTTGCGTCGCCGGATCTTGGCGAGCGTACGCTCCCGTCAGCGCGGCTTCATCGATGTCGACGAGGTGGATCTCGCGGAAGACGGTGGCCAAGCGGGAAAGATCCAGATCATAGGCATTGCCCGCCCCCAGGACGCAAAGCCGCTCGGACGCTCCCGGGACATGCCGCGCGCTCACCGCGTCGGTCAGCCGCTCACGATGCTGCGCAAACGTATCGAAGTGCGGAAGGGCGCTCAGATTGGACAATCGCTGTTCTTCGACCAGCTCGCGTACGGAGGAGAGGCCTGCGCTCTGTACGGCGGGGCTCATCGTGGCTGGCCCGCGATCTTTCACGGGGCGCTCGCGACGCTCTTGACCCAGTTGAGAATGCAGGCCACCTCCGCGTCGGCCAGCACGATCCCGACGGGCATCCTGTTTCCGCACGGCGGCTGTGCCGTCACCTTGGTGTAAAGGATGCTCTTTTCCGGCTGCGCGCGGTCGATGAGCTTGCCCACGTTGGCTAGACAGCCGGGCATCACACCGCCGTACCCCTTGTTGGGTTTGTCGACGAGCTCATCCTTCGGCTGACGAACCACGGCCTCGGTGAAGAGGAACCCAGCGGCGGGCGAGCTCCCCGAGTGGCAGCCGAGCGTGGCACAGGCCTTGGATGGATTGGGATCTTTGATGAGCGTCAAGACACAAGCCTCGGGGCTGCCGCCGGTGGCTCCCCCGCTCCCGCCGGTGGCTCCCCCGCTGCCACCGGTGGCTCCCCCGCTCCCGCCGACGGACCCACCTGCGCCGCCAGAACCGCCGATGTTGCCGCCGCCGTCGCGATCGCGCGGTACTTTCTGCTCTTCGGTGAGCTCACCGGCGCAACCACTCATGACGATGGACGAAGCACCCAGACCAATGACGACAACTGCAACCGAGAATCTGCTCATCAGTTTTCCACCTAAAAAAGAGTCGCGGCACCGAACGTGGCAATGACGTATTGATCGAGCGTCCCTCCGGCGACGTAGTCGGCGTCGGGGTCGGGATTGGCGCTCGAGAAGAAGCGCGCGTAGGTGACGAGCAGACGGAGCTCGATGGACGGCATGACCGCGTAGGTACCGCCGCCGAGTATGTCGATGCCGGCGACGGTGAGGTTGGGAAAGCGTTCGCTGAGCAGTCCGGCCGACGAAATGTTCATGTAGCCGGCCCCGGCGAGGACCGTCCAGGCACCGAACGGAATGCGTGCATCGGCGCCGGCGCGAACGTACCTGTACTGGACAGAGGGCGCCTCATCGACGGCTTCATCGGTCCCGGTGAAAGCGTAGTTCCAGATTCCATACGTCGCCTCGAGACCAATGAGCGGCATGGTCTTCCGATCCCCCGTCGGAATGCGCGCCCGCAACCCCAAGGCGTAACGCTGGAACGAACCTGTTACCTTCTGCCCGTCGCTGGCAGTGGATTCGACGCCGAGAGAACCGGCGTATCGACCGACCAGCCCGACATCTTTGAGCACCTCGATGTTGGTCGACGCGGCTGGATAGACCTCGGCACCGACGGAATACACGGCCATTCCAGGCGCGATATAAGGCCGGAGTCGACCTATCCATGGATCGCTGTACTGCAGTTGTCGGCGGGCGACACCGATGCCGGCCTCGCCGATCACGGTGGCGTTCGTAAAGGTCGCGCGCTTGCGGGTCGCGGCACGATCGCGTTCCGGCTGCTCGTCGGCAGGTTCGTCGCTGGCGGCCGAGGAAGCTTCTTCGACGGGCTCCTTGACGGGCTCTTTTTTCTTGCGCGGGCGTTTGTTTTTCTCCGGGGCGCGATCACCGTCGACGACCGCGGACGTACCCGACGCTGGGGCCTCCACCGGGGGTGCGGCCGCGGCGGGTGGGCTCGCTGCTTCGGGCGCGCTCGACGATCGCGCGAGGTCGGGGAGCGAGGCGGACAGGAGCGGCCCGACGTGGGCCGTCGCTTTTTCGCCGGGAGACAAAGTGTAATCTTCTTCGATCATCGGGCCGGCTTGCGTGGTCACCAGCAAGACGACGTGCATGTCCCTCGCGCCGGCTCTGTTTCGCTTCGCTCGGACGGAGAGAACAGCGGCCGCGCCCGCGGCCCGCATGGCCTTCTGCACGGCGACGATCGTCGCCTTGCGCGTGCGCGGGTTGACCAACGCCTCACCGACGGGCCCGGTCACGCCTTCATTGGCGAGAGCTGCCAGAAAGTCCTCGGAAGGTTGCACCCGCATGTCCCGAGGAATGGAATCGGTGATGTCGCGGTGGGTCTCGCGATCGTTCCCCTCCACGATGAGCACCAGGCCGTTCGCTTTCGCCCGGGCCGCGACGGCCGGGTTCGCAATGACGAACGACAACAGCAGGAACAACCAAAACCTGGAGCTGAACATTTTCAATCTATACGGCATTCCAAAGGCGCAAGCCCCCGATCGAGGGCCCCACGGCGCCATCAAGGTAGTGTGAAGAAAAGGGGGTGGTAGCTCACAAATTTCGCGAAGAACGTGCCCCCTGGGACCCCGCGAGCAGCGCGGCGCGCCAGGCGTCGAGCGCCCGCATGTTTCCGAGGGTGTCGTCCCAACCCATGGCGGGCCAGGGGGCTTCGTTGCTCGGCAGTGTGTCGGCCACGAACTCGGCCTCGATGGCGTAAGTCGCTTGGGTCGCGCGAACGGCGACTGTCTCCGGTTTCTGTCCGTCTCGCAAGATCGTGTAGCCGGTTTCGAGCCCATGTCGGTCGCTACCGGGAATCCACGGGTCGGCGATCACGATCTTGCCGTCTTCTCCGAAGATGACCGCCGTCCTACCGCTGTCGTGGTAGACGCCCGCCGTGACCGCCGCCGTAAACCCAGAGCCGAAGGTGAGAAGGGCGGTGGTGAACTCGTCGACGCCCGTGGGCCCGATGACGCCGACGGCGTCCACCTTCACCGGCTCGGCGAAAGGCCGTCGCTCGACGAGGCCCGCCAGAAGGCGGGCAAATGAAACGGGATAGCCACCCACATCCAAGATACCGCCACCGGCAAGCTCCGGATTGAACAGCCGCCCATCAGCGACGCGCGGCACCCGAAAAGCGAAGTCGGCTCGCACGTGTCGCAAAGCCCCGATCACGCCGTCCTGCAGCCGCGGCACGAGATCGCGCATCAACGGGTGGCAGCGGTACATGAAGGCTTCCATCAAGAAAACGCCGCGCCGCCGCGCCGCCTCGATGACGCGCGCCGTACTCGCCGCGTCGATGGTGAGCGGCTTTTCGCATAGCACGTGCTTGCCGGCCTCGATGCTGGCGAGAGCTTGCGCTTCGTGAGACGGATGCGGCGTCGCGATGTAGACGGCTTCGACGGCGGGATCGGCCAAGAGATCGCTCAAAGTCGAAGCCGCTTTGGGAACCCTGAACCGGTCGGCGAAAGCGCGCGCTTTGGGCAGCGACGAGCCGACGACGTTGACGATCCGGCAGCGCTCCGAGCTGTCCAGCGCCTCGGCGAAATCCGAGGCGATTCCTCCCGTCCCGATGACACCCCAATGGAGTCTTTCGCGCATGTCGGTTTGGCTCGGCGGTGGCGACGCGTTGTCCGATTCTTATTCCGTCGTGAATTTGTGGATCAGGGTGTGCTTGTAGACTTGTCCGGGCTTGAGGATGACTTCGTCCCGCCAGGCGGGGACGTTGATGGAGTTGGGGAACTTCTGCGACTCCAAACAGAACGCCGAGTACTGCTGGTGCGTGACACCTTTTCCACTCGTGGAACCATCCAAGAAAATGCCGGCGTAAAATTGGATTCCCGGTTGATCGGTATCCACCGTCATGACCCGTCCCGATTTCGGATCCTTCACGCGCGCGGCGGGCCTGAGCTTGTGCGGGTCGCCGTTGACGATCCAGTTGTGATCGTACCCGATGGGCTTATTGCCGACGGCTTTCAAATCTTTGCCGATGGGTTTGGCCGTGGTGAAGTCGAATGGCGTCTTGGCAACGGGGAGGATCTTGCCGTCGGGGGGCAGACCCGGCGCGTAGGGCGTATACTTGTCCGCAAAGAGCGTAAGTTCCTGGCTTTCGACGGTTCCCGACGCCGTCCCCCCCAGGTTCCAGTAGGTGTGATGGGCCATGTTCACGATGGTGGTCTTGTCGGTCGTACCTTCCATCTCCACACGAAACTCGTTGTCGTTGGTGAGGGTGTACGTCGTCGTCGCCGTCAGCGTGCCAGGGTAGCCCTCCTCGCCATCCTTCGAGACGTAGGTGAACTTGATGGAGGGACCGCGATCGGTCTCCTTCGGTTCGGCGTTCCAAACGACCTTGTCCCAGGCCTTCTTGCCACCGTGCAGATGATTTGCCCCGTCGTTGGCCGCCAGCGTGTACGTCTTGCCTTCGAGCGTGAACTTTGCGCCCTTGATGCGGTTGGCGATGCGGCCGACGGTCGCCCCGAAATAGGGGTTCTTTTTCACATACCCTTCGAGGTTCTCATAGCCGTGCACGATGTCCGCGAGCTTTCCATTGCGATCGGGGACGAGGAGCTCGGTGACGATGGTGCCGTAGGTCGCGACCTTGAGCACGAGACCTTTGGCGTTGGTCAGCGTGTAGAGGTCGACGTCTTTGCCGTCGACCGTGCCGTACTTCGTCTTCGCAATGGCGGCGGGCTTGGCGGGGGGCGGTTCGGCCGCGGGGGCGGCCTGGGGAGGTTGGTTCGGCGTCACGGCAGCCGCCGGTTGGGCATTGTCGGTCGCCGCTGGGGCCGCCCCTGGAGGAGCCGCGGGCGGCCCGCTCGGTGATCCGCCGCACGCACCCAAGAGGGGAAGGAGGACCGGCCAGGTCCAAACGCTTCCCACTCGAAAAAACGATCGCTTTCGGATGGGGAACGAAGGGCCCCCCAAGGTACGTGCGGCACGGCGCCGTTCTTCATGAGCGGCGCGAACGAGTGCGGTCTGCATGGACGTGCATCTCCTCTAGCGTTGACCATCGGGGGGCTCGGTACGAGACGCTTACCAGGACAGCGTCAGGCGCGCATGGATGAAATTGCTCTCTTGCGTCTCACTCGGTAGAAGGCGAAGTTCGCGCGGAAGAAATCGAAAGGTAAGGTGCCAGCTCCCATCCAGTTCGGTTCAATAAAATGTCCATTTTCGGCGCCGAGCCGTGACCCGCGTTGCTGCGCTCGGGCGAGCTCCCGATGCTGGCCCGGAGTGCCGAAAGTCTCCGATTTTCGCAAAAAGATGAGCCATTTGTTCTCGCTTTGGGGACCTCAAACGGAGGAGACACCGTGAATACGAAAACCTACGAGGGTGTGTGCACGCGGTTGGCTGGGCTGGTCATGCTCGCGCTGGCGGTCATCGCCCCATGGGGGTGCGACAAGGGCGGGAGCGGGCCAGCCAAGATCATGAAGGTCGCCTTCGTGACCAACAACGCAAGCGACTTCTGGAAAATTGCAGCGGCCGGTGTCCATCGGTACGAAAAGGAAGGCAAGGTCCAGGTCGACGTCAAGATGCCGCCCAACGGCACGCCCGAGGAGCAAAACCAGATCCTCGAGAACCTCGTCAGTCAGGGGTACGACGCCATCGCCCTCAGCGTGAACGCGCCCAACGATCAGGTTTCGGTGATCAACAAGGCGGCCGTCAAGACCAAGCTCATCACGTTCGATTCCGATGCGCCCAAGTCGAACCGCCTCCTCTACATCGGAACGAACAACTACGAGGCTGGCAAGGTGCTCGGCGGCGAGATCGTCAAGCTGCTCCCGAGCGGAGGCAAGATCGCCGTTTTCGTGGGCACCCTCTCCGCCGACAACGCCAAGGAACGTCTGCGCGGCGTGGAGGAAGCGATCGCGGGGCACGCGATCGCCATTGTCGACAAGCGTGAGGACAACACGGACCGCGCCAAGGCGCGTTCGAACGTCGAAGACATCGTCAACGCCCACCCGGACCTCAGCATGGCGGTCGGGCTGTGGTCGTACAACGGTCCCGCCATCGCTGCGGCCATCGAGGCCCTCGGCAAGAAAGGCAAAGTGCTCGCGGCCGTGTTCGACGAGGAAGAGGGCACCCTCGGCGGAATCGCCAACGGAACGCTGCAGGTCACCGTCGTCCAGAAGCCGTTTCAGTTCGGTTATTTGTCGAGCAAGTGGATGCACGAACTCGCCACCAAGGGAGAGACGGCCAAAGCCGCGCTTCCGGCGGACAAGGTGATCGATACGGGCGTCGAGGTGATCACCAAGACGAATGTGGCCGACTTCAAGGCGAAGCTCACCGAGATGAAGAAGAACTGAGCCGAGGGCCATGCCGAGGCAACGTCGATGGGCCGATTTTCTTTCATTCTCGCGCTTGGCATCGCCGTTGGTGATCTGACAACGCTCGCTGGATGCAGCGCAAACATGCCCTCATCGGCGACGGCAGGGCCTGACGCCGACGACGCTTCGAGCGATAGCGGCGCGACGAGCGATAGCGGCGGGGACGGTGACGAGGGTGGCGGCGATACGGGCCCCCTCGATCAAGACGGCAGCGGGTCGGTCGACCGCGGTGTGGATGGGGATACGAGCACCGGCGGGGGCAGCGACGGCGGCGGGAGTGACGGCGGCGATACGGGCAGCGGCGGCGGTGGCGACGCGCCGGACTCGCGTGCCGTCACCGATGTCGCTGACGTCACTGGCGTCGCGGATGCTGCCGACGTCGCCGAAGTCGACGCGTCGTCCCGCGATAGCGCCGGCCCGCGCGACGCAGAAGGCGGCGCTTCCGGCGATGGCGCGACGGGGCCGATCGTCGTCAAAATGCTGGACATCACGGATGTTTGGTCCGGTCATCCGGTGGGGTTCTCGCTGCTGACGCGTGGCGACAGCCAGTATGCTGCTTTTTACGACGCACAACGCGCGATGACCGTCGCTCGACGTGCGCTCGCGGGCGACACCTGGGATCTGGTGAGGCTCCCCACTTCCGTCGGTTGGGACAGCCACAACTACGTCACCATGGCCATCGACGATGACGGCTACATCCACGTCGCCGGCAACATGCACTCGGTGCCGCTCGTCTACTTTCGCACGACGCAGGCCCTCGACATCCACAGCTTCGTTCAGGTTCCCTCCATGGTCGGCTCGAACGAGCAGAGCTGCACCTATCCGCAGTTCTTCCGCGGCCCGGCGGGTGCTTTGATCTTCGCCTACCGCGATGGCGTGAGCGGCAGCGGCAACTACGTCTTCAACAGCTACGATCTCCCGACCCGCACCTGGAAACGGTTGCTCGCGACGCCGCTCGTCGACGGCCAAGGCGCACGCAACGCCTACCCGGTGGGCCCGCTCAAGGGGCCAGACGGCTTTTTTCATCTGGTGTGGGTATGGCGGGAAACCGCCGACGCCGCGACGAACCACGATCTCTCCTATGCGCGCACGAACGATCTCGTCGCATGGCAGACCGGCGGGGGACAGCCGCTCACGCTGCCCATCTCGCTGGCGACGAGCGACATCGTCGATCCGGTGCCCGAGCGCGGAGGAATGATCAACAACAACACGAAAGTGGGCTTCGACTCGCAGAAACGCCCGGTCGTCGCGTACCACAAGTTCGACGCCAACGGGAACACCCAGCTTTACAATGCCCGCTTCGAAAACGGCCGATGGGTGACCTACCCGACGTCGAGCTGGAATTACCGCTGGGATTTTTCGGGCACTGGAACGCTCGTCTTCCAGATCGAGCTCGAGGGAGTGAAGGTCCAACCCGACGGTTCGCTCACCCAAACCTGGTACCACGCGCAGTACGGAGGCTGGGGCGCCTTCCGACTCGACGAAACGACGCTGCGGGCCGTGGCGACGATCGCGCCGCCTCTTCCCTATCCCAGGGCACTCGACCAGCCCGAGTCCACGACGCCGGGGATGATCGTTCGATGGTGCGCGGATAGCGGAGAAAGCACGGACGGCGTCAGCTACCTCTTGCGCTGGGAAACGCTGGCGTCCAACCAAGACATGCCGCGGGCGACGATCCCCCCACCGACGAAGCTGCGGCTTTACGGATTTCGCTGAAACAGGCCCCCTCGGTTCACAACTTCAAGATCTCGCTGCCGGCGAGAAGGAAGGCCCCTACGCCAAAGGGGTGCGTCTCGGTTGCCCCAGCCGCCGCCGGTCTTTCGCCCGTATTTTGCACGTAGCCGAGCCGTCCGTTGTTGTCGACGTTCCCGACGAGTCCCGTCCACGCCTTCTGCACGATGGGCAGATACACGTCGCGTGGCACGACGCCGTGTCCGACGGCCCAAGCCGTGGCGTAGGTAAAAAAGCCGGTTCCGCTGGTCTCGGGATTCGGAAACGCCGTGGGGTGCGTCAGATCCGATCGCCACAAGCCGTCGCTGCCTTGCAGCGGGGCGAGCGCGCCAAGCATGGTCTGCAGAAGCTGCACGTAATCGCCGCGCCGCGCGTTGGTCGCTGGCAAGTCATCGAGGATGCGCGCAAGACCGGCGACGACCCACCCGTTGCCGCGCGCCCAGAATGTCTCCGTGTTGAAATACTTCTCATCGCGCCAGAAGAGGCCCTGGGCCGGCGCGAACAAGAACGCCTTGCTGTCCCAGTACATCGTATTCATGAAATCGAAATACTTGGTCTGACCCGTCGCGACGGCGAGCCGCGTGAGCGCGGGCGGCGCCATGAAGAGCGCGTCGCACCACCACCAATCCACCCGCCCCGGCTGCGGCGCCGCGATCATGGCATCGAAGGCCGCCTGGGCCTTCTGGTACATGATCGCGTTCGATGGCATCGGGTCGAGCAGAAAGATCTCGAGGTAGGTCTGCGTACAGGTTTGGTTGTCGCCAAAGCGCGGGCCCTGCGTCGATGGGTGAAGGTCCCATTGATGCTGGGTGGCCCAGTTCCTGGCGGCGCTGAGAAAGCCTGCATTCTGCGTCGCTCGGTAGGCCGCCATCAGGCCCGCAAAGAAGGTGGAGTCGATCCAATCGTTGCTGGCCGTCGTCGGATAAAGCGACAACTGGTACTGGGCGACCCTGGTCAGGATCGATCGGACGGCATTGGGATCGAACGGCGGCTGTGCCGTCTCCCCCGGCGCGTCCCGACTCGAATCCGACCCATCGGGAGCGCTCGGGCCGCCGTCCCCGTCGCCCGGGCCATCTCCCCGCTCGTCGAACCGGCTGTCGTCGACGCGGCCATCGCTGCTGCTCGATCCTGCCTCACCATCGTTCACGCTCGCGTCGACGTCCGTCGCCGCCCGACCGTCGGCTTCACTCGCACTGTCGGCAACGCGGGCCTCCCCCACGTCGACCGCTGAATCTTCCACCGCGTCGGCCAGATCGACCGTCGCGTCGACCTCGCGATCCGCGTTCGAGCCGTCAGCCGCTTGGTCAGCGGCGCTAACCACGTCACTCACGTCCTGGCCTGCGTCCAGGCCGCCCGTGACATCGCTCCCCTCGGATCCGCAGGCCCAGAACGAGGCTGCGCACGCCAACCAAGTGACCCTGGCCGTCGCCCAGCGGCGTGCGCGTCGTGGGTCGACGCGATGGTTCAGGCAACGAGTGTCCAATCTTCGCTCTCGCCGCGGTCGCGGTGTCAACCACTGCCACGGCATTCTAACGAATTCGACCGGTTGAGTCGCGGCATTTCTGCATGGTCGAGCGAATCACCAGGCGAGGTCTTCCTCGGCGTTTTCACGAAGCTCAGCTGGTCGTGCCGATGCGCAGCGTAATTGGAATCGACTCCTGACCGAATTTGTCGGTGTCCTTGGTGATGAGCCGCTCCAGGCCCGAGAAGGCCTTTTGCGCCAATGCTTCCGAATCGAAGAGCGCTGTCGTCAGGCCGACCAACGCCCCGTACTCGTCGCCGTCGAACCCCGCGAGCTTGATGTCCTGCGGGACCCGGATCCCCAAACGATGCAAGCGGTGCCAGACCTGCATGGCACCCAGATCGTTGGAGCAAAAAATGGCGGCCTTGCCCCGCGCGGCGAGCTTCTTCAGATCCTCGTCGGTGAGCTCCTCCATGAGGAGCTTGCGCAGCGTCGCAGCCGACGCGTGCTCGAGCCAAGCTTGCTTGGTGCCGCGCCACCGCTCTTCGTGGCTCAGATGCTCCGTCACCACCTGCACGAATGTCAGGTGCCGCGCTCCTCGCTCGTAAAGGTGGCGGACGACGGCGCTCGCGCCTTCCTTGTTGCGAATGCGGATGGCGCTGCCCTCGTAGCGCGCGTAGGTCGGATGATGCGGATCGAGAACGATCGAAGGGCGCGCATAGGCGCTGGAGAACCAAGTCGTCGACGGAGCGGGCACGTCGCCCCAGACCAAGAGACCGTCGGCGTGCAGTGGCAAGAGCGGCCGATCCTTCGATGTCGCAAGCTGCTCGTTGGCGATGAGGTTCAGCGTGAGCCCGCGCGCCGCAGCGAGGCGCGCCAGCGCCTGGATCGTGTGAACGACGCGAGGATGCGAGAAACACGCGAAGGCGCTGGGCATCACCAAGCCAATGGCATGGCTGGTCGATCCCGCGAGCTGCTTGGCGGCCCAGTTCGGAATGTAGTTTTGCTCGCGCGCCACGCGATGCACCCGCGCCCGCGTGGCGAGGGACATCTTCGGGCTATCGCGCAAAGCGAGCGATATGCTCGACTTGTCTATCCCCAGTAGCTTCGCCAGATCGGCGATGGTCGTTCGCTTCTTCATCCAGTCTTCCCGCGTATACACGCTTCGGACTCGGTGGGACGAGCTTTTGAACGTCCAAGCCGCAGCCACCTGAACCGCTCG
>DATHES010000036.1:0-88656 GCA_035318465.1 Polyangiaceae bacterium
CGGGAGCATCAGCGGTACCGCCACCGATTCCGACAGCAAGGCCGCTGTGGGCGGCGCCTCCATTCGCGTCGTCGACACGCAGGGCAAAGAAGTCGCCATCACCGCTGACCCCAAGGGCGCCTTCAAGATGGAGGGCCTGCAACCGGGCACGGTCACCATCAAGGCCGACGCCGACGGGTACATGCTCCACGTGCAGACCGTCGACGTCCGAGCGCGCGAAGACTCCCGCGCCGACCTCAACCTCCACAAGCGGCCGGCGAAGGGAGACGTCGAGATTGCCGGCAATGAACTCAAGATCAAGCGGCAGATCCACTTCGAGACCGACTCCGCCAAGATCAGCCTCGATTCGACGGGGCTCCTGGAAGAAATCGCCGACGCCATGATCCGCAACCCCTGCTTGAAGCAAATCGAGATTCAGGGGCACACCGACAATACCGGTGCCAAGGAGCACAACAAGGTGCTCTCCGATCAGCGTGCCAATGCCGTGCGCGAGTGGCTCTTGGCGCACTCGATCGAGCCCGGCCGTCTCGTCGCCCAGGGCTACGGCCAGGAGCGCCCCATCTCGCCGAACGTCACGCCCGCCGGCAAGGAACGCAACCGGCGCGTGCAGTTCATGATCAAGGACCAGGACAAAGGTTGCGGCGGCAACAAGGGCGGCACGTCGTCCGCCCCCACCCCCGCTCCTGCTGCACCCAAGCCCGCCGTATCCAAGCCCGACACGCCCAAATTGCCATTCTGAAGGCAGCACGCTGCCGGCACCGTGCCGGCAGCGCCGTCAGCCGCGAGCCCGCCTCTCCCACGCCTCAGAGAATTTCACAGGGAGTCGGGGAGGAGAGGAGCACACCATGGCGGCCATCGCGAGGACCTAGCGCCCCGAGTCCCGACGTCATGGCCGTTCGCTGCTGACAGCTGAACGCACCCGTGCCGGAGGCATGGCGGGGGTGGGGCCCTGTGCCGGACTTGCTCCGACGCAACAGCCGTTCGCCGCACACCGCTGAACGCACTCCGTGCCGGAGGCACGGTGGGGGTGGGGCCCTGTTCCGGACTTGCTCCGGAGGGGCGGGGGCGAAGCCCCCGCAGGGAGTGGAGCTAGGCAGCGCTAGGAACCGAACGGCTACGCCGTTCGGTTCCTAGCGCTGCCTAGCGATCTCGGCGAGCAGTTCTTCGACGCGGGTCGAGGCATCCTGCCCTTCGTCGTAGTGAAAGCGTAGCTCGGGGGCGCGCCGCAGGCCGACGTTCTGACCGACGCGTTTACGCAAAATGCCCGACGCGGCCGCGAGGCCCGCGAGCAAACGTTTGCGGGCAGCTTCCTCGTCGCCCCCGGTCGCGAGGCGGACCATGACCTTTGCCACGCTGAGGTCATCGGGCATTTCCACGCGAATGACGACCGCCAGCGCGAGGCGCGGATCGTCGAGATCGCGCACCAGCGCGCGCGCGATTTCCTCACGCACACGCTCGGCCACGCGCACCGCTCGTTTCGGAGTGACGCTCTGCATCGGCGTTGCTTACTTCTTCCCGCCCTTTGGGTGACTGTCCGGCCCATCGTCGATGGTGTCCGGCTCTTCGCTGTCGTCAATCGTGTCGGCTTCGGTGACGTCCTCCCATTTGCCGGCGGCCTGCTCGATACCCCCCACGACGCCGCTCCCCTCGTCGCCGAAAGGAACGATCTCCACGGCGCGATCGGTCAAGACGGCGTTGGGGAGCGTGCCCGCCAACGACGTGACGCGCCCGAGGATCTCCTCACAGACCGCGGCGTCGCCCGAGACGACCGCCACGCCGAACGTGGCGAGTTGCAGTTTGTCGAGGTGGCCCACCTCGGCAATCGACACCGCCACGCGCGATTTGACCCGCTCCTTGAACGAGCGCACGACCTGCCGCTTGTCCTTGAGCGAGCGCGCGCCCGGAATCTCCAAGATCAGCCTCATCACGCCGACGTGCATGGGACGATTCTGACGGCCGAGCCGTCATTGACGTTGGGTTGGCTCGACATCAGGGTGATCGTGATCTGCAACTGCCTAGGGACTGCGGGGAGGAGCGGTTAGAGGGTCGCCGCGACTTCTTCGATCTCGTAGCACTCGATGAAATCGGCGGGCTTCACGTCCGCAAACCCGTCCAGCATGATGCCGCACTCCATGCCGTGTTCGACGTGACCGACGTCGTCCTTGAAACGCCGCAGGCCGCCGATCTTGCCTTCCCACACCTGGACCGCGTCGCGCACCACCCGCGCCCGGCCCGAGCGCTTGATCGACCCATCGGTGACCATGCACCCCGCGATGGCGCCCACCTTGCCCACTTTGAACACCTGGCGGACCTCGGCCTTGCCGAGGGCCTTCTCGACCAGCGTGGGAGCGAGCAGGCCGGCCATGGCCTTTCTCACGTCGTCGACCGCGTTGTAGATGATGTTGTAAAGGCGGATCTCCACCCCTTCGCTTTCGGCGAGCGCCGCTGCTTTGCCGGCCGGTCGGACGCCGAAGCCGATGACGATGGCCTTGGATGCGACGGCGAGGTTGATGTCCCCCTCCGTGATGGCACCGACGCCGGCGTGGATGATGGCCACCCGCACCTTGTCGGTGGACAGCTTGGCGAGCGCGTCGGCCACCGCTTCGACGGAGCCCTGGACGTCGGCCTTGATGACGAGCCGGAGCTCGAGCTGATCGGCTTCGGCCATTCGCTTGGCGAGATCCTCGAGCGAGACCTTGGCACTGGCGGGAACGAGGTTCTTGACCTTGGACTTGCGGGTGTCGGCGATCTCCTGCGCTCGCTTGGCGTCCTTGACGATGTGGAGCGGATCGCCAGCATTGGGGACGTCGGCGAGTCCGAGGAGCTCGACGGGGGTGGAGGGGCCGGCTTCGGACACGTTCCGACCATGTTCGTCGGTCATGGCGCGCACTTTGCCCCACGCTGGGCCGGCGATCATGATGTCGCCGACGTGCAGCGTGCCGTCGGTGACGAGCACGCGGGCCACGGGACCCTTCCCGCGATCGAGAAGTGCTTCGATAACCGTGCCCGTCGCGGGCTGCAGCGGGCTCGCCTTGAGCTCGAGGATCTCCGCCTGCAAGGACACCATTTCCAAGAGGTGCTCGATGCCGGCACCGGTCTTGGCGCTCACTTCGCAGAAGATCGTCTCGCCGCCCCATTCTTCGGGCTGAAGGCCGAGGTCGACGAGCTCGCGCTTGACGCGCTCCGTCTCGGCGCCCGGCTTGTCGATCTTGTTCACCGCGACGATGATCGGCACGCCCGCGCTCTTGGCGTGCGCGACGGCTTCCTTGGTTTGCGGCATGACGCCGTCGTCGGCGGCAACGACGAGAATGACGATGTCCGTCACCTGTGCGCCGCGGGCGCGCATCTGCGTAAAGGCTTCGTGGCCCGGCGTGTCGAGGAAGGTGACCATCCCCTTCGGCGTCTGCACACGGTAGGCACCGATGTGCTGGGTGATGCCGCCAGCCTCGCCGGCCGCGACTTCCGAGGTGCGGATCTTGTCGAGGAGGGACGTCTTGCCGTGGTCGACGTGCCCCATCACGGTGACGATGGGAGGGCGCGATTCACGTGTCTCGTCGCTCTTGTCGTCGTCGCTCTTGCGGGCCTCTTGGATGGCTTCTTCCTCGGTGACCGCGACGTCTTCGACGTCCCAACCGAATTCGCTGGCGAGAAGCTTGGCGGTGTCGGCGTCGAGCGTGGAGTTGATGTTGACGCCCGTCATGCCGAGCGAAAGAAGCTTGAGCAGCACTTCCGTCGCCTTGAGGCTCATGCGCGAGGCGAGCGTCTGCAGCGAGATGTTTTCCTCGATCTTGATGACCTTCTTGTGCGCCGACATCTCCTGCGTCGAAACGGCGGCAGCGGGTCGGCGCGCCGCGGGGGCGCCCCCGGGGCCGCGTCGCATCCCGACGCCGCCCGGCCGACCCATGGGTCGGCCCGGCATGGCACCTCCAGAACGCATGTCCCGCCGCGGCGCGGTCCCGGCGGCAGCGGTCGTGCGGGGGTCGTATTGGACACGGCGTGGCACGGGAGCGCCCGCGGCGCGCGCCGCGGGCGCAGGCATGGGAACCCCGGGCCGGCCGGCCCATGTCTCGATGCCCGTGCGCGGTGGGCTCGATGGACGCGGCGTACGCGTGGGCGCCGCGGCGTCCCCCTCGCTCGATGCTGCGGCGGCAGGCGGCGCGCTCACATCGGGCTCGGGAGCTTGCGCGGCCACCGGATCTCGCAACGGGGCGCTGGGAATCGGCTCGGGCGGCGAGAAGACCGCTGGCGCGCCGACATCGTCCGTCGGACGCGGCGGTTCGGCGAGCGGCGTCGGCGCGGAAGGCCGGGATGTCGGCAGGCGGGGCGAGCTCGGGCGCCGCTCGGGGACGCTGGGAGCCTGCGCTGCGCCGGTCTCGATAGGGGGCAACGACTCCGCCGCGTCCCGCATGTGGACGGGCGCCGCCTCGCTCGGGGGCGACGGCTCGGCGGCCGGCGTCGGCGAGACCGACCGCACCGAAGGACGTGAGCTGGGGACATGCATGGCGGCCGGCCCTTCGGAGACCGGGGCCTCCGGCTTGTCGGGACGTCCGACCGCGCGGCGCTTGACCACCGTCGGCCGAATGCGCTCTTCGACGATGGAGGAGCTTTTTTGCTTTTCGATGTGACGGCGCACACGCTCGACGAGCTCAGGCTCGACCGAGCTCATGTGGTTGCGAACGTCAGCGAAACCCATCGACTGGACCAGGGCGACGAGCGCCTTCTGCTCCATTCCAAGCTCTTTTGCGACTTCGTAAATCCGGACCTTGCTCATCAATCCTCCGCCGCCCTCGCTCCCTCGAGCCGTAGCTCGGGGGCCTTGCCGTTCTCTGCAACGCTGCTGGCCGTTCTCACCACCGTTCGCAAGGCGACGGCGAGCCGCTTCGACGTGACCCCTAAGACAGCTACCTCCGATTTTCCGACCAATGCCCCGAGCTCCGCTTTCGTGCCCCACGCCACGGCCGCGCCGTCCGCAATGGCGCGCAGGACGGGACCGGTCGACGCTCCCGCCGCCGCATCGCGCGCCACCACCAGGAGATACGCGTTGCCGCTCTCGAACGCCTTGCCTGCCCGGTCGGCGCCGATCTCGATCCATTCCGATCGAATCGCCGACGAGAGCAACCCCCGCGCGCGCCGATCGGCGGCGGCGACGATGGTCGACGCGAGCGCTTGCGGCGTCACGGCGATGGGGCGCCGAAAGCTCCGCGCTAACCCGCGCGGCGCCGCGACGAGACAGCGCGGGGACGCATGCAGGTGCGCACCGCGACCGAAATGGCCTCCCGCCAGGTCGACCGCGACCTCGCCTTCTGGCGAGACGACGAGCCTCACCATGTCTTCGGGCGCTTCGGTTCGCCCGCAGCCGACACACGTCCGCGTGCTCTTCTTACCGAGCTCGCGAGGCACGACGGCTGCTTGGCCGTCGTCAGGGTGGTTGGGGGTAGCGGTCATCACCGTGCGGCTTGCTCCCTCGTCGGGTCGCCCTCACCCGGCGGTGTCGACCCGGGCGCAGGGGCTTTCATGCTCTTTTTGGCTTCGGCCCGGGCCTGCTCGAGGACCTTGTGCTCGTTCTCGAGGAACGATTGCGCCCCTTGTTTGATGGCGCGGGCCTTCTTGATGCCGAGCCCGGTCTTGATGGCGAGCTTGTCTTCGTCTTCGCGGAGCACGTCGTCCACGCTCTTGAAGCCGGCCTCTTCGAGGAGCTGAATGGTGCGCTCCCCGACGCCGCGCACGAAGAGCAGGCGCTCCCGATCGGTGAGCGGTTCGGTCTTTTGGCTGGCGGCTTGGATGCGCTCCTGGCGGAGGCGCTCCATCGTCGCTTCTGCGCTCTCCTTGAGCTTGGCGGCCGTTTCCTGATTTCCGACGCCCTGAATGGCGGCGAGCTCCTCGACGCCCGCTTCCGCCACTTCTTCGAGAGCGCGGAAACCGAGGCGGTACATGGCCTTGGCGATGTTGTCGTCTACGCCGTCGATGAGCGAAAGCGCCGTGATCGATTCCTCTTCCATTTGCTTGAATTTGGACTCGCTGATGATGTCGAGCTTCCAGCCGGTGAGCTGGGCGGCGAGGCGCACGTTTTGGCCCTTGCGTCCGATGGCGAGCGACAGCTTCTCGTCGGGAACGACGAGCTCCATCCGCCCGTCGCCCTCGTCGACGATGACCTTGTGCACCTCCGCCGGCTGGATGGCAGCGATGACGTAGCGGGCGGGGTCACGATCGAACGGCACGATGTCGATCTTCTCGCCGCGCAGCTCCTGCACCACCGCCTGCACGCGCGAGCCCTTCATCCCGACGCAAGCGCCGACCGGATCGACGTCGGCGTCACGCGACGTCACGGCGATCTTGGAGCGCGCCCCCGGCTCGCGCGCGACCGCCACGATGCGCACGATTCCTTCGTAGATCTCGGGCACCTCCGATTCGAAGAGCTTCTCCACCAGCTTGGGGTCGGAACGCGAGAGGATGATCTGCGGACCGCGTGCCTCGCGATCGATGTCGCGCACGTAGGCGACGATGCGATCGCCCGGCCGATACGTCTCGCGCGGTGTCTGCTCGCGGAACGGGAGTACGCCTTCGGTCTTGCCGAGATCGACGATGATGTTGTTGCCCTTCTCGAAGCGCCGCACGATGCCGCGGATGAGCTGACCCTTGCGGTCCTTGTACTCGTTGAAGATGAGATCGCGCTCGGCGTCGCGGACGCGCTGGAGGAGCACCTGCTTCGCCGTTTGCGCGGCGATGCGGCCGAAGGCGCTGCGCGCTTGCTTCAGTTTGAGCAGATCGCCGAACTCCTTGTCCTGGGCGCGCGCCTTCTCGGTGTCTTCGAGGCGCCAGAAGACTTGAAACCCGAGCTCCTCGCCGAGCTCGGCTTCGAGCCCGCGGCGTTTGGCGTCTTCGAAGGCGATCTCGCGCTCGGGCTCGGTGACCTTCTCCACCACGGTCATGTATTGAAAGAGGTCGACTTGGCCGGTTTCTTCGCTGAAACGCGCCTCGAGCTCGCGCGTCGGACCGAACGCGCTCTGCGCGGCCTTCAGAATGGCGGCTTCGATGGTGTCGACGAGGATCTTTTTATCGATCCCCTTTTCTTTCGCGACCTGCTCCAAAATGAAGCCAAGGTTGGTTTCGGTACCGGACGCGGCGGCTTGTGTGGCCATGACGGTATGCCTCTCAGTGTCTCTTTTGTTTGCCCGGCTTCGCGTGGCTGCGCTTGGGTTGCGCCGGAAGCTCGAAAATGAGGTGTGCGCGTTCGACGTTGGTAAGTGGGGTGATGACCGTCTTGCCGTCCACATCCATCGACACCGACGCGCTGGCGGCTTCGAGGATGCGCCCGCGCAGGACGCGTTGCCCATCGGGGGCAGGTTCGACTAGGCGGACCTTGGCAAGTTGCCCGACGGCCCGCTCGTAGTCCCGAGGCGACCGGAGCGGGCGCTCGAGCCCCGGCGAGCTTACCTCGAGCTGGTAGCGGTTGGGGATGATGTCGGCGACATCGAGCGCGGAAGAAAGATCGCGGGAAATCTCGGCAAGAAAGCCGAGATCGATGGGATCGGACCCCATCACGGGGGCCGCAGGCGCTCCGTCCGTGCCATGGCCGAGCGTTTCGACCGTGACCCTCAGCACCCACCCACTCGGCTCCATTTGGTACGAGACCTCCGCGCTTCCCACGCCATGCGCGGACAAAACAGGGGCTATCGCCGCCTCGAGAGGGGCGCGATGAATTCCCTGCAATTTTTCCGCGAATACCTGCACCATTTCCCAGTCCCCGTCTCGCGAGGGGGCGACAACCAGCTGCCCGGGACCAGCGAGACGAAAAAAAACGGACCCTTGTAAGGGGGCCCGCACATGGTCCACCCGAAGCTCTGGCGACTATTTACACGCCGCCCGCTCCGCGCGCAACCGCCGCCATGCAGAGGCTTCCTGGCGGGCTCTGCCGCGCGGGAAGCCGCGATTTTTCTAGGAGAATGCTAGGCTCCGGCGGGTGACCTCCGAGCTCGCGCTCCACGGCGAGGAACCGGACGCCCGCTGCGTCCACTGTGGCCGCCAGGCGGTAGGGCCCTGCGCGCGGTGCGACGCACCGGTGTGCGGCGATTGCTCCGTACTTACCGAAGGTGGGGCTCGAATTTACGCGATTTGCATCGGTTGCGAGGGTCGGGGAGGGCGCTCGCTGCGGCGAGCCTGGCTCACCGTGGCGACCTGGGTGGCCGGCCCTTTGGTGGCCCTGCTCGTGGCCGTCCTCGTCCTCGCCTGGATCAGCGGCCGGTGACCACCACCCCCCCTCCCCCACCGCCGCTCGACCTCACCGGCATCATCGTCGCCGGCAAATACCGCGTGGAGCGCGTTCTCGGGCGCGGAGCGATGGGGTCGGTCTGGTTCGCGACGCACACCACGCTCGGGCACGCGGTTGCCGTCAAATTCATCCACCCTGAGCTCGCGCGCAGCGCTCAAGCGCGGCGGCGCTTCGATACCGAGGCCAAGGCGGCGGCAAGGCTGAAGTCGCGTCACGTCGCGCAGGTCTACGACCACGGCGTCAGCGAGACCGAGCAACCCTACATCGTGATGGAATTTCTCGAGGGGCATAGTCTCGAGTCCGTCATCGAGAAGCGCGGCGCGCTCCCCCCGCCGGAGGTGATCGCCATCATCGAACAGGCGGCGCGTGCACTGGAGACCGCGCACCGGGCGGGGGTGGTGCACCGCGATCTCAAGCCCGACAACATCATGCTGGCCACCGACCTCGACGCCAAACCCTACGGCTACACGGTGAAGCTCGTCGATTTCGGAATCGCCAAGGTCCTCAGCGACGAGACGTCGGCGAGCGGGGGTGCCACCCACGCCGGCGCCGTGGTCGGAACGCCCCATTACATGGCGCCGGAGGCGCTCACCGGATCAGCGCCGGTCGGGCCACGATCGGACGTTTGGTCGCTCGGCGCCTGCGCCTACAAAGCGATGGTCGGCAAAGTTCCTTTCGAGGGCGACGCCATCGGCGACATCGTGATCAAGGTCTGCGTGTCGCCGCTTCCGGTGCCGTCGATGGAGCGAGGCGGCCTCCCCAACGGGTTCGACGTCTGGTTTGCCACGGCCTGCCACCGCGATCCGCTGCAACGTTTCGCTTCGGCCACGCAAGCGCGCGAAGCACTGCGACGCCTCGACGAGCTCGCGGCCCAAGGGAGCGACGCATTTCAGTATCGGATCCGACCTTCGCTGGTGTCGATCCATGATCACGTCACGATCCCTCCTCCGCCCACCTCGAGCCGCACCCGCATGATGGCGGGCGTCGTTCTCGGCGCGTCCCTCGCGGTGGGAGGGCTCGGTCTGTTCGTGTGGACGCGCACCGAGGAGGCCAATCGGCTCGTTCTCGAAGCGAGAGCCAATGCCTCGGCCTCGATCGAAGCCGAGAACCAGCGCCGGCTCGAAGCCACGGAACGTGAACGCGCCGCCCTCGCCGCGACCGCTGCACAAGAGGCGGGTGCATCCGCCGACGCGGGGAAACCAGCGGCTGCCGCGCGCCCGCGCCGATCCCGATGAATCGACCGTGACCATGTTCGCGCCCTCCGATTGACGGCCGCTCGCGAAACACCCTGGCCGCGCAGCCGCGCCGCTCGAAGTGAACGAAAAGGGGTCAGCCGAGCGACACGCAGTCGACGTGAAGCACATCGCCGATCGCGCCGAGCTCCGTCAGGCAATCGTCGGTCGGGCGGTCGGCGAGGCGCATCTTGGCGCATGCCGCTTCTGCGCCTTCGAAGATGGTGTTGGAGACCTCCTCGACGTTGATCTGGTGGCGCTTGATGACCGCCAGCACGTTGGCGAGCACGCCCACGCGATCGAGGTGTCGGACGACGAGCTGCGATCGCGCCGGGGAAGTGGCGCTGATGTTGACGACGTTGGGTACCATCCCTTCGGCAAGAAACGAGCGTACGATGCGCACCGTCTCGCCCGCGATGGCCGACTGCGCTTGATCGGTCGAAGCGCCGATGTGCGGCGTGGCCACGACGCCCGGCAAGGCGACGAGCGGCGAGCTGAACGCGGCTTCGCCGACCGACGGCTCTCCCTCCAGGACGTCCACGCCGACGCGAAGCTTCTTCTTGGTCACCGCGGCACGCAGCGCTGCCTCGTCGACGATCTCGGCGCGCGAGGTGTTGATGAGCATGGCGCCCTCCTTCATGGCGTCGATGACATCGCGGCCAACGATGTTCTTGGTCGCGCTCCCGAGGGGAAGGTGCAAGGTCAGAATGTCGACCCGTGACGCCAGTTGCTCGAGCGAGCTCGCGTAGGCAACGCCCAGCTCCTCGGCGCTCGAAGGGGTCAAGCTGCGCGACCAGGCATGGGCCACGAGGCCAAAGGCGTGCGCCCGCGCCAGCACCTCGCGTCCAATCGACCCCATCCCCGCGATCCCGATGCTGCGGCCGTGGATGCCCGCGGCCTTGCTGAACTCCTTCTTGTTCCACTTTCCCGCGCGCAGCTCGGCCATGGCATCGGAGATACGCCGATCGAGCGCGAGGATGAGACCCATCGTGAGCTCGGCCACCGCGGTGGCGTTCTTACCGGGGCAGTTGGCGACGTAGATGGCGCGCGCGCTCGCCGCGCGCACGTCGATGGTGTTGACGCCCGCGCCGGCGCGCACGATGAGGTTCAAACGCGCGGCAGCCTGGATGACCTTGGCGGACACCGGCGTCGAGCGAACGACGAGGATGCCCGCGTCCCGCGCCGCCGCGACGAGTGCGGCTTCGTCGAGGCCGGTCCGGTGTTCGACGTCGAGGCCGAGCGCCCGCAATTCGGCGAGTGCGCTTTCCGGAAAAGGGTCGACGACGAGCACGCGCATGGGTCGCCGAGGATACAACGGCGCGGCACGCCTTGGACAGCGACCTCGACCGACCGTAGGACGACGGTCAACCGACGGGATACTCGCGGCCACCCACCGTGAGACGAAGGGCGCCCGGTTTGTCCTCGTGAAGGATCGGTGCCAGCGCGGTCTGAGCGTGGCGCGAGAAGCGCGCCGCGAATCGCCCTCCCTTGACCTTTGCATAGAGCGCGTCTTTCGCCCCGACGTGGAGCGTCTCGGGCGCGAGCGGCTCTTCGCTTTCATCGGAGAGCACGAGCGTCACCCCCTCCGGCGCAACGCGCAGCGCGCGCACCGTGTAGGGCGCGTCGTCGACCTGGAAGTAGGTCCAGTCGTAGCCGTTGGTCAGCATGAATCGCCCGTCGTCGGGGTGCAGCGCGATCCAGCTGTGCAGCGCCTTTTCGAGGGCCGGGTGATCGACACGCTCGCCGTCGTGCCAGAATTTCCCGTCGGCATCGAGCCGGATGGTGCTCTCGCGCGACGTTCCGGGGGGAGGGGCGAAGCGATAGAAATCGGGGTGATCGCCGGGTTTCATCCTCCTTACCTAGGGCCCAGCGGCGCAGCGCGCCACCCCTGGGTCCGTCGGAGCCGTGCCGTTTACCCGAGCGGCCCCGGAATGAGCACCATCTTGCCCTTGACCTCGCGGCGCTCTAGCCTCTCCAGCGCTTCGCGCGCGCGCGAAAACGGCAGGATCGCATCGACGTGAGGGTGGATGCGCCCTTCGACGAGCCAGGCCAGCAAACGGTCGATGTGGGCGCGATTTTCGGCCGGGCTCCGCTGCGCGAACGCGCCCCAGAAGACGCCCACCAGATCGCAGCTCTTGAGGAGAAGGAGGTTGGCCGGCACTTTGGGGATGGACCCCGACGCGAAGCCAATCACGAGATGCCTCCCGCCCCAGGCCATCGCGCGCAGCGCGGCTTCGGTGGCATCGCCGCCGACCGCATCGTAGATGACGTTGACGCCGCCGCCGGAGAGCGCCTTGGCGCGGTCCTTGAGATCCTCGGTCTTGTAGTCGATGACCGCGTCCGCACCGTGCTCACGGCAGTACGCGAGTTTTTCGGGTGTCGACGCGGCCGCGATGACGCGCGCTCCGAGACATTTTCCGACCTCGAGGGCAGCGGTCCCTACGCCTCCTGCTGCGCCGAGCACCAAGAGCGTTTCACCCTCTCGCAGCCGGCCGCGATCGACCAGGGCGTGCATGGTGGTCGCGTACGTCAGCAGAAGTGCGGCCCCCGTCTCGAAAGGGACGGAGGCGGGCAGCTTGGAGACCATGGGAGCCGCGACGGCGACGCGCTCGGCGAAGGCTCCCGAGAGCATCGTCGCGGCAACGCGGTCCCCTTGCGCGAGTCCCGTTACCCCGTCCCCCACCGCGCTCACCACGCCGGCCAGTTCCCCGCCTGGGACAAAAGGCGGGTCCGCTTTGAATTGGTAACGGCCATAGGTGACGAGAACGTCGGGAAAGTTCACGCCCATCGCGTGAACGTCGATGACGACCTCGCCCGGGCCGGCGATGG
The DNA here is from genome assembly GCA_035318465.1 of Polyangiaceae bacterium. Classification (GTDB taxonomy): domain Bacteria; phylum Myxococcota_A; class Polyangia; order Polyangiales; family Polyangiaceae; genus DASWDH01. The sequence continues at coordinate 12,331 of DATHES010000036.1, forward strand.
GATCGGGTATTTCATCGACCCGCAGGCCGGCGGGTCCGATGAGCTCGTGACAGCGGACGGCTCGCATGGGAGGGGGACGGTACCACATCGGGGGAGCGAATCCGCGGCGGGCCCTGGGGACCTTGACCCCACCCTCTCCCGCTTCTACAACCCGTTCGTTCAAATTCTTTTGAACGAAACGAGCGCCGCCCATGCCTTACGCCTCGATGGCCGACTTTGCTCGGACCTTGGAACAGCGCGGGGAGCTCGTACGGGTGCGTCGGCCCGTCGACCCGTACCTCGAAGTGGGGGCCGCGGCCGACCAGGTCATGAAGCTCGGCGGCCCGGCGCTGCTCTTCGAAAAAGTCGGAAAGTCGCCGTTTCCGCTGCTGATTAATGCTTTCGGCTCGCCGTCGCGCATGGCGGCGGCGCTTTCGCAGCCCGATCTCGAGGCGCCGGCGCGTGAGATCGAGCGGCTCTTGCAAGCGCGGCCGGGGGCTACGCTCGGCGATTTCGCTCGCTTTTTGACGCTCTTGCCCGAGCTGGCCAGCATTCCACCGCGGCGCGCCGCCGAGGGGCGCTGCCAGGACGTCGTCCTGCGCGGCAACGACATCGATCTCGGGCAGCTCCCCGTTTTGACCACCTGGCCGAAAGACGGCGGACCGTTCATCACGCTCCCCCTCGTCATCACCCGCGACCCCGAATCGGGAGCGCGCAACGTCGGCTGCTACCGCATGCAGGTGCGCGGCCCGCGCGAGACCGCGATGCACTGGCAAGTGCACAAGACAGGCGCACGACATTTTCGGCGCGCGCGCGAGCTGGGGATCAAGCGCCTCGAAGTCGCGGTGGCGCTCGGCGGAGATCCCGCGCTCACCTACGCCGCGACGGCGCCCCTTCCCGACGGGCTCGACGAATTCATGCTGGCGGGGTTCTTGCGCAAACAAGCCGTCAAGCTGGTCGACTGCGTGAGCGTGAACTTGGAAGTACCCGACGATTCCGATTTCGTGCTCGAGGGTTACGTCGATCCCTTCGAGGCGCCGTGTGACGAAGGGCCGTTTGGCGACCACACCGGGTACTACACCCCCATCACCCCCTGCCCCGTGTTCCACCTGACCGCGTTGACGCACCGTTCGGACGCGATGTATCCCGCCACCATCGTCGGGCCTCCGCCCATGGAAGACGCGTGGCTCGGCAAGGCCACCGAACGCATCTTCCTTCCCATGATCCGGATGCTCTTCCCCGAGATCGTCGACATGAACTTGCCGGTGGAAGGAGCGTTTCACAACCTTGTGCTGGTGAGCATCAAGAAGCAGTACCCATTTCACGCGGCGCGCGTCGCGCACGGGCTGTGGGGGGCGGGCCAGATGATGTTCTCCAAGGTCATCGTCGTGTTCGACGACGATGTGGACGTCCAGAAGCTGCCGGAGGTCGTGTGGCGCGCGCTCGCCAACCTCGACCCCAAGCGCGACATTTCGTTCGTCGAGGGACCGATCGATCAACTCGACCATGGCGCGAACCAGGCGCTCTTCGGCGGCAAGATTTGCATCGACGCGACGCGCAAATGGCAAGAGGAAGGGTACCGTCGCGAGTGGCCAGAGGTCTGCCGGTTCTCGCCGGACGTCGCCGCGCGCGCCGACGCTCTCCTCGCCGAGCTCGGGATCCGCGGGGACGCCGATCATCGCGGCGGCGCGAATGGAAACGGCACTCCGGGCGCAGGGAGTCTGCTGCGCGGCGTGATCGAACGCATTGCCAGCGCCGTGGAAAAGGCGGGATGAAGCACGGTCCCATCTCTACCTTCGCCGAGCGCACCGGCGCCGAGCACCACCACGGCGAAGCCGTGCGCAACATGTTCGACCGCATCGCGGGGCGTTACGACCTGATGAACCGCCTGCTGTCGGCGGGTATCGACACGTCGTGGCGCAAGACGGCGGTGGCCGAGCTCGAAAAGGCGCCGCCAGGAGCGCTGCTCGACCTCTGCGCGGGGACGCTCGACCTGGCTTCCTTGCTGGAAAAGGCGCACCCCGCCCGCCGCATCGTGGCAGCCGATTTCTCCGCGGCCATGCTCGCCAAGGGGAAGGCGCGCGGCGTGGCACCGCGCACCGAGGTCGTCGTCGGCGATGCTACCGCGCTTCCTTTTGGCGACGCGTCCTTTGCCGGAATCGTGTGTGGTTTCGGGATGCGCAACGTCGCCAATCTCGAAAAAGCACTGGCGGAGTCGCGCCGGGTGCTCGCCCCGGGAGGCATCCTGGTGGTCCTGGAGTTTTTCAGGCCTGAGCGTCTGGCCAGCCGCGCCCTTCACACTTTCTACGCGGAGAGCGTCATTCCGCTCATCGGCAAGGCGGTGGCGGGCGACGAAGAGGCATATCAATATCTAGTCGCCTCAATGCAAGGAATGAAAAGCCGCGCCGCGTTCGAAGCGCTAGTCGAGGGGGCGGGGTTTGGCGCGGTGCGCGGCCGCGACGTATCGCTCGGGATCGCGTCGATCGTGCGGGCGGAGGTGCCCCGATGAGTGGGTTCGGCCGGCGCAAGATCGTGGTCGGAGTTACCGGCGCGTCGGGCGCGCCCTACGCGCGGCGCCTGCTCGCGCTCCTCGCCGAGCGCGCGCGCGAGCACGGCGATGTCGAGATCGGCTGCGTCCTCAGTCCGACGGCGCGCACGGTGTGGGGCCTCGAGTGCGGAGGCGCGCCGGAAGACCTCGGCATCGCGGTGCACGCCCCCGGCGATTTCGGGGCGCCCTTCGCGAGCGGAAGCGCGGGGTGGCACGGCATGGTCGTGGTCCCCTGTTCGATGAGCGCGGCGGGTCGCATCGCGCACGGAACGGGCGAGTCACTCCTCACCCGTGCGGCCGACGTGATGTTGAAGGAGCGGCGCACGCTCATCGTCGTCCCGCGCGAGACGCCCATGTCGGTGATCCACCTCGAAAACCTCGTCGCTCTGGCGCGGGCCGGCGCGCTCGTGCTCCCCGCCTGCCCCTCGTTCTACGGCCAACCGCGCACCCTCGGTGACGCGGTGGACACGGTGGTGGGGCGGGTGCTCGACCATCTGGGCGTCGAGCACGACCTCGTGCGCCGCTGGGGCGCGCAGGCCGCCAACGAGATGGCCACGGCGGATCGCTTGCAACAGGAGTCACGATGATGTCGAAGCTCGTTCTCGCGTCGCTCGATCGGGCGGGCCTCGGAGCCGTGCTCGCTCGCCGCGAGTGCGGTGAGGTCCCCGACGACGACGCGGTGGTCGAGCTTCTTGCGTCCGCCGACATCCTCGCGCTCGGCGCCGCTGCCGACATCGCGCGCCGCCGTGAATGCAGCCCGGAGACGCGCATCTTCGTTCCTTTCGCCCCGTCGGCGAACGCCATCGTCACGGTGCTGGGCGAGCGCGAGGCGGCGCGGGGGACGGCACTTCTCCGGGGCATCGCGGTCTTGCGCTTGACCGGGCCCATCGGGCAATCGATAGTCCTCGACTTCGGCGTGCTCGGACTGGAAATCGCGCAAGTGGGACTCTCCTTCGGGGCGACCGACCTCGCGGGGCCGATAGGAGCACGCAAGGGGCTGCCCCTCGCCGACGACCAGAAGAAGGTCATCAAGCGTCGCGAGATCGCCGGGTATGTCGAGCGCGCCGGGTTCCACCCCGTTTTCGTCACCAACGATACGTCGGCCGACTCCGGCGACGCGACCTCTTCCGCGGGGGACCATGCTCAGTCTTGAAACCATCGCCACCAAGATCGATTCCGGCGAGCGCCTCTCGTTCGACGACGGCGTCTATCTTTTTCGTCATCCCGACTGGGTCGCGGTGGGGGCGCTCGCCCATCGCGAGCGCACGCGGCGCCACGAGGATCGCGCCTATTTCAACCGCAACATGCGCCTCGAGGTGACCAACGTCTGCGTCGCCTCGTGCCTTTTCTGCTCCTTCGCCAAGCTGAAGGAGGGGGACCCCGGCGCCCACACGATGCGCGCCCCGGAAGCTTGGCGCGAGCTCGAGATGCGCATGGACGATCCTCCGTCGGAGATCCACATCGTCAACGGGCTGCATCCCGACCTTCCCTTCTCCTATTACGAAGACCTCCTCCGCGGTTTCAAACGGATCAAGCCCGACATCGTGATGAAATGCTTTACGGCGGTGGAGATCCATTTCTTCGCCGAGCTCTACGGCATGACCTACGAAGAAGTCCTGACCAAGCTCCGTGCGGCCGGGCTCGACTCGTTACCCGGGGGCGGCGCGGAGATTTTTCACCCCGACGTGCGCTCGCGCATTTCGCACGACAAGGCCACCGCCGAGCAGTACCTCGAGGTGCACGACGTGGCGCACCGTCTCGGCATGAAGACCAACGTGACGATGCTCTATGGGCACATCGAGACCTTCGAGCATCGCGTCGATCATATCTTGCGGCTCCGGGAACAGCAGGACAAGAGCGGCGGATTCCAGGCCTTCATCCCGCTCGCCTTTCACCCCGACGGCAATGGCATGCGCCATCTACCGGGGCCGACGGGCGTCGACGATTTGCGCACCATCGCCGTAGGCCGGCTGCTCTTGGACAACGTCGACCACATCAAGGCCTATTGGGTAAGCTCGACGCCCAAGGTGGCGCAAATCGCCCTTCGCTTCGGAGCCGACGACGTCGACGGCACCATCGTGCACGAAACCATCTACCACGCCGCAGGCTCGCAGAGTCCGCAGGGGCTCACGCGCGACATGCTCATTCGGCTGATCCAGGAGGCGGGCTTCATGCCGGTCGAGCGCGACACTTATTACCGCGTCGTCGAGGAGCTCCCGCGCGCCGTCGTGCCGGAAGCGGCCATCAAGGTCCGCGACCGCAACGCCAGAAAGCATCTGGAGGTGATTTCGTGAGAATGAACAGCCCGCCGGACGGTAACGGGGCGAAAGCGCAAAGCCAGTACCCGCCGCCGATGGCGAGCAGGACGGCCGACGATGGTCGGCTCATCGTGGCCGGTGTGTCGTACCTCAACGCGCGCCCGATCCTCGATCCCCTGGAGCGCGAACCTTATCGCCAGCGGTTCGTCGTCGAGAGGGCGATCCCTTCCGAGGTCGCGCGACGGGTGGCCGAAGACGAGGCCGCTCTCGGCCTTCTTCCGGTGGCGGCCGCGGCGACCCTGGGCGACATCCGCTTCGTACGCGGCATCGGGATCGGCGCACGCGGTCCGGTGCGCTCGGTGCTCTTGCTCTCGGATTGTCCGGTGCCGCAGGTGGAAACGGTGGAGCTCGATCTGTCCTCGCGCACGAGCGTCGTCCTGGTACGGCTGCTCTTGGCGTGGCTGTGCGATCGCGAACCGCACTTCATCGGCCGCACGTACACGGCAGAACGCGGCCTCAACGTGCGGGGCACGGCAGCTTCGCTCGTCATCGGCGACGCAGCCCTCGCCTTGGAAGGACGTTATCCGTACGCGCTCGACCTCGGGCAAGCATGGCTCGCCTGGACCGGGCTTCCCTTCGTCTTCGCGGCGTTCGGCGCGCGGGCCGGCACGCACATCACCGCCACCGATCAACACGCGCTCCAGCGCGCCCTCGCCGAGGGGCTGCGCGATCGACCGGTCATCGCCGTCGACCACGCCCAGCGAACGGGGATCGATCGCACCACCACCCACGCCTACCTCACCGATGCGATCCACTACGACTTCGGGGAGGAGGAACGCCGCGGTCTCGAACTCTTCTACGCCAAGGCCGCCACGGCCGGGCTGCTCCCGAAATGCACCATCCGATTTGCCGATGACCCCGATCCCGTGCGCCTCCCGAGCGTGGACACGCTGCTCGAACGCGCGGCCGAGGGTGAGCGTATGTCGGGGGACGACGCGATGCGCCTCGTCGAAGAAGCGTCCCTCTTCGACCTCGGCCTCGCGGCCGACGCGGTTCGCCGTCGCAAGCATGCCGAGGGCGTGGTGACGTACATCGTCGACCGCAACGTCAACTACACCAACGTGTGTACCACCAGCTGCCGCTTCTGCGCGTTCTACCGGCCGGTCGGGCACCCCGAGGGGTACGTGCTGAGCCGCGAGGAGCTCGGCCAAAAGCTGCAAGAGGTCGTCGACGCAGGCGGCGTGCAGATCCTCCTGCAGGGGGGACTGAACCCGGACCTTCCCATCACTTGGTACGAGGACCTTTTTCGCTGGATGAAGGCCGAGTACAAACTGGGACTGCACGCCCTTTCGCCCGAAGAGATCTGGCACATCGCTCGACTCGAAAACCTGCCCATCGAGAAGGTGCTCGAGCGCCTGCACGCCGCGGGGCTCGATTCGGTACCGGGGGGTGGCGCGGAGATCCTGGTCGATCGGGTGCGCCGCAAAATCGCCAAGGCCAAGTGCACGAGCGACATGTGGCTCGAGGTCATGCGCGTCGCCCACCAGATGGGCCTTCGTTCGAGCGCCACCATGATGTACGGCACGACCGACACCGCCCACGATCGCGTGCTGCACCTGCTCAAGCTGCGCGAGCTGCAGGACGAGACTCGCGGATTTACCGCTTTTTTCTGCTGGGACTTCCAGCACGAGCAAGGGACGCGCATCCAGGCCGGTGAAACGGGGACGACCCTCTACCTCCGCACCCAGGCGCTGGCGCGCATCGTGCTCGACAACTTCGACCACATCGGCGCGTCGTGGGTGACCCAAGGCCCCGACATCGGGGAGATCGCGCTCCGATTCGGCGCCGATGACTTCGGCTCGGTGATGTTCGAAGAGAACGTCGTCTCCAGCGCGGGAACGACCTATTGCATCGACGCCGCGGCCATCGAGGGACGCATTCACGCTGCCGGTTTCCGCTCGGTGCGGCGCAACGTGCATTACGACTGGCTCGGCCAGCCGCAATGAGCGTGCGCGTCGTTTGCGCCGACGCCATCGTGCCCGGTGAAGAACGACCCGAGCGCGATGCCGCCGTCGTCCTCGACGCCGAAGGAACGGTCCTCGACCTAGGACCGAGCCGCGACATCCTCCCTCGGCACGCCGGCGCTCGCGTGGAAAGGGTGCGCGGCGTGCTTTTGCCCGGGCTCATCAACGCGCATGCCCACCTCGAGCTCTCTGCGCTGCGCGGGAAAGTGCCAGGCGGCGCCGGTTTCGTCCCTTGGGTGGAGCGCATGATCGGATTGCGCAGCGCCGAGCGCCCCGAGGAGGACGAAGATGCCATCGAGCACGCCGTCGCGGAGCTCGACGGCTTCGGCACGGCCGCCATCGGCGAGGTGACCAACACGCTGGCGGCGGTACCGGCGCTGGTCCGGCATGGCATGGCGGGCGTCATTTTTCACGAGCTGTTCGGCTTGAACCGCGAGCAGGCACTGCACCGCCTCGGCCAGCTCCAGAGCGACGCCACCCTCCCCGACCGCGGCATTCCCGCCCCTGACTTCGCCTACGCCCTCGCCCCGCACACCGTCTATACGACCCACCCCGATGCCGTGCGCGCCATCCTTCGCATCGTGCGCGAACACGGCACGCGAACGACGGTGCACCTCGCCGAGCACCCCGCCGAACGCATCTTTCTCGAGGGAGGGGGCGGCCCTTTCTTCGACTTCGCCACGCGCATGCATTTCCCCCTGGAGGCGTTTCCCGTTCCCCGCCAGGGTCCCATCGCCGCGGCCGCGGACCTCGGCCTTCTCGCGCCCGATGTCGCGCTCGTGCATCTGACCGACGCGCGTCCCGACGAGCTCGATCGAGTGGCCCGCTCCGGCGCTCCGGTCGTGCTCTGCCCGCGATCGAACCTCTTCATCGAGATGAAATTGCCGCCTCTTGCCGAGATGCTTCGCGCTGGCATCGTGACGGCACTCGGGACCGACTCCCTCGCTTCCAACCTTTCGCTCGATCTGCTGGCCGAGGCGAGGGCGCTCGGCAATCGTTTCCCCGCCGTCCCGAAGGCAGCGCTCTTGACGATGGCCACCGCTTTCGGCGCGCGCGCCCTCGGACGAACGGACCTCGGGCGACTCGCCAAAGGTCTTCGGCCGGGTGTGGTGGCCGTCGCGGGGGAGCTCGGACCGGACGAGGATCCGGCCAGCTTCGTTTTGCGCCAGCCACCCGCGCAGCGCAGCTGGGTCAGCCGGCGCCGTCCCCGAGAGCGCTACTTGACCGCCGAATGCCCGACCGCACAAGGTTCCGTCGCACGAGGTTCATCATGATCGCGCCCAGCGTCGCCCGCGCACGCACGTTTTCTTCGTTGGTCAAGCTCTCCCACACGGTGTTTGCGCTCCCGTTTGCCGCCGCGGCGGTGGCGCTCGCCACGCTTCGCCCCCACACCGCACTGACAGCGGGGCGCACGCTGTGGATGCTCGTTGCCATGGTGACGGCGCGCACCGCCGCGATGGCCTACAACCGCTACCTCGACCGGGACATCGATGCCGAGAACCCGCGTACGCGCGACCGCGAAGTCCCGCGCGGCATCGTCTCGCCGGGAGCGGCGCTCGGTCTGACGATCGGTTCGAGCGCGGCGTTCGTCGCCTCCGCCGTCGCGCTCGGACGGTGGCCCGGCCTTTTGTCCGTGCCGGTGCTGGCGGTGCTGCTCGGGTACTCGTGGACCAAGCGCTTCACCTGGGCATCTCATCTGGTGCTCGGCTTGGCGCTCGCCCTCGCACCGGGCGGGGCGTGGGTCGCCATGGGCGCGGAGCCGGAGCCGGCCATCTTCGCCCTCATGCTCGGCGTCATGACGTGGGTGGGCGGATTCGACGTGCTCTACAGCCTGCAAGACGAACGCTTCGATCGGGACCACGGCCTCCGTTCGATACCCGCTCGGTTCGGAACGCTCGGCGCGGTCGTCATCTCCGCCGCATTGCACGTCGTGACGCTCGCGTCGCTCGTGGCGTGCGGGCTCTGGCTCGGCCGCGGCGCTGCTTTTTTTGCCGGCACGGCCTTGGTCGGCCTACTGCTCGTCTACGAACATGCCCTCGTCGGCCGCGGCAACCTCGCCAAGATCGACCGCGCCTTTTTCGACATCAACGGCTACCTGAGCGTCGCCTTTTTCGCTTTGACCGCCATCGACGCGTGGATGACGACATTGTCATGACGATGTCGTCATAAAAAGAACCGCCACGACGCCAGTCGTCGCAAGGGCCGCGCCGCCGACGGCTTCCGCCGTTCGGCGCTCCCGCGGCGCCTTGCTCTTCTCGGGGAGCCTGTCAGAATGGCGCTTGAGACCATGGGGCAATTTGGTCGAACCAAGCTTCTTTTCTTGACCATCGCCGGCATCACGCTGGGCGGATGCGCAGAAAACAACTACCTCTATCGGCCCGCGCAGCAGGCGACTGCCCAGGTGAGCGGACTGCCGGCGGCGCGTTACGCCATTCCCCCCGAGCGACCGCAGGGCGAAGTCCTGGTGGTGTCGACGGGCGTGACCGAAATCAAACCCGACAACGTGGCGGCGCGAGCGCTCTTCGCGCGGGTCATCGTGTCCAACAACTCCGACGATACCGTCTGGCGGCTCGACACGCGCAAACAAGCGGCCATCTTCGGCGGCACCAGGGTGGCCCCGACGTACGTCAATACGTTTGGCGAGGCGCTCCCCACCGTGGAGATCGCCAAAGGCGAGAAGCGCACCATCGATTTCTATTTCCCTCTGCCCGCGGGTACCGAAACGAACGGCGATCTCCCTCAGTTCGATTTGAGCTGGAACGTCGACACTGGTACGCGCCCCATCGCCGAACGAACCTCCTTCGATCGCTACCGCGTCGAACCGGTCTACAGCGGCGGCGGTTACGGGTACGGCTACGGCTATCCCTACTATCCCTACTCCCGCTGGGGTTGGTACGACCCGTTTTGGGGTCCCCATTATTCCCTCCACTATGGTGGCGGCTGGGGCTGGGGGCGCAGCCATTGGGGCGGCGGTGGCGGTAGCATCGGCGGCGGCGGACGTCCGGGGGGCTACACGCGCCCGAGCGTTCAGCGACGCTGAGCGCCGCTCACGGGCGTTTCGCGACAGCGTTGCGCGCGAGGTCGCGCACCGTCTGCAGATCGAACGGCTTGTCGAGGCGCTCGTTGGGGACCTGATCCAAAAAGTCGCGCGCGCGCGTGCTGAAGGTACCGCCGGTCATGAACACGAACACCTGCGCGATGTCGGCTCGCGCTTGCACGCTGCGTGTGTACACATCCATGCCCGTGACATCGGGCATCGTCAGATCGCAAAGGATGAGATCGAATTCTGCTTTTTTGCGGACAAGCAAATCGATCGCCTCACTTCCGGCGGTCAAGACGACGACTTCGTACTGCTCACCCAAGAGGCGTTGAATCGTACGACCCACCGCAGCTTCGTCGTCAATCACAAGGACGCGGCCCGCGATGGCGGCTCCATTTTTGATCTTCTCGCCGCTGGCGGGCGGCACGGGAGCGAGGTGTTCGGACGAGCCTGCTTTCAATAGATCCCCCTTGCTCGAATGAGGCGGGCCCGACGGGAGTGTGGGAGCCTCGGCCCCCGGCCTCGATTCGCGCGGCGCAGATCGCAATACGTTCTATTTTATACGACGCGAGAATGCCCTTACAAGAGCTTCTCCGTCCGATCTTTCGTCAGGGTGCGCCGCTCGAAGCCGTCCTCTTGGTGCCCTCGGGCCGCCGATGTTCACCTCGTCAATTCGACAACGCAGCCGCGAGATCAAGTGCGACATCCGCCGCAACTCGCCCACCTCGCATGACTTCCTCAATCCTTCGACCATCGGGACCGCGCAAGAGACGTTCCACTTTGCACCGCGCGGGCAGATAAACGATCTCGCGCGCCAAACCTCCGACCCCGTGCGATCCCCGTTGCACCCGCGCGGCGATGCGCAGCGCGGCCTCGATGGTCGCGCCACGTGCCCTCAAGAGAGCGACGAGCTGGGTGAAATCTGCCCCGTCGAGGGCGGCACGCGCGGCGAGATGCCGGCAACCGAGCTCGAACTTGCGAGGACCGTCGAGAAAGCCGGCCTCTTCTTCGATCGCAATCGCGCGACCTTCCTGATCGTCGATCCCACGGGCGGTACCGACGGCAAAGAGGGCCAACGGCGCACGTGCAGCGCGGGCGCGCGGAAGCGCGTGCCCCTCGATTTCGTGCAGCACCGTCCTTTCGATATCGCGCCGCATCAGCCATTTGTGTTGCGCGACCACGATGAGGCCGTCCCCCGTCGCGGCCAGCGACGCCATCCCCGGTTGCGCAAAGACACGCATGGGGAGCTTTTTTCTACCGACCTCGCTCGCCATGCGACAAAAGAGAGAGCGCGGGTCGTTCTCGTCGCAGCTGCGCACCGGCCCGTCCGCGCTCTGGTCATTCGCGCCCGCCGCCGTTTCTCGATCGGCATCTCCGCTCGTCCAGGTCAAGGCGAGCTGGTCGGCCTTTTGCCAATCCGCCTCTGCGTCCGGCGATGCTCCGAGAAAGCGCTGGCGGGCCGTCGCCGTCAACCGGGGTGTACCCGTCGCCGCCACGAGCGTGGCTTCCAGACAGAGCTCGCGCGCTCGCGCGGCGTAAAAGGGACCGAGAGGTGGCTCGTTGTCCAAGAAAGCCGCCAACGATTCGAGGGCGTGAACGAGGTTGGGGGAAAGGGGCGGAGGATCGTAGCGCCAGCGCGGCAACCGCTGCACGCCGCGGCGAAACGCCTGCTCGAGCTCGGCGAGCTCGCTGTCGGCATTGGTCGGGGTCACCGATCGGATGACCCTGATCTCACCCGCCGCCATGGTGAGCGCGCGATCGCTCGAGCTCACCCAGGCGGCGTAGCTCATAGAAGATTGGCGGCGATCTCGGCGAGCTCGCTGCGCTCTCCTTTGGAGAGCACGATGTGTCCCGCGAGCCTTTCGCGCTTGAAACGATCGGCGACGATCGTAAGGCCGTTGGATGCGCTGTCGACGTAGGGATTGTCGATTTGAAATGGGTCGCCGGTGAGCACGATCTTGGTCCCTTCCCCGCAGCGCGTGATGATGGTCTTCACTTCGTGGGGCGAGAGATTCTGCGCCTCGTCCACGATGAGGTACTGGTGAGGCAAGCTGCGTCCGCGGATGTACGTCAGCGGTTCGACCTGAATCTGCCCCGTCTCCAAGAGCTCGGCGAAACCACGGGGCTCACGTCCCTTGCCGCTGCCGGTGGCGAAGAGAAACTCGAGGTTGTCGAAGATGGGCTGCATCCAAGGGTTGAGCTTCTCGTCGATGTCGCCCGGCAAATATCCGATGTCGCGCCCGAGCGGCATCACCGGGCGGCTCACCAAGAGACGCGTGAAGGCCAAGTCCTCGATGGTTCGCTTGAGGCCCGCTGCGAGAGCGAGCAACGTTTTGCCGGTGCCCGCTTTGCCGACCAAGGTGACGAGCCTGATGGAATCATCGAGGAGGAGATCGAGTGCGAACGTCTGCTCCTTGTTGCGAGGGCGAATGCCCATCAGCCCTTCGCGCAGTACGCGCAGGGGCATGATGCGCTCTTTGGTGGGTTCGTAGCGTCCGAGCGCGCCGTGGCTGGGGGCGACGCGGTCGCGCAGATGCACGCAGACGTTGGGATAGAGGTCCGTCATGTCCGGCAAAGTGACGGACCCGTCGTGAAAAAACGCGTCCACCACCGATCCATCGACGTCGACTTCGACCACGCCGGTGTCGAGCTCATCCTCCTCGACGCGCAGGTTCTCGTAGGTTTCGGCGGCGAGGCCGAGGGCGTCGGCGCGGATGCGCAGGTTGGAGTCCATCGTGACGAACACGGTCGGCGTCGCGCTCGAGTCGCGGACGTCGAGCGCCGTTTGCATGATGGCCTGATCTTGCGCGGAGTGGTCGAGGGCCGTCGCTAAGATGGGGCGCTTGGAGGGTATGGCAATCTTGAGCGTGCCCCCCGTTTCCAGTTTGACGCCTTGCGCGAGCGAACCCTTGGGACGAAGCGCGTCGAGAAGGCGCGCGATGGTGCGGGCATTGCGCCCTCGCTCCGTGCTCTCCCGTTTGAACTGGTCGACCTCTTCGATGACGTAGATGGGAATGACGACGTCGTTGTCTTCGAACTTGAAAATGGCCTGAGGGTCGTAAAGCAGAACGTTGGTGTCGAGGACGTAGTTTTTCTTCATCGTTGGGGTCGACCATCGAAGGGTGCCCGTGCCTGTTCGACGGGACGCCCTTCACTTTGGAGTACCAGGCGAGCGGGCCCGGTTCCACTGCGACGTAGCACGACCACTGCCGCCCACAGCAGTTTCGAGAACTGCGGTTGCCAACCTGCCGGAACCTGCCATAGTCGGCCCCGCCAGCAAGGGATAGGGGCTGGGTGCGGGTCTCGTCACACGGGCGAAAGGGAGGGTATAGTCCCGGCACCATGTGGCCGACCAAAAGCCCCGCCGCAGTCTTTCGCGCTCGAAGGGAACGTCTATCGCGGGCGCTCGGTCCGAAGATGGCGCTTTTGCCCGCGGGAACGATCCGCTCCAAGAACTACCCCGACAACACCTATCCTTTCCGAGCGGGCAGCCATTTTCTCTACTTCGTCGGCATCTCGCTCCCCGACGCGGCGCTCCTCTTTGCCGATTCGGAGGTGACGCTGTACGCGCCTTCACCCGACGCATCGGCCGCGCTGTGGCATGGTCCTTCGGCGGGGCTCGACGAGCTCGGCGCAGAGCTCGGGCTTCGCGTGCGCCCCACTGCCGAGCTCGTGGTGAGGGCTCGGGGTCTCGCTGGCGAGATTGCCACGATCTCTCCCAATGACGACGTCACCGCGGATTGGCTCTCCGACCTGCTCGATCGGCGCGTCGAAGCGCGCCGCGGCGCGCGGGCCGTCGATGGTACGGCCGATGCTGCGCTGGCCGACGCGCTCGTCGCCGTGCGTCTTTCCCACGACGAGGCTGGCCTCGCTCAGCTGCGCCAAGCGGCAGCGGTGACCGCGCTCGCGCACGCGGCCGGCATGCGCGCGACGCACCCCGGCCGGCGCGAAGCGGACGTCATGGCGGCCATGATCGCGGCCATCTTCTCCTCCGGGATGGGTATTGCGTACGAGCCCATCGTCACCGTGCACGGCGAAGTGCTGCACAACCAGTCGTATACGAACCCCATTGCCGCAACCGATCTGCTGCTGGCCGACGTCGGCGCGGAAACACCGGAAGGGTGGGCCGGGGATGTGACCCGGACGTGGCCGGCGTCGGGCCGTTATTCGGCCACGCAACGCGCGCTCTACGACGTCGTGCTCGACGCCCAGCGCTTGGCGATTTCGCTCGTGCGCCCGAAGACCCGCTACCGCGCCATTCACGAGGCGACCGCGCGGCGCATCGTGGAGGGGCTGGTCCACCTCGGCATTTTACGCGGCGAGGTAGACGGGCTGATCGAGCGGGGAGCTCACGCGCTTTTTCTTCCGCATGGCGTGGGGCATCTGCTCGGTCTCGACGTGCACGACATGGAGGATCTCGGCGACCGCGCCGGATACGAAAGGGGTCGCACGCGCCCGACCCGCTTCGGCGATCGTTATTTGCGCTTGGATCGCGATCTCATTTCCGGCATGGCGGTCACCATCGAACCGGGGTTTTACAACGTGCCCGGCATCTTGAACGACGCGACGCTCACGGCGCCGATCGGCGGCGATCTCGACCGTGGCAAGCTGGCGACGTTCGCCGACGTCCGCGGTATCCGCATCGAGGACGACGTGGTCGTCACCGAAGGCGATCCCGAGGTGCTGTCGGCAGCCATTCCCAAGGCGCCGGGGGACATCGAAGCCGCGATGCGCGGATGAGGGCTAATGACGCAGGCCCACCAAGGTGAGCCTATCGTCAATGAACCGGACGTGTACGGCGAAAGCGCGTGACGCGCGCCGGTGATCGCGGCGCGCAATGATGCGCACGACCAGGTAGTCGTGCGCCGCCAAAAGCGCCTTCTCCGGTAGAACGATGTGCCACGCATCGCCCTCCGGATGAATGTCGAGTTTGTCCCCGACCCCAACGCCTTGGCTGGTCAGGAAGTCGACGTAGTAGTCCGTCGCCTCGGCGCGCTCCACGCCGTAGCGAATGGCTTGATCGCGCAGCTCGAGCCGTACTCCTTCGAGCTTGGCCAGCTCGACCGGCGTGACCCGTTCGAACCAATAGCGGATCACGCGCTCGCGGCGCGCCTCGAGCGCGTTCTGCATGGCTTGGCGCGCCCGGCGATCGCTGAGCTTACCGGCCTCGATCGCGAGCGCGATATGTGCAGCGGAGAGTGCAGCAATGCGCTTGGCTGCCCAGTAGCCGTCCGCGGACGTCAAGCGGTCCGCCGGTTCATAGGGGACCGAGGGTCCGAAGCCGCCCGGGTCGAGGTCCGGATCAAGCTGACCGAGGGCCGGGATTTCGACCTGCGTCGGACGGCGCGCCGGATTGGGAGCGAGGCCGAGCGTCAGGAGGCGAATGAGCGGCGAGCCGCCGCCTTCCCCGGGAGGTAGATCGGTGACGCGCACCACGTCGTCAGCACCGAGAGCGTCGTCGAGCCCGGTGAGAAAATGCACGACGTGCCCGGCGCCGGAGATGCCGAGGTAGCGATCCATGGTCTTCGAGGGACCGAGTCCGGAGAGTGCCATCCACGACGCGAACACTTTGAGCGACCGCAGCACGCGTCGATCCTCGTGCGCCACGACGTCGTTGGGGTCGTCGCCCCGGGTGCCCGAGCCCGATGCGTACCCGATCCACACGCTGGACGGCATGGCCAGCGCGGCCACGCGGTAGAATCCGAGCGCGTTAGGTGCCCCCGACATCAGCATGGCAGGAACGTCGGGGGTCCCCGCTTCCGATCGCCAGAAGTCCTCGGGGCGTGCGTGGGTGACGTAGACGGTCGGCGTATTGAATCCGAGAGCCCACATCAGGCGCGCCGCGATCGCCGCGGCGCCGGTGCGCATTTCCGGTCGATCGGGCGGATCGATGAGCATTTCGTAGCGCTCACCGCGCGCGTCGCTGATGGAAAACCCCGACGATGCGACGGCGCGCGCGTCATCGGACAGGACGGTGAAAGGAGGGCGCGGCGGACCGGGCGCCTCGGGACCGCGCGCGATGGATCCAACGTCGGCGGGACGCGGGGTGAACCAGGAGCAATAGGGGACCTCGTCCATTGAATTGATATCGCCCGCCGGCGGAATCGGCTCGAGATCGAGCGTGGCGCGGATCGGCCGATGCAGGTACACCTCGGAGAGATAGACCGACTCCGGCACCCAATAGAAAGCGGGCATGGGGATGGGCGCCATGTCGCGCGCGTCGGTCATCGGAGGCCGATCGCGGAAGCGCGCGGGGCGATAGGCGCAGCTCGACAAAGCGATGCCCGCCGCCGCGAGCCACACCACGCAATGCGTGCGCGGCGACGCCCACCTCCGCGCGGCCGTTCGCCCTTGGTTGCGACCGGAGGGGGGCGCGACGAGAGGCGCGGAACGGAGCGCGGTGGGACGGAGGGGGCGGGTGCGAAGATCCATCGGGAGCGCTTTCAATCGCGATGCTGTCGGTCGCCGAAACCGGCCGGCACACCAAAGGCAAACAGAAAATGGAACCCCTCCGCGCTACCGGCAATGGCCACGCGGCCGACCTCGCTCGTCGAGGTGTGCAGATCGAAGCCGAATCCGCCCGCCCAC
Organism: Polyangiaceae bacterium; assembly: GCA_035318465.1. Taxonomy (GTDB): domain Bacteria; phylum Myxococcota_A; class Polyangia; order Polyangiales; family Polyangiaceae; genus DASWDH01. Next base: position 28,768 of record DATHES010000036.1, read on the forward strand.
CGCACGTTCTCCAAATTGAGCGCCCAAACGGAGGGCGATACCTTGGCGAAGTCGACGAAGAGCCGCGCGGCCACGAACCGGCTCAAGTACCAGCGGTAGTCGAGCGAAGCGACGGCCGAGACGTAGTCGCGCCGGTTGGCGAAGCCGCGAAAGGTGGGTTGCCCGGCGAGCTCCTGGAAGGGCACGCCGGTGGGCTCGATGGGCGCGATCCCATCGACCACGATCTTGGGCGACAGGATGGTGGTGCGCCGGACGAAAGGGAGAAAGGCCGCCATTCGGAAGCCGGCTCGGCCGAACCGCGTCGGATCACCGAGAATGCCCTGACCGAGACCCTGGTACCCTTCCGCGAGAAGGCCGGTGTGCACGCCATTGCGACTCACCCGGCTGTCGACGCGGAGCGCGAGCTCCGTGTAGACGATGCGCGTCATGTGGTAAGCGCCACCGATCGACTCTGGCAAGAACGCCTGCGACAGCAAGGGCCCGCCGGAACTTTCCGGATCATCGACGTAGCGGAGCGTGAGGCTGGACGAGAGCAGCACTTCGACATCGGGCAGAGGGCGAATTCCCAGGCCGGCCACCACCCGCTCGCGGCGCTCGCGGTAAACGCCGATCGCCGGTCCGTTGCGAAACTGGTTGCGCGGGTCGCTCTCGGGAAGCTGCCCGATCCCGAGGAAGCCGAGCCCGGTACGGCGATCGTGCATACCCTCCAACGATGCCACGGCGGGAAATGGCTTGGATGTCGAGAGGCGCATGCGTGTCTCGAACACGTTTTCGTCCGGTCCGCCGTAACCACCGCGCACGGTGGCGGCATAGGGATCGATGCTGGTGATGAGGCGCGCGCCGATGTTGGGCCTCGTCCCCGTTTCCAGGAAAACGGTGGGAAAGACACCGATCTCGCCGCCGCGGGTAAAAAAGAAATCGCGCGTGCGCGGCACGATTTGCTCGTTTTCGAGCAACGCGCCCGCCGCCCCGGTGGCAAGAAATACGAGGTCCACCACCAAGCGAAAGGGCCACAGCATGGCGTTGGCGACGGTTCGCACCGCCTCGTCGCCGCGGCGCGCAGGGCGCTCGATGCCGTTGATCTCGTCCGGCGAGGCGGGGGCAGGAGCGGCGCTTCGAGCCGGCGGCGCCACGGGAGCCTTGTCCTCTGCGAGCGCGCCAGCCGGTAGGAAAAGGAAAATGGCGAATGCGGCCCTCCAAGTTGCGCAGAGTCGCATCTGGCGAATCTTGTCGCCACAGCCGCGCGCGATGCAAGGGTTCCTCGACCCGCCGAGGTCGTTCGTCGGAGGCCGCATGCACTTCGCCCTTCTCCGACCGTCGTCGCTCGGACACCCCTTCGAGCGTCGCCAGCAACCGATCGTCCGAGTATGCTGGGTGCGCATGCGCTCGCTCTCCGTCCTACCTCCTGCCCTTGCGGTCGCCATCGCTCTCGGCTGCGGTCGTGATCCGCGGGTCGCGAGCCCGACCGCTTCCGAAACGGAGCCGTCCTCGGTGACGGCGGCAGGCGCGACGCAATCCACGAACGCCCCACGGGCCGATGTCGACGCCGCTGCCGGCACGGCCGCCGTCGTCGGAACGTCGTCGCCGCTCGCCGTGACGTCGAATGCGGCGCCTGCTGCCCCGGCGCCCATCGATGCACGCCTTCCTTCGCTGGAGACGCTCGCCCTCACGACCAAAGCGAGCTGCCCCGCCAAGACCTGCCGCCTCGAGGGTTCGCTGCTCGAGGCGCTCCTCGGCGCTCCCGAGAGCCGTTCCCCCGTAGGAATTTGGGAAGAGGATCTCGGCGCCGGCGCTGCGGTGAGCTTTGCCCGGCGGGCGGAGATGGACGTCCTCGGCCTCGCCTTGGCAGGCACGGTCGCTGTCGTTGCCGACGAAGGCAAGGGGGCCGGTATCGAGCTCGCGCCGTGGCACGCGTTCGTCGCGCCGGGCGCCGGCATCACGCTGCGTGCCCAAGCGCGCCCCGCTCGCGTCGTTCTCATCGTAGTCAGCGCAGGTGAGGCACTGGCTGCCAAAGGTGCAGCGGCCAAGGCGAGCGCGTGGACCGCTCGGCCAGCCCCCATCACGGCCATCGATTTGGCCGACGCGCCCGACCTGGCCTTCGGCAAGGGCGCTTACCACGCCCGCATCGCGTTTGGCGTGGAAGCATCTCCACGCGCCAGCCTCGGCATCCTGAGAATGTCCCCGGACGGCGTGGTCCCCCCTCATGTGCACGAAAAGGAATGGGAGCATATGGCCATCCTCCAGGGCGAAGGCGATTTCACGCAAGGTGTCGGCGAAGGCGAGCACACGCTCCGCGCGTCGGACGGCGTGATTTTCTCCGTGCCCCCCGCCACGCGTCATCAATGGCGTTCCACGGGCTCGCGGCCCTTCCTCGGCATCCAGGTGTACACGCCGCCGGGCCCGGAACAGCGCTTCAAGAAGCTGGCCGCCGGGCCCTGACGACGAACAGGCCGTTTTTGCCTTCCCGGTGCGAGAAAGGGCCTCGCGGTGTAAAGTCCCACCGTGCCTTGGCGTTCCCGCTCGCTGCTGCTCGCGCTGCTCAGCGTGGCCTATGTATTGGTCGCCGCGCTGCGCGTGGCGCCGGTGGGAGCAGCGGCCGTGCTCGGCGTGCTCCTGCTTCCCGCCGCGCTGCTCATCGTCTGGGCGCGCAGCGTGCCGCCCGCTCGCGGCGAGGACTGGGTGAACCCCATCACGCGTTCGGCGACGCGGGCCGTTGGCTTCGGAAGCGCGGTGATGGCGGCGGCGCGCATCGCACCTCCCGGGGTCCCATCGCTCGAGGCCATGGCCGCGCTCGGAACGGGAATCGCGTCGGTCGCTTCACTCGTTGCGCTGGCGCGTATCGCGCCGCTCGGCGGCCTCTTGGCGGTGCCTCCCAGCGCTCGTCAGCTCCGCCTGGCAATGCTGAGCGGTTTCGTGGCGGCGCTGGCGGCGGGCGCACCGTTCGATCCGTCGATCGCCGCCTCATCCGTATCTTCGGCGCTGACGACCACGCAAGCCATTGGCGCTCTGACCGCGATTGGCGCGCTCGCGCTCGGCATCTTTGCGGCGTGGCATCTGCGGCGCAAGCGGCGGCTCGATCTCGGCGCGTCTGAACGTCTGTCGGCGGCCCTGGTGGCCGGCAGCGTCGCGTTGCTGGTGGGCCTCGTAGCGGCGCTGGAGCGCATCGAATCGGCCGCGCCGATCTTGGAATGGGCAGCTTGCCTCGCCGCGCTGGCGACGGTCACCGCCTGCCTCGCGCGCGACCCCACCGCGGTGGCCCGCGCCCATCGCACGACGGTCGCCATCACCGTGCTCGCCGCGCCTGCTGCGCTCCTCGCCGCCTCGGTGGCGGCGCAAGTGCCACGGCAGGCAGAGCTGATGGCGCTCTTGGCCCTCGGTGTGGGAATCGCCATCGGCCTCGCCGCGGCTCCGCTCTCACGACCGTTTGGTCCCGAACAGTCGCGATGGATCGATGCGACCAAGGGCGCCTTCAGCGTGGCGCTGCGCTCCGACCCCGATACGGCTGTCACCGCCGCCCTGGCCACGCTGCGTCAGGCCCTCGGGCCGTCGCCGGCGGCCCCCGAGCTCTGGCAGCTCGACCCACCTTCCCTCTTGACCGCGGATCGCGCGGGCTATGGCCGTTCCGAGCCCGGCCCGGCCCCGCCGCGACTGCTCTTCGACTTGGCGCGCGGCGAGCCGGAACAGACGCTTCGTACCGAAGTGCTGGAGACGCTCGAAGTGCGGCGCGCCGATATTCGCCCGGCGCTCGATTGGCTGCGCGGCCGCGGAGCGATGTCGCTCACGCTGCTCACCGATGACGAGGGGCCGGTGGGCGCGCTGGTTCTGCCGGCCGGCGCGCGGGCCCACCCGCTTTCGCTCGAAGAGGTACGGGCTTTGCGGACGCTCGCCGATCGAATGACGGCCCAGCTCGGGGTATCGGGGGCGCTCGCGCGAGCACGCACGCGCGAAGTCGACGCGCGCCGCTCGGCCGAACGAGAGAGGGAGCGCGCGATCAGGCTCGAGAAAGAGGTCATGACTGCAACGCGACGGCACGAAGCCAACGCGCGTCGCCTGGCGCGACCTGCCCTCGTGGCCCCCTATAGCCCGGTGGCACGCCTCACCATGGAGCAGCTGGAGCGCGCCGCAGAGAGCAGCGCGCCTCTCAGTCTCCTCACGCCGCCCGGCATCGACCCCGTCCCTTACGGTGCGGTCGTGCATGGCGCGGGAGCTCGGCGCGAAGGTCCTTTCGTGGTGGTGGACGGCGCGGGCGTCGATGAGCAGCAGGAAGAAAGCTGGCGCGACCCCATCGGCTCGCCTCTTCACCTGGCCCGGGGAGGGTCGCTCCTCGTTCTCAGCATTGCTGCGCTGGCACCCGAAGCGCAGCGGTTTCTCGCCACGCTGCTGTCGACGGGGGACGGTCTCCAGGAAGGCGACGCGCCGCTCGACGTTGCTCTCCTCGTGTCGGTGCCGATGAGCCTCGAGATGCTCGTCGAGGCTGGGGAGCTCGATTCGCGGCTCGCACGCACCCTTGGCGATCGCATGGTCGAGCTTCCTCCGCTGTCAGCTCGGGCCGAGGACATGCGGGCCATCATCGTGGACCGCTTGGCGCGGCTCGGCGTGCGCCTGCAGGGTCGACCGATGGGGCTCGATCCGCGGGCGCTCGGCCACCTCATCGAACACGCTTGGCCCGGCAACGACCTCGAGCTCGAGGACGTGCTCACGCGCGCCATCGCCATCGCCGAGGGGGATCTGCTTACCGCAGCGCATCTCGATCAAGTCGGATTCGTGGCGGCACCGCCGGCGGCTCTCCGTGGCTCGCGGCCGTCCATCCCGCGAAAGGCAGCGCGATCGTAACTACTTGTACATCTCGTCGAGGATTTCTTCCTCCCGGCCCTGGGCGATGAGCCGGTCGTGACGGAAGGCCTCGCGCAGCGAGAGCCAGGTGAAAAAGGCGATGATGGGGATGAGGCCCGCGATGGGCATGTTGTCCCCTTTTCCAACGATCTCCATCAGGTTTTCGAAACCTTCATGGAACTCTTGCGGCAGATGGGAGAGCGTGACGAGAAACATGGTGGCCTTCATTTAGAGCAACTTCACGTCACGGGCAAGCGCTGCCCGTCATGCCCCGATCGCACCCAAACCAGGGTGGCGGCCGCCACGCTCCCCAAGTAGGGTACGAGAGCGTAAAAATGAAGTCCTCTCCCCTGACCGATCGCTCGCTTCCCGGCGGCCGGTTTCAGGTCGAGCGTGAGGTGGGGCGCGGTGGGGTCGGCGTCGTCTACCGGGCGTTCGATCTCGAAACCAAGCAATGGGTCGCGCTCAAGCTCATCGCGGTGGAAGGGGTCGATACCGCCGAGGAAGACAGGTTTCTCCGCGAGGGCAAGCTCCTAAAGGAGCTCGATCATCCGCACATCGTCAAGCTGGTCGCGTGCGGAAAGCTCGACGAGATTCCGTACGTGGCGATGGAATGGCTCGATGGCGAGGACCTGGCGGCGCGTCATCGCCGGGCGCCGCTCGGGCTGCGTGACGCGCTCGAAGTTGCCCGACAAATCGCGGTGGCGCTCGATACCGCGCACCGGGCGGGGGTGATCCACCGCGACGTCAAACCGTCGAACATTTTCCTCTTGCGCCAACAGAACGCCAGCGAGCGACCCTTCGCCAAGCTCGTCGACTTCGGTGTCGCGTTGGAAAACGACGTCCGCCTCACGCGCACCGGGATCGTCGTCGGCACGCCCGCCTACATGGCGCCGGAGCAAGCCAAGGCGGAGGGGGTGCTCGATGCACGCGCCGACATCTATTCGCTGGGAGCATCGCTCTTCGAGCTCGTGGCCGGTCGGCCCCCGCACATAGGGCCGACCGCCATCGCCACATTGGCGAGGCTCGTTACCACCGACGCGCCGCGTCTCTCCGAGCTCGTACCCGAGGTGCCGCCCCGCCTCGATGCGCTGCTAGCGACGATGCTCGCAACGGAACCTTCCAAGCGCCCAGCACGGGCGCTCGACGTCGCGGAGATCCTGGCGCAGGTTGCCGCCGACGCCTCCACCACCGAATCCGCATTGCCCCGCGGCGCTGCAGCAGTGCAGCCCACGACCGCGCTGCAAGGGTCGCGCCTCTTCACGTCCATCGTCGCACTCGGCATCGCCAGCGAAGAACGCGCGGCCATCGTCGAGCAGCTGCGCGCGCGCGGCGCCGATGCGGTCGCGCTCGGCCACGACGCGGTCGCCGCCCATGTCGGCGCGCGCCGGGCGCTCGGCGGAGAAGCGGCGCGCGCCCTCGAGCTGGCGCGCTTCCTCGCCGAGGAAGGAGGAAAAATTGGCGTCGCCACGGGGCGAAGCAAAGTCGACCTGACCAAGCCGGTCGGCGAGGTCGTCGACCGCGCGGCCGCGCTCGCCCATGGAGCGGAAACGGGTCAGGTATTGGCCGATACGACGACGAGCGAGCTGGCGCGGGGGCGCTTCGAGTTCCAGGCCCGGGGCGATGGCTCCTCGGTCGTCGGGCCGGCGTCGAGCAGCAGGCGCATCGAAGGGTCCGCCGGCGCCCCTTTCGTCGGGCGCGAGGCCGAGCTCACGCAGATTGTCGCCACCTACGAACGATGCGCCGACGAACGGACGCCGGTCGTGGTGAGCATCGTCGGCGCGCCGGGTATCGGCAAGAGCCGCTTGGTGCGCGAGGTGCTCGCGCGCATCGCGACCCAGGCCGCGCCGCCCAAGATCGTCGTGGTGCGGAGCGAATCATTCGGCCGCGGGCATCCTTTGGGAATGGCGGCCGATGTCGTGCGGGCGTTGCTCGGCACCTCCAAAGGTTCGCCGGTCGAGGTGGCGCGGGGCGCGCTGGCGACGGCGATGCCGACCTCGAGCGACGCGAACCGCGGTCTCGGAATCGCGGCGCACGAGCTCTTGGCGCGCCTCGTGACCAATGAGGCGCTCCCCGAGGGGCTCGACCAGCGCGGTGCCCGCGACGAGCTGTGGTTGGCCATGACCGAGTTCGTCGTGCAGACCGCGAGCCGCGAGCCGTGGGTGCTCGTACTCGAAGACGTGCAATGGGCCGATGGCGAGTCTTTGAACTGGATCGAGCACACGCTCGGCCGCGCCCAGCGTCAGCCGCTCTTGGTGCTGGCGGTCTCGCGGCCCGAGTTCGTGCGCGACGATGCCGAGAAAGGCGGGACGGCTCGCTTTGCCAGTCGCGATCACATCAGGATCGATCTTCGCCCCATCTCACGGCGCGCCGCGCGCGCCATCGCCACCTCCATCCTCGGGGAAAAGGCGGCCGAACCGCTGCTCGATCGCATCGCCGCCCAGGCGGCGGGGTCACCGCTCTTCGCCGAAGAGCTGGCGCACCTCACGGCGTCGGGGCGCGACGCGCATTCCGCTCCCACCATCGAAGCCGCCATCCAGGTGAGCCTCGATGCACTCGACGAGCGTTCTCGCGACGCGGTCCTGCGGTTGTCGATTTTCGGCCTGTGCGGTTGGGACGGTGGACTCGCGGCCCTCGGTGTGACGTCATCAGAGTCGGCGCTGCGTCAGCTCGCCGCCGCCGACTTGCTCGTCGAACAGGCCGAGTCGCGTCTGGCCGGCACGCGCGAATGGGCCTTCAAGCATGCTCTCGTGCGCGACGTCGCCTATGCATCGCTCGGCGATGCGCAGAAAAAGGGCCTCCACGCCGCGGCAGGGACCTGGCTCGCCAAGATGGGGGAAGACGCCGCCACCGTCGCCAAGCACTTCGAAATCGGAGATCGCTGGTCGGACGCCGCCGTTCATTGGGAACGAGCGGCACGGCGGGCCCTCGCCACCAATGCGCTGCGCGACGCGGTACAGCTCGCCGAAGCGGCGCTCGCCCACGCCGAGGGCAACGCCGTCACGTTCGCAAGGGCGCAGTTGCTCGACGAGGCATGGACGCGGCTCGATCCACGCGCGGCCGATCGCGAAACGGCAGTGGTGGCGCTGAAGGAGTCCGTCTTCGACGAGTCGAGCCAGCTGCGCGCGGAGGGGGCGCGAGCCCGTTACGACCACGCGCGCGGGACCGGCGTCTCCGACCTGCTGGAGCGCTTGTCCGACGTGCGCGCCAGGGCGCGAGCGCTCGGCCTGGCCGACGAAGAGGCGCGCTCCACCGCTATCCTCGCCACCCGACACGCGTTCAGCGGGCATCTCGAAGACGTGGAGCGCGAGGCCGACTACCTGCTCGAGCTCGCCGAAACGCGCGGCATCGCCGTGGCCGCAGTGGATGCTTGGCAAAGCTTGGCCGTCGTCCGCCAGACGCGCGGCGAGCTGGCCAGTGCGCTCGAAGCGCGGCAGAACGCGGCGCGCGCCGCCAACCAGGCCGGCCTCAAAGAGCGCGAAGCAATGCTCTCCGTCAACGTCGGATTCGCGCTGACCACCATCGGTGCGCGCGACGAAGCGCGCCGGGCGATCGACACGGGGCTCGCGCTGGCCCACGCCATCGGCAGCCCGGGCGCCATCCGCCACGCGCGCATGAACCTCCTCGGTTGGACGGCGACTTTCGGAGCCGATCCCGGGCTCGACGCGGAGCTCGAAGATGCGCGCGCCGACGCCGACGAAGCTGCCATCGGGGCCTGGGCGGCGCCCGACCGCGCCAACCTGGGCGTCCTTTTCTACCGCGGATGCGAGTGGCTCGCCTCCGCGGCTGCCGAGGCACCGGCGCGGGCTCGCGCGCTGCTCAGGATCGCCACCGAGTCGTATCGCGTGACGGGAAACGGCGATCTCATTCCCGTTGCGCTCGGGCGATGGGCGGAAGCCGAACAGCGCGGCGGCGAGCACACGCGCGCCCGCGCTCTCGCCGAGGAATCAGCCGGCCTGCTCGAGCAAGGTGCGCCCAGCCTCCTCAACGAGAGCCCGGTCTTCTTGGTTCTGCATGACGCGTGTCTCGCGGAGGGGGACGAGCGCGGCGCCATCGAGGCCGTCAGACGAGGCATGGCGCCCCTCACGCGCCGATTGGCCGGACTCAAAAATACGCCTTACGCGCGCCTTTTTCTCACGGCCCTTCCGCACAACGAAGCCCTTCTGAAAAAAGCGCGCAAGTACGGGCTCGTTCCGGCCGACGTCACGCACGCGCTCTCCAACGATACCTCCATTTGAAAAGGTCATGACCATCTACGAGATTCGCGGCGTCGAGCCATCCGATGAAGAGCAACTGCTCGACGTGGCGCGGCACCTCGATACCGTCAACCTGCCCGACGATCGCGACGCGATTCGCGAGATCATCGATCTGTCGCAGCGCAGCTTCACTGGCGAGGTCAAGGATCCCAAGAAGCGGGAATACGTGTTCGTCCTCGCCGATACCAGCGAGAAGCGGCTCGTCGGCACGTCGATGATCATCGCTCAGCTCGGCCGTCGCGACGCCCCCTACATCTATTTCGACGTCATCGAAGAGCAGAAGTATTCGCATACGCTCGACAAGCACTTTTATCATACGCTCTTGCGTATCGGTTATTCGTACAACGGGCCCACCGAGATCGGCGGCCTCATCGTCCTGCCGCAGTATCGCAAAGCGCCCGAGCGCCTGGGACGCATCATCTCTTACGCTCGTTTTCTCTTCATCGCTTCGCGCCGACCGCTTTTTCGCGACGAAATTTTGGCCGAGCTTCTGCCGCCCCTCGAGTCCGACGGAACGAGCCACCTGTGGGAGGCGCTCGGAAGGCACTTCACCAGCCTTTCTTATGCCGAGGCCGATTTTCTCTCGAAAAAGAACAAGGAGTTCATCAAGAGCCTTTTCCCCGACGGCGTCGTCTACGCGTCGCTCTTGCCGCGCAGCGCGCAGGACGTTATCGGCAAGGTCGGCGCTCAGACGCGCGGAGTGGAGAAGCTCTTGAAGCGCATCGGATTCCGCTACGCCGACCGCATCGATCCCTTCGACGGCGGCCCGCATTTCACCGCGCCAACCGACGAGATCGCTCTCATCCAGCGCACGCGCCGCGCTCGCCTCGCCGATGTCTCGGCCACTGGAACGGCGGGTGCCACGAAGGGGCTCTGTGCCAAAGAGCTCCCCATTTCGCCCTTCATCCGCATCGTGATGGCCGAAATGCGCGACCTCGGCGAGCGCGGCGTCGGCATCGACGCCGATACGGCGCGGCACTTGGACCTCAAGCCAGGGGACGAGATCGTCACCCTGCCCCTCGACTGACGGCCCGCATGCCCGCGTCCCCATCCGCCGGTTGGTCGTCGCGCCGCCGCACGCCTCCACCGCCGCCCGCGGGGAGCGAGGTGATCGCGCTCGCCACCGCGTCGGGCATCTCGCTGGCCGTCGAGGTGCGTGAACCGCCGCGTGCGCGCGCCACTGCCATCTTGCTTCACTCGAGCATGGCCTCGCGACGGACCTGGAGCTTGCCGCGCGACGCCGGTTTCGCCGCCGTGCTCGCCGAGCAGGGCGTGCGCACGCTGGCGCTCGATTTTCGCGGACACGGTGAGAGCGGTGTGTCCGCTTCCCGCGGCGGCCGTTGGAACTTCGACGACCTGGTTCGCGAGGATCTGCCGGCGCTTTGTCGCGCCGCCCGCGAACGGTGGCCCGCGGACCGGCTCAGCCTCGTCGGTCATTCACTGGGTGGCCAAGTGGCGATAGCCTCCGTCGCCACGGGCCTCGCCGATGCCGATGCGATCGCGGTGCTGGCCACCAACGTCCTGCTCCCCAGCGAAGAGCCGAACCCGTTTTTGCGCGCGAGAAAAGGAGCAGTGGCGCAGGGGATGCGCGCCGTGACGAAAGCCTTTGGCTACTTTCCCGCGCGCAGGCTCGGTGTCGGATCGGACGACGAAGCCGCTCCCTATGTGGAAAGTTGGACCGGTCATTGGGAGCGCGATCAATGGACGAGCGACGACCTCGCCGTCGACTATTTCGCGGCCATGGCCGAGCTGCGGGCGCCGGTCCTCGCGGTGGCCTCACTCGCCGATCGCTTCCTGTGCACGCCGCAAGCGGCATTTCGTTTCATTCAGCACGCCGCTTCGGCGAAAGTGCGTTTCGAATTGCTCCGAAGATCCGACGACGATGCCTACGGTCCGCCCGATCACATGGAGATGGTCACGACGCGCAGCGCAGTTTCGTCATGGCGCGACATTGCAAACTTCTGCCTTGGATGAGAGCTGCGCTCATCATCGCCACCGCGCGTCGCATGGATCAGGCCCGAAGCGAGCCCCCCCCGTCGATGCGGGCGCGCCGCGGGGGGCGTATGGCTCGGGCTCGCCTGGGCCACGCGGAGAGCGCGACATGGGCGGATCAGAGCGCTTTGACGAGCTCGTCGTACCGCGCGTCGCCGCGCAAGCTGGCGAGGTCCGGCTCGCGTTCCAGCTGCCACTTGTGCTTGAAACCCGCCGTCACCGCCAGGCGTAGCTTGTTGAACGCCTCGTCCTTGTTTCCTTTGCGGGCGTAGGCGCAAGCCACGTTGAAGAGCGCGTCGGAGCGGACGCTGCCAAAGCTTGCGGCGCGCTCTCCCGCCTCGATAGCCGCGTCCCATTCCCCTTTCGCCTGTAGCACGCCGCTCAGCCCGACCCAGCCCGCGCCATCGCGGGGGTGCTTCTCGATGAGGGCCCGGTACACCTTCTCGGCTTGCGACCAATCCTTGGCTTCTTCGTGGATGCTAGCCTGTTGCAGCTCACGTCCATGCTCGTCGAGGCTCGGGTTGAGATAAGGGTACGACGCCGCCAAGTACGCTTCGGGGGTCCAGTGGTACTCCATGTACCTCGCGGTACCGTCGGCGATGTTGCGGCCGAGGAGCCGCGCCACCGTGTGCAGCGCGCCATCGATGCCCGCCGATACACCGGCCGCGGTAATGATGGCGCCATTGTCGACGAAACGTTTCCCCTCGATGACCGTCGCTCGGGGCGCAGCGTTTCTCAATCCGTCGAACGCGCTGTGGTGGGTGGTCGCGCTGAGTCCATCGAGCAAGCCGGCCTTGGCCGGAACGAATGCACCCGTGCAGACCGTGAGGACGAGTTTGGCATTCTTCATCGCCGTCCCTGCCCAGCTCATGAACCGGTCGTTCTGCACCAGCGTCTGCGAAGCGCCTCCAGGAATGACCAAGATGTCCGGTGGCGGCGCATCGTCGATGCCGTAGTCGGGGGTGATGGTGAGGAATCCCTGGCTCTTGAGCGGCTGGCGTGCCGGGGCCACGGTATAGACTTTGAACGCCGGCTGCCCGCGATCGCGGCCCTCGTTGGCCGCTGCTGCGAAAACTTCCCCCGGGCCGGCGAAATCGAGAAGCTCGACCCCCTCGTAAAGGACGATAGCGACGTTACGGGTGTAGTTCTGCGTCACACGGACCTCCTCTCTTGCTTGCGCGGTTCGCATCGACCCGAACCGCTGGACGACGAGCACCGTCACCAGCACCACGATGCCGATCCCGACGACGCGCATCAGCCACTTTTTCCACGGCGCTTTCGACATGTTCTGCCTCCTCGTCGCTACGGCGGCAACTGCCGCCGGATTTTCTTGCCCATGTGAGATGAAGGAGAAGCGGCGTTTCGACCTGCCTTTTGCAGCGGAAAGACGGAGGCCAGCGGCCACCAGCGCCCCCAAGGCGGCGAACCGGCACGAACCGCGAACCGCGACCGCGACCACGAACGCGACCGCGACCACGAACGCGACCGCGACCACGACCGCGACCGCGACCGCGAACCGCGAACCGCGACCGCGACCACGACCGCGACCACGAACCACGACCGCGTACCGCGACAACGCGATCCCAATGCGCGAGATCGAGGCCCGCGAGGGGCGCGGATGCGAAAGAACCGCTACCCTAACGAAACGTGTGGAAGATCGCTGCCCCTCCCCTCGTATTTCTCACACTCCTGCTGCGGTGCTCTGGATCCACACCTGATCCCACCTGCACCAGCGAGTGCGCGGGCGCGGACCGCGGCTATGACGCAACGTCGTACGAGCTCATCGGTCGCTTCGACTGGACGCGCCAAAGGCTCATCGCCACCGAATGGGTGACGATCGTCAAGAAGGCGATGGCCTCCAACATCGTCGAACTCGATGCTGCGGTCGACGTGAAGCGCGTTCGCGGGGTCGACGCCCGCGGGATCGATGCCGCCAAAGACGATGGTGGCGGCGGGGGCGACGGCGCAAGCCAGGGTGGCGGGATCGATCTCCCGTTTACGATGGCGGGCAATCTCCTGCACATCGACGTGTCGCCGCTTCATGGCGATGGGGAGTCCCTCTCCTTCGCGATCGACTACGAAGCTTCCCCCTCCGAGGCTCTGCGCCCGTCGGTCAGCCGTGACGACGATCCGGTGACGACGCGCGTCGTCTATACCGATTCCGAGCCATTTGCCGGCATGTTCTGGCTTCCGGCCAATCACCGCCCCTCTGATCGCGCCGCGTGGAACATCGAGCTTACCGTGGGCGCGACCGAGGATGTCATCGCCAACGGGACGCGCGCCAAGGACGAGATCCGCGGCGGCGAACGTGTCGTTCGCTACGAGATGATCAACCCCATCCCGACCTACACGATGGCCTTCGCCGCGGGAGAGCTCGAGCATCAAGACCGCACGACGGGACGCGTCCCGGTCAGCGTGTGGCACCGACGCGGGCTCGCCTTCGACTCGGACGAGATGCTCGATCTCTTGTCGGACGCGATGGCCAGCTTCGAAAAGCTCCTCGGACCCTACCCTTGGGCAAGCTACGCGGTGGTGCTTTTGCCCGAGTTCTCGGGCGGCATGGAAAACACCACCATCACGTTCGCCGCGGAGGCGTCGGGGCAGGCGAATCCAGGCGCGTCGCTGCAAGCGCACGAGCTAGGGCACCAGTGGTTCGGCGATTGGGTGACGGTCGCGACCTTCGACGACGTCTGGATCAAGGAGGGCATGGCGACGTTGCTCGCGCCCGAGGCCGATCGTCCTCGGCGCGACGCGCAAGGTAGCGGGCGTCTTTTTGGATATACGTTTGCCTTCAATCCTGCCGATTCGATTCGCGACAAACGCCTGGTGGGGATCGCCAAGTACACGTCGGGCCCCTACACGCGGGCGGCCTGGCTCCTCACGCAGATCCGCGCCCGCGTGGGGGAGACGTCGTTCTGGCAATCGCTGCGTCTGGTTTTGGCCAAACACGCGCTCGGCAGTGTCGGCAGCGAAGCGTTCGTGCGCTCGTTTGCCCTCGACGAAGGCACGGTGCAGAAGATTCTCCGCTCACTCGACGAAAAGCGGGTCCCGAGGGTAACGATTCGCACCGAGCCCGGACCGGCCACGATGGTGACGCTGAGCCTCCACGATCCCGGGGAGACGATGATCGCGCCCACCATCGTGACCGTCGTCGACGGGCAAGGCCGTCCGGCATCGAGCGCGCTGGTCCCCGACATTCCGCTGACGATCCCGGTCCTCGGCGGTGGCTACTTGGCACCCGACGAACGTGACGTGCACCCCGAGTGGTGGACGTCGTTCGACGTGAGCCCCGCGGAACTTGGCACCTTGGTGCCGCTCTTGTTTCCTACGAGCGACGCGGCACGCGCGACGTTCGCGGCGCGTTCGGCGGCGCACCAAGAGCGCGCCTTCGACGCGCTCCTCGGTTTCACCGCCAAGCTGGACATGGCGCCCTCCGCCTTCGCTGCTCTCTATGCGGGTCTCGATTCCAGCATTTCGCGCCGCCTCGCTGAAATCGCAGGCTGCTTCGCTTTGAAAAGCCGCCTCCATGAAGCGTGGGGCGCCGCGCTCGAATCGGAGATCGCTACGCCGTCCCTCACCACGTGGTCGACCGGCTATGCGAACTGCGAAACCGAACTGCCGACACGTACCTTCGGGGCCGAGCTTGCCAACCTCGCCGCCCACACCGACGAGCACACCGCGAGCCGGCTCATTTACCTATCGAGCTACGACTATGGCCCCGCGGCAACGCTCGACGCGCTCGCGCAAGTCGCCACCCAAGCACCGACCTTGCAGTTGCGCGACCACGCGCTCACGCGTTTGAGTTACCAGGCGGCACCAGGTTTCGGCTACACGGCCGCTTCCGGGGAACAACTTCCTCGCTGGAAAGACTTTTTCCGCGCGCGGCTCGGCGATGCCAAATCCGCTCCTCGTTTTCAAACGGTCTGGCGCGGCGTCGTCGGTCTCGCCGACGATCGCGCCCTCGCTCTCGCGGGACAGAAGCTCCACACCGTATCGCTATCGGACGATCTCCAGAGCCAAGTGGTTTGCGACGCGTACGCGATTGCCCAGGGAAGCCGAGCGGAGGCGTGGACCGAGTTTCAGCAGGCGGCGCAGCCGTGGGACACGCTCGGCAGCGCGGCGAAAGCATTGCTCGCCGCAGGAGGAACGGGGTGCGGGCCCTAGGCGGGCTCGGGGAGCTACGGCGACGTGCAGTTCTTCCCCGGCGGGCACGACGTCATGCGCATCTCATCGCAGGCCTGGTTCATGGCCGCATCTTTGTTCGGCCCCTCGGCCATGGCGAAGATCGCACCGAGATCGATGTTCGTCATCTTGGTCATCGTGAAGGTGTGCGAAGCGACGCCTTGGTTGGGCACGACGGTGTCGTACGAATCGACCTGAGCCGCGCTGCAGGCGCCGCCGGGCACACACGATGTGCTGGGTGACGCGGCGCAGATCTCGCAACCCTGGATGCGCAGATCGACTTTGGATCTGTTCCCCGTGGCGGGGCCGGTGATGTTGCCCGTGATCGCGCACTGGTTGTTGGTCAGCGCAATCGCGGTGCTGGTGACGCCGCTCGTCGTTCGCTGGCCGATGAACCAGCGGTTGGTGCGAAACTGCGTAAGGCCGACGGCGCCGGGCCATTCCTGGTACGTGTACGTCCCTTGCGGCGTGCGTAGGCGTGGACAGGTCGTGGGCTCGGTGTAGACGTACGGCGGGTCGGGGTCGGTGCCGTCGATGCCGAGACCGCCGCGCGGGATGTGGAAGTTCGTGATGCCCGACGTTCCATCCTCGTCAGCGTCGACCCAGGTCGCCTTGTTGGTCACCGTGAACGTCGTACTGCCGCAGGTGCATGTGCTGCCCACGTTGACGCCCACGCACGCTCGACATTGCGGCCACGCGCCGTTCGGGTCGTCGAGGGCGATGCCGAGGAGCTGAGCGGTTTGCGGCTCGGTGTACGTTCCACCGGGCACCACCCCGACCAGGCTCGCGGAGACCGGTTTCGTCCCCGAGACGACCTTCGCTTTGCCCCACAATTGGTTGGATTGGTACTGCGCGTTGGTCACGCCGTTGAAGACGTTGCAGAAGTCGGGCGCCGTTCCGCCGCAGGAGACGGTTTGCACGGAGAGGGAACCGTTCGACTCGATCTTGTGGTGGCGGAGCGACCACTGGTACGTCGCGACCCCGCCAGCGGGGGACGCTTCGATGACGGTGATGTTGAGCGGGCCCGTCACGGTAGGCCACGTGACCATGCTCGTCGCCGTGAGCGCGTACGTCCCAGAGAGGTCGCACACGCAGGTAGGACCGGTGGGCGTCGTGATCGCCGTAAACCCGGCCGCGCAGGTGCAGCTGTAGCTCCCTGGCGGCGAGGTGCCGTTGCAGGTGGCGACGCCGGTGCCGCACGGATTGGGGTTGCGGCTGCACTCGTTGATGTCGGTGCAGCCGGTGCCGCTCACCTTGCCGTCACCCTCGTAGCCCGTGGGGCACGTGCACTGCACGTCGCCGTTGACCGTGCCGTCCGGGGTCGGATCGAGGCAGGTGGCGTTGGGCGCGCAGGGGCTGCCCGCGCATTCGTCGGCCGCCAGCTTGCACACACCGTTGACGAGCACGATGGGGGTCGAGCCCCCGGGCGCCGTCTGGCACACGCAGAGACGGCCGTTGTAACAATCGGGCCCCGTCGTGCAGGTGGAGCATGACGCGGCGAGCGCGCCGCATGCGTCGTGCGTCAATACACAGGTCCCATTGGCGTCACATTTGCCGCCGGAGTCGCAGGCAGTGATCCCATCGTCGCACGCGCCGTTCACGTTGATCGGCTGGGCTTGGCACGTTCCGTTGGCGCAAGCGCCGGCCGTGCAATCCGTATTGAGGCTGCTGCAGTCGAGTGGGGTGCCCACGCACACGCCGGCGGAGCACACGTCGTTGGTGCAAGCGTTGTTGTCCGTACAGCTCGCGGTGTTGTCGTCGCTGTGCTGGCATCCCGCCGCGGCCGTGCAGACATCGGTCGTGCACGGGTTGCTGTCGTCGCAATAGACTGGGCCATTGACCGGCGTATGCACGCAGCCGCTGGGGCTATTGCACGTATCGGTCGTGCATTGATCGTTGTCGTTGCAGTCGGTGGGCGCGTTGACGACGCAGGCGCCGCTCGAACAAACGTTGGCCGTGCAGAGGTCGCCCTCCTCGCACGTTGCGCCGTCGGTTTGGCGTCCGTAGCTACACGTCGTGCCGCCCGTACAGGTCGTGCCTTCGAGTACCTGGCACACCGCGGGCGTCTCACATCCCACGGCGCAGCAGCTGCCGCCGACGCAATGGCCATTGGCGCACTCGGCGTTGTTCACGCACGCTTGCCCATTGTCTTTCAAACAGCGCGACGCGTCACCCGTCGTATCGATAGTGCCGGCCGGGCAAACGCAGCGCGCCGGACCATCCGTGGCATCGCATTTGGCGGGGGCGATGCACACGATCGAATCGCACGCACCGCCGTCGCTGGCGGCGTCGGCAGGGGGCCCACCATCGTCGGACGATCCGCCGGTTCCCCCATCGCCACCCGTGCCTGCGGTTCCCCCGCTTCCCGAAGCGCCACCCGTATCTGCACCTCCAGTGCCGCCTGCATCGGCGCCACCCGCCCCGTCCGCACCGCCACCATCGGGCGCCCCTCCGCCGCTTCCCGCGCTCCCCGCTGTGCCTGCCGTGCCTGCCGTGCCCCCGCTGCCGGTGGTCGTCCCCGCAGCGCCTCCACTGCCAGCCTGGCCTCCCGTAGCGCCGCCGGCACCGGCCGTGCCTGCGTTGCCCGTTCCTGCCGTGCCACCGTTCCCAGCCGTTCCGCCGCTGCCCGCGCTGCCGCCACGGCCCGATCCGCCCCCCTTGCCCGCGCTGCCGCCACTTCCCGCGGTTCCACCGGTGCCGGCTCCGCCACTCGCGCCGCCAGTCCCCGAGGCACCGCCTTTGCCCGTACTTCCTCCGCTGCCTCCCGATGCGCCAGCCGCACCACTGCTGCCATCGCCTTTGCTCGCGGCGTCACTCGAGGCTCCCCCTGCTCCCGTCGCGTCGGCGCGATTGCCATCGGCCGTCACACGGTCAGCCTGCGCATCGACAGGCACTTCGATCCCCTCCTGTTCACTACCGCAGGCGGCGGCCAACAAAACGACGAGGAGCGGCGAGAATCGAAGACCCTTACGCAAGCAAGACATCACATCACCTCTCAGCGTTATGAGCATTGGCTCAGCGAACGCACTTTACCTGAAAAACACGACTCGAGATGCCAATCGTCCGACATCGATCTCGTTTATGCACTGCTGATGGTGCGTGATGAGACGATCGAAAATCGGGTGGAAAAAAAACAAGGGGCTCGCCTCTTTCTGCGCTTAGGCCGACGCGCTGCTGCCCGGTGCATGGCGCTGGCGGAGGTGCAATGCGTTGTGTCATTGATCGCCGAAGAGCGCCGCGCACGGAAAGTTCCGACGCAACGGGTCATGAATGGATAGCGGCAGTGCGTCAATCGGGGGGCTATCGCGACTTCGACACCCGACCGGCGACCCGCGACCCTCCTCGACCCCGACTGTCGACCGCGACCTGCGACCGCGACCGGCGACCCTCGACCACGACCGCGACCACGGCCCCGACCACGACCGCGACCACGGCCCCGACCGCGACCCCGACCCACGACCACGGCCCCGACCACGACCGCGATCCCCAACCGCGACCCACGAGCCCCGACCCGGACCGCGCGCCCTCGACCGCGACCTCGAGCTCAACCCTCGACTCCCCAACCGCGATCCTCGTGATCCCGCCCCTCACGGCAAGCCCGCGCCATCGCCCCGCGCGGCACATCGTTTCAAGCAGAGGGCGATGGCACGGGCTTGCAGGTGAGGGGCGGGCGCGGTGGGGGCTTGGCTAGTTGAGGGGGGATTTGTCTCGTTGTTCATTTGGACCTCCTGCGGGGGCAGGAGGAGGTCCAAATGAACAACGAGAGACTATTTCCCTTTCAGACACTCGACGCTTATCGCGTGGCGCGGGAGTTGGCGCGGCGGGTGCACGCGGCCAAGATTCGCGACCGCGAATTGCGGGACCAAGCGACGCGCGCCGCCAAGAGCTGTTTTCTCTGCCTCTGCGAGGGACTGCCCAACGAAGGCGCCGGGCTGCGCCACAAATACTTCGTCGAAGCTCGCAACAGCCTCGCCGAAACTGTCGGCGCACTCGATCTCGCGGCGGCCATCGGTGTCGTTCGTCAAGAAGATACCGACGCTATCCAACTCCTCGGCTCCCGCTTGCGTCGCATGCTCACGGCCCTGCTCCGCTGACCTGAACGAAGCGAAGTGAAGCAGCTACCGCGGTCCACGCGACCGCGGTAGCCGCCTGGCCGCTACCAGCTATCGAATGAGCCGCGTCAACATCGCGACGACGCGATCCGCGACCACCGCCACACCCCGCGCGTCCTCGTCCCGCGCGGCGTCGAGCAGCGCCGCGATCTCCATCGCCGCACAAGCCTCCACCACTTCGCCACGCGCAATCGCGTAAGCCCGCGCCTTGTCCGCCCGCGTCACGCGCGCCGCCCCCTCCGCGATATTGAGACAAGCCCCCTTCGCCGCCCGAAGCGCCTCATCGCGCAACTTCACATCGCGGATCCCAGCGTCCCGCACCAAAACGAGCATCTCCAGCGCAATCCCATACACGCGCAGCCGATGATGCGGAAGCACCGGGTGATTGTCATTCAGTAGGTTGTTCATGGTTGGAGTCCTTTCGCCCCCGAAAGGACTCCAACCATGAACAACCCCGACTCCCCCCAACTCCACGAAGCCTCTCCCCGCCCACGCGCCACCGCCTGCAACCTCATGCCAAGCCACCAAGAAAACGCGCCGTCTCAGCGCGACACTCGCTAGCTTGGCATGAGGTTGCCAGCGGTGGCGCGCCACGCTGCGCAGCGTTGCCGCCAACCGCGCACCCCCCGACCGCGACCGCGACCACGACCACGACCACGACCGCGACCACGACCACGACACGACCACGACCACGACCCCGGACCGCGACCCCGATCCGCGACCCCCTACGAAACCGCCTCCACCCCCGACCTAACCTCCGACCCCCTCCTCACATCCTTCTCCACCCGACCATCCCGCAAGTGCACGATCCGCGGCATCCTCTCCGCAAAATTCGCATTGTGCGTCACCACGACGATCGTCGTCCCCCGCGTCCGATTGATGGCAAAGAAAAGCTCGTGCATCGCCTCACTCGTAGCCGTATCGAGATTGCCCGTCGGCTCATCGGCCAGCAAAAGCTTCGGCTCGAGCACGAGCGCGCGCGCCAGCGCCACCCGCTGTTGCTCCCCGCCCGAAAGCTCCCCCGGACGATGCGTCAGCCGGTCCCCCAGCCCCACCTCCGTGAGCAGCGCTTGCGACGGTCCCTCCATCTCACGTGGGCTCTTGCCCTGAATCAGGCCGGGCATGGCGACATTCTCGAGCGCAGTGAATTCCGGGAGCAGGTGATGAAACTGAAAAACGAAGCCGATGGTGCGATTGCGCAGGGCTGCCAGCTTGCGCGCGCGGGCGGCGCCCAAGGCGGTGATGTCCTCGCCGGCCACGATGATCGTGCCCGAGGTGGGCATGTCCAACGTTCCGACGCAGTGCAAGAGCGTGCTCTTGCCGGCCCCGGAGGGGCCCACGATGGCCACGACGTCGCGCTCCTCGATGTCGAGATCGATCCCTCGCAAGACCTCGAGGTTTCGGCCCATGTGGTCGAAGGACTTGTGGACGTCGCGAATGGAAACGAGTGCGCTCAAATTCGACTCTCCCCTCATTCGTAGCGCAGTCCATCGACCGGCTTGAGCTGCGACGCCGCCCGCGCCGGGTAGATGGTGGAGATGGTGCAGATCAGCATGGCAGCCACGGCGACGGCGAGATAGTCGCTCGCATTGACGGCCACGGGAAGGCGGTCGATGTAATACACCTCCGGGTCGAGCCGTACACCGTAGATCGACAGCGAAAGACAAAAAGCCAACCCCGTCATCACCCCGAGGATCGTCCCGATGGCCCCGATGACGACACCTTCCAGCATGAAGACTTGGAGAATGGCGGTGTCGGTGGCGCCGACGGCCTTGAGGATGGCGATTTCCTTCCCCTTCTCGGTGACCATGAGAAGAAGCGTGCAGATGATGCAGAAGCTCGCCACCAGGATGGCGATGGAAAGGATGATGAAGGTCGCGATCTTCTCCAGCTTGAGCGCGCTGAAAAGGTTCTTGTTCAGCTCGCGCCAATCGCGCACCCGCAGATCGCTGCGCTGGAGCGCCTCTTCCACCGACCCCCGCACCTCGCTGGCGCGCTCCGCTTCCGGCACTTTGACTTCGATGGCACTGATGCTCTCGCCGAGCGAAAAGAGGCTTTGCGCCGATTCGATCGTCATATACGCGTGAGCGGCGTCGTATTCGTACATGCCGCTGTAGAAGATAGCTGCGATGCGAAACTTGCGAGAACGCGGCAAGATCCCCATCGGTCCGAGATCGCCGAGGGGCGAGACGAGGGTGATCTCATCCCCGACGTACGCGTGGAGCGTCTTCGCGAACTCGCGCCCCACCGCGAGACCGGGGTAAACGGGGGGCCCCCGGAGCGAGTCTTTGACGGAAGGATCGACGTCGGCGCCGCCGAACGTGAGATCGGGGCCCTTCAAGTACGGTTCGCCCCCCGAGCCGAGACCGATCACTTCGTCGGGAGAAAGGCGTGTGAGCTTGTCGGGGTGCTCGAGGTAGTCGAACTTGCCGACCTCGATGTTGTTTACGAGCTCGATGACGTTGCCGATCGAACCGGGATCGATGCCGCGCACGAGCACGCCAGCCGTGGTGGTGGCGGAGGAAGCCATCCCTTCGCCGCGCACCACCGGCGTTGCGGCGGTAATGCCGGGCACGAGCCGCACGCGGTTCAATGCATCTTCCCAGTCGGTAAAGCCACCGATAGCGCTCGTATCGATGGTGATGTGGGCATTGTTGCCCAAGATCTTGCGTTTCAAGTCCGCTCCAAAGCCGCCCATGACCGACGTGACGCCGCAGAGCGCGCACGAGCTCACCGCGACGCCGAGGATGGACAGAACGGAGATGACCGTGAGAAAACCGCTCTTGCTCGCGCGCACGTGGCGCACCGCCACGAACGTGCGAAAGGTCCGCCCTTCCAGCCGATCGAAAAACCACGGCATGAGGGCCACCAGGGCGAAGATGGTAAAGAGCACGGCTGTCGCGGCTGCGCCGTAACGGATGGCCTCGTGTTTGAGCTTGAAGCTCGTGCCGTGCGGAGCGGGCAGGCGCAGGGCCAGCCACGCCAGGACCGCATGGACCACCCCGAATCCGATGGCAAAACCTCGAATCCAGCGGCGCCATGTCCGCTTGAGAGGGGCGAGGAGGGAACGCTTGGCCGGTGCCACCGCGAGAGCGTCGGGCAGCGGGGCATCGCCTGGGGTGCCGTGGGTCGGCGGGGCCGGAGGATCGGCGGTGCTCACGGCGCCTTGGGGCTTTCCGGCCGGAGAAGCGGGAACAGGATGACATCGCGAATGGACGGCTGACCGGTGAGCGTCATCGTCAAGCGATCGATCCCCATCCCCAAGCCGGCCGCCGGCGGCATGCCGTGCTCGAGCGCGAGGATGTAGTCGGCGTCGTAGTCCATCGCCTCTTCGTCACCACGGGCGCGCCGCTCGACTTGCGCGCGGAAACGTCCCGCTTGATCGACGGGGTCGTTGAGCTCGGAGAACGCATTGCAGATTTCGCGGCCATGGACGAAGAGCTCGAAGCGGTCGACGAGGGTCGGATCGCTGTCTTTGCGACGCGAAAGGGGCGAAGTTTCGTAAGGGTAGTCGACGGTGAAGACAGGGAGGCTCTTTTTGCCGTCGCCGGTGCGGTAGTCCTCGGGGAAAAAAGGCTCGGCGAGATACTCATAGGCGAGAAAGAGTGCTTCCCCGTCGTTGTCGGCCTTGGCCATGGTCTTGGCGAAGTTACTCCAATCGATCGATTTCGCGCGTGGCGACGAGGCCGCCCACTCCTTGATGCGCCCCTTGTCGTGGCGAATCTGGGCCGGCACCTCGGCGGGCAATCCCGCCCGCTCGAGCGCGCGTGCCACGGCCGCCTTCATCGGAACGCGCGCGAACGGCTCCCGCAGGGAAAAGGGGCGCGCCGCTTCGAAGCGCGCGTACGCGTCGGGCATGGCGGCCGCGAGACGCGCGTCCACCGTGCGGAGCATGTTTTCCGTCATCGCCATGAACGTCTCGTACGTCGCATAGGCCTGGTAGACCTCGAGCATGGTGAACTCGGGGTTGTGGCGGGTGGAGATCCCCTCGTTGCGGTAGCAGCGCGCGAGCTCGTACACCCGGTCGATCCCGCCCACCACGAGCCGCTTGAGATAGAGCTCGGGTGCGATGCGCATGAAGAGCCGCATGTCGAGCGCGTTGTGGTGGGTGATGAACGGCTTGGCCGCGGCTCCGCCGATGAGGGTGTGCATGGTGGGCGTTTCGACCTCGAGAAAGCCCGTCTCGTCGAGAAAACGGCGCAGCTCGCGCACGATGATGGAACGCGCGACGAAGATGTCCTTGACCTCCGGATTGGCGACGAGATCGACGTAGCGATGGCGGTAGCGAAGCTCGACGTCGGTGAGCCCGTGCCATTTCTCCGGCAACGGCCGCAGGGCCTTGGTAAGAAGCCGGATGGCGGTCGGTTCCAGCGACAGCTCGCCGGTGCGGGTGACCATGGGAACGCCTTCCGCTTCGACGATGTCGGCGACCTCGATCTCGTCGAGGCGGGCGAAACTCTGGCCGAGCGAGTCGCTCCGGCAAAAAAGCTGAATCTCCCCCTGGCGATCGCGCATCCGCACGAAACTCGCTTTGCCGAAGCCGCGCATCGCCATGACGCGCCCGGCCACGTGCACGCTCTTGCCATCGGCGATGCGCGTGACCTCGGCCGCGTCGTATTTGCCGTCGCTGCCGCGGGCCGCCGCGAAC
Organism: Polyangiaceae bacterium; assembly: GCA_035318465.1. GTDB lineage: Bacteria > Myxococcota_A > Polyangia > Polyangiales > Polyangiaceae > DASWDH01. The sequence continues at coordinate 52,791 of DATHES010000036.1, forward strand.
GCTGCCCGCAAATCGCCGAGCGCGACCAGGGGGCGCGGGGCGAGGTCATTGGCGAAGGGGTTTTCCCCTCGGGCGCGAATGGCGTCCGCCTTCGCGACGCGCGCAGCGACGAGTGCCTCTTCGGCACCGGCGCGCGGCGGAGCGTCGTTGTCCTTCGTCATGGCAAAGGCGCTTTCTAGCACTCCTACCGCAGTCTTGGCATCGGCAGATCACGATCGGCCGATCTGGCGCCTCGGGGACCCCGCGGGCGAGGTCAGGGTCCCGCGCCGTGGTCGTCCGCCACGACCACCCCACCCTTTTTGAGGCTGCCGCCCGCGGCAGCCAGGAGGTAAGCCTCGATGAACGGATCGAGCGCGCCGTCGAGCACGGCGTCGACGTTGCCCGTCTCGTATTCGGTCCGCAGATCCTTGACCAATCGATAGGGCGCGAGAACATAGCTCCGGATCTGGCTCCCGAAGCCAATGGCCGTCTTGGCGGCCGCCGCAGCGGCCGCTTGGTCCTCGCGCTTGCGCAGCTCGATGTCGTAAAGCTTCGCCTTCAGCATTTTGAGCGCCATGCGCCGGTTCTGGTGCTGGCTTCGCTCGGCGCGGCAGACGATGACGATGTTGGTGGGGATGTGCTTCATGCGCACCGCCGTCTCCACCTTGTTGACGTTCTGACCGCCTTTTCCTCCGGCGCGCATCGTCTTGATCTCGAGGTCCTCGTCCTTGACCTCGATGTTGATCTCGTCGTCGATGTCGGGGGTGACCTCGACGGCGGCAAAGGACGTCTGGCGACGCGCGTTGGCGTCGAAGGGGCTGATGCGCACCAAGCGGTGAACACCGGTTTCGGCGCGCAGGTAACCGTAAGCGCTGGGACCGCTCACGGTAAAAGCAGCGCCGGAGATGCCGGCCTCCTCGCCCTCCTGGTAGTCGACGATCTCCGCTTTGTACCCGCGCTGCTCGCACCAGCGGAGGTACATCCGGAGCAGCATCGCCGCCCAGTCCTTGGACTCGGTTCCCCCCTCGCCGGCGTTGATGCTGACGATGGCATTGGCGTGATCGACCGGCCCCGACAGCATACGCGTGAGCTCGACCTGGCGCAGACGCGTTTCGATCCCCGCGACCTGGGCCTCGGCGTCGCGGATGGCGCTCTCATCGTTCTCGGCGACGCCGAGCTCGAAGTACTCGTCGGCTTCGCGGATGTCTTTTTCGAGCTTCTGGACGGTCTCGAGCTTGCTCTCGACGTCGGCGCGCTTGCGCAGAAGTGCCTGCGCCTTTCCCTGATCGTTCCAGAAATCGGGCGCGCCGGCCTGCTCGTTCAGCTCGGCGAGGCGTCTTTCGAGCTTCGCGACGTCAAAGATGCCCCCTTAGCGCCTCTTGGCGCCGCTTTAGGTCGGATAGCTGCTGTCGCGTTTCGGAGATCATGGTGCAGCCTCTCCGTCTACGCGATCTTCTGGCTTTGTGCCACTCTCCCGCGCAAGGCGGCGCCGCTTTTTGACGTAATGATGCGTGGCGGCCCAGACGAGCGCGGCGGCCACCAAGGCGAGCACCCAGCCGTTGATCGATCCGGCCACGTGAATGGCGCGTTCGAGGTTCGCGCCGAACAGGTAGCCGATGGCGACGAGAGCGACGGCGCGGCACGTCGATCCGATGGCGCTGTAGGCCGCGAATCGCACAAAACCCATCCGCGAAGCGCCCGCCACGGCCGGAACCAGGTTTTTCAGGCCCGAAATGAAGCTTCCCACGAAGACGGTCTTCGCGCCGTGCTGGGCGAAATACACTTCCGCGAGACGGACGCGCTTTTCTCCGACGCCGAATCGCTCACCCCACCGCTCGATCAGCGCCGTCCCCCCGCGTCGACCGATCCAGAACGAGAGGTTCGAGCCGAGCAGAACGCCTGCCACGACGGCGAGCGACGCCGTGACGGGCGAGAGACCGGCCCGCTGCGCCAACCCGCCCCCCAGGACGACCACGAGATCGCCCGGAATGACGAACCCGACGAGAAAGATGTTCTCGGCCAGCGAGGCAACGAAAAGGAAGAGGTACCCATAGCTCGCAACCAGGGCCAACGTCTGTTGCAGGAGACCCTCGCGCACCCCTTGAACCTAGCACCTCGCCTCCTGCGCCTCCGTCAGTTCCTCGCCGGACCCGGTCCAAAAGGAGTGCTTCCAAAAGGAGTGCTAAGGAGCGCGCGCGGCGAGGGCAGCGCGGTAGGCGCCGAACCAGCCGCCCGTCATCATGTCGAGGATGGCGCTCGACTCAGCCTCCCGCAGCACGGCCGAGAAGCGATCTTCCGAGGATAGCGCCGGATCTTGCATGAGGGCGTACGCTTTTTGCCACTCGAACAGCGCTTGCAGGACCTTGGCGGCGATTCGCGAACGAAGCTCGGAGCGATCGAGCCTGGCGCGCTCCACGGTGATCTCCTCATCGGCGAACAGGAGACGATCGAGCCGGAAAGTGAGCCTCGCCTCGAGCACGTTGGTGGCCGCTCCCGAGGCAACGTAACGCGAGGGGTCGTCCTCGGAGAGCGAGATACGTCCCGATTCGCCGAGCGTGCGCACGGCGCGAAGACGGAGCTCGGGCAGAGCAGCGGATGACCGTGCCCTCGCGCCGACCGAATCGAGACGGTTGTCGTCGGCCAGGCCCACCGTGCGCAGCGCGGCGCGGACGCAGGAGCGCGCCACCTCGATCGTGATGGATAAGGTCGGGGCGAGCGCCGCGCGCTCGACCTTCGGCACTGCCGTCTGGGCGATTCCGACGACCGACGCACGCTCCGTCTCGCTGACCAGCCCCTCGGCAGCGTGAGCACCGAGCCACGCCGCGCCGGGGCCTTCGACGATGCGCGTCTCGTACGCGAGCGGTGCCGCAGGCGTCCGTGCGCGCACGAAACGCTCGAGGGGCAGCTCGAGCACGAGCAGTGCCCCGAGCTCCGAGGCGCCGCTCGCCTTCTCGACCACGAACGCCTCGAGCCCGAGGTACACGGCGCCCCTCGGCGGCCCGACCGACGAGCCCGGCGCGAGGTGCCACGCGAGAAAATCCTCGGCGTCGATTTCCCCCTCGATCAACTGGTCCTCGAGGCGATTCTGTGCCGCGCGGAAGTCGGGCGTTGCGGCCCGCGCCGGCGCCGTCGCCAAAACGGCAGTCCACACCAGCCAAAACGCCGACGACACATCGCGAGGTCGAGTCATCGACTCCCCTCTCGGCGGAGCGCCGTCACCGGTTGCGTCGCGAAGCGATCAGCGTGTCGCGATGCTTGCCGAAGACGACGCCTCGAACGGCGCTTCCCAGGGCGCGGGCGCCAGCGCATGCCAAGACGAAGCGTCGCGCGTTTCGGCAGGCCTCCCCTGCTCCGCGAGCTGGCGCGCGCGTGCCTCGATGCTCGAGCGGTGCTCGTCGGCATCGCCGCGCTCCTGCGCGAAGGCGTCGTCGTTCGTTACCGTTTCAGCTTCGCCGGGCGCCGACACGTCCAGCGCGACGGCGAGCGGATCGAACGTGCGGTCAGCGCGCCACCCGATGGCCGCCCTCAGCACCGCGCCTGCCGGCAAATCGCATACCCACCAGTCGCCAACGGGAAGCACCACCTCGATATCCCGGATTTCGGCCTTGGGCCCGTCCCAGCTCGGCGTCACGGCGACAATGCGGAGGATGAGCCCTCCCCCTTCTGCGCGAGCGCGCACGTCGTTGACCGCCGTCTCCCGCACCTCCCAATGAGCAAGCGCGCTCGTGGCATCAACGGGCACGAGGATGACCTGGTCAGCGTCGCGCCACGCAAACGTCGGCACGATTTCCGTCGTTCGAGCTGACGCGGTCCCAAGCTCGTCCGGCGCTTCCGCGTACCATGGAGCGGGCGGAAGGTCGGCGAGCACGAGGGTCGGCAAGGCGCCCGACGCGGGGGGCAAGGTGTCCCGCTCGCCCTCGGGGTCGGGGTCGGGGTCGTGGTCGGGATTGCGGTCGCGGTCGTGGTCGTGGTCGTGGTCGCGGTCGCGGTCGGGCGCGGGGTCGCGGTCGGGCGCGCGGTCGTGGTCGGGCGCGGGGCTGGGTTCGACGAGGGGGGGTGGGGCGGAGGGTGGGGCTGCTGTCGCTGTTTCCGCCGGTAGCGCGGCGATTCTCTCGCGCAGCGTTCGGGCCGCGGTGTGGTCCGACTCTTTCGCGAGCACCTCGTCGAGCACCGCGAGCGCGCGAGTGCGATGGCCTTGCCCTGCGTAAATCTCCGCCAGCGTCACCGTGGCGATGGGGGGCGTGACAGGCGTGAGGGTCACTTGTTGCAAACCACGAATGAGCGCGGCTGCATCCGGCAAATGCAGGCCCCGCTCCACGACCCGCGCCACGAGATCGCGCGCCACACCGAGCAGGCCGCGCGCCAGGCGCCGCTCGATCGGGTCCGAGACCGTCCGTTTGACGATTTCGTCGATGAGCTCGGCGCGGGTAAGGACGTCGGCTTTATCGATGCCGAGCGCTTCCGCGCGAGCGATGAGATCGCTTCGGGCGGAGGCGTCGAGATCGGAGGCGCGGAGCGTGCTCATCGAGGGTAAGCCCTCGAATCAATACCACCCTCCGGGGCCGGCCGGGACGGGCTTTCGATTGGCGAGCGCCGCTTTTGCCGCGGCCGCATCGGCGTCGATTTGGACACGTAGGCTATCGAGGCTCTCGAACTTGCGCTCCTCACGGAGGTAGGCGACGAGATAAAAACGAAGGCGCGCACCGTAGAGGTCGCGATCCTCTTCATTGGCCGGTTGAAAATCGAGCAGGTGCGCCTCGATGGCCGCCCCCGCGCCCACGGTCGGGCGCACGCCGATGTTGGCTACTCCCTTGGCGAGCGCCCGCCGAGCACCGGGACGATCGAGCCTTTCGACGAGCACCGCGTAAACGCCGTGCGGGGGAACGAGCTCTTCGACACCTCCCAGGTTGGCCGTCGGAAATCCGATGGTTCGTCCGCGCTGGGCACCGCGCACCACGGTGCCGGTGAGGGCGTGGGGATGCCCGAGCACCGCCTCGACATCGGCGAGATCGCCGGTAGCCACGGCGCGGCGCACGCGTGTGCTCGACCATGGACCCTTCGCGTCGCCGACGAGGTCGGTGGAGTGCGCGGTGAACCCGAGCTTCTCGCCGAGCTTCTTCAGCGTTCCGAGGTCCCCCTCCCGGGCGTGTCCAAAGCGAAAGTTCTGCCCCACCACCACGCACATTGCGTGCAGCTCCCCCACGAGCACGCTCGCGGCAAACTGCTCCGCCGTGTGCTGCGCCAGCTCCCGATCGAACGTCTTGACGACAACCCGAATCGCCGGCACGGCCTCGGCGATAAGCTCGATCTTGCGCTCGAGCGTCGTGAGCAACACGGGCGGCGATCGGCCGAGAACCACGGCCGGAGGCGGATCGAACGTCAGCGCGACCGGCGATGCACCTTGAAGCTCGGCCTCGCGCGCGGCGCGCTTCAGCACCTCGACGTGCCCGCGATGGACGCCGTCGAAATTGCCGATCGCGCAGAGGGTGGGTCTGCTCGGGGTCGGCTGCGCTTCGAGTGGGTTCAATGTGCCTCCTTCCTGCAATTTTCAGCCGCGAAGAGCAAGCGGCGCGAACTGCCTCGCCTCTGTGGCTTCGCCGAGAGAGGGAGTGGTGCTACGAAGGGCGGGTGACCCCCGACGAAGCGATCGCCGAGGCCAAGCAGGGGAACCATCGCCCGGTGGTCCTGCTGACCGGCGAGGAGCCGTACGAAATCGAGCGGGTTTTATCGACCTTGCGCGACACCCTCCTTTCCGGAGCGCTCGCCGCTTTCAACGAAGAGAAGCTCGTGGCGGGCGAGGTCTCGGTGGATCGCGTCCTTTCCGCGGCCAAGGTAGCGCCGATGATGGCCAAGCGGCGACTGGTGGTGGTGCGCAACCTGGAGCGCTGGGAACCACGCGCAGGCGAAGGGCAGGACGACGGCGCCGATGGCAGCGCTACGAGCCCCCTCGACCGCCTGGCCGAATACGCCGCGTCGCCAGCCCCCACCACCTGCCTCGTTCTGATCGCAGCGAAGATCGACGGCCGACGCAAGTTGATGAACGCCGGACGCAAGGGCGGGTTCTTGGTCATGTGTGACCCGCTCCCCCGCGGTGCCCTGCCCGGCTTCGTGGTGCGCGAAGCCGGCGCGCGCGGGCACGCCATCCCGCCGGAAGTGGCGGACCTTCTCGCCGAGATTGCCGGACCCGAGCTGGCAAGCGTGGCCGACGCCATCGAAAGGCTCTCCCTCTACGTCGGGCCCGATCAGCCGATCACCGAGGATGCGATTGCCGCATCGCTCGTGCGCCTGCGTCAGAGCACCGTTTGGGAGCTGGTGAATGCGGTGGGCAGGCGCGACCTCGGGCCCGCCCTCGCGGCGCTCGACGACGTTTACGACGCGCGTGACCGTGGCCTGCGCCTGATTGGACTCTTGGCATGGTCGCTCCGCCAGCTCATCAAATTCGACGCTGCCACGCGCACCGGCGCATCGCCCGAGGAGGCCGCGCGACGAGCGGGGGCGCCGCCTTTCAAAGCGCGGGAACTGGCCGGCCAGGTGCGTCGGCTCGGTACGCGCGAGCTCGAGCGCTGGCTTCTGCTTTTGGCCGACGCCGACCTCGAGCTCAAGGGGTCGAAGCGCCCCCCCCGCGCCACCCTGGAGAGCACCATCATGCGCATGTGCCGCGCCGTACCCGCCTTGACCGGTTAAGAGCATACGGTGGGTGCCAAACCCACCCTCGCGGTGCTATGGATGAGTGCCCCCCGGGCGCGGCCCCGACTGGACCGCGCCCGTGATGCATGCGAATTGAGGCTATACTGGACGGATGCTGGGACCCGCCCCAAACGAAGGGCCCAGACATCCGAAAAGGAATCAGAGGAGAGCGAGATGCACGTCCCCGTTAAGGAGATCCGGCCTCAGCTCGAAGTGCTTGCCATAGCGCCGCTTCCCACGCGCCACGGTAACTTCGAAATGCAGGTATTTCGTTATCATTCGGGCGAGGTCGATACGGGCCTCTCCGACCAGCACGTGGCCCTTTGCATGGGTGTCTTATCCGGCCGCACCCACGTGCCCGTTCGCATTCACTCCGAATGCATCACCAGCGAGGTCTTCGGGTCGCTGAAATGCGACTGCAAAGACCAGCTCGAGGCGGCCCAGGCCGAGATCGCGAGGCAAGGATTCGGCGCCGTGCTTTACCTCCGCCAGGAGGGACGCGGCATCGGGCTCGCCAACAAGGTGCGTGCATACGCACTTCAGGCGCATGGCGCCGACACGGTGGACGCCAATCGTCTCCTCGGGTTGCCCGACGACGCGCGCCGTTACGACGCTGCCGCGGCCATGCTCGGTCATCTCGGCGTCCGTTCGGTCGAGCTTCTCACCAACAACCCCGCCAAAGAAGAAGCGCTGCGCGCGCTCGGCATCGATGTGGTCGGAAGAACCCCCATCCTCGTCCCGACCAACCCCTTCTCGGCGACCTACCTCGAGACAAAGCGCTCACGCATGCGGCACGCCATCCCGGCGCGCGCGATGACCGCCGAAGCCGTCATTCCGAACCTCACGCGCGCCAGCAACGACCGCAAATAGCTACTTCTTCGCCTTGGAGCGCTCCCCGAGCCTGGCGCGGAGCTTGGGGGCATAGCCAAGTTTGTTCTCCTGGCGCGCACGGCCGATGGCGAGCGCATCGGCGGGCACGTCCTGGGTCACGGTCGTGCCCGTCGCGACGAACGCCCCGTCGCCGACGGTCACCGGCGCGACGAGCTGCGAATCGGAGCCGATGAAGACGCCGCGCCCGATCGTCGTCTTGTGTTTGTTGAAGCCGTCGTAGTTGCAGAAAATGGTGCCGGCTCCGACGTTCGCGGCTTCCCCTACCTCGCCGTCGCCGAGGTAGGCGAGGTGATTCGCCTTGGCGCGGGCGTGCATCACCGTTTTCTTGGTCTCCACGAAATTGCCGACGTGCGCCTCTTCGCCGATATCGCTCTCCGGCCGAAGATGGGCGAACGGGCCGATATGGGCGCGTGGGCCGACGCGCGACGAGGTGATGACCGAATACGGCAAGATGGTGGCGCCGGTCTCGATGATCGAATCGGTAATGACCGAGCCTGTGTCGATGGTCGCGCCCGTCTCGACGATCGTTTTGCCGCGCAGCGCGACGCCGGAATGGATGGTGGCATCGGGGGCGACCTCGACCGTCTCATCGATGCGCGGATCGCCGTGCACGGTGACGCCCGCACGCGCCAACCGTTCGGCGATGCGCCGGTGCATGGCGGCCTCGGCTGCGGCGAGCTGCGCTCGGTCGTTCACGCCGGCCAGACTCGTCGGTTCGGTCGGCAGCGCGATGGCGCCACCTTTTTTGCCGGCCGCCTCCACCACGTCGGTGAGGTAGAGCTCGTTTTGCGCGTTGTTGGGCGTCAGTTGGCTCAAGGCGTCGCGCAGGAAAGGCAGACGCGCCGCGTACACGCCAGGATTGACCTCGGTGATGGCGCGCTCTTTTTCGTCGCGCAGGTCACGTTGTTCGCGGATGGCGAGGACGCGCCCCTTGTCGTCGCGCAGCACCCGTCCGTAACCGGTCGGATCGCCGAGCACGCACGTCACGAAGGCGAGCGACGCTTCGGGGTGCCCTTCGAGCGCCGTCGCCAGCGCTTTCAGATCAGAGACTTCGAGCAGCGGCGTGTCGCCGTAGAGGATGAGCGTGGTCTCTGCATTTCCGAGCACCGGCATGGCCATCGCGGCGGCGTGACCCGTGCCTCGTTGCTCGGCCTGGCTGGCCGTGCGCACAGCGTTGCCGAAGGTCGCCGCGAGGTAGGTCTCGACTTCCTTGGCGGCCCGACCGACGACGACCACGACGTCAGACGCGCCAGCGTCGAGCGCGGCGCGCACCGAATAGTAGATGAGCGGGCGCCCCGCCAAGGGGTGGAGCATTTTCGAGATCGAGCTCTTCATCCGCGTCCCCTGGCCCGCGGCGAGAATGATGGCGACAAGCTTGAGCATGCCCTAACACTACTCTGTCCGTTCTTCGCCCTACCAGATCTCGATCGCCTGATTCGGCCAACCGAGCCACTCGCCCGGTCAGCGCGTCAAGCGGCGGCTTTGCGCGGAACCGCCGAAACTGTCGTCCGCGCCCACGCTCGACGTCTCCTCGCCGGTGTCGGGTAGCTCCGGCAACGCGGGGAGGTCTTCGGGGTTCGGCGCCACCACCGGTCCCAGCGCGGACGGCGTCGCGGCCACCGCGTCCGCCTGGTGCGCCACGCTCTTTCCGACCGGCGCATAGACGACGAGGGTCTCCTTGGTGGCGAGCTTCTCGTAGCGCGATCGCTGGTTGATGCGCTCGAGTTGGCCGAGCGTCAGATTGAAGCGCTTGGCCAGCCTGTCCCAGGTTTCGCCCTCCTCCACGACGATGGTGGTGCGCTTGCGCCCGCGAAGCGATTCGAAGTAGGCGAAGAAATCCTCGCTGGCGACGGTCAGGCAGCGCACCTCCGATTCAGCCAAGTGCTCGACCTTGGAGAGATCGGTCCCGTCTTTGGCGAACACTTGCAAGGTCATCCCCTCCTGCAGGCGCGCCGCCGGGTCGAGCGGATTCCAGCGTCCGAGCTCGTCGGGCGTGACGCGGAAGGAGTTGGCGATATCGCGCAGCGTGTCGCCGGCAGCAATGCGGTAAAAAACGCGGGTTCGACCGGGAAAACGCGGCGGGTCGACCGGGTGAACGACCACCGGTTTTTCGTCGGCACCGAGCAGCGGCGTGGCCTTCGTTTTCTCGGCCGCGGCCGGCGGAGCAGGCGAAGCGGGAGCCGGAGCCGGAGCGATGGGCGGAAGCATGGCGGTCGACGAGGGCATTGCGTTCGGCAAAAAACCCAAAGCGCCGTGGCCCGCGGGGTCGTCGGCGCGGCGCGAATCCGGCTCGGCCGTCGTCACCTCGGCACTCGCCACGGCGGCGTCGGGTGTGCTCGCTGCCTCATCATCGGGCTCGACATCGCGGTCCTTTGCCGATCGCGGCGCGAACCTGCGGCTGACGGCGATGCCTTTTCCTTGCGGCACCCGCACCGTCCACGCCGCGATCTCGGTCGACGCCGACAGCGGCGGCGTTCGCCCTTTGCGAAGCTGCGGGTTGAGACCTTCGATGGTGCCGGGCGCGACACCCGCTGCATTGGCGATGGTGGTGATGGTCGTGCCCGCAGGGATCACGACGGCATCGAAGGCCAGCGGCGGTTCGATACGAACCGTTTCGAGACCGAAGGCCGCAGCATTGCGCGCCGCGACGGCCACCGCGATGATCTTCGGCACGTAGAGCGCAGTTTCGTAGGGGACGCCCGCTTCCACCTTGGTGAGCTCCCAGAAGTCGTTCGTGTTGTACTTACGGATGGCGTTGAGAAGCGCGCCGTAGCCCATGTTGTAGGCGGCAAGAGCGAGCTCCCAAGTGCCCACGCGCCGGTACAGGTCAGCGAGGTAGCGCGCTGCGACTTCGGTCGCACGCTCGGCGTCGTAGCGCTCGTCGATCCAGCGATCGATGGAAAGCCCGAAAGCCCTCGCCCCGTCGGGCATCAACTGCCAGAGCCCGGCGGCACCGGCCGACGAGCGGATGGCGGGGTCGAATCCGCTTTCAATGAGCGCGACCCACATGAGATCGTCGGGGAGCCCACGATCGCGAAAAACCCGCCGAATGGTGGCGCCATAACGGCCGCTCTTGCGCACCCAGCCTTGCAGCAGACTGCGGCCACGCGGTTCATCGTGGTAATAGGCGAGGTAGCGGACGACGCGCGCGTCCCATCGCGCAGGCATGTCGGGCAAGGCCAGCGTCCGCAGCCAGCTCAAGTCGCGTGCGACGTCCCCCGCCGCCACGTCGGGCAAGAAAGGCGTCGGTGCAAGGCCAGACGAGCGTACGACGGGCTTGCTCGGGTCGAGAACCGCGCCGGGCAGCTCGCTCGACCACGCCCCCACGGGCGGCGTCACGCCCGCGCGAAAGAGCTCGCGATCCGCGTCGCGCAGCGCTTTGAGCTCGGGCGATTCTGCGGCGAAGGCGACATCCGCTTCACTCGACGCGCCCGCCCCCGCGCGACGCAGCCCATCGCTCGAAGCTCGCGCCGTCGCCCCCCGCGTCGCCGCGGTCTTCGTCGAGCGAGACCCCGACGTCGACGGTTTCGCCTTGGCGCCATTCTTGTCGTCGAGATCGGTCTTGGCGGCCTTCAGAATGGGCCGGGTCGCGGTCGCGGTCGGGGTCGCGGTCGGGGTCGCGGTCGGGGTCGGGGTCGGGGTCGCGGTCGCTTTGCTCGTGGGTCCGGCGTTGGCCGGCTTGGGAACGGCGGGCGCCGACGTTCCTCGAGCGCTCGGCGGCGCGGGACTCGCTGCGGCGTGGGGCCCCTTCGCGGTCGCGGTCGACGAAGCCGCCACTACCGCTCCCTTGGTCGGCGCCCCCTCGGCCCGCGGCGCATGCGCGACAAAAAGCGCCAGCCCGAGCCACACGTTGGGCCTCGTCCACATGAGACGTTGCTCTCACGGCTCTGCGCCCAGGTCAAACTTCCGGCGCGCTCGCAGCGTGCGGTCCCGCGGCCGCGCCAGGGGCGCGCGGCGGCGCGGACCTCGGTCAGTGCAGTTTGGCCAAGTAGTCGGCGATCTCGGGCAGCGGCAACGTCTCCGATACGAGCCCCGCCCGCACCGCCGCGCCCGGCATCCCGTAAACGACCGCAGTCTCTTGGCTTTCCGCGATGATGATGCCCCCGGCCGCTCGAATGGCGCGCGCGCCTTCCACGCCGTCATCGCCCATCCCCGTCAAGATCACGCCGATGGCCCGGTTGCCGAGGGCCACCGCGGCGCTGCGGAACAGCCGGTTCGCGCTGGGCACGTAGCGGTCGCCTGGCGCCGGGGCGCTGACGCGCACACGGCATTCGGTCGAGCCGGAGATGGTTTCGATCTCCATGCACTGCCGACCGGGACAGATGGCGCCGCTACCCGCCGATACCATGTCCATGTCCTGCGCTTCGGTGACCCGCATCGCCCCCTTGCGGTCGAGTCGCTCGGCGAAGGTGCGGGTGAATTTGTCGGGCATGTGCTGTGCGACGAGAAGTGCGTTGGGACAGCGCGTCGGCATCTTGGCAAAGATGTCGATGAGCGCCGTCGGCCCCCCCGTCGATGAGCCGATCACGACGACATTGCGCGGCGTGACCAAGACCTGGCGCTGGGGGGGAGCGGGCACGGGTGCCATCTCGTTGGTAAAGCTCGCCCGCGAGGCGGTGGGCGCGCGCCCGGCGCGGAGCGACGACGACCGCAAATTGCGGATCATCTGAATTTTGGAAAGGATCTGTTCGCGGAGCTCTTTTGCGTCGGGGGAGACCTGACGATCGGGCTTGGCCACGAAATCGACCGCGCCGAGCTCGAGCGCTTTGAAGACGTTCTCTTTCTGGCTGTAACTCGAGACCACGATGACCGGTGTCGGCTGCCGCGACATCAAGATGCGGAGGAACGTGAACCCGTCCATCTTCGGCATCTCGAGGTCGAGCGTGATCACGTCGGGGCGCACCGTCGTCGCCAGTCGCAGCGCCTCTTCGCCGTCTCCCGCCTTGCCGACCAGCTCGATGTCGGGGGCGGAGGCCAGGATATCGCCGATATTTCGGCGATTGTAGGCGGAGTCGTCCACCACCAGAATCCGCAGCGGACGCGTATCGGCCTTGCTCATTCGCTACCCCCTCGTGCTGCCATGGGCGACAAAGGTTTACGGTAGATCAAGTCTTCGCTCAGGTGAACGAGCTCGAACGCGGTCGAGATGTTCAAGAGGGATTCGGAATGCCCCAGGAAGAGATATCCCCCAGGGATCAAGCGCTCGTAGAACATGTCGATGACCTTTTTGCGGGATTTTTGATCGAAGTAGATGAGCACGTTGCGGCAGAAGACGGCGTCGACGCGGCCGACGACCCGCACGCGTTCGTTGTCCATGAGGTTCAAGTGGCCGAAGTGGCAAAGTTCGCGAATGGGATCGATGACATGGCTCCCATCGGCGCGCTCGATGAAATAGTCGCGTCGAAAGGGAGCGGGTGCGGTGCGAAAGGCCGATGGGCCGTAGATGCCGCGGCGGGCGGCTCCGACACAGCGACGCGAAATGTCGCTGCCATAGACTCGGATGTCCCAGTTGGGGAAAAGACCAGACTCCACAATGAGAATAGCTAGAGTATAGACCTCTTCGCCGGTCGAGCACCCCGCGCTCCACACCGAAAGGCGGCGCCGCGACGCCGCATCGTCGGCCAGCCGGGGTAGGACCTCGTTGCTGAAGGCGCGAAGCTGGTAATCCTCGCGAAAAAAGTAGGTCTCGTTGGTGGTGAGCAGATCGATGGCTTCGTCGAGCTCGGTGAGGCCGCTGCTCGAAAACTGTAGAAACTGGTAGTATTCGCTGTACTTCTTGAGGCCGAGTGCCGCGAGCCGTTCGCGCAGCCGGCGTTCGAGGACGGGAAGCGCCTCGTCGCCGAAATAGATCCCCGCGTGGCCGTTCACGAGATCGCGCAGCATGCGAAACTCGTCCGGCCGAAGACGTATGTCGTCGGGACGCGAGGCAAGACTCATGACTCCGCCTTCGGCGGCGCGATCGTCGCAGGACGACGCGCCGTCGAGGGCGCTTCGATCGCGCTGAGCGCACGGCCGATGGCCTCGCGCACGAGCGGTTCGCCCTCCCCCAGCATGCGATCCCTGAGCAACCACGCCGCGTCTCGGCCGCCGAAACGGCCGAGGCAGTCGGCCGCCAAACGCCGTACGTCCCAAGCCTCGTGGCTCAGCGCTTGTCCGAGCTGGTCGAGGGCGCGCGGGTCGTGCACTCCTTCCAGCGCCAGGAGCGCCGCCTTCACGACTTCGGAGTTGGCGTGGCGCGCCGCCTCGAGCAGCGGTTCGATTCGCCCCGGGTCGCCGAGTTTACCGAGCGTCTCTACCGCGGCCACGGCGACGAGCGGGGACTTCGAGAGCGCGAGAGGACGCAGGGACATCCGGGCGCGCGGGTCCGCGGCTTCGCCGAGGGCCCGCGCGGCCGCCGCCGTGAGCTCGGGATCATTCGATTCGCCGACCAGCTCGATGAGCCGGTCGGCTCCCGCGGATCGGCCGTCTTTCGTACGCAGACGGCCGAGCGCCCGCACCGCCGACAATTGGATTTCGCGTTCCTCGTCGGCAAGGGCAAACTGGACCGCTTCCATCCCGAGATCGGACCCCACGTCCGCCACCGCTTCGATGGCGGTGAGGCGCGTCGCGGCGTCGGCGCTGGAAAGCGCGGCGGAAAGGTAGGAGACGTCGTCCGCCACGCTGCCGAGAACCTCCCCCTTGAGCGCACCGATGACGATGGAGGTGGCGATCTGCGACGACTGATCGCGTCGCGCTACGGATGCCGTGAGACGCGCGTCTTCGGGATAGCGGCGCGCGAGACTGGCGAGCGCGCCCTGCGCCGCCGAGAGGCAGCCCTGCCGCTTCTCGGCCACCACGGCGAATACCGGGGCAATGTCTTCCGGTCCACCGAGGACGCCGAGCGTCGCCAGGGCCGCCGAGGCGACCTCGGGCGAGCTATCGACAATCGCGGCGCGCAGGGCAAGGCGCACGGCTTCTTCCGAGCCTTTCTCGACCAGGTCGGTCAGGCGTCCGATGGCCGCCGCGCGAAGCTCGGACGCTCCGTTGGCGACGCGCGCTAAGACGCGCGGAAGGGCCGCCGGACCGTAGATGTGCAGGGCCGCGTCGGCTTCGCGGGATACGGCGTCGTCGACGAGGGCGTCGATGGCGAGATCCACGCCGGCTGGCTCGTTCACGACCGCCGCCACGACGAGGGCGGCGCGCCGCCCTTCGACGTCTTGACTCTCCGGGGCCATCGCCTCGAGCAATCGCTCGCGCGCCTTGTTTCCCAGCCGGATCCCCTGTTCTTTCCAGTGTAGGGCCAGCGGTTCGGTACTGAGCGCGAGTTCGGCGAGCCCCACCAGCGCCAGGCGAAACATGGCTAGACTCTCGTGCTCGATCGCGAGGGCGAGCGCCTCCGCGGCTTCGATGCGCCCCGCGCGCGAAGCCGCCGCCAATGCCGCGCGCCCGAGGATGCGGTGTCCGGTGAGCGTCCGCAGCTTTTCCCAGGGCACTACGATGCCGAGACGATTCAGCCCTTCCAGCGCCGCCAACCGGAGGTGCGTGTCTTCGGCATCGAGCGCGGTGAGAAGGATGCGCGACGCGGCATCGACGGCCAGCGCTCCGATATCGGCGATGGCTTCGAGCGCGGCGGTTCGCACGTTGGGGTCGGCGTCGGCGTAGAGACGCTCGAGCGCCTCCATCGCCAGAGGATCGTGCGCTCCACCGAAGACCTCGGCCGCGAGCTTTTTGCCATCGGCGTCGAGACGGTCGATGACGCGCGTGACCACGGGGATGGCGGCCCGACCATAGGCGGCGAGGGTCTCCACCACGGCGTTGCGCAGACCGACATTGTCGCCAGGAAAAAGCGCCGTCACCAGACGATCGAGCAGCGGCTCGGCGGGGCCCAGCGCGGCCGCGACGCTGCTCGCCTCTTTGCGCACGCGCCAGTCGGAGTCGCCCAGGGCACGCAGCACGAAATCCGCGCCCTCGGCCGGGGAGAGATCGACGATGGCGGCGGTGGCCCGCCGGCGCACCTCGGGATCGCTCGAGCCGAGATCCTTGTCGATGTCGCGGGAAGCCTTCACGCGTCCTCCTCGCTGCCAGGGAGCAGGCTCTGATGATCGAACGACTCCGCCAGTTTCTCGAACTTACTCAGGTCGAGCACGAAGACGAGCTGCCCTTCGTACGTCGTCACATTGGAGATCCCCCGCGCCTGATCGCCTCCCCCGAGCTCGGGTGCCGGTCGAAACTCCCCCACCGAGACCCGCAGCACGCCGAGCACGTCGTCGACGACGAGCCCCACGGTCTTGCCCCCCACCGTCACCAAGATCCACTTCGATTTGCGGCTCGATTCCAAGGCGAGCGGGAGGTTGAAACGCGCGCGCAGGTCGATGATGGGGACGACCTCCGAACGGTGATCGGCCACGCCCGCCAGACCCCCGGGCGTGTGCGGCAGCTTGGTGAGGGTAAGAGGCGTCACGATCTCGCGAACGTGGGCGATGTCGAGTGCATAGCGCACCGTGCCCACCATGAAGGCCACGAAGCTGTAAGCTCCCTCCCCCGCACGCTTGGCGTTAAGTTGCATCGCGCGCCGCCGGGTCGGTGCGGCCGAGGATCGGTCGCAAGTCGAGTAACCTGAGGAGCGCGCCTTCCGGCCGCCCGATGCCGACGATGTAGTCGCCCAGCCTGCCGCCGAGGACGGTGGCAGCGACCTCGATCTCGCTCTCTGCCAGGCGATACACCTGCAGAACTTCATCGACGTAGAGACCGATCACTTCTTCATGGGCCCCCATCGCCAGGAGGATGCGCCCCTTGCGCGAGGGATCGCCCGCCGTCAGCCTCAGTCTTGCGCGCAGCGACATCACCGTCACCAAGAGACCGCGCACGCTGACGACGCCGACGATGTCTACCGGAGCACGCGGAACCTCCGTCACCGGGGGTAGCTTCAGGATCTCGCGAATCTCTCCGATAGGTACCGCGTACGTATCCGCGCCCAACCGGAAGGCGAGGTATTCGACGCGCGGCCCGCGCAGCTTCATGCCGCGCTGCGCGTCCTTGCGACCGGGTGCGACGAGATCAGCCAAAGCCCGACCCCACTGCGGCGTCCGCTCCGCCGAGGAACAGTTCTTCGATGAGCGCCGGCGCGTCCAAGACGAGCGCCACGCGTTGATCCCCGAGCTCGGTGGCGCCTGCAAAACCCTTCACTTTCTTGAGCGAAGGACCGAGGGGCTTGATGACGATGTCCTGCTGGCCGATGAGCTCGTCGACGACCAGGCCGAGCCGCCGCGCACCCACCGAGACGACCACGGCGTAAGGGCGTGCTTTCGGTTTGCCCGGGCTCGTCAACGAGAAAAGCTCGTTGATCCGGCAGAGGGGCAGCGTAGCCCCGCGCAATGTCATCATCTCCTGGCCTTCCACGCGGCGCAGCGCAGCCGGATCGAGCCAGATCGCTTCCTGCACGCTGGCCAGAGGGACGGCGAACGTGCGGCCTTCCACCTGCACGATGAGAGCGCTGATGATGGCGAGGGTGATGGGAAGGGTGACGGTGAACTTCGTTCCGATCCCGCGCTCGCTGTAGATATCGATGATCCCGCCGAGCTTGCCGATGTTGGTCTTGACGACGTCCATCCCCACGCCGCGCCCGGAGAGCTCACCCACGTCGGATTTGGTGGAGAGACCAGGGATGAAGACGAGGTTCAGCACCTCGCGGTGGACGAGCTCGGTCACCTCTTCCTGCGCCAAGAGACCGCGCTTCACGGCGGCGCTGACCAGCTTGGTCTCGTCGATCCCTTTGCCGTCGTCCTCGACCTCGATCACGACGTGGCTCGCCTTCTGAAAGGCGTTCAAGGCGATGGTCCCTACCGCCGGTTTGCCGACCCGCTCCCGCTCGATGCGCGCCTCGATGGCGTGATCGATGGCGTTGCGGATCATGTGCATGAGAGGATCGGAGAGCTCTTCCACGATCAGCTTGTCGACCTCGGTCTCGGCACCGGTGATGACGAGATTCACGTCCTTGTCGGCCTCGCGGCTGATCTGACGGACGACGCGGGCCAGCTTGTCGAAGAGCTGCCCGAGCGGCACCATGCGCACCTCGAGGATGCCGCTCTGCAGATCGGCGAGCTGGCGCTCGAACCCGCGATGCAAGCGGTAGAGCTCCATGCCGATCTCGCGAAGCTCGGGGCTCTTGCGCACGCTCTCGGTGAGCCGGCCGATGGCGTTGCGCACGATCGACAGCTCACCCACGATGTTCATCAAGAGGTCGAGCTTGCGGATGTCGACGCGCACCGTCTGGGTGACCGAGCGCAGCGAAACTTCGGCCACCGCACTGGACGCCGCGCCTTTGGGCAACGCGCCCGGACGCTGGGCGACCGCTTTCGGCCGCGGTGGCAAGGTCGGGGGGTGCACCGATCCAAAACCCGTCGGCTCGGGCGGTCCGTGGCTCCCCGGGCGCGATTGAACGAGGACCGGATCTTTGGCCGCCCGCGACCTCCGCGGAACCTCCTCGATCTGCGTCTGCTCTCCGCCGAGGAGCGAGCGGAGGACCTCGAGGCTCGCTTTGGACGCCATGAGGATGTCGAGCTCGATGGAGTCGGCTTCGGCACCCTCTCCGGTGGGCAAATACGTGATGATCTCGCCGTGCGGCTTGGCCTTGGTCTTGAGGCTGGAGAGGGCGCCGTCGATGGTCGCGAGCTCGAAACGCACCCGCAGGCGGAAAAGACTCTGCCCTTGCTCGATATTGGTACGAAGACGATGTTCCTCGTATTCGGTGAGAACCGCCAAGAGGCCGGGGTCGAGCTCGTAGAAGGCGCCGGAGATGGGCGCCTCGTCGGACTGCGCCTCCGACAGCTCCGCCAGCTCGCGCAAGAACTGGTCGATGTCGGTGAGCGCATCGGTCCGCGTCCCTTTCTCGACGGCGAGGATGCGGCCGTAGATGGTGACGCCGCGAAAGAGAAGATCGAGGGCGGACTGGGTGAGCTCGATCTTGCCGAGGCGGAGATCGTCGAGCACGTTCTCGAGCTCGTGCGACAGCGCGCTCATGCGGGTGGCCCCGAAAAGTCCGGCCAGACCCTTCAGGGTGTGGACGGCGCGAAAGATGTTGTTGACGAGCTCGGGGTCGACCGGACCCTTGCCGCGCGTGCTGTCGAGCTGCAGCAGATCGCGCGACAGACCTTCGATGATTTCGTGCGCCTCGGAGAAGAACTCTTCGCGCGCCTTGTCGCCCATGTCGGCCATGGGTTACCCGGCAGCTGGACGGTTCGACAAAAGACGTTGCACGGTGGAGAGGAGGGCCTCCGGGTCGAGGGGCTTGGACAAGTAGTCGTCGGCACCGAGCGACAATCCGCGCGCCCGGTCTTTCTCCGACGATTGCGTGGAGATGATGATGAGCGCAGTCGATCGGTGACGGTCGCTTTTCCTGATGAATTGCACCAACTCGAGACCGTTGATGTCCGGCATGTTGATGTCCGTGATCACCAGATCGTAGGGCCCGCGCGGAAGGAGCCGCAGCGCGTCGAAGCCGCTCGTCGCCTCGACGATGTCGCATTGCCCGAGATGGCCGCCGTCCTCGAGGGCCGATCGCACGAACGAGCGCGTTGCGGCAGAGTCCTCCACCACCAAGATGCGACGCATGGTCATGGGTCAGTTTAGCGGAACCCATCCTCTTTTGCGCATTCTTTGCTCGCGCCACCGCGGCGTCGCCCCCAAGGACGAACGGGCTAAGTCCCAGCGCGCCGATGTGGGGCGTCCGCGTACAGCGCCAAAGTCGGCCCTGCCTACAGGCCGCCCTCGCCCAAGTCGGGTAGCTTCTTGCCCATGGCGCGACGGAATGACTCCTTGTCGCTCGCTTTCTCGAGGGCGACGTCGGCCGTGATTTTTCCGGCGACCACGAGACGCTCCAGCGCCATGTCCATGGTCTGCATCCCCTGCGCCTGTCCCGTTTGCAGGAGGCTCGCGATCTGGAAGGTCTTGCCTTCGCGGATCATCGACGCGATGCCGGTCGTGCCCAGCAAGATTTCGTGGGCCGCGATGCGTCCTTGACCGTCCGCCGTTTTGAGAAGCTGCTGGGCCACGATGCCCACCAAGCTCTCCGCCAGCATGCCCCGGATCTGGGGCTGCTCGTCGGCCGGGAATGCGTTGATGATGCGCTCGATGGTGGCCGGTGCGCTGTTGGTATGGACAGTGGCGAACACCAGGACGCCGAAGCTCGCCAGCTGAAGCGCGAGCTTCATGGTCTCGTTGTTGCGGAGCTCACCCACCAGGATCACTTGAGGGTCTTCCCGCGCCGCGCTGCGGATGGCGCAGGCGAAGCTCACGGCGTCGGGTCCCACCTCGCGGTGCGTCACCTGGGCTTTGAGCGGCTCGTGCACGAACTCCACCGGGTCCTCGACGGTGAGGATGTGACAGGCGCGCAATGAATTGATGTGGTGAATCATCGCCGCCAGCGTGGTCGACTTGCCGGACCCGGTGGGACCGGTCACGAGCACGAGCCCGTTGCGCCGCTCGGAGAGCATCTTGATGGCCGGCGGGCAGCCGAGATCGACGAGGGTCGGGACCTTGCTGGGGATGAAACGAAAAACAGCGCCGATCCCGGCCACGCGATGCAAATAGTTGGCGCGAAAGCGCGCCTTGGTATGGGCATAGGCGAAGTCGAGGTCGAGCTCCTCGATGATCTGGCGCTTTTGCTCGGGGCTCACGATCTCGAAAAGCAGCTCTTGCATCTGCGCGGTGTCGATCACCTCGTCGCTGCCGGGAACGAGCTCGCCGCGCAACCGAAAGAGCGGCGGATAGCCGACGGCGAGGTGCAGATCGCTGCCCTTTTTGGCGAGCAGCTCGTCGAAGAGGGCGTCGATCTTGGCCATGCTCAGCTTGCCCCCTTGGTAGGCGCCGCGGGACGCTGTCCCGTGATCGCAAACGTGAGCTCGTCGGGGGCTTCCGCGTGAAGACGCGCCTCCTCGAGCGCCACCTTGCCGCTCTTCACGAGCTCGCCCAGCGAATCGTCGAGCCGCACGATGCCGAGCGATTTGCCGCGCTGCTGCAGGCTCGGGATTTGATAGGTCTTGTTCTCGCGAATGAGGTTCCAGAGAGCGACGCTCCCCGGCAGCACCTCGGCGGCGGCGTGGACGCGAGCCCCGTCGACGCCGCGCACGAGTCGCTGGCTGACGATGAGACGCAGCCCGCCGGCGAGCCCCATGCGCACCTGCGGCTGATCGCCGGGAGGGAAAAGGTCGATGAGCCGATCGATGGTCTTGGCGGCGCTCGGCGTGTTCATGGTGGCGATGACGAGGTGACCGGTTTCGCTCGCCGAAAGGGCCATGCGCACGGTCTCGGTGTCGCGTAGCTCGCCGACGACGATGACGTCGGGGTCTTCACGCAACGCCGCCTTCAGAGCGGATGCGAAGGACCGCGTTTGCGTTCCCACCTCGCGCTGGCTGATGAGCGCCTTTTTGCGCGGATGTACGTATTCCACGGGATCCTCGACCGTGATGAGGTGGTGGGTGGTCTCGGTGTTGAGGAGGTTGACGAGGGCCGCCAGCGTGCTCGTCTTGCCGTGACCGGTGGGGCCGGTGAGCACGATGAGCCCTTGGTGGTGGTGGGTAGCGTTGCCGATCGCTGGAGGAAGGCCGAGGCTCTCGAGCGTCGGGATCTCGAAACCGATGAGGCGCAGCGACGCTTTGAGACCGGTTCTCTGCCGCGACACATTGACGCGAAAGCGCCCGTGTTTCGGATGAGCCACGGCAAAATCGCAGGACCCGTCGCGTTCGAAGCTCGGACGCAGGCGCTCGGGGATGGTCGCGAGCAGGATCTCCTCGGCTTCGCCGGCGTCGATGGGCGGCCCCACCGGCAGCAGCTCCCCTCCCACGCGAAAGAGCGACGGGCGCGTGGCGACGATGTGAAGATCGCTCGCATTCTTCTCGCGCGCTTCGGCGAGCAGACAATCGAAGAGCGGACCTTGTCGCCCCGTAGCCGGCGCTTTTGGGCCCGCGGCGTGGAGCGCGCCATTGGTTTCGAGCTCGAGCGCCGGGCCCGCATCCATCTCGAACGCGAGCCCCGCGCTGCCGCCGAAGACCATGGGGATTGCCCCTTCGTCATCATCCTGGTCGGAGGACGAAGGGGGCTTGCCGGGCGACGGCGGGTGGACGGCCGAGGGCCGCGCTTTGACCGCTGGGGCCGCAAAAGAGCCGCTCGAAGGCTGCAGGACGAAGAGCGCCTGCACCACGCCTTGGCGGCGCGCGGCCTTGATGAGCAAGGTTCCCATCCCGTTTTCGACCGTCTTCCATTTCGACGGCTCCGACCCGAGGGAATCGATGTACGCGAGCCCACCGAGCGTCACGAGCAGCTCCAGCACGTCGGCTTCCGAAGGAATGAACTCCGCCACCGGCTCGTAGGTTCCGCCGATCTTGACCGAGGGTGGGCGGCCGGCCATCACCGCAAACTCCGTCACGCCGGCCCGCCCGAGTCCGCGCGCCATGGCATCGAGCAGCTTCATGTCCGGCCGCTTTCCTTCCCTAAGCACGACGCTGTCAGCAATTTCTCAAGTGGCCGCCTCGCTGAATTGGCCGATCGCGATCTGGTACGGCGAAGAACTGACAGCGCGGTGCCAGGTCGACGATGGGGAGCGATCCGAGTCGCGACCGCTTCACTGGCAGTGCCACCTTCATTGGCGGTCGAATCAACGGCGGGTCGGAGGAGCGCCTTGAGGCGGCTCCTCTCCTCTGAAGCGACCACCGGCTTTCGTCCCTCTTTCGGGCGCGATCGGTGCCCTTCCTGGGCGCGTCCGATTGACGACACACATGAGAAGGGTCGAGCCCGCATGCACCTACTTTTCCTTCCACGGACGGGCCGCCAGCCATGCGTTGCGCGCGCACCGCGAACGGCGCCGAGAAAAAGCGGTGATAGCAGCGGTGGTCGTGTCTGCTCGTGAACCCAAGTCGGTGATGGCACTCGTCGAACGTCGGAAGAAGTCAGGCTCGAGCGCGGGTGGGGAAACGGCGCCACCGAACGCCCGACCGCGTCGATAGCTTCTGTAAGCGAGCAAAATTACCGAACACCTTCCCACCGCGCTACGATTCTAAATCGTGACCGTGCGCGATCAACCGACCCAGGTGGCCGAGACGATCGCCGCACGCATGGCGGTCTACCTCGGGCCGCACACGGCGCGTATCGCCGTGAAAACGTTCTCGCAACGAGCATTGGGGCGCGGACCCGATAGCCTCGAGCTACCCGACGTCCCCGAGCTCCTCGCCGCCCTGCGACCGATGCTGCGAACCTTGGTGGGTCATTCGCAGTGCGAGATCGTGCTCCAGCGCATCGAGCGGGAGCTCGGGCTATGAACTTCAAGCGCTTGGCGGTCTTGCCTCTTTTGGCTGGGCTCGTCCCGGCGCTCATCATGCTCGGCATCGAAGTCGCCCGTACGCGCCAGATCGCGCTGCGCGTCGAGATCGAGACGGTCAAGCTGCTCGGCCTCACCGGCTCGATCATCGCGGCGCGCTCGTTCGATCGCGGCCAACACCTGCGGCGCGCGTGGCTCCTCAACGGCTCGTGCTACGGGTTTCTGCTGCTGCGCGATTTGCTCTACGGCGTCTGGATCGCGCGCGACAGCGGCGAGCCCTCGCAGTACCTGGAAACGGTGATCGTGCTCATCGCCAACGCTGGCGCGGTCACCGGCGTGTGGATGCTCTCGCGGACCTTGAAAGTCGCGGGCATCGACCTCCCCTGGTCACCTTTGCGGCGCGAGATCGTACGGTGGCTCGGCATCGTGGTCGGCCTCGCCATCGCCGGCCCCTCGCTCGTCTTTTCCATCGACGGCGCCATGAAGGGTGAGGTGCGGGCCATCGTGTACGTCGTGTCGAGCGCGGGCGACATCGTAACCTTGGCGTTGATCGTGCCGGTCCTGCTCACGACCCTCGCTCTGCGCGGCGGCCTCCTCAGCTGGCCGTGGGGCCTCATGACGGCGAGCCAATTCGGCTGGCTGCTCTACGACGCCACGGGGACGATTCGCCTCTTCATGCACATGGAGCCGGGGACGGCAACGATGTGGAGCGAGATCTTCCGCGCCCTCGCTTGCACGTACTGCTTCGCGGCCGGCCTCGCCCAGCGCGCGGTGAGCGCGCCCGATACCGGCGCTGCTTCGATACCCGTGCTGCCGAAGCCAGCCTGACACGACAGCCGCAGATTTGCGCCGCCCGGCGAAAAACGGCGGGCGCCAGCGGCGAGCGTGGCAAGTCAGCGTGATCACGAGGCCCGCACCAGGCATGCCTTTCGCTCCAGCGCCGGGTCATGCTGGCGACCGCTTACACCACGGCCCTGGTGGGTCTCGATGCGCGCCTCGTTCGGGTCGAGGTGGCGTGTACCCGCGGCCCAGGATGGTTCGAGATGGTCGGCCTTGCCGACAGCGCCGTCCGCGAGAGCCGCGTGCGCGTCACCTCCGCTCTCGGGCAACTCGGCATCCTCATGGCCGAGCACCGCATCATCGTCAATCTTGCACCGGCCGATCTGCGCAAGACCGGGACCGCCTTCGACCTCGCCATCGCCGTCGCCACGCTCGCCGCGCTCGGCAAGGTGCCCGCCGATTCGCTCGACGGCGTGGTGTTTCTCGGCGAACTCTCCCTGACGGGAGCGATCCGGCCCATTCGCGGCGTCCTCGCCCACGTCAGCGGCGCGCACGCGCTCGGCTTTGGACGTGCCGTGGTTCCGCGCGACAACGGACGCGAAGCTGGGCTCGCGCGCGGCATCGAGACGCGCCTGGCGGACGGCCTCCCCGCTATCCAGGAGGAGCTCGCCGGCAAACGCATCCTCGATGTCGCCGCCCCCACTCCTTTCGCCGGCATGGCCGTGGCCGGGTTCGACCTGGCCGATGTGCGGGGCCAGTACGGCGCGCGCCGAGCCCTCGAGGTCGCGGCGGCCGGGGCGCACAACCTGCTCTTCGTCGGCACGCCGGGAGGGGGCAAGACGATGCTGGCGCGGCGACTTCCCACGCTTCTCCCCCCGCTCGAGTTCGAAGAGGCGCTGGTGGTGACCAAGATCCACAGCATCGCCGGCCTCGTGGCGGCCGATCGCGGGCTCGTCGAGCATCGGCCTTTCCGCAGCCCGCACCACACCATCAGCGACGCCGGATTGGTCGGCGGCGGAGAGCCGGTGCGGCCCGGCGAAATCTCGCTGGCGCATCACGGCGTGCTCTTTCTCGACGAGATCCTGGAGTTCCGGCGTTCGGCGCTGGAAGCGTTGCGCCAGCCGCTCGAAGACGGTGAGATCGTCATCGCGCGCGTGCGCTCGCGCGCCACGCTGCCAGCCCGCCCCATCGTCGTCGCGGCGGCAAACCCATGCCCTTGCGGCTACGCAGGCGACCCGTCCCGCCGGTGCGGATGCAGCGAAGAGCGGGTGCGATCCTACCGAGCACGCCTCTCCGGGCCGCTGCTCGATCGCATCGATTTGCACGTGTGCGTCCCGCCCGTCGACGTCGCGTCGCTCGCCGGGCGCGCTTTCGGCGAAAGCTCCGCCATCGTGCGGCAGCGCGTGATGCGGGCGCGCGCGGTGCAGAGCGCGCGCCATCGAGCCCGCGAGGTCTCGGCCCCCATCAACGCACTGCTGTCGGCGCAGGACATCGAGACCATTGCCCGCCCCGATGCGGCGGGGATGCGGCTCATTGCGTCGGCAGTGGACCGTCTCGGACTTTCCGCGCGCGCCTACGGCAAGGTGCTCCGCGTGGCGCGCACCCTCGCCGATCTCGAGGGCGTCACCGCCGTGGGAGCGACCCATGTCGCCGAAGCGGTGCAAGCCCGCGTCTTCGATCGTCACCTTCAGCCAGCGTCCGTCGTTTCACTTCCATCCGTTTGAAATCGATCCATCCCAAGAGAAAGGAACCACATCATGTTCGACATTGCAGAAAAGCTGCGCGCCATCCGCACCATCGTAGCCGGCATCGAAAAACAGTTCGGCAAAGGAGCCATCATGACGCTGGGCGAAGAAGACACTGCCGAGCCAATGGCCGTGATCGCCAGCGGCTCGCTGGCGATCGACCACGCGCTCGGCGTGGGCGGCTATCCGCGCGGGCGCATCATCGAAATCTATGGACCCGAGTCGGGCGGCAAGACCACCCTCACCCTGCACGCCATCGCCGAAGCGCAGAAGGCCGGCGGAGTCGCCGCCTTCATCGACGCCGAACACGCTTTCGACGTCACCTACGCGCGCGCAGTCGGGGTCGACACCGAGCGTCTGCTCGTCAGCCAGCCCGACACCGGCGAGCAAGCACTCGAGATCTGCGAGATGCTCACCCGCTCCGGCGCCGTCGATCTCGTGGTCATCGACTCGGTGGCCGCCTTGACGCCCAAGGCCGAGATCGAAGGAGACATGGGGGACTCCCACATGGGTTTGCAGGCTCGGCTCATGAGCCAGGCTCTGCGCAAGCTCACCGGTATCGCCCACAAGACCGGCACCACCATCATCTTCATCAATCAGCTGCGCCAGAAGATCGGCGTCGTCTTCGGCAATCCGGAGACGACGACGGGCGGCAATGCGCTGAAGTTCTACGCCAGCGTGCGCCTCGACGTTCGGCGCATCGGACAGGTGAAGATCGGCGAGGATCCCATCGGCAATCGCACCAAGGTCAAGGTCGTGAAGAACAAATGCGCGCCCCCATTCCAGGAGGCGGAATTCGAGATCCGTTGGGGCACGGGGATCGATCCCGCCGCCGATCTGCTCGATCTCGCGATCCTGCGCGGCGTCGTCGACAAGAGCGGCGCGCACCTCACCTTCGACGGCGAGCACGTCGGACACGGGCGCGAGAAGGCGCGCGAAGCGCTGCTCGTCAACAGCGCCATGTCGACGGCGCTGCGCAGCGCCGTGCTCGCCGCGACGCCTCTCGATCGCAACGGGCGCTCGTCCCTCGGACCGCGCGCGGCCGAAGCCTGAAAGGTCTCCTCCCCGCCCCTCCCGATCCCCGCGCCGGCCCTCGCCGCATCCTGCGTGGCCGGCTCCGTTGAGTTGGCCGATCATGATCGCTCATGGCCAAGAACTGACCAAGGCGTGCTAGCGGATCGGGAGGGCGTCGTTTCAAGGAACGAGTACGACCTTGCCGGTGGTCGTGCGTCCCTCGAGCGCGCGATGGGCGTCGGCGGCGCGCGACAACGGGAACGTCGCGCCGATGCGAACCTCGAGCTCGCCGCGCTTCACCCAGGAGAGGACGTCCCCCGCGCGCGCCGTGAGCTCGTCGCGCGTGCGCACGTAGTGGTAGAGGCTCGGCCGGGTCAAGAAGAGCGAGCCCTTGCCGTTGAGCACCTGCGGATCGAAGGGGCCGACGCGACCGCTCGATTGGCCGCAGAGGACGAGCATGCCCCGCGGCGCGAGGGCATCGAGGCTCTTCTCGAAGGTCGTCTTACCTACCGAGTCGTAGACGACGTCGACACCACGGCCGGCGGTGAGACGTCTGGCCTCGGAGGCGAAGTCCTGTTCGGTGTAGAGAACGATCTCATCGGCGCCGGCTTTCTGCGCGAGCGCGGCTTTTTCGGCAGTCGATACGGTACCGATCACGCGCGCACCGCGGCGCTTGGCCATTTGGCAGAGCAAGAGGCCCACGCCGCCAGCTGCCGCATGAACGAGACAGGTGTGGCCCGCGCCGAGCGCAAAGGTGGTGTGACTGAGATAGTGGGCGGTCATCCCCTGGAGCATCGACGCCGCCGCGACGGGGAGTTTCACCTCGGCCGGCACCGGCACGGCGCGAGCTTCCGGGACGATCACGTGTGTGGCGTAGCTACCCCCGCGGCTCGCCCCCACGCGGTCGGCCCACGCCACGCGATCGCCGATAGAGAGCGTGGTCACATCCGGTCCCACGGCTTCGACTACGCCGGCTCCCTCCAACCCCAGGATCGCGGGAACGTCGGCGGGATAGGCACCGCTACGAAAATAGACGTCGATGAAATTGACCCCCGCCGCCTCGAGACGGACGAGCACTTCACCCTTGATGGGTGCCGGAGTCTCGAGCTC
The DNA here is from genome assembly GCA_035318465.1 of Polyangiaceae bacterium. Taxonomy (GTDB): domain Bacteria; phylum Myxococcota_A; class Polyangia; order Polyangiales; family Polyangiaceae; genus DASWDH01. The sequence goes on from DATHES010000036.1 coordinate 80,286, forward strand.
GACCCATTTCATCACCTCGGGGCCACCATGTTCGGTCACTTGGATGGCGTGCATGCGGTCTCCAGTCGAAAGATCTGCAGCGGAACGTAGCGAACTCCCACTCCCGTGGCTCGACTTTCCATGAGAGCGAAGCTGTCGACCAGCTGCGCGTCGGTCGATTCCGCGTGCCCGACCGTGCCGCCGCGCTCGATCGCGCCGCCGAGAACCTTTTTGATGAGACCGGGCGGCGGACGTTGCTTGATCCGCGCCAGCGTCAAGTGGGGGACGTAGGGCCGCCCTTCCGGCGCGAAGCCGGCTTCCGTCAGCTCCGTGTCGAGCCGCGCTGCCAAGGCGACGAGCTCGGGTCTGCCTGCCATCAATCCCATCCACAGTGTATGAGGACGTCGCTCGTCGGGAAAAATGCCGAGCCCGCCGAAGGCGAGGGCAAACGGAGACGCGCTGCGCGCGACGGCCGCAGCCGCGCGAACGATGCGCGTCTGCTCTTCGCTCGATCGCTGCCCGAGAAACCGCAAGGTGACGTGCGCCTGCGCCGGATCAGCGAAGCGAAAAAGGCCATCGGGCGCATCCTTTCCGATCACCCGTTGCCGCTCGGCGATGACTCCGGCGATAGAGGCAGAAATCCGGACCGCCAGGAAAACCCGAGCCGAGCGCACCTCGTCCATGAGCCGAATTCAACCACGGCAGCCCTCCAGCGTCCGTCCACGCGTGAAGTGATCCGCTTAGCGCCGACTGCCCGTTCGTGGTATCGGGCGACATCCATGGCAGGTGAGCCGACGAGCCAACCAGCACCTCCTCCCGGTTTTTGGCAAAAACACGGGCTCAAACTGGCCATTTCCCTCGTCATTGCGGTGGCGTTCGGGTGGATGCTCGAACGGGGCGGGCTTCCGCTCATCCCCCCGGCGTCGGCGTTTGCCAGGGTCAGTGTTCCGAGCACCATCGCGTTTACGCTGATCTTCATCTTGTGGCACTCGTTGCGGGCCACCCGGTGGCGACATCTCCTGGCGCCCCTCGCCGACGTGCCCCTGCGGCGGATCATCGCCGTCTCCTGGATCGGATTCGGCGCCACTTTGCTCATGCCGCTTCGCGCGGGGGAGTTCGTGCGCCCCTACATGATCCGGCAAAAAGGGAAAGTGTCGATGGCTGCCGCTACCGGCACGGTCGGCGCAGAACGCATCATCGACGGCCTTTACCTCACCCTGGTGCTCGGCATCTGCCTGCAGTTCGCCAAGCCCTTCGACCCACTGCCCGATCACATCGGCAAGCTCCAGATCCCCGTCGCCGCCGTACCCTTTTATGCGTACATCTCGCTCGCCGGCTTCGTGTGCGCGTTCGCGCTGATGGGTCTCTTCTATTGGCGCCCGCTCCTCGGGCACAAGGTGGTGGAGAAGACGCTCGGCATCGTTTTCCCGCGCTTCGCCAAGAAGGCCGCCGATTTCGTGGCGCGGACGGCCGATGGCTTGAAGTTTCTCCCGAGCCTCCGCCATTTCGGGCCTTACATGCTGGAGACGACGCTTTACTGGTTCGCGAACGGCTTCGGTACGTGGATCCTGGCGCGGGGATGCGGCATCGAGTCAATCACGCTCATCCAAGCCTTCGTGGTGATGGGCGTGCTCGGGATCGGAATCCTCGTGCCCGCTGGGCCGGGGGTTTTCGGCGCGTTTCAAGCGTCGGTCTATGCAGCGCTGGCCATGTTTTTCCCCGACGAAGTCGTGCTCGGACCGGGGGTGGCGTTCGTTTTCCTCCTCTATGTCATCCAGTTCGCCTGGCACATTCTCACGGCCGGTTTCTTCCTCATCATCGATCGCGACGCCGCGCGTGAGGTCGTCGAGGCGGAAACGGCGTAGTCACGCCCCACGCGATGGTCGAAAACTTGTCCGCTTCCCCGATGCGGCCTTACTAACCCACTGTGCGAGGTACATGGATCTTCCATGCCGTGCTCGGCGCCGCCGGCGCGATCCTCGCGTCCACTTTCGGGCAGCTCGGCACCGCCAGTGCCAAGGCGAGCTTCGAATCGCCTTACACGCTGACCCAGACCTACAATGCAGCGCTCCGCCTGGTGAGAGTCGATCTCGGCCTCACCGTGACCGAGCGCGATCCCAGCGCTGCCTACATCCTGTTCGACTACAAGAGTACGGAGAGCGGCCGCCGCGTCGCTGCCGGCTCGATCGAGATGCTCGAGGCGGGACGCGCCGTCAAAGTCGTCGTCCAGCTCGGGCAAATGCCCCGCTACCACGAGCAGGTGATGAGCGACGCGCTCGCCAAAAAGCTGCGCGACGAATACGGCGAGCCGGCTCCGCGCGGCAACCAGCACGAAGTCACCGATGCCGGCGCCGACGGCGGTCCTGCGCCCTAGCGCTACGCTGTCTGGCAGCGAGAATCGGACAGCGTAGCGCCAAGACGAACGATCGTTCGGATCTCGTCTCGAGCTCGTGTGTCGGGCCGGTTTTCACGGGGGGTGGCTCGGCCACGCTGCGGGATCATCGTTCCAGGCCGGTAAACTCGCTGGATCCGCTGGCAAAAGGGCGCTAGCGTCCGTCGTCGTCACGACCAGCTGAGCCACGGTGTCGACACCGCTCGGCTCGCGGGCGCTCTCTCCGAACCCTCCTCATCGACGCATCGAAATGGTTGCCACCACCAAAACCAGCAGCAAGAAGCCGGAACCCGTGGGCCCGTCGCCCGAGGCGCGTCTCTCGCGTCTGCTCGGATTCTATCGTCAGATGCTCCTCATCCGTCGCTGTGAGGAGGAAAGTGCCCGGGCCTACGCCCAGGGGAAGATCGGCGGGTTCCTCCACCTTTACATCGGCCAGGAAGCGGTCGCTGTCGGTGCCTGCGCTGCCCTCCGTCCTGACGACTACGTGGTCGGCACGTACCGTGACCACGGCCTCGCCATCGCCAAAGGGATGAACGTCAAGCAAGTGTTGGCCGAGCTCTTCGGCAAGGTCACCGGCTGTTCAAAAGGTCTCGGCGGATCGATGCACCTCTTCGACGCCGCGCACAACATGCTCGGCGGGTACGGGATCGTCGGTGGTCACATCCCGCTCGCCGCCGGTGTCGCCTTCGCCAGCAAGTACCGGCAAGACGGCCGCGTCACACTTTGCTTCTTCGGCGAAGGAGCGGTGTCCATCGGCGGCTTCCACGAGGCATGCTCGCTGGCCGCGCTGTGGAAGCTCCCCATCGTCTTCATCTGCGAGAACAACGAGTACTCCATGGGGACGCCGCTCTCGCGCACGATGTCGGTCGAAGACGTGAGCCTGAAGGCCGGCGCCTACGGAATGGCCAAGGATCGCCTCTTCGTGCGTGACGTCTTCGACGTGGAGGCGCGCGTCGCCGAGGCCGTCGCGCGGGCGCGTTCCACGAGCGAGCCCACCCTCATCGAGGCCCGCACCTACCGCTTCCGAGGTCACTCCATGAGCGACCCCGGCAAGTACCGCACCCCCGCCGAGCTCGAGGAACACAAGAAGAACGACACCCTCGCGCAGGCGCGCAGCGCGCTCATCGCGGGCGGCGCCGGCGAAAAGCTGGCCGAGCTCGAGACCGATGTGGAACGCGAAATCGAGGAAGCGGTGCGGTTCGCCGAGGAGAGCCCGGAGCCGACGCCCGATCTGCTCGAGTCGACGACCTACGCCGGTCCCTTCGCCCGCTGATCCCCCTCCAGTGAGATAGGCCAATTCCCGAGATGCCCAGCATTCGTTACCGAGAAGCGTTGAAGCAGGCCATGACCGAGGAAATGATACGCGACGAGCGCGTTTTTCTTCTCGGTGAAGAGGTCGGGTATTACCAGGGCGCCTACAAGGTGTCGGAAGGGATGCTCGACAAGTTCGGTCCCAAGCGCGTCGTGGATGCGCCCATCGCCGAAGCTGGGTTCGCCGGGCTCGGCATCGGTGCCGCCATGGTCGGCCTGCGTCCGATCATCGAGTTCATGACGTGGAATTTCTCCGCCGTGGCCTTCGATCAGATCCTCTGCAACGCGGCGAAGATCCGCCAGATGTCGGGCGGGCAATTCACGGTGCCCATCGTCTTTCGCGCGCCCAATGGATCTGCGGCGCAGGTCGGCTCGCAGCACTCGCACGCCATGGAACACTTTTACGCGCAGATCCCGGGGCTCAAGATCATCGCCCCAGCCACGCCCGCCGATGCCAAAGGGCTCTTGAAAACGGCCATCCGCGATGACAATCCCGTCCTCTGCTTCGAGAGCGAGACCCTCTACAGCGTCAAAGGTGAAGTCCCCGAGGACCCGGATTTCCTCGTTCCCTTCGGTCAAGCGAACATTGCCCGCCACGGCAAAGACGTCACGGTCGTCGCATGGTCACGCATCGTCAACGTCGCGCTCGACGCCGCTGCCAAGCTCGAAAAGGAAGACATCGACGTGGAGGTGATCGACCTTCGCTCCCTGCGGCCGCTCGACACCGACACCATCATCGCCAGCGTCGCCAAAACGCACCGCGCCGTCATCGCTGGCGAAGGGTGGCCTTACGGCGGTGTCGGCGCGGAAATCGTCGATCGCATCCAGCGGTTGGCCTTCGACGAGCTCGACGCGCCGATCGAGCGCGTGCAGACCATGGACGTCCCCATGCCCTACAACGCCAAGCTCGAGCAACTCGTGATTCCTCAAGCGGCTGGCATCGTCGAAGCGGTGAAGCGCTCGCTCTACCGCGCGTGAACCGCGAGAGCGGTCGCGCGCTCGCATCAGGTGAGAAATGGCCAAATTGTTGGAGATGCCGAAGCTGTCGCCCACCATGACCGAGGGCCAACTCACGGTGTGGCACAAGAAGGAGGGGGACGCCGTCAACGTCGACGATCTGCTCGCCGAGGTCGAAACCGACAAGGCGACGATGGAATTTCGATCTTTCGACAAGGGGACGCTGCTCAAGTTGCTCGTGCCGGCTGACAGCCTGGTGCAGCTCGGCCAGCCAGTGGCCATCATCGGCGAGCAGGGGGAAGACATCTCGAAGCTCGTCCCCGCACAAGGCGCAGCTCCCTCGACCGCGGCCGCAGGATCCAAAAACGGCGAAGCCAAAGAGAAGCCGAGCACCAGCGCCGCACCGGACACCGCGACCGCGACCGCGACCCCGACCGCGACCTCCACCCCGACCCCGACCCCGACATCCGAGTCGAGCGCGCCGACGACCGCGACCCCCTCCCCCGACGGGCGGGTGCGCGCTTCGCCCTATGTCCGCAAGGTGGCCCGTGACCGGGACATCGATCTCGGCGGCGTTGCGGGAAGCGGACCGCACGGGCGCATCGTGGCGCGCGATCTCGAACGAGCACCGGCCACGGCGCCGGAGCGCGCCCTGGCGACCCGTGCCGAAGCCGACGACGTGCGCCCCCTCTCGATGATGCGCAAGACGATCGCGCGGCGCCTCAGCGAGTCGAAGCAGACCGTTCCCCATTTCTATCTCACCGTCGATGTCGATGCCGCTCCCATCGCCCGCCTGCGCGAGCAGATCAACGACGACCTTGCCGCGGGAACGCCGCGCCACGAAGACGGCAGCGATACCCCCGCTCCGTTCAAAGTCTCGGTGAACGACCTCCTCATCAAGGCCTGCGCGATCGCGCTCGTGCGCGTGCCGCAATGCAACGCGAGCTTCACGCCGGAGGCGCTCGTCTTCCACCGACGTGTCGACATCTCCGTCGCGGTGGCGGTCCCCGACGGCCTTCTCACGCCCGTCGTGCGCCAAGCCGATCGCAAGAGCGTGGTGACCATCGCGCAAGAAGTGCGCGAGCTTGCCGCCCGGGCGAAGGCCAAGAAACTGCGCCCCGAGGAAATGAGCAACGGCACCTTCAGCATTTCGAACCTCGGCATGTTCGGGATCGATTCGTTCTCCGCCGTCATCAATCCGCCCGAAGGCGCCATCCTCGCGGTGGGCAAGGTCCGAGCGGAGCCGGTGGTGTGGGAAGGCGCGATCATCGCGGGACAGCGGCTCGCCTTGACGCTCTCGTGCGACCACCGCGTCGTCGACGGGGCGGTGGGAGCCAAGTTCCTCGCCGAGCTGCGCATCCTCATCGAACGCCCCACCCAGATGCTCGTGTTGTGATCGCGTTGCGCCTCGTCCCCGCTGTCCTCCTCTCGGCGGCGCTCACGCCCGCTCCGACTTCACCGCGCGGGTCGGACGTCAACCCGCGCACGCCGCTCATGCCGCGCTATGAATCTCGCGCCGCGGCCATCGTCGCCCTGCGCGCCCCCGGGCCCGATCGCATCCTCATTCCGACCACCACCTTCATCATGGGCTCGCGCCCGGATGAGCTCGAACAGGTGATCGCGCTCTGCAAGAAGGACATCGTGTTCGACGAGTACTGCGACAAGGCCTTTCTCAACGAGACCGAGGCGCACGAGGTCATGGTCTCGGCGTATTCCGTCGACCGCACCGAGGTCACCGTCGCCGCCTACCGACGATGCGTGGAGCTCGGCCGCTGCGCGGAGCCACCTTACGCGTCGGGTGGACAGCGCTTCGACCGCCGCGACTACCCAGTGACGCTCGTCTCTTGGAACGACGCCGACGACTATTGTCGCTTCGTCGGAGGACGCCTCCCCACCGAAGCAGAGTGGGAGCGCGCCGCGCGCGGCGCCGAGGGACGTCAGTTCCCGTGGGGGGACCTTTACAACAAGCGGGTCTCCAACCACGGCGCGCTCGGCATCGACAACGGTGCGCTCGGCATCGAGAACACCGACGACAGCGACGGTTTCCTCGAGCTGGCCCCGGTCGCCTCGTTTCCCTCCGGCCGCACGCCCGACGGCATCGATGACCTCGCGGGCAACGTGGAGGAATGGGTGGCCGACGCGGTCGACGACTTGTTCAATGCCCACTACAGCGCCGTCAGCGAGGTCAATCCCAAGGGCGTCCCCGCCGGCCTCTTTCGCGGCGTGCGCGGAGGGAGCTACCAGGCAGGCGCCGCGTGGCTGCGCGGAGCGACGCGCAGCTTCCGTCCCGGAACCGAGCGACTGCCGTTTCGAGGGTTCCGCTGCGTGCATCCGGTCGCCGACGGGTTATAGATCGACAGGCGGGGGGCCGCGCCCCGCGCCAAGATCATGCGCATTGCCCACATCTCCGACCTCCACGTCCTTGCTCTGGAAGGGACCAGTCCCTTTCGCATGTTGAACAAGCGCGCTACGGGTTACGCCAATCTCAAGTTCAACCGCAAACACCGGCACAAGTCCGAGCTGGTGCACGCCATCGCCGCCCACCTCGCCCGCGCCGGCGTGGATCACGTCGTCATCACCGGAGACGTTTCCAACCTGGCGCTGGAGGCCGAGTTCGCCAAAGTGCGCAGCATCCTCGACGACGTCCTTGGCTTGCCGCCCAGCGCCGTCTCCATCGTGCCCGGCAATCACGACGTCTACACGCGCGGCGCCGCGCGAGACCAGCGCTTTCATCGTTATTTCGAGCCGTACCTCACCTCCGATTTTCCCGAGCACCGCGCCAGCCACGCCGGCGGAATGTTCCCGGTGGTGAAGCTGCGCGGCCCCGCTGCTTTCATTGGCCTCTCCACCGCCCTGCCGCGCTTTCCCTTCGTCGCCGCGGGCAGGCTCGGCGACGCGCAGCTCGACAAGCTCGAGCTCATCTTGGAATCACCGGAGGTGCGCGCGCGAACCCCGGTGATCCTTCTGCATCACCCGCTGCACAATCCGCTCACGTGGGTCAAAACGCGCCTCGAAGGGCTCGACGACGCCAGCCGTCTTTCCCATCTCCTAGCGCGACTCGACCGTGGTCTCTTGCTGCACGGACATCTGCATCGGCGCCTTCACCGTAGGCTCGTCACGATCACGGGCCATATCGACATGATAGGCGCAACGAGCGCATCGCTCGTGCACGAGAGCCCGGAGCGCATGGCGGGCTTCAATCTCTATGAGCTTTCGAATGACGGAACCATCATCGGCATCGAGAGCTATCGCTACGATGAAAAGAAGGAGTCATTCGCCAGCACGGCGTTCGCACCGACGTCGGACGCTGCCGCGGGATAGCAGCCCTCTCGGCTTCAGGTCTCGACTTCCGCCGGCCCTTGCGCGGCGCGAAAGCTCGCGCTGGGTCGACTCGGCTGCAAGGCGCGCCTGCCTCGAGCGATCCTCGATGTGCGAACGCCCGGGGGGACCCGGGCGTTCGTCGGTTTGGGTGCGGTCGGTTGGTCCTACGCGGAGGCTTCCATGGCGCCGCCGAGCCGGCTCACGTTGACGGCCTGAAGGCCCTTGGGGCCCTCCTTGATTTCGAACTCCACGGTCTCGTCTTCGAATAGGCGACGTCGCCCCTCCCCATTGATTTGCGAATAGTGCACGAACACGTCGGGGCCATCGTCCTGCTTGATGAAACCCCAGCCCTTCTCATCATTGAACCACTTCACTTTACCCACCGCCATTGGCTCCTCCACTTCAAGCGCG
>DATHES010000037.1:0-2779 GCA_035318465.1 Polyangiaceae bacterium
CTTGCTCAAAAGAAATAGATCGCGGTCAGCGTCGGCTGGTTGCCTTCCAGCGTCGCGATCGTGTTCGTCGCCGCGGCGTAGTTCTTGGTCCAAACATGCAGAAGCTCGAGGCTCAGTGCGTAAGGCCCATCCTTGTAGACGGCTTGCGCGGCGACCTGGACGTTTTGTAGGCGAGTGAACGAGGCCGCTTTGGCCTGGTCTTCGTTGGGTTTGTCGATGCCGCCGAACGCCCAGAAACTCAGCTCCTTGCTGGCGCTGAACCCGAGCTGACCCCAGGCGCCGAATCCGGTGACATCGGGCGCGCTCGGCGCCTGCATCTGGATCACGTGACCGTAAACGCCTCCCGCGTTTTTTCCATACCAACCGTTGGCAGCGACGACGAATGGACCGAGCGATGCCTTGACGCCCAGTGCGCCGACGACGGTCTGCATGTTGTCGCGCGCCGGAGCGACGGCGTTCGCCCCTACGCCGGAAAGGTCTTTTTGATCCCAATGGCCGACGACGTAGACCATCCAGACGTTGGGCGGGTAATAGGGCCACGGGCTCGGGGCCTTGCCGCCCTGCAGAATGAGGCGCCCCTCGAATTGCGGCAGTGAAGAGGCTTCTCCCATGCTCACGCCTGCGGGCAGACAGTTCGCGCCCGCAGCGGGAGGAGCCATCCCCGCGCCGCAGACGGGAAAGTTGTCGATCCAACTGTTGCGATTGATCTGAAAGTGGAGGTCCAATTTCGTATCGGCGCCGACGGCCATCTTGTGCAGATACGTCACGCCCGGCGTTCGCCAGCCGAGCTGACCGGCGGCGTACCCCAAGGGGACGCCGATGTGGCTAGCAGAAGCGGGAATCATCAGAATGAGGAGATTGTGCTGCTGGCCCACGCGGAGCATGTGAGTGCCGCCGCCCCAGTTCAACTCCGCGTAGGCGATGCGAAGGCGCGGCAGAACCGATTCATCGCCTTGTGCGCTCGAGGTGACGCCGTTCGTTACAGCTCCGGTCCCGACGACATTTCCCATGGAGTCCCTCACGGTCACCACGCTCGTGGGAGCGGGGACGCTCGAGACTTGATGGCCGCCGAGCATATCGATCTCCACAACAGCGTTGGGAGTCGCGCCGCCCAGCACCTCGGGGCCGGCCACGGTAAATTTGAGCTGGCTTTGGCGGACGTCACCTCCCAGGAGCCATTTATCGGTGCTGAGATCGGTTGGACCGAAAATGGCGCCGTTGCCCTGGCCCGACGCGAACGCGGTGTCCTGAAGATACATCGAGCCGCTCACGAATCCGTGTAAGGCAAACGTGAAAGGCGACGGCTTGGGCGGCGCAGGTGCCGCTGCCGCCGGTGGCATTGCGGTCGCGGCGGGTGGCGCGGCGAGTGGTGCCGGTGATGCGGAATTCGTCGACGGCGGCGACACATCGGTAGGCGTGGCCGGTGTCGGAGCAAGGGGAGGCGGTTCGGCGGGAGGAGGCCCGCCCGCACCCTGTGCCCAACCGAATCGGGAAAGAAGGAGCGACACCGCGAAAAGGGCTCGGCCGAGCACCGGTTTCCGCGGGCGGAAAACCAACGTGAACCAGATCATCCGCATGTCGAAGGCTCCATGTTCGGGTCGTTGTTCGAATTGGACGAGCGCATCACCGTGCAGGAGCATCGCGCTCGTCCGCCCAATGCCGAGAACGGCACCGAGGGACGTATCCGTAAGCCACGCGCGAGTCCTGCGAACGTCGCCACCGTACGTGGACCTCGGGCAATGTTAGTTTGTCGCGAGCTTGTCTTTTCTTTGTCGAAGCGAAATGCGGCGTCTCGCTTCGCGGAGAGCGCCGAGAGTTTCCCTTCTCTTTAGCGCGCAATGATTTATAGTCCGCAACGCGCGACGAACGGACGAGTGTGTCCGTGCTCTCGATCGCGCGTGAGGAGGTCGTCATCAACCAGCCCACACCGGCGAGCTCTTTGCTGCGTTGTCGAGATCTGCGCGTGCACTTCGGCGGCATCGTCGCGCTCGACGGCGTGAGCTTCGATGTTCCCGAGGGGCAGATCGTGGCAGTCATCGGGCCCAACGGCGCGGGCAAGACGACGTTGTTCAATTGCATCAGCCGCCTTTATCCGGTTCATGGAGGCGACATCCTCTTCCGCGGCGAGTCGCTGCTTTCCTTGCCGCGCCATCGCATTGCCGAGATCGGCATCTCGCGGACCTTTCAGAACCTCGCGTTGTTCAACCGGTTGAGCGTCACCGAGAACGTCATGCTCGGCGCGCACTCTCGACTCGGCACATCCTTTCTCGCCCACGCGCTTCGCCTGCCGTCCGCGATGCGTGCCGAGCGGGACGTAGCCGAAGATACGGCCCGCCTCCTGGCGCTCCTCGATCTCGAGAAGGTGGCCCATCTTCCTGCCTTTTCACTGCCCTTCGGCATTCGCAAGCGGGTGGAGCTCGGACGCGCGCTGGCGGGAAAGCCGGCGCTGCTGATGCTCGACGAACCGGCAGGCGGCCTCAATCACGTCGAAGTCGAAGGGCTCGCCGATCTCATCCTCTCCCTCGCTCGCCGCCTCTCGCTCACCGTTCTCTTGGTCGAGCACCACATGAACGTCGTGATGCGTATTTCCGACAAGCTGGTGGTCCTCGATTTCGGGCGCGGGATTGCCGAAGGCACCCCCGCCGAAGTCAGGAGCAACCCCCAGGTGATTCGCGCTTATCTCGGCGGCCCCCAATGAGCTTGCTGGTCGCACGAGCCTTGTCGGCAGGTTACGGGCAGGGCCGCGTTCTGCACGATGTCGATGTCGAAGTGAGCAGAG
>DATHES010000038.1:0-41853 GCA_035318465.1 Polyangiaceae bacterium
GTCCAGCCGACGCTGCAAACTTTTCAGAGATGCCGGTTCAATCAGGGTGAGATCCGGCGCTATTCGAATGTCATCGCGAACATACGTGGCCTCGGGGCCCCCCCGGTGATCACGTCAGCCGAGACATGGCGTGCCGTACCCCAGTCGCGGAAGCCTCGATTCAAAGGGCTGCCATCACAACCGTACCCAATCGGGCGGATGGGTTCCTACCAATTCGCGGCGGCCGCGGCGGGCGCGCTTGGCGGCGCGATCGACGAGGGGAGCGGCACGTCGAGCAACCCCTCGACGGGTGCTGGGCCAAAAGGGGAAGGCTCGGGGGCCGGCGGGGCAAGGCGTTTCGGCGCGGACCCTGGCATCGGCGTCTCTCCGACGGAAGATGGAGCGCCGAGCGAGTCGCCGGGATTCAAATGATCGACGTTTGCAGGTTGCCGGCTTTGCATCGATAAATCGGCGCGGCACCGATCGAGCTCACGCGATCGCGTTTCGGCAGCCTTGTGCTGCTCGTCGCGCTCACTCGTGAGCTGCGCTTCTTTGCGCTGCCAATCCCAGGTCTGCTGGTGTTGATCGGCGTCGTGCGCACGGGCAGCGATCGCTTTTTCCTCTTCGCACGATTTCATGCGCGTCGCGTAGGTGGATTCGAGCGACTGCAGCTGCTTCGCGTACGATGCCTCGCTCGCGCCGCCGGTCCTCGCGACATGGCGCAGCTTGGCGCGGTACTCCTCTTCCTGACGGGATTTCGCGTCGTGACAAGCGGTCACTTCCCGCTGCGCCAATTGATGGGACGCGATGCACGTGTCGAGCTCGCCGAACGATGCCGCCCCCTCGGCGCGCGCGCGGTCGAGCTCCGACGCGAGACGGATGGTCTGGCGTTTCGAGTACGCGAAGAGCGCGCCCCCTGCCGCGACCATGAACATCGCCGTCAACGCCGTGCGACCGAGGTAGCGAAAACGCAGGCTCCGGCGCGCGCGGCGTCGATCTTGCTCGCGCTCCGGCTCGAGGAGCACTTCGAGCTCGTCGGCCATGACGCGCACCGGCGGTCGATTGAAGGGATCGGGATCCATCCACCGACAGAAGGCCGCGCTCAGCAGCTTGCGGGGCGTTCCGTTCGCTTCGATGAGCGCGCCTTTGGCGAGCGGGCTCGTGGCGCGAACATCTTGCGCTTTCACGATCTCGAGCCGAGATTCGGCCCCTTCACCGGGGAAATACGTGGGGCCGACCAGCGCGAGCAGCAGCGTGGCCGCCAGACAATAGGTGTCCATTTTGTCGCTGAGCGGCAGTGTCTCGGCGGCGCTCGAAAGCGCGGAGAGCTGCTCGGGCGAGGCATACAAAATCGTTCCCGCGACGAAAGTCGCCTCGCGCTCGGCTGCAACGCCGAGGTCGAGCAGAATCGGATGCAGGTGCCCGGCAAAACGCGCGAGAAAGATGTTCTCGGGCTTGATGTCCTGATGCCTGAGCCCCGCCTTGTGCAGCGCATCGAGTGCGCGGGCGATGGGCAGAAAAACGTCGTACGCCTCTTCGAGACCGAGCGGGCCGCGCTGCAGTCGGGTAGCGAGCGTCTCGCCCTCGTAGACGGGCATCGTCAGCCACACGTACCCGGCCGTCATGCCGTGGTCCTTCAGCTGAACGATGTGCGGATGGCTCGCGGCGGCCAGCATGACCAACTCGCGCTCCACGTTGCGTCCGGAGTACACCTCACGCGGCACGACCTTGAGGGCGACCTGATGGGCCGGAACATCCACCCTTTCGGCAACATAGACCCTGCCGAACATGCCTTGGCCGAGCACCCGAACGAGGCGATAGTGCCCGCCCACGACGTCGCCGACTTCGGGAAGCCGGTCGGTTCGGAACGGGGCAGGCGCTTGGTCCCGCTCCCCCGACTGACCCATCACGGTCGCGGCAAAAGCTTCGGTGACGGTGGCTCGAAAGCCGATTCGGGTACCCACGGTGGCCTAGATTCTCCCAAAAGCGAAATCCTCACCAATTTTCGGGGTGGTCGATGTCCCTTTCGTTCGTGCGGTTTCGCAGGTGCACGCCGGGTGCCAGGGCGCCTGGCCCGACGCGAGCCGAGTCCTCATTCTCCTAGTGGTCGGCCGGCCTCAATTGGGGTGAGGTTCTTCCAAATGAAGTTCGGCGTTGACCTCAGCACCCGAGAGGTCGTACCAATGCCGCCCCGACCCCACCTTGCAGAAGGGGGGCGGGCCGCTAAAAAGGCGGACTCGCTTTTGCGCCCATAGCTCAGCTGGATAGAGCACCGGTCTACGGAACCGGTTGTCGGAAGTTCGAATCTTCCTGGGCGCGCCCCCCGGCGCTTCCGCCACGCGCAGACAATTCCAGGCTCTTCTCAAAACGCCCCCTGTTTTGCGTTGACGATCCACCCCGAAGCGTGTGGCCTCAGCGCCGCGCGACGGACGTGACGGGCCGACCCAACGGCTCGGCGCCCAACGTCGCGCTGCGCAGGATTTTCGGCCGATCGGGCGTGGCGCTGGAGATTGATCGCGCGCCGCGCTGATGGATGAGGGTTTCGCGATGGGCGCTCCACCAGCTTCGCGCGTCTTGGCGAGACAGTCGAGGATGAGCCTCTCCATCGTTTCGGGCAGCGCATGACCGAGTATTTTTGATGGTGGCTCGGGCGGCGTCATGAGGTGGTGGGAGCAGATCTCGACGAGCGTCCTCGCCTCGAAGACGTGCTTGCCGACGGCGAGGTAGAAAGCGACGGCTCCGAGCGCGTAGATGTCGCTCGCCACACCTACCGTGCCCGGCGAACGGATGGCCTCCGGAGACATGTAGAGCGGCGTGCCGACGATGGCGTCGAATTGCGAGCCCTTCGGGTCGGACGTTCGAAGCTCCTTCACCAGACCAAAATCCAATACCTTCGCCGTGTCGTGAATGCCGCCGCGTTCGCAAACGATGATGTTGTCCGGTTTGATGTCCCGGTGAATCAGCCCGATGCGGTGTGCCTCGTCGATCGACCCCGCGATTTGCCGCATCAGGCGCGCGACGCGGGCCGGCGGTAGGGGACCGGCCGCTTCGACGAGCTCGGTCAACGTGAAACCTTCGAGATACTCCATCGCATAGTAAAAGAGGCCGTCCGGCGTTCGTCCGTAGTCGTAAATCGAAACGGTGTTGGGATGGGTAAGCTGGCTCGTCAGCTGGACCTCGCGTTCGAACCGAACGACGTTGCGCTCGCCCATCTTTTCGGGCGGCAGAACCTTCACCGCGGTCGGTCGGCGCAGCATGGCGTGATGGGCGCGATAAACGACGCCCATTGCTCCGGCGCCGATGCGCTCCGCCAAGGTGTATTGCCCGAGCTGTCGAGCTTCGCGGACCTTCTGCTCCAAGCCGTAAATGATGCGCGAGGTGATGGTAGCGAGCGCGATGGTGGTGCCTGCCCAGCACGCGACGTAGATGGTGGGCCCGAGCGCGTGCGGTATCGACGTGTGCGAGTCGAGCTGCAGGGCAAGCACGTAAGTGACGACGACGGACGGGACCGCGCCGAGCAGCGAAACGGCCAAGGTGCGGCGGGGCGTCGAGGGGATGAGTACGGCGCGCGCCATGAGGATGCTGGCCGCCGTGAGCGCTGGAATGAGGACGAACAGCTCTTCAGGCGCGGTCGTCACCATGACCGCGAACGCCGTGCACGAGAGAATCGTGGCAGAATCCACCATGAGCTCGAGCGCGGGCTTCGTGAAGGAGCCGCGTCGCACGATGGCCGACAGCGCGACCCACATCGCGATCACCGCCCAATCGAAGCGATCTCGAAAGAGGCGAGCCGCGATCGAAGGCTCCGGCGCTAAAAGGAAGTAGAACGAAGCCGAGGTCAGAAGAAAGAGACTGTCGATGACCGCCAGCGTTCCACTCAATAGTGCGATGCGCGCTTGCAGGAAGGCGCGACGCTCCTCGGTGTTCTCCGGGACGCTGCCGAGATCGAATACCGATGCGCTCGAGTCCGGCAAAGAAGACGTGCTCGGCGGCGGCATCGTCAGTCGCGGCAACCCATGGTCGAGACGTACCATACTGCCGCGAACCGCACTCGGGCGATCGGCAAACTGTCAAAAATCGCAGGGCGACGCCAGTCCCGAGCGCGGCACGGTGTCTCGGAATTGCACGCGCTCTCTGCGCAGCTCGGCCACCGCGGCCTCGACTTCCTTCGGCGAAAGCACCTCGTCACGGCGAAACAACACCCAGTCGATATCTTGTTCGTATTGGCGAATTTCGGGGCTCGGCAGTAGCCCCTCCTCGATGAACCACAGGTTGAAATTGATCGACATCGGCACCTCTGGATAGAACTTGTCGCCATGGTCGGCGAGCGGCTTTGCGTCGACGAAGTACCGCACCCTGCCGGCCGCCACTTGGGCGACGAGCGTGTGCCAGCCCGCCAGCGGGCCGGCCATTTTGCCGGTGATGTTGTCATAGATCATCGGCTCTTCCTGAAACGTTTCCCACGTCGTGCCGCGCAGCGACGGTTCGCTGTGACCCCATCCCCCGTTCGGCAAATATTCGAAGTCGAGCTCGCTATATTCCAAGTCCATCGGCGCCTCGAGTGGACTGATGAAATAGAACGTCTCCACGATGGGATCGCCGTCGGTGCCCACCGTAGGTTCATCGGTGAAACGCACGCGCGCCGCGTAGGTGCCCTCCAGGTACTTGCGCTGGTGGCAGATCTGCGCCTGGCGCGTCCTCCCGCTCGTGCCGTCCGTCACCGAGGTCATGCGCAGGACGCGGTTGCCGGTGAAGGACGGATCGTCATGCAGGGCAAAACTCTCCGGTCCCCACGACGTTCCGCGCACTCCCGGCGAACCGGGAGCGGTGCGCAGAATCCAACCGTGGCGCGCCAGCTCGGCCGTAGTCGCGTAGGTGAAGTCCTCGAAGAGCACGTGCGAACGCCGACACCCGATGGCCCCCGCCAGCATCCACGCAAGCGCGACGGCCGCCAAGGAGCGTTGCATTGGACGATCGAGACATACCAGCGCCATTGGCAAGAGGGTACGTGGTCACATGCTAGGCTCCGCAAAATCGATGGTCCCGTATCGCCTCACCGAAGAACGCAGCGTCGCCTACCACGCGATGCGGGCCGAGCGGCTGACTCTCGCAGCGGCATGACTCCCATCGCCGACGAGCAACTCATGGGGCTCGCCCTCGCCGAGGCGGAGCAGGCGATGCAGACGGGTGACGTTCCGGTGGGCGCCATCGTCGTCGACGCGACCGGCACGGTCATCGGCACTGGGCGCAATCGACGCGAGGTCGACCGCGATCCGTCGGCTCACGCCGAGATCGTCGCCATGCGCGCGGCGGCTGCTCACCTCGGCACATGGCGGCTGCACGGGGCGACCCTGGTCGTGACGCTCGAACCCTGCGTGATGTGCGCGGGAGCCCTCGTCAACGCGCGCATCGAGCGCGTCGTCTACGGCTGCGACGATCCCAAGGCGGGCGCGCTGCGGTCCCTCTATCTCATCGGCGAGGATCCTCGCTTGAATCACCGGTTCGCGGTGACCCGCGGCGTGCTCGCGGCAAAGTCTTCCCAGATGTTGAGCGCCTTCTTTGCAACGCTGCGCGTGCCCCCGCCGACTTGATCGCGGAGGCGGTGCGCGCTCACGCCGCGGGACGAACGCTGCGCCGCTCGACCGCCACCATGTGGTGTCCACATGCAGGGCAGGGAGGCAGCGTCGGGTGACCGAGCTCTCGCTTCATACGACGTTGATTTTCGTAGGCCCTCTGAATCTCCACCGCGGCCGGTGGGATTTCAGACTGCCGGACGCGCGGTGCCGTGAGGGCTGCCCCCCACGTGCCGCGCCAGCAACAAACAGTGCAACGAACGATTCTGTCCATAGCCGCCCCCTATCCCTAACGCTCCCTCTGTGTACTAGAGGAGTGATTGTGTCCTGGTTGACCAGCCCAAGCCCCCTCGAGCGGCCCCCTGTTCCTCTCCTACGCTATTTGCGTTCTCAATGCAATATTTCATTGCGGACGTCTGCCGTCGCCACAGCTATCGATCGAACACGTGGGGGCGGGCGGCTGCGCAAGCGGCTAGTCTCGCCGCGCGATGGAAGCCGAAACGGTTCCCCCCACCGTCCGCCCCGAGTTCGCAGAGGCCGAGCGACTCCACAATGGCGGCGAGTACTACGAGGCGCACGAAGCTTGGGAGTCGATCTGGATCAACGAGCTCAACGACGAATGGCGGCTGTTCGTGCAAGGGCTCATCCAAGTGACGAGCGCCTTTCACAAGCTCTTCGTGCAGCGCGAGCCGGGCGGCGCTTCGCGCCTCTTGTTGCGGGGGCTCGAGAAGCTCGACAAGTACCCGCCCGACTACCTCGGCGTGGCGCTCGGTCCCTTTCGCGAAGGCGCGCGCGCGTGCGTTCCTGCGATGTCGGGCCTTGCCTCGAAGAGTCCGGAGATCGAGAAATTCGATCGCGCGCTCGTCCCTCCGCTGCGGAGAATCTGAGCGCGCGTCACGGCCCTTCCGGGGCGAACGTTGCGTCGTTGCCGTCCCGCCGCCGCACATCTTCCGTGGGGGCGATACGCGGCGATTTGGCGACGCCGAAGGTGAGAACTTCGGAGAGGCCGTCGATGAGCTCAGCGTCATTGATCTTGTTGCGGTCGCGCATGATCTTGAGGACGCGATGCAAGTACCCCGTCCACCCCTTGCTGAGCTGGCCGGTCGGCGAGAAATACGAACGCTTGGGGCTCGGTAGGAGCGAGGTCATGAAGAGTGACTGGGCGACGGAAAGCTCATTGGGGCTGGCGTTGAAGTAGTGTTCGGCGGCGGGGCCGATTCCGTAGATCATGGGGCCGAACTCGACGACGTTGAAATAGAGCTCGAGGATCTCGTCTTTAGTGAGCGCCTGCTCGAGGTACGTCGTGAGCACCGCTTCCTGCAGCTTGCGTGACAAGTTCTTCTCGCGTTCGAGGTAAAGGTTCTTCGCCAGCTGCATGGTGACAGTGCTCGCGCCGCGCACGAAACGCCCTTGGCGCAAGTTGTCGCGGATGGAATTTTTGATCGCCGATTTGTCGAATCCCTTGTGCGCGCGAAACCCGCCGTCCTCGGTGGTGGTGAGCGCCGCCTCCAAGAACGGCGACATGACGTGGAAGGGCACCCATTGCGCGGTCCCAGGGCCGGTGAGGATCTCGACCTTCTCGTTGTGCTCGTCGTAAACGACGTGCTTGAAGGGCACGGTGAAGCGCTCCACATCGATGTCGGTGGGCGCCTTGGTAATGTGACAGCGGTTCTTGAGCTCCCAATCGATCTGCATGTCGTTGGGGCTGCGGGTGTCGAGCTCGAAGCCGCTGCGCAGGCCGAAGGTCCCCGTCATTTTCATACCGCGGAGCTTGGGAATGAGCGCCTGGGGCAGCGATTCGAAAACGCGCTGGCAGTCGGAGGTAGGGATGGTGGCGTGCCCTTCGATGCGCGTGAAATCCGCGCCCTGCTCCACGCCGCCCGATGCTTCGAAGCGAATGGCGCCGAGCTCGATCTTGCCTTCGTCGAGGCGCACGAGGGAGCCATCGAGCGCGGCGGCGCCGCTGGCGCGCCACCCGAGGTCGAGCCCTTGCACTGGATCGTCCGCGAGCGCGCGATGGACGATGGAGAGCGATATCAAACGGCCGGTGCCGTCGAAGAGGAGCTTGCTCGCGTCGGCGGTTAGCTTGACGTCCCCCTTCGCTTCGACCTTGGCGCGCGCGACGTCGAACAAGCCGAAGTCCTGCTCGCGAACCCCGAGCGACGCGAGCGTCACCGGCCCGCCTTCGACGTGCAGCGCGATTTCGCCCTCTGCCGCCGGTATGCGCGCGTAGGAAATGAGGCGTGACGGGCCCCCTTGGGCGTTGGGATCGCTTTGCCCCGGGGAAAAATCGAGCTCGAGTCCGCGCGCGTCGTGGCGAACGCGCAGCGCGCCCGGGCCCAAGTTGAGCCGCTGGCTCGCCTGCGTGAGGACGATGGTGAGGCCCTGCAGTTCCACCGGGGCGTCGGGCGCGATGTGCTCCGCGCTCCAGGCTGCCCAGCGCGCCAGCCGATCGCGCAGGGCGACGGCCTGCTCGGCATAGCCGTTTCGACTGCCTATCCGCGCCGGAAGGGCGGGAGCAGCAGGCGGCGGAATGGCCGGGGGGAGAGGCGCGGCCGCAGTTTTCCTCGCGCTACGGCCCCCTTTGCGCGGCGGCGGCGCGGGCGGGGGTGCGGGCGGCGCGACCGGGGCTGCTTTGGCGATCGGTGGTTCGGGTGCGCTCCGTTCGAGCGGAACTTCGATCTCCGCGCGCTCGAGGCGAACCTCGGTCCAGCGCGTCATGACCTTGTCGCGCACGAAGCGCGCAACGAAGGCGTGCGCCTTGCCGTGAAGATTCTCGCGATCGACCCGTACGTCGTCGATGCTCACCGCGCCCCGCGCAACGCCGCCGTCCGCCGCCGCGCGCTCGATGCGCACGCCCTCGATCGCGAGCGCACTCGACGAGCCCATGGCGCCGGTCCAGCCGAGGCGCAGTCCCTCGACGAGCACCTCGGGTCCGCTGGCACTCCCCTCCGAAGGGCGTTCACCGCCGGAGCTCTTGTTCATCGCACGCGCGTGCTCGCTCACTTCGTCGACCGAGCCGGTGATACCGATGCGGCCCCCCACAACGCGCAGCGAGCGCAGGCCGAGCCCGAGCCCCACGCCCACGTCGACGCGCGTGATCTCGCCGCTGAGCCATTCCGATTCCGTCGCGCGAAAGCGCACGTCTCTCAAACTGACGCCGCCGAAGGCGGGCCACACCGTGCCGATCTCGACGTGAATCCCCCGCTTTTCTGCCGTCTTCTCCGCGCGCCAGCGGACGAGCGGTCCAAAGCCGAAGCAGGCGCCGAGCAACACGACGATGCCGGCTCCGGCAATCGCCAAAAATCGCCTGTTTTGCCAGCTGGGGGGAACGAACTGCAACGCTCGGAAAGCCAGGCCGCCTTCCCGCACGCCGGGCCTCCGCTATCGGTTGGTGAGCGTTCCGCTGCTCGCGAAGTACGCACACTCCGCGTTGATGCCGTCCTTGGACTTGTGAATGCAGCGCGAGAAAACTTCGCGCGATTCAGCCCAGCGCCCCATGTCTTGCAGTCCCGCCGCGAGCAGAACATAGCTCTCGGGATCCGCCGGGTTCAGCGCAATCGCGTTGCGGGCCGCGGCCACGCCTGGTTCGATTTGGCCCGCCTCGAGCAGCCGCCGCGCTTCGCGTCGCGATTCGAGCGCTTTGACGGGATCGACGGGTACGGCTGCGACGACGGGCTCGGCGGGAGCCGTCTCGTTTTCGTCGGCTTCGATCTCGCGCGCCGGCAACGTGCTCGGACCTGCGCTGGCCGCGGTTACCTTCGCCGCGTCAATTCGCGGTATCTCGACGCTTCGCGCGCGAAACACGACCCACGCCGGCACCGCGGCCGCCGCGGCGAGGAGCGCGACGAATGTCACGCGCCTTACGGCGGCGCCGCTCCATGGGGACCCGGCGCCGGGCAGATCGAAATCGTCGGCCTCGTCTTGCGGCGTGTCGGAATCGCTGGTGGCGACCGGAATGAGCGAACGTGCCGCCGCGTCGCTGATGGGCGGCGGGGCTATGGACTCAACGGGCGCGGCGGCGCCAACGGCCGCCACTGGCGCTGCGGGGGCCGGCGCGTCGCTGACGGCCGGCGGCGCATCGCTGACGGCGGTCGGCTCGGTCGGCGTCGTCGCTTCGGCTGAGGAAGCGGATGCCTCGGTGGCCTCGAGGAGTGCGGCTTCGAGGGACGTCGCCGCGTCGACCTGAGCAGGAGGTGCGTCGGGCGCCGCGGTCATCTCGCTGTCTGCGGGGGCGTCGGGCGCCGCGGCTTCTCTCACCGGAGGGGGGGCGGAGATGCGCGCCCGCGGCGGTGCCAAAAAGTCGGCGAGCGATGGACGATTGCCTTCAGTGGGCGAAGAGTCGGGGCTCTCTCGCTCCGTGCTGGATTCTGACGCGCTCATGGCACTTTCGGTGCTCCCTTGCGTGTTGAATGGGATGCCCGACCATGGGGCGTCCCTAGGCTACGATACGGTCGGATCCGGTGCAACTCACAGTACTGGTGAGGTTCTGCGTCGCAGATCGATCAATGAGCGATCAATGAGCGACCTTGCGGCCCTTGCGACCCGCATCTGAGCCGGTCGAGCCGCCAGGCGTCGCACTACCGGAGGTCGAAGGTGATGGGGTCGTGCTCGCCGCCGGTTTGGCGCTCGCGCTTGCAGCTGGCCCGGCACCGGCGTCCTTCTTCGCTTTCGGAGCGGCAGGGTGCACAGCGGCCGGCGCGACGGTGGCGGGGGGCGGAATGGGCGTGGGATCGGGTATCGGCGCCGGTGCAGGCTCCGCGACAGGAGCCGTCGAAGCAACTGCGGTCGTCGCTGACTCATCGGCGGGCTTCGAGCGTGTGAGCGCAACGATTCCTACGACGATGCCGAGGAGCAAGAACAAGCCGCCCATCACACCTGCGAGCATGATCAATTGAGAACCAGCGGGCGCGGCAGGGCGCGGCGCCGCGGGGACCGGTTGAGCACCGCCCGGTGGACCGTAGTTGCCGTACGGGGGATGCGCCCCCGGCGGCGCCGCTCCGTGGACGGGACTGCCTTGACCCGGCGCCACGTAAGGTTGAGCAGGCGCGGCAAAGGGTGCCGTTCCCGTTCCCGCTTGGGGCGCGACGGGTGGGGCCGGCTCCGCGGGTTCGGGGATGGGCGCCGCTTGCGGCGCCGCGACAGGCGTATGCACGGGCAGCATCTCCGTCGGCGCGTACGCCGCGGCGGTCTTTACCGGAGCGTCGGGAATGGGCGGGTCACTCGCTGAGCCCCATCCATCGTCATCCGGCAGCGACTCAGTCGGCGCAGCTGGATCGACGACGGTGGGCGTCACGCCACCCGATGCACCGCTCGGTACGTTCGATCCCTTTCCACCTCCACCCGGTGGAAAGTTCCCTCCGGAGGGATCGCTCATGTCGTTATCATTTGTTATCAACGTTTCGCGCAGCTGGCTAGCCCAACGGCGAAGCCTGCTCGCGGCTCGCGCTGTCGTCTTTAATGGGACGACGTCGGTGCGGGTGCCGGCGCACCGGGAAAACCCGGGAACGGGAAGGGGGGAAATCCCGACGGTAGGGTTATCGGAATGGACGGTATCGGCAGTGTGGACGGTATCGGAAAAGGAAGGCCCGGGAACGTCGGAAATGCAGGCGGCGGCGCGGCATCCTCCGGTGCGGTCGATCCATCCGCAGTTGGCCGCGGCTTGGGCGGCGTTTTGGCGGGCGTGGGCGTTGTCGTCATAGGAGGCTGCACGGGCGTCCCGATGGGGGGAAGCGCCGTCGGCGCGGCACCTGTCGGCGGCGCGGTAGGTTGTGCGACGGGCGTGGACGGCGCCGCCGGAGGCGACGTCGTTGCGGTCGGGCGCGTCGCCGGGCCGTCGAGCTCGCCCATCGCGACCGCGCCAGCGACGATTCCGATCGCGATGACGCTCATTCCGATGAGAAGCCACACCGAGAGTCGACGCGGACTCTTGGAACGTGCGCCGGGTATTTGCGGCAAGTTCGCGTAGCCTGCGGGCGCGGGGATACCGGGGAGGTACGCCTGACCTCCGGGTGGCGGCGGCAGCGCGTACGCGGGCGGCGTGTAGTTCGGCGTGGCCGCTTGCGCGATGCGCGGTCCGTCGGCGCCCGCTTGCGTCGTCGCGCGCGACGCCCCCTGCGCGGCGGTGCCGCGCGTTCGCTGCGCCGGTTCGCGGGTTTCGGGCGGAAGCGTGGCCGGCACTCCTCGGTCTTGCGAAGTGGCCGGCGTCGATCCCGTCGTCGCAAGAGAACCGCTCAGTGGCGTGAGCGCGGCGCGGAGCTCGGATACCGTGGTGAAGCGATCGGCGGGCATGGGCGCCATGGCGCGATGCACGACCTCGGACAACCTTTCGGGAATGGTGCGGTCCACCTGACTCAAGCGGGGGACTTTCTGGGCCATGATGAAAGCGGCGATCTCGAGCGGATCGTCGCCTTCGGCGGGCCGCGTCCCGGCCAACATCTCGTAGAGAATCGCTCCCACCGAGTACACGTCCGCGCGCACGTCGACGCTGTCGGCTGCGTAGGCCTGCTCGGGCGCCATGTATTCCGGCGTTCCCATCATCACGCCGGGTCGCGTGAGTGCACTTTGGAATTCTTTGGAGCTTCTCAGTTTGGCAATGCCGAAATCGAGCAGCTTGATGAGCGGCCCCTTCGCCGTATTGACGATGAACACGTTGTCCGGTTTGAGATCGCGGTGCACGACGCCGATGGCGTGGGCCGCTTCGAGGCCGTCCAACATTTGGAGCGTGTAGTCGAGCGCGACCTTCGGCGCGAGACGCCTTTCGCGATCGAGCAGCGCGCGCAGGCTTTGCCCTTCGAGCAGCTCCATCACGAGATAGGCCGCGCCGTCGCTAGCCTGATCGACGTCGGTGACGCGCGCGATGTGATCGCTTTTGATGCTCGCCGAAAGCCGCGCCTCGCGGAGGAACCGCGCCACGAGGCCGGGCCGCGATGCAAGCTCGCTGTGCAAGAACTTCAGCGCGACCGCCGTCCCGAGGTACTCGTGACGCGCTTCGAACACGCTTCCCATTCCACCGTCACCGATCAGGCGAATGAGGCGATATTTACCGTTGATGAGATCGCCGGGCTGAGGGCGCATGGTCGCCGCGACACTCTACACGAGCGGTGGCAGGGCGCTCGGAAACACGCACCGGGCAAGGGGCCCGGATGACGCGTCGGTTCGACGCTGCAGGTGCGGCGCGGTGCACGTTGGCGGCCGTGCTGACCGCCGCCGCCGTCTCCTCGCGTTCTCGGTTCTTCCCATCAGGAAAGCGCGCTTGTCTTTTCGTCGCTAGCTGTACTAAACAGAAATAATGAATCGTGATTCATTCTGTCCGCGAGCGCATCGATGGCTTCTTGCGGCGGCCTTCGCGCTGTCTTGCGGCGATCAGGGTTCAGTGACGAAAGACGATGTCCACCCGCTCCCGCCATTTGCTCCGCAAATGGACACATCGGAAGGCCTGACCAATGTCTCGCCGATCTCGACGCACTGCTCGAGCATGGCGCGCTGAAGAACGCGTGTGCTGCGTGGCAAAGCGACCCGACGAACCGCCGCGCAAGCTTCTTGGCGGAAAGTCGATGTTCTTCTACGAAGGGTTCGGCACGATCGGTCTTCCCAAACCGCTCATGACCTGGCTGCGCCAGGGGCATTCGTATGGTTAGGATGCGCCAGACGCGGAGCGCCGCGCGATCATCGACTATCTTCGCGCGCCCTAGCGCAGCGCGCGCTAGGGCGTCAGCGCGAAGCAGTAAATGCCGCCGTACCCGCCGCCCGATCCGACGCCGTTCGCGCCGGGCGGCGCGCCTCCCGATCCCGTGATGAAAATCGCCGCCGCACAGCCGGCTTCGTCGATGCCGGAGAGCCAGTGAGCTCCGTTGGCCTGCGTCGAGCCGACGCTTCTCGGCCATGCAAATCCGCAGCGCGGCTTTCCCGCCGTGCCGACGAGGCTCGTCCAGTCCTGGCACGTGGCGGTCGCGCCCGTGGTGTGGAGTGTTCCCGTGGCCGTGCTCCCCGTCATGAAATGGTGGTTGTCGACCACCGTGCCGTCGGGATTGTGATTGGGAACACCGTCCTCGTTGGGAAGATCATTGACGATGGCAGGATCGGCGCCCGTCGGCCTTATCGCGCCCGACGCCAGATCGGCTTTGGTCTGGGCGAGAAGTCTCCCGCGGCGGTCGTACCACGGGCCGGGACCGATGCGGTCGATCGCATTGACCGGCGTTCCGCCGGGGCCCACGGCGGCGCTGAGAAACGCGCGCCACGTCTTTCCATTTCCAGCCATCGACCTTTCCGCGATCTGTCGGCAGATTTCGTCGGCTCCCTCGAGACCGGTGGGCTGTCCGAACCGCAGGTCTCCGCCAAATCCATTGGGACTGCCGGACAGCGCGCGCCAAGCGACGAGGCTCGTGACGAAAAAGCTGAATCGATCGCCGGAAGCAGCGTCGCCGGGAGCGGCGTCGACACCTCGGCTGTCCATGCCGACGTTGGCATCGCGGATGCTGCCGTCGGGGGCCGACGCATCGTTCACCGCGCCGCCTCCGGTGCCAGCGCCGCCTCCGGTGCCAGCGCCGCTGCCCGCGGCGCCGCCGCTCCCACCGGTTGCACCCGCTCCACCACCGCTCCCGGTTGCGCCGCTGCTCCCACCGGTCGTACCGGTAGCTGCGCCCACACCCGCTGCGCCACCCGTGCCGCCTGTTCCACCTGCGCCGCCGGAAGTTCCCGTGCGATCGCCGCCGGCTCCCGTGGTTTTCGAGTCAGTGCTCTCTGCGCTGCAACCGAACGCCCCCAAGAGGAGCGAGGCACAAGCGGGCAAGATCGTACGAACAGAAAAAGGATGGAAAAGCTCGTTCATGGTGCTGATCTCCACTAAGCGAGGGGCGAAGCTCGATGCACCGAGCGTAAGTGACTAGAGCGTGACATGCGGCCACTTTCTTCTCAGGGATCGACGACGCGCCGAGCAAGCGACAGCTGAACGTCACCCGCGACACATTTCTCGTCGCCACCGCTCGTGCGGCGAATGACGAGCGCGCCGTCGTCGGCGATGCCGAGCGCCGTTGCCGGCGCGCCGTCGACCGTGATCGATTGGCCCGCGAGCTCGTCACGCGCCGCGAAGGCGGCGACGAGATCACGCACCTTGCCTTCGCGCAGCATCTCGATGCGACGAAAGAGTGCGCCGGCGAGGTCGACGAAGAGCGCTCCACGGTCGAGTGAGCTCGCGCCCGCAAGAGCGAGCGAGGTTGCGCCTGCCTCGATCTCGGGAGGAAAAGCGGTGGTGCGCACGTTGATGCCGATGCCGATCACGACCCACGCGGCAATTCCCTCGAGCACCTGCGCTTCCGAGAGAATGCCCGCCACTTTGCGGCCGTCGATGAATACGTCGTTGGGCCATTTGAGACCCACGTGCCGGTTGGGGACGAGCGGCGCGACCACGTCGACGACCGCGAGCCCGGCGGTCAGCGTGACGAGCGGGATCCGTTTGGGGTCGAACGCCGGACGAAGCACGAAGGACGCGTAGAGGTTCTCGCCCGAAGGCGAGAACCAAGTCCGACCGAGTCGCCCCCGTCCCCCGCTTTGCGCGTCGGCGACGAACGCTGCTCCCTCGGGAGCGCCGGCGCGCGCCGCTCGTTTGGCGTCATCGTTGGTGGACGCCGTGAGCGGCGCGACGACGAGCGGTCGCCCCCAAGAAGCTGCGGAGCGCGCGAGCTCGTTCTCGATGCGCACCGGGTCGAGATCGGCGGCAAGGGCCGCGTCGTCGTCGCCATCGGCCGCCTCGGGGCCGCCCGGGTCGCGGGGGGACGACATGTCCGATTCCTAGGAGATGAGGTCGAGGTCGAGCGCGATGTCCGCCGCAGGCGCAGAATGCGTCAGCGCGCCCACGCTGATCACGTCGACGCCCGTCGACGCGACTTTGCCGATCGACTGGAGGGTGATGCCGCCGGAAGCTTCGAGGATGGCGCGACCGGATGCGCGGCGGACGGCGGCCGCTAGCGCGTCGAGGGGGAAGTTGTCGAGCAAGATGATGTCGGCCTTGGCTTCGAGCGCGATCTCGAGCTCGTCCGAGTTTTGGACTTCGACTTCGATGCGGCTCGTGTGCGGCGCACCTTTGCGCGCCCGTTCCACCGCTTGGCGAATGCCTCCCGCGGCGACGACGTGATTGTCCTTGATGAGGACGGCGCTGCCGAGGTTGTCGCGATGGCTGTGGGCGCCCCCGATGCGCACCGCGTAACGTTCGAGCACGCGCAGGCCCGGCGTCGTTTTGCGCGTGTCGGTAATGATGGTCGAGCTGCCCGGCGGAAGCGCTTCGACGTAGGTGCGCGCATGGGTCGCGATCCCGCTCATCCGCTGAACGAAGTTGAGCGCCGTGCGCTCGGCGGACAAGAGCGAGCGCGCCGGCCCTTGCACTGACCACAGCTCGCGCCCGCTTTCGACCCGCGTTCCCTCCGGTTCGTGCAGCGTTACGCTCACCGATGGATCGACGCGTTCGAAGACGCGCGCAAAGACGGAACCGCCGCACACGATCAAGTTCGTTCGCGCTACGGCCACTGCCCGCGCGCGCGTGTCGGCGTCGACCGTCAATTCGGAAGTGAGGTCACCTCCCGCCAGATCTTCGGCGAGGGCGCGATCGATGATCGGATCGAGAAGGGCGGGGGAGAGCACGGCGCCACCTTAGCTCATGCCAAAGCCGTAGCCACGGCTGAGGGTCGACGCGAGCAGGTTGCAGAGCACGTGGAAAAGCGCGGGCGCACCCACGCCGCCGGTTCGGGCGCGTAGCCATCCGAAGACGAGCGCCGGAAAGAAGACGGCCAAACGCTGCGGGTTCGGCTCGGTAAAGAAATGCCCGACCGCGAAGATGGCGCTGGAGACGAGCCACCCCCACCCGAGCTTGGCTTTGAACAAGGTCCAAGGCGTTCCCCAGGTATCGTCGAGCGCAGTGAGCAGGTACCCGCGGTAAAATCCCTCCTCGGGGAGCGCGATGACCAGCGCCTGGCCGAATACTTCGTCGAGGATCGACGTCGGCGGACGAAAGACGAAAGGCGCGCGTGCGTGCCAGTAGATGCGAAACCCGATCGCAAACGGCACCGTCACGACCGCGGCGAGCCCTGCTGCCCACGCCGCTGCGTGGCCCGCTTCGCGCGTGACTCGCCGCCAATCGATGGATCTGGGTTCGAGCAGCCCTCCAAGCGAGAGGCCGAAATGCCGTATCGTGGTCGCGTCGTAACGGAGGACGAGCGCCGTGACCACGCCAAGGAACACCGCGCCCACCGCCGTCGCGGCGTAGTCGGCCGGCGCCGCATACGAAGCGACGGTCACGGCCACGGTGACGCCTGCCGCAATCGCGAGGGGGTGAGCTCGGCTCGGCCGCGCTGGCACGGGCGCCACATCGCCCGCGTCCCTGGATTCGATCGGCATGCTGCTCGGGGCGTAGCATTCGATTCGCCCGTCGGGCCAGTTTCGAGACGGAGCAAGTCCACCCAGCCTCGATTTTTGCCGATAGGCCGTATCGTGCCCGAACGGAGCCGAATTTCGCTCGTTTTCCGGTCTTGCCGGGGGGTGGATGAAAAGTGCTATCGTCCGACGCGCCGCCACGCCTCGTGTCGAGATTTTGACCGTCACCCGTGCCCCCATCGGGGCCTCGGAGGGACCATGCACCAGCAGTCGCCGTCGGAACATCAGCCGCATTCGCCCCAGCTTCCCCCCTTTGGGCCGCCGACCGGTGACCCGGTCCGCCTCCCAGGCGACCGAACGGAGCATGTCGATTTCGCCAAGTTTCCACCCGATGACGATCTCCCGGGCGGCGGTGGCATTCCCGCGCAACCGCTCGGTGGTGGTGGTTTCGGCGGGGGACCGATTGGGCCCTACGACTCGGACTTCAAAAAAGGGCGGTTCAGTCCCAAGCTCGTCCTCCTTGCCGTGCTCCTCGCCATAGGCGGCGTGGTGATGGCGGTCATGGCGATGAAGAGCGAATCGGCGAAGATGACGCTCGATCAAGTCGCCACCATCAAGAAAAACGTCTACGTGCTCCCCAAGGCCGACCGCGTCACCAAGTGGCGCGAGCTCGCCCAACAGACGGCGGAGTACGAGCTGCAGCAAGAGGCGCTCATGCAGCTCGGGTGGGAAGGCGACAAGACGGCCATTCCCATCGCTGCAAAGGCCCTCACGCAGGTCGATCATCGCATCCGCGGCGTTGCCGCGCAGGTGCTCGCCTACTTCGGCACGCCCGACGCCGACCCCGGCAAAGACGCGTTGCAAAAGGCGCTGCTCGAGGCCGACGATTCCGACCGCCCGCAGATCACCTGGGCGCTCGTCACGCTCCACGACCCGCGCGTTTTCGACAAGGCGATGGACCTCTATCGAAAAGGGCACCTCACCAAGGTCCAGCGGCTCGGCGGCGGACCCGCTTTCAACCCGGAGGACATCGCGCGGCTCGTCACGCTCGACGCCCTGGCGGGCATGGCGGGCGACGAGAACGAGTCGGTGCGCCAGCTCATTGCCAACATCATCTCGCGCAACGCGGCGCCGAAGTACACCGATACGCTCATCAAGCTGGTGCGCGATCCCATCATCGACGTCGCCCGCGAGGCGGCCACCGGTCTCGGCAAGATCGCCGATGCCAAGGCGCGCGGCCCGCTGCTGGAGGCGCTCACCAAGGCCGACAAGGACAACCGCCAGAAGTTCCTGGAGGCGCTCCGCGACGGCATCGGCGGCGAAGGTCTCGTCATCGCGCTCGGCAGCGTTTCCAAAGAGAAGCCCGAGACCACCTGGCACCAGAACAAGCAGCTCTTCGACATGCTCCGCAAGATTGCCGACCCGCGGCAATCCAACGCGCTCGTTCAATACATGAGCACCAAGCCGCACATCCATTGGGAAACGGAGGCAGCCCTCCGGCTCGCCGAGGTGGGCGATCTGCGATCGCTGCCTTACCTCGCCAACCGCATGCGGCTCGATCCGCTCAAGGTCTATTCCGATACCAACGACTACGAGCGCATGCAAAAGCGCGACGACAACGCCCGCGTCGTGGCCGCCCGCATGCTGGCCGATCTGGCCGTCGTCCACCCCGAAGCCCTGGCCGAAATCCGCGCCAAGGCGGAGGACGCCGTCATCTTCTGGCTGCACGACAAGCCCGAACCGCACGCCAACGGCCTGCGTTTCCTCGCCGCCAGCCAGTCGAGCAAAGACATAGACGCCCTGCGCAAGTGGGCCAACCCCAACGTGCCTCTCCCGAAGGAAGGGCAACAGCCCCCGCTGCCCCGCGAGTGGGAAGTCGCGCAGAGCGCGATGCGCTACGTCGGCTGGCTCAAGGACCCGAAGAGCTGGGCGGTGCTCGAAAAAGGGCTCAGCCGCCGCGACAAGAAGGTCGACGTCACGATGGACTCCATGATGGGAGGCGGGCTCGCGCTGCTCGGGATGACCCTGCGCGCCATGAACGTCGGCGCGGCGGACGGCTTCGCTCAGTGGGGCGACTCCAAGGCGTACCCCAAGCTCGCCAAGTTCATCGAAGATCCCATGGAGAACGAGCAAGGGCGCATCGAAGCTTGTTTTGCCCTGGCATGGGTCGCGACCGACGATCAAATGAACGACATCGTGAAGCGGGTGCACGAGTTCAAGAGCAAAGAGCCGAAGAAGCAGTTCGTCCGCGCTTGCTACCTCGAGGCCCTCTTGCACCGTCCCATCCCCGGAGTCGCCGCGGGCCTCGTCGACATGATCGACAAGGAAAGCGATGTCGAAGTTCGTCACCAGGTCGCCCGCGCCATCGGGTTCGGCGGTTTCGACGACAAGGTGCAGGCCGCGCTCTTCAAGAAGATGGAAGACGTCGAGCTTCGCAACGATGCCGCGCTGGCGCTCATCCTCGGTGGAGCCATCGACACGGCCACCAAGGCCGTCGCCATGTACTCCGACTACCCGAAAGAGGCGCTCGACGAGCTGAAAGACGTCTACTACCGCTCTTTCGGGTATTGGTCGGACGAAGATTTCGCCAAGGGTCGGCTCTACAGATGGGTCGACACGGCGGAAGCCATCGCGAGGATCCGCGTCAAAGACACGCTCCAGGACTGGACGCGGCTGCGCCTGCAGGCCCAGTTCGACAACCTCGATTTCGACAACGGTCCGCGCTCCATGACCCGCGTCGTGCTCCGCTACCGCATCATGGAAGACGCCCGCAAAGGGGACAGCGGCAAGAAGCGCGGCGCCGTCCAGACCCTGAAGTTCATGAAAGAGCAGGGCTCGCTCATGGCGTTGCGGGACGAGCAAGGTGAGACGGGGCAGCTCGCCGCGCGGGCCTTCTTCGAGCTCATGAACCCCAAGCTGGTTACCGAGAACATCTCCGATGCCGCCAAAGAGGCAAAGCCCGGCGGCGTGAACGTCGTCGCTCCCAAGTAGGTGACGCCGGCTCGCGCGCTGCTCGTCTTCGTCCTCTTGACCGGTTGTCGGGCGCCTCTGCCCGCCGGCAAGACGACGAGCCAGGCGGCGCCCGAACCGGTGATCCTGCGCGAAGCCCTGACGCCGGACGGCGTGGCGCTCACGATGACGTGCACGCCGACCGGCACCGAGCTCTGTTTCGACGCTACCGACAACAATTGCAACGGCGTGATCGACGAAGGGTGCGGTGTCGACACAGGAACGCTGCAGTTCGCCATCGCCTGGCCCGAGGGATCCGACGTCGACCTCGAGGTCTACGATCCGAGCGGCAACCTCGCCAAGCCGGGCGAGCGAACCGAGGGCGCGCTCGCCAAGGACCGCGACTGTGGGCGGCCGCAGAGCTCGTGCCACGGGCAAAACATGGAAAATGTGTACTTCGTCGGACTGCGGCCCCCGGCGGGGCGCTACCGCATCGAGATCAAACTCGACAAGCCCGACGACGTTCGCTTTCCGGTCAAGGTGCGTTTCGGCGGACGCATCGGAGGCAAGACGTTCGCCCTCGACGTCGAGCTGGCGTCGCCGGAGGATGTGAAGATGTTCGCGGTGTCGATCGAGTGAGCGACCTTCGCCCCGTCTTGACGTGCGTCGCGGCCGACCCTCTACCTTGTTGGATTCGGGCTCCCCTTGCCGGCGATCGCCCGAGCATGCCTCCAACCCCGCGGGCCCCCTTGCAGATCCGGCCTTTCTCCACGATCTGATAGTGAATTTCGCAGGGTAATGCTAGGAATGCGCACGCAATGAACCCCACGATGATGCTCACTCTTCTGGTGTCCGCCTGGGCGGCGTTCGCCTGGAGCGCGAACCGGCGCTGGCAGCTGCTCAAGGTGGGTCGGAGCGAGAACCGCCTCGACAACATCGGGCTCCGCCTGAAGATGCTGTACGAGTACGCGCTCGTTCAGAAGAAGATGAGCTACTACCCGCTCGCGGGGCTGGCGCACAAGCTCATCTTCATCGGGTTTAGCGTCCTCTTGCTGCGATCGCTCATCCTCTGGGGCAGGGGTTTCGACCCCGCTTTCAACTTCGGCATTTTCGGGGAGAACCCGGTCAATCTGCCTCTGCTCGGAGCGGTGCCGCTCGGCCTCATCTACGAGTTTCTGAAAGACGTCTTCGCCAGCCTGGTGCTGCTCGGCACGGGGGTCTTCCTCTATTACCGGGTGATCAGGCCGCAGAAGCGGATGTCGCTGCACCCTGAAGGTTTGCTCATCCTCGGGATCATCAGCGCGATGATGCTCGCGGACATGCTGTACGACGGCGCGTCCCTGGTGCTGCACGCGAATTTCCGCGGCTATGGGTGCGACAACCCGGCGCCGGACCTGGCCGACGCCTGTTTGCAGGGCCGCACGGTGCTGGCGCATTTTTCTCAGCCGCTCGGCGGCGGCGAGGTGAGTTACGCAGTCTGGCCGTCGCCGGCGGGCTCGCTGTTCGCCGTGCTGCTCGCCGGGACGGGGCTCCGCGAGCTGGTGTTCCTGGCGCATGCCGGCTTCTGGACGCACTCCACGCTGGTCCTCCTTTTTCTCAACCTTCTTCCGCACTCCAAGCATTTCCACATCATCACCTCGCTCCCCAACGCGTTTACCGCCGACATCACGCCGCGCGGGCGTCTGCGGCCCATGGCCGTCTCGGGCGAGAAACTGATGGAGGTGGTCGGCGCGGCAGCGGAAAAGACCGATCCGCTCGAAGAGCCGGTCGGCGTCGCGCGCATCGAGCACTACACCTGGAAGGCAATTCTGGACTTCTACACGTGCACCGAGTGCGGTCGCTGCTCCGACCACTGCCCGGCTCATCGCACGGGGAAGCTCCTGAGCCCCAAGCACTTCACGCTCGACCTGCGCGACCACCTCTACGGGCGAGAGGTCGAGTTCCTGTACCGGCCGGGTGGTCCCGAGGGGGCGAAGACGGAAGCGCACGGGCATGCCGATCATGGAGCCGGACACGACGCCAACGGTCACGTGACCAACGGCCACGCCCAGGATCACGGCGCGGGCCACGGGCACGCTCACGACGCCGGCCACGGTCCTGGTCACGATGACGGCCACGGCCACGACGGTCACGATCACCACGAGCCGGTCTATCCCGAGAACCCCAACCCGCTCCCCGAGGTGGCGTCCGCTCCGATCGATCTGGTGCCGAACGTCATCCACCCCGATGTCCTCTGGGCGTGCACGACATGTCGTGCTTGCGAAGAGCAGTGCCCCGTCATGATCAGCTACGTCGACAAAATCACGGACATGCGGCGCAACCTGGTCCTCATCAAGGGGGAGTTCCCGGCCGAGCTGCAGAAGCCGTTTCAGGGGATGGAGGTCAACGGAAACCCGTGGAACCTGGCGCGCGTCGATCGCGCGGGCTGGGCGGATGGGCTTTCCATCCCGCTCATGTCGGAGCATCCCAAGGCGCCGGTGCTCTTCTGGGTGGGGTGCGCGGCGAGCTACGACGACCGCGCCAAGAAGATCGCGCGCGCGACGGCCAAGTTGATGAAAGCGGCCGGCGTGGAGTTTGCCATCCTCGGCCAGGAAGAGACGTGCACCGGCGACCCGGCGCGCCGCGCGGGCAACGAATACCTTTTCATGGCCCTCGCCGAGCAGAACGTGAGCACGTTGAATGGCTACAAGGAGCAGGGGGGCGCGCGCACCATCGTCACGAGCTGCCCGCACTGTTTCAATACCCTGCTCAACGAATACCCCGATCTCGGCGGAAAATACGAAGTCGTACACCACAGCGATTTTTTGCTCGGCCTCGTCATGGAGAAAAAGCTCCTGCCGCGGAAGAAGGTAGAAGCCAAAGTCGTGTTCCACGACTCCTGCTACCTCGGCCGTTACAACGACATCTACGATCCGCCGCGCGAGATCCTGCGGCGGATTCCCGGCGTCACCCTGGTCGAAGCTTCGATGAGCCGGTCCACGGGACTCTGCTGCGGCGCGGGCGGCGCGCAGATGTGGATGGAGGAGCAGAACAAAGACCGCATGAACGTGCGCCGCACGCTCCAGCTGGTGGAGACCGAAGCCAAGGTCATTGCCAGCGGTTGTCCCTTCTGCATGACCATGCTCACCGACGGATTGAAATCGCAGTCACTCGAAGAGGAGATCCGACAGCTCGATGTAGCGGAAATGCTCGAGGAGAGCTGCGCGCTCGACCAGCCGTTCGGCGTGCGTGCCGCCATGCCGCAAGATCCGCCGCGCGCGGCGCCCTCCGCCGCTCAAGTGAGCGAGACGTGAATCGTGAGCGATCTGCGCTCACCGCGTGACGCTTACGCCGCTGCTGGCGTTGACTACGAAAAACTCGATCGCGGCAAACGGCTGGCGCAGGCCGAGGCGCTGGCCACCGCGACGTCGCTCGCCGCGCGCGGCTACGCCGAGCTCACCGAAACGCGCGGCGAGTCGGCCTACGTCGTCGACATCGGTGACGCCTACCTGTCATCGGTGACGGAAGCGCTCGGCACCAAGAACCTCATCGCCGACGCTGTGCGACCGCTGACCGGCCGCTCGCACTACGACACCATCGCCGAAGATACGGTCGCCACCATCTTGAACGATCTGGCCACCGCGGGGGGGGTTCCCCTTTCGCTCACGGCGTACTGGGGAGCCGGCAGCTCGGAGTGGTTCTGCGACGAAGAGCGGATGCGCGATCTCGCGAGGGGTTGGGCGCGGGCGTGCGCGCGCGCGGGGTGTAGCTGGGGAGGCGGGGAAACGCAGACCATCACCGGCATCATCGAACCGACCGCGGTCAACTTGGCGGGAGCCGCGGTCGGAATCGTTCGGCCCAAGGACAAGCTGCTCATCGGCAGTCGCATCGAGCCGGGCGACGCCATCCTCGTCGCTCCGGCGACGGGTCTTCACGCCAATGGCGCCACCTTGGCGCGTAAGGTCGCCGCCGAGCACGAGCAAGGTTACGCCGCGAAAGTGCCGGGTGACGCGGCGGAGCGATCCTTCGGCGAAGTGCTGCTCGACCCCACGCCGCTCTACGGACCGCTCGTCGAAGCGGTGCAAGGTTGGGGGATCGATCTGCACTACGCCGTGCACGTGACCGGGCACGGCCTGCGCAAGCTCATGCGCGCCGACGTGGCCCTGAGCTACGTCATCGAAGAGCTGCCCGCCGTGCCGCCGATCTTCCCTTTTCTCTGTGCGCAGGCGGGGATGTCGAGTGAAGAGGCCTACGGCACGTTCAACATGGGGGTCGGTTTCGCGCTCTATCTCCCCAAAAGGGCCGCGGCCGACGCGATCCTCGCTGCCAAGAGCTCCGGCTTCGAGCTCGTCTACGCCGGTCACGCGGAAAAAGGTCCGCGACAGGTCGTCCTTCAGCCGCTCGGCATTACGTTCGAAGGGGAGTCGCTGCGGATTCGGTCGTAGAGCTAGAGGTACTGCGAAAACGCGAGCTGCGCGAACCATCCTGGCTCGGGGAGAAACAGCCTTCCGCCGTCGACGCGGACGATGGCCCACGCGAGAAAGGTGGGCAGGAGCCGAATACCGAGACCGCTCGACAATGCCGGTTCGACCTGCAGCACTTGGCCGGCGCTGTTCATGCGGCGGTACACGCCGCCGTCGGCAAACGCTGCACCTTGCAGGAAGAGTCGCGACGTAAGCTCGAACGAGTGGCGGAGCTCGACATTCGAAAAAAGATGCGCCGCGTTGCGGTTGCGGTTGTCGGGAAGACCGCGCACCCCGCCGACGGTGCCGAACGACCCGCGCCAGGCGCTGATGCTGCCGAGAAGGAACGAATGGTTCACGTCACCCGCGTTGACGGCCTCCCCCACGACGTTGGTGACCAGCCCCGTGCGTTGGCTGAAGCGGAATGCGCCCAGCGTTTGGGCCGTCACCGCGTGGCGCCCCCTCCGCTCGCCGTCGGCAAAGAAGACCCCCGGGGTGACTTCCAGTCCGAAGCGGAAGCCCCTCGGAACGAGATCGTGCCATTCATAGCCGTCGTGCACGACGCGAAGCCCGACGCCGCCGTACCACCCCTCGTCGACCATGTCGGGCGCGGGCTCGCCGGTGACGCGCTCGTTGTAGCCGAGCGGAAGGACGGCGAAGCGCCATGCGCTGCCGTAGGGGAAGGGGAGGCGCACCCCGATGCGACCACCGGATCGCCGACGTTCCCAGGAGAACGGTTCATCGTCGAACACGAATCCCGAACCGACGTAATTGGCGTTCACTTCGAAGGAAAGGCGTCGCGCACCCAAGGAATGCTCGCCGCACCACGTCTCGCCGCTGAAGGCGCGCTCGTAGTACGCCCCATAAAAGCCGCACTCGATGGCCCGTCCGGCGACGTTGGACTCGATGAGACTCAAGAAAAAATAACTATCGCGGAGCGTCTTGGCGGTGCCGAAGTCGACGCCGGGGATGAGCGTCCATTTCTCGCGAACCGTGACGCTGAGCGCGCTATCGCCGCATTCGACTTTGACGTCGTCGAAGAGGCCGAGGGACCACAGACGTCGCTCGAACTCGGTGAGCTCCGCGGGGTCGAGGCAGGTGGGCAGCTTGCGCGGCAAAACCTCCTCCACGACGGCGAGGTCGACCCGCGAGAACCCCTGCGGCGAAAGGCGGGTCACGTCGCACGGCGCCGCGGTCACGGCGGCGAGGACGAGCGGAGTGGCAAAGGACATCGGTCGGATTTCGAGGCGGCGGGATGGACGGGTCGACTACCGTCGAACCTCGACGCTTATTCCCGCT
This sequence comes from Polyangiaceae bacterium, assembly GCA_035318465.1. Taxonomy (GTDB): domain Bacteria; phylum Myxococcota_A; class Polyangia; order Polyangiales; family Polyangiaceae; genus DASWDH01. The sequence goes on from DATHES010000038.1 coordinate 25,607, forward strand.
CGCAGATCACCGGGAACACCGCGCTGCACGAATGGTCGCCCCAGTTGTGGGACGGGTCGGGGCGTACGCATTCGCCGTCGTAGTCCGGTTCGCGTTGGAGGCGTACCAAAATGCATCCGGAACGCCGATTCCTTTCCATTCGTTTCCCCGCTCACGAGCCGTACAGCGCATAGAGTTGCTTGACGACGAGCGCGGCCACCACGGCCAAAACGACATAACGCACGAGCCGGTCGCCACCCTTCATGGCGATGTGTGCGCCCACCGACGCGCCGGCAATCGACGCCGCCGCCATGGGCAAGGCGACACGCCACTCGATGACGCCGCGACTGCCGAAGACGAGGAGCGCGCCGAGGTTCGACGCCCAGTTGATGGCCTTGGCGTCGGCCATCGCGCGCGTGAGCGTGAGTCCGACGAAACCCACGAGCGCCACGATGAGAAGCGTGCCCGTCCCTGGACCGAAGAAGCCGTCATAGAGCCCGCATGCCAAGGCAATGAGCGCTGCCCAGAGCCCGGCTCGGCGCGGAGGCGGATGCCCCTCGGGGTGCGCGACCGGCGGGCGGAACGCGAGGAATGCCGCCACGGCGAGCAGCAGGATGAGGACGAGCGGTCGCAGTTGCTCGGGGCGCACGAGCAAGACGAGCGCCGCGCCGGCAAGCGAGCCTACGAAACCGAGCGGGAACGTCCACCGTGCGCGCCGCAGATCGACGAGCCCGGCCCGCGCATATTGGAAGAGCGCGGCCATACTGCCGAACATCGACTGACCTTTGGTCGTCCCGAGCGCAAGGTGGGGCGGCAAGCCCGCCGCGAGAAGCGCGGGAAGCGCGATGAGCCCGCCCCCGCCCGCGATGGCGTCGATGAGCCCCGCGACGAAAGCTGCCGTCGCCAGCAGACCGATTTTCCCGATCGAGAGGTCCAAATCAACGGCACGCCGCTGGTTCGCGCACCGCGCAGAGACCGTTCACGCACTTGGCCCCCACCTTACAAGGCGCGGTGTCCGTGCACGCTTCGCCCGGCATTCCGAGGCGCGGACAGGTGCCCATGGCGGTTCCCGCTACCAGATTGCAACCGCCCCCCGCGCCTCCTCCTTTACAGAGCGAGAACGCGGTCACGCTCATGAAGCCGCAGGGCATGCCGGGATCGGCGCCGACGACACTGGCGCAGGTTCGATTCGCGGCGCGGGTGCACCACAGCCCCTGCAGCAAGCTGCAACCCTGGTCACTGGTACAAGGAGCGCCGAGCGCACCCCCCGTCGTGCAGGTGCCTTGCGCGGTCATGGTGGCCCCCGCGCAAACGAGCGGATTGGCGCAGGGATGATTGGCGTCGCAGGATGCCCCCGCAGCGCCCGGCGTCACGCAGAGGAAGTTGTCGGCGCATACCAATCCGAATTCGCATTCGTCGTCCGTCTTCTTGGGACAAGGTCCCCCCGCGGGCGCCAGGCTCGCGCACACGCCGCAAGTGGTGTTGTCCGGGATGGCGCAATGTCCGCTCATGCATTGCCAATCGTCGCCGCACGCCATGCCGTTGCCCACCGTGCCACCCTTGGGGTGGCAGGAAGGAGGCGATTGGTGCGCAAGGATGTCGGTGCAAGCGGCCATCTTGAGGTCCTGACTGCATTGGAGGAACGTATCGGCCGTCGCGGCCGTCTTGGTCGCCTGAAGACTGCCGAGGCACGCGGTCTTGGCAACGGCGTTGCACGTCGCCAAATCCCCGAAGAGAATCGTGATGGCCAACGGTGCGCAGGCGTCGTACTTCGAACAGAGCGCGCTCGCGATTTCGGTGCATGCCTGCTCCCCGGTCACGCCGCTGCCATCAACGGAATTGCCCGCGTCCGAGCCACCGTTCGACGGCTCCGAGCCTCCGCAGGACAGGGCGCCGAGCGCTACGAACCAAAGCGCCATCCAGAATACGTGCCGCATGAGTCCGGGCCCTCCGACGCCCATGCTAACCGAAGAACCGCGAGGCGTAGTCGGTTCCGCGACGGTGCGCGCGTAGGCGCTTGCCTTACCCGGCCCTCCGGCCCTCCGGGCCGGGAGGCTCGATCGGGGAGGGCGTTCGACGAAGCGAGAAGAATCTGACAGAGTAGCGTCGTGGCAAACGAGACGTTGGTCCAGGCCATCAAGGCGATCCGCGCCAAGGACGGCGACCTGGACGCGGTGTACCGCGGCTATCGCGACCTGTTCGTGACGCCTGCTTTCCTCGGCTATCGGGTGGAAGATCAGCGGCAAGCTCTGCGGCTCATGGTGATGATGAAGGGCGCCCCCTCCAAGCCGACGCCGGCCATGATCGACGCGCACCGCGCGGCCATCGTACCGCTCAAGCAGATCGTGGAAGTGCACCTCGAACCGAAAGATCACGAGCTGCTCGGCATTTGCCATGTTGCCGTCGGCGACGAAGCGATTGCCAGCGCCATCTTCAAGGCGGGGCTCGCCATCGAACGGCAGCGCAGCCCGCAGTCGGACCTGTGCGGCACGCTGATGAAACGCGTGTCGATGCTCTAATCCTTGACGGCTCCTTGCGTGAGGGCCGTCACGATCCGGCGCTGAAAAAGCACCGTCACCAGCACCAGCGGAATTCCGGCGATCACCGAAGCGGCAGCGATCTCGCCCCACGGCTCGATCCGATCGCTGGCAAAAAGGCTGATGGCCACGGGGACGGTTCGCTTGTCGGGCGAAGAAATGAACGTGATCGCATAGAGGAATTCGTTGTAAGCGGAGATGAATACGAGAATGGCGGTCGAGGCGATGCCTGGCATCGCCAGCGGCAATCCGATGCGCCACCATGTTTGGAAAGGCGTGCAGCCGTCGACTCGAGCCGCTTCGTAAATCGCGTCCGGGATTTCGCGAAAAAACCGGGTCAAGACGAAGAGTGTGAGCGGCAACGCGAACGTCATGTAGGAAAGCACGAGCGCGCCGAGGCTGTCTCGCAATCCGAGCTCGCGGATCAGGAGGTAGAGGGGACTCACGGTGGCAATGGGGGGGAACATCGAGATCGCCAGCGCGCCGCCCAGAAGCCAGCGCTTGCCGCGCATGCGGAGCTTGGCCAGAGCGAACGAAGCCATTGAGCCGAGGACCAGACAGAAGAACGTGGTGGCGCCGGCCACGACGATGCTGTTGACGAGCGAACGGACCAGAGGACGGCCCTGCAGCGCGCCGCGGTAGTTGTCGAGCGACCACGCCGACGGAGTCGCCGCACCGAGCAGGGCCTGCGCGGGAAGCAATGACGTCACGACTTGCCCCAGCAGGGGAACCACACAAAAACCGAGCACCGCCAAAACGGCAAGCCACTGGAGGGCGCGCCGCCTCATCGCGTCTCCTCTTCCGAATCGATCACCAGGAAATAGAGCCCTCCCATGGCCAGAACGCAGAGGAACGTCGCTGTCGCCAGGGTGGATCCGTAGCCGAAGTCGCCCCCGCGCATCATCGTCTTGTAGGCGTACACGGAGAGCGTCTCCGTCGTGTTGGCCGGGCCCCCGTCGGTCAAGACGTAGACGACGTCGAAGACGCGAAAGGCATCGAGCGCGCGAAGAAGGACGGTCACCGCGAGGATGCGCCGCAAAACGGGTAACGTGACGGCGAAGAAAGTCCGCAGCGAGGAGGCACCATCGAGCGCGGCCGCATCGTAGAGGCTCTGCGGAATGCCGACCAACCCCGCCAGCAAGAGAAGCGCTACGAAAGGCGTGGTCTTCCAGACGTCGACCGCGATGGCGGCGTGCATCGCGTAGCCCGGCGTTCCCAGCCAATTGACGTCGAAGATCGAAATGCCGAAAAAGGGGAGGCCGTTCTCTCCGAGAAAGAAGAGCGCCCACATCTTCGCCGATACGACGGTCGGCATTGCCCATGGCACGAGGATGGCCGCGCGCAGCAGGTTCTTGGCCGGGGGCCGTGCATGCAGCAAGAGCGCGAAAACGAGGCCGAGCACGAGCTCCGCCGTGACCGAGACCACTGTGAAGTAGACCGTGTGGCCAAGGGCGCTGAAGAAGCGGGCGTCGCGGACGAGAAAGGCGTAGTTGCCCATGCCGACGAAGCGTCGCTCGTGAAAGACGAGAATGAGCCGCTGGAAGCTGAGCCAGATCGAAGCCAGGGTCGGGTAGAGCGCCACCGCGACCAGCACGAGCACGGCGGGAGCCATCATGAGCCGCCCGGCCCTGCGCTCCTTCCCCTCGCCCGTGGAAGGCAGCGCGCTCATCGAGCGTCCATCAGGTGGTCGACGAGCGACTGTGCCCGCGCCAGCGCTTCCTCGGCTGCGCGCACGCCGGTGATGGCGGCCGAGAATTCCCCCTGCAGGACGTCGGAGAGCATCATGTAGTAAGGCGTGACCGGGCGCGGCCGGGCGCGCTCGAATGCCGGCCGCAGCGCGGCGACGAGCGGCGCGTCGCTCATGAGCCGCGGATGGTCGTAGGCATCGCGGCGCGCGGGACTGCGTCCATAGGCGACGGCCAAGTCGACGCTCGCCTCCAGCGAGGTCAAGTGCCGAAGAAGGGCCACGGCACGATCGCGCTTGTCCCGATCGACGAAAGCATTCACGGCGAGCTGGTAGCCGCCGAGCACGCCGTGACCGGGCTCCCCGGTGAGAGTCGGCAGCGGCGCGAGTCCCACTTTGCCGCGCAGGCTGGACCCTTGCCTTTCCGTTTCGGCGAAAGCGTAGGGCCAATTGCGCATGAACACCGCCCTTCCGCCTTGAAAGGCGCGGCGCGTCTCTTCCTCGGCCGCGGACGTCACGGAAGGCGGCGATATGCCCGTCGCAAGGAGCGATTGCAGATAGTGGAGCGCGGCGCGAGCGGGCTCGGTCTGCAAAAGGAGCCGATCGCCTTGCATCGTTTGTCCGCCGTGACCCCAGATGGCTTCGTAGACGTTGCACACGAGCCCTTCGTACTGGCGCCCTTGCCACACGAACCCCGAAAGCTGACGGTGCGCGCGCTGCGCCTCGCGCGCGGTTTGGAGGAGCTCTTCGTACGTGCTCGGCGGCCGCGCCACCAGATCCGTGCGGTAGTAGAGGACGCCGGTGTCGACATACCAGGGGACGGCGAACGTCTTGCCCTCGAAAATGACGGCATCACCGAGGGCCGCCAGAAAGTCCCGGCGCACGCTGGCGGGGGCAACGAAGGGCGAAAGGTCGAGCAACCAGCCGGCGCGCGCAAACTCGGCCACCCACGCAATGTCGACGACGAAGACATCGAAGTCTCGCGCCTGACCTTCCAGCGCGGTGAGGAAGAATTGGTGCGCGACGTCGGAGGAGCTCGGTAGCGCTTCGGCCACGACGGTGACGTCGGGGTGATCGATTTCGAACGCGCGGAGGATTCGACGAAAGGCATCCGATTCTCCGAGCGGCTGGTGCTTGACGACGAGCTCAATCTTCCGCGCGGAGCGCCGTGCCCCTGCGCGTTCGGATCGGCAGGAGGAAGACATCGACGACGCCAGCGCCAAACCAGCTAGTGCAGAAATGGCCGCTCGCCTCTGCATCTCGTCGCTTTTCACACGCGCCACGTCAGAAGGAACATGGCTCCATCCGCCGTGGGCGACGACGTCACGCTCGCCTCTTTGCGGCCGGCCAGGGTCACCACGGTCACGATCGAGACCCCCAGGGTCCGCACGTGCCGCGCGGACACGCCGGGCCAATCGGAGAGCGTGACCTCCGCCTTTCCCGGCGACAGGATGCGCGAGCGGAGGCGACCGATGTTGCGTGAAAGGGAATAGACGACTGGCGTACGCGCAATGAGGGCCGCGTCGGTGGTAAAGCGCAGCATCACCCGCCACACCGTTTTGAACGTGCGCTCCACCGCGCGTCGCACCGCATCGTCGATGAGCCGCTCTGGATTCACTCGAGCCGTCGCCGCGACGGCGTTGATGACCAGCGTGATGGTGGCGAGGGGCACCCATGAAAGCGCAGTGATTTCGACGAATTCGGCGCGCGTAGCGGCCGGAAGCGACGCCAGCGCCTTGACCACGACGTCCTTTCCCACGATCTCCTCGAGCGCGGCGCGAAGATCGAGAACCGAGATCCCCGAGGCGCTGGGAACGACCTCGACTGCCATCGCACGAGCATAGAGCAGTGGGGTCAAGCCCCGGTCAGTTTTTCGAGCTCCACGAAATACTCCGGAAACGTCTTGGAAACGCAGCCCGGGTCCAAGATATCGATCCCATGCGCAGTGAGGCCCAATACCGAGAAGCTCATGGCCATGCGATGGTCGTCGTACGTGTCGATGCGCCCGGCGCGAGGCTGGCCCGGGTAAACGACGAAACCGTCGGTCTCCTCGTCGGCGCGGATGCCGAGCTTTCGCAGCTCGGTCACGACGGCAGCAATGCGGTTCGTCTCTTTGCGGCGGATGAAACCAATGCCGGTGATGCGGGTAGGGCTGCTCGCGAGCGGCGCGATGGCGGCGATGGTCTGCGCGGTGTCGGACATGCTCGACATGTCCGCTTCGATGCCGGCGAGCTTGGCGGGGCCGACCACCTCCGTCTCGGTCGCGGTCTGACGGACGCGGCACCCCATCTTCTCCAGCAAGTGAACGAAGCCGAGATCGCCCTGCAGCGACTGCGATCCGAGGCCCGTGACGACGACTCTTCCGCGCGTCACGGCGGCGGCAGCAAAGAAGTACGACGCCGCCGACGCGTCGGGCTCCACTTCGTAGTCCGTGCCCCCATAGGCGCCGGCGGCGACTTCGAAGCGACGAAATTCGTCGTGCTTCATCGTCGCGCCGAAGGCCTTCATCGCCTGGGCGGTGACTTCGAGGTACGGCTTGGAGACGAGGTCCCCCTCGACTTCGAGCACGATGCCGCGCCGCAGCCTGGGAGCCACCATGAGCAGCGCGCTGAAGAATTGACTGCTGACCGAGCCCGCCATGCGTGTGGCGCCGCCTTCGAACGCGCCCCCTTGGATGCGAATCGGGAGACAGCCGTTGCCGCAGATGCTGTGGGCGCGGGCTCCCAGGGCGGACATGGCGTCGAGCAGCGGTTGGATGGGGCGGCCTCGCATCGCTTCGTCGCCATCGAGCTCATAGCTGCCGCGACCGAGCGCCATCATGGGCGCGAGGAAGCGAGCGGTCGTACCGGAGTTACCGACGAAGACAGAAGCGTGCGCCGCGGGAATCAGTCCGCCGCCGCCGGTCACCGTGAAGATTCGCGCAGTTTCGTCGCCGTGCACGTCGAGGCCGAGCGCTGCGAGCCCCCGCGCCATGTGCTTCGTGTCGTCGCTGAAGAGCGCGCCGGTGAGGGTCGAGGTCCCGCTGGCCAGGCCGGCGAGCAGGAGAGCGCGGTTGGTGTAGCTCTTGGAGCCCGGGGGACGAATCGTGGCATCGACGGGGCGCGCCGCCGGACGCACCAAATACGACGAAGCTGGATGGACGGTGTCCGCCATGAGCACCTCTATATAGTGCGAAACGGGCACCATCGGGAACGAACCGGTGTGGGATCGCCCCTCGGGCGTGGCGTCGGCGTTCCTCGCTCGGGCGCGCGAGCGGCCGGGAGAGGGGCCGAACGCGACATTGGGTCGCACTGTGCGCATGGACGGACGAACCCCTCGGAAAACTGCATGCCGCGCTGTTCGCATGGAAGGACGGTGGATTGAAGGGGCGAAAGCTCATGCACTTCGGAAAAACGCAGGTTCAGCACCGTTCCTCCATGGAATCTCCTTGTAGAGATACTTTGCTTATGGTTAATGTTCCTGCTCCTGCATTCGGGGAAGTTTTCCCGTAATAAACAAACAGGCAAACCAATGGCCCCAATCGCGCCACTCCCAATTCAACACGAGAACGGCTTCCGCGGTTGGCGGCGTCGAAGAAAACGTCGGGCTAGAGAGCCCGGCTGACTTCGGTCGGCAGCGTGGGAGCGAGAGAGAGGAAGAATGAAACGTCTCCTGATCTTCGACACCACGCTTAGAGATGGCGAACAGTCACCCGGATACGGGATGACTTCCGAGCAGAAGCTGCAAATGGCAAAGCAGCTGGAAGCGCTCGGAGTGGATATTATCGAAGCCGGCTTTCCCGCCGCGAGCCCCGCCGATTTGGCGGGTGTTCAGACGATCGCGCGGGAGGTAAGGGGGGCGACCATTGCCACCCTGGCGCGCTGCACCGAGAACGACATCGCGGCGTGCGCGAAGAGTCTGGAGCATGCGGCGCAGGGGCGTATTCACCTTTTTCTCAGCACCAGCGATCTCCATCTGACGCACAAACTCGGGATCGATCGCGAGACCGCACTCGATCGCATCGGCAAGGCGACGAAGCTCGCGCGCCGCTATTGCGACCAGGTGGAGTTCAGCCCCGAGGATGCGACGCGCACCGACTTCGACTACCTGCTTTCGTGCGCCCAAGTTGCCGTCGACGAGGGGGCCAGCGTCGTCAATCTCCCCGACACCGTGGGGTACTCGACTCCGTCCGAGTACCGCGCCCTCTTCGAGACCATGCGGGCGCGCCTGCGCGGTATCGAAAAGGTCACGCTCTCCGCGCATTGTCACAATGATCTCGGGCTCGCCGTAGCCAATACGCTGGCGGCGATCGAGGGCGGCGCTGCGCAGGTGGAATGCACAGTCAACGGCATCGGCGAGCGCGCCGGCAACGCCTCACTCGAAGAGATCGTCATGGCGCTGCAAGTGCGAAACAGCATTTTGCCGTACGAAACGGGCATCGTCACGCAGTTGCTCTACCCGACGAGCCAGCTTCTCTCGGCGCTCACCGGCGTCAGTGTCCAGCCCAACAAGGCGGTCGTGGGGCGCAACGCCTTCGCTCACGAGGCGGGCGTGCATCAGCACGGCGTCATCAAAGACCGGCGCACCTACGAGATCATGACCGCGGAGTCGGTCGGCGCGCCGCCGACGCGGCTCGTGCTCGGCCGTCACTCCGGTCGCCACGCCGTCGCGTTACGGCTGGCCGATCTCGGGTACACGGTGGCCGGCACCGCCCTGAACCTCGTCTACGATCGCTTTCTCCGCGCTTGTGAATCGGGCAAGACGCTCACTGACGACGATCTCGTCTTGATCGTGCAGGACAACCAGCCGGCGGAAGCTCCCCCTTACACGCTTTCGCTGGTGCAAGCCTCGGCGGGCACGGTACGTCCAGCCACGGCCACCGTACGCCTCACGCGCGAAGGAGAAACGTACGTCGCGTGTGCGCTCGGTGACGGCCCTGTCGACGCCGTCTGTACGTGCATCGACAGCATCACCGGGCACCCTGCGCGCGTCGTGGGTTACGAACTTCGCGCGGTCTCGGAGGGGCGCGACGCGGACGGCGAGGTCTCGCTGCGCGTGGTCATCGACGAGCGACCGTTTTCGGGGCGCGCCGTCGGCACCGATATCGTCGAAGCATCGGCGCGAGCGTACCTCTCGGCGGTGAACAAGTGCCTCGCCACGCTCGGCGACATCAAGCCTCCGCAGGTGCCAGCGGTGGTTCCACGGCAGCGCCCCTATGAGCTGGGAGCGCAGCCATGAGCGCCCCACGGAGCACGTCCGACCCGCCGTCCTATCGCATCGTGTCGCTGCCAGGGGACGGCGTCGGGCCCGAGGTTTGCCGCGAAGCGCTGCGCGTCGTCGCCTTTGCCATGAAACGAACCGGCGCACGACTCGAAGTCATCGAGCGTCCCATCGGCGGCGCAGCCATCGACGCCCACGGCGGGCCTTTCCCGGAGGGCACGCGCGCTGCGTGCCTGGCCGCCGACGCCGTCTTGCTCGGCGCGGTGGGCGGTCCGAAATGGGACGATCTCGCGCCCGAGAAACGGCCGGAAAAAGGGCTGCTCGACCTCCGCCTTGCGCTCGGCGTGTACGCCAACCTCCGGCCGGTGAAAGCGCGCGCCGCGCTCGTCGCCACGTCACCCCTGCGCGCGGAGATCGTGCGGGGGACCGACCTCGTCATCGTGCGCGAGCTCCTGGGTGACGTGTATTTCGGCGAGCCGCGCGGGATCGAAGGACGACCGCGCCGCGCTTTCAACACCATGGTCTACACAGAAGAGGAAATTCGGCGCGTCGCAGTGGTGGCGTTCGACGTGGCGCGCACGCGTCGGCGTCTGGTCACGTCGGTCGACAAGGCGAACGTCCTCGAGACGTCACGTCTCTGGCGGGACGTGGTGACGGAAGTGGCGCGCGACTACTCCGACGTCGAGCTTCGCCATGCCCTCGTCGATTCGTGCGCCATGGATCTCGTGCGTCGGCCGAGCAGCTTCGACGTCGTGCTGACCTCGAACATGTTCGGCGACATCCTGAGCGACGAAGCTTCGGTCCTCGCCGGATCGATCGGCCTTTTGCCGAGCGCGAGCATCGGCGCGGGCCCCGGGCTCTACGAGCCGATCCACGGATCGGCGCCCGATATTGCTGGCCGAGGGGTGTCGAATCCCCTCGGCGCGATCGCCTCCGCTGCCGAGATGCTGCGGCGATCGTTCGGTTTGGGGGATTTGGCGGACAAAGTCGACCGTGCCATCGATCGCGTGCTCGACGAAGGACGTCGCACGCCGGACCTCGGCGGTGCCGTTTCGACGGAACAAATGGGAGGCTTCGTATGTCAAGCGCTCGAGCAACTGCTTTAACCAACGGTCCACAGCCGGCCCCTGCCAGCGGCGAGCCCATGCGCGGCGCGCGCATTTTACTGGAGTGCCTGCTCGAAGAAGGTGCGGACACCATCTTCGGCTATCCGGGCGGCGCCATCCTGCACGTCTACGACGAGCTCGCCAAGATGCGGGGACGCATTCGCCATGTCCTCGTCCGTCACGAGCAAGGCGCCGTGCATGCCGCCGAGGGCTTTGCCCGCTCCACTGGGAGAGTCGGAGTGGCGATGGTCACCAGTGGTCCTGGCGCGACCAACACCATCACCGGGCTCGCCAACGCCTACATGGACTCCACCCCCATCGTCGTCATCAGCGGACAAGTGGCGACGCATCTCATCGGCAACGACGCCTTTCAAGAAGCCGACATCGTCGGCATCACCCGGCCCTGCACCAAGTACAACTACCTCGTCCGCGACGTTCACGAGCTTGCCACCATCGTGAAGGAGGCTTTTTACCTGGCGCGAAGCGGGCGCCCGGGGCCGGTGCTCATCGATCTGCCGAAAGACGTGTCGGCGCAGAGCTGCGTCTTCTCCTACCCGAGCAAGGTCGATCTCCCCTCCTACAAACCGAGCACACGCGGTCACCCCCTGCAGGTCCGCCGCGCGGTCGAGCTCATGATGAAGACGGACAAGGCCATTCTCTACGTGGGGGGAGGCGTGGTCGCGTCGAACGGCGGGACCGAGCTGCTCGCCTTGGCCGAGAAACTGAACCTGCCGGTCACGCCGACGCTGATGGGACTCGGCTGTTTTCCCTCCGGACACGACCTCTGTCTCGGGATGCTCGGCATGCACGGAACGTACGTCGCCAACATGGCCATGGCCAAGGCCGACCTCGTCGTCGCGATCGGCGCGCGCTTCGACGACCGCGTGACCGGCAAGCTCGAAGAGTTCTGCAAGCACGCCACCATCGTGCACGTCGACATCGACCCGGCCAGCGTCAACAAGAACGTCAAGGTCGCGGTGCCCATCGTGGGCGACGCGCGCAGCGTGCTCGAACAGATGCTGGAATTCATTCCCGAAGCGCCACCGCCCGCGCGCGACGAGTGGTGGAGCACGCTGCGTGCGTGGCAACGCGATTTTCCTCTTTCCTACCGGCGCCGCGACGACGTCATCATGCCGCAAGCCCTCATGTGCATGCTCGCCGAGATCACGCGCGGGGAAGCCATCTGCGCGACCGACGTCGGCCAGCATCAGATGTGGGCGGCGCAGTATTATCCCGTGCGCCACGGTCGGTCGTGGCTCACCTCGGGTGGGCTCGGCACCATGGGCTACGGATTGCCGGCTGCGATGGGCGCCGCCTTCGCCAATCCCGGGCGCACCGTGCTGCTCGTCACCGGCGACGGCTCCTTTCAGATGACGCTGCAGGAGCTCGCCACCTGCGTCGCGGAGAACCTCGACCTCAAGGTGGTGATCATGAACAACGGCTGCCTCGGCATGGTGAGGCAGTGGCAGGAGCTCTTCTATTCGCGCCGCTACTCGGAGGTCGGGATGAGCTACTTCCCCGACTTCGTCATGCTCGCCGAGGCGTACGGAGCCAGGGGCCTGCGCGCCACCAAGCCGGAAGACCTGCGCGCCACGCTCGAACAAGGCTTCGCCACGCCCGGTGTGGTGGTGATGGACGTCATCGTTTCCGAAGAAGAGAACGTCTACCCCATGATCCCCGCCGGCGCCGCGCACTACGAGATCGTGATGGCGCCGGAGGGAGACGGCGCTCCACCCGAACCGAGGGACCTCGCATGAAAGGGCGGCACGTGCTTTCGGTGCTCGTCGAGAATCGCTTCGGCGAGCTGGCGCGCGTGGTGGGCCTCTTCGCGGGGCGCGGGTTCAACATCGACTCGCTCGCCGTCAACGTGACGCTTGATCCTGCCTTCTCCAAGATCGTGCTCACCACGCGCGGCAACGACGCCATCGTCGAGCAGATCGTGAAGCAGCTGCGCAAGCTGATTCGCGTGAAGAAGGTGGTCGAGTTGTCCGACGATCGCGCCATCGAGCGGGAGCTCTGCATCGTCACGGTGCAGGCCGCCGGATCCGCCGCTCGCCAGGAAGTGGAGCGGGTGGTCTCGCTCACCGGCGCCCGGGTCATCGCTTTTGCGCAAACGGCTTTCACCTTGGAAGCCAGCGCAGCCTCGCAGGAAATCGATCAGTTTTTGGAATTGCTACGGCCCCTCGGGATTCGCGACATGGTGCGTTCGGCGCCGATCGCGATTGCCCGTCCGGGCATAGAAGTGGCGGCCGAGTCCGTCCCGCCACTCGGAGGAGTCGCATGAAACCGTCGTACGATGCAGATCTCGATCTCGCCCGCATTCGCAGCAAACGCGTGGCCGTCATTGGATATGGAAGCCAGGGTCACGCCCATGCTCTCAATTTGAAAGAGAGCGGGGTCGACGTCACCGTCGGTCTTCGCCAGGGCAGCGCGTCATGGGAAAAGGCGCTGCAGGCCGGACTGCGCGTCGTGGAGGTCGCCAAGGCTGCCGCCTGGGGTGACGTGGTGATGATGCTCGTTCCCGACGAGCTCGGGCCCCAGGTCTTTCAACGGGAAGTCATGCCCGGTTTGAAGCCGGGCAAGCACTTCGCGGTGGCCCACGGGTTCGGCGTTCACTTCAAGAAGATCCTGCCTCCGCTCGACGTCTCGGTGTGGCTCGTGGCTCCCAAGGCTCCCGGACACACCGTGCGCCGGGAATACGCGCGCGGGCGCGGCGTTCCCATGCTCTTCGCCATTCATCAAGATCCCACCGGCGACTCGCGCCTCGTCGGGCTCGCCTATGCCGGCGCGATCGGCGGTGGGCGCGCGGGAATCCTGGAGACGACGTTCCAGGAAGAGACGGAGACCGATCTCTTCGGCGAGCAAGCCGTGCTGTGCGGCGGGCTCACCTCGCTCATTTACGCCGGCTACGAGACGCTCGTCGACGCCGGTTACGCGCCGGAGATGGCGTACTTCGAATGTGTGCACGAGCTCAAGCTCATCATCGATCTCATCTACGAAGGCGGCATCGACAACATGCGCTACTCGGTCTCCAATACCGCCGAGTACGGCGATCTCACCCGCGGACCGCGCATCATCACCGACGCCTCGCGCAAGGTGATGAAGGACATGCTCGGCGAGATCCGCTCGGGTGCCTTCGCCGACGAGTGGATGGCCGAGAACGCATCCGGCAAGCCGAAGTTCACGGCGCTCGAACGACAGGGCGCCGAGCACCCGCTGGAAGCGGTGGGCAAGCGCCTTCGCGCGCTCATGCCTTGGATGCAAGAAGAACGAATGATCAAGGATCGCGACGCCAAGCCGAAACCGGGCGGCGCCGCAACCACCGGCGCCACGCCCGCCCAGGCAGAACGACCATGACGACTCCTCGAGAACCGAGAAAGTCGGGAACGATGCGGCTGGAGCCGCAAACAGGCGGGGGGGAGGTTTTGGCGATGTCGAATTCGAGACACGTCGGTGAGTGGCCCGGGTTTCATCGAACGCCGGAGGTGGACGAGCTACCGCTCAGCCGGCCCAAGGGGCAGACGCTGGCCCCCTACGTCTGGTTTTGCGGCGAGATTCGCGAAGCAGAGCGGCAATCGGTGCACTTTGCTTCGCACTCCCTCCATTACGGAAGTGCCGTTTTCGAAGGTATCCGCTGCTACCCCACGCCGCGCGGCCCCGCTCTTTTTCGATTGCAAGATCACGTGGCGCGGCTCCTTGCTTCGGCGTCCATCTATGGGCTCCCCATTCGGTATTCAGCCGAGGCGCTGGCGGAAGCAGCGTGCGAGATTGCGCGCAAGAACGGCGTGGAGAACGCCTACCTGCGCCCGCTCGCCTTTTTCGGACGAGGATCGGTCGGTCTGGCGCCCAAGAAGGAGTGCCCGGTGCACGTCCTCATCGCCGTCCGTGAGCTCGGCGCCTATCTCGGGGAGGAAGGGCTGAGGCGCGGCATCCGCGTCATCATCTCATCCTGGCGCAAGTTCCATCACACCATGCTCCCCACCACCGCCAAGGCTTCGGGGCACTATGCCAACAGCGTGCTCGCCGCGCACGAGGCGCTCGATCGCGGCTTCGACGACGCCATCCTGCTCAACCAAGACGGCACCGTTGCCGAGGCGACCGGTGAGAACGTGTTCTTCGTGCAGGGCGGGGAGCTCGTCACCAACGATGCCACGTCCTCCATTTTGCCCGGTATTACCCGCGATACCGTGCTGAAGCTCGCTGCCGAAGCGCAGATCCCGACGCGGGTGCGCGCTTTCACGCGCGACGAGCTGATGGCCGCCGACGAGGTGTTCCTCACCGGGACGGCCGCGGAGGTGACGCCGGTGCGCGAGATCGATGGGCGTGCTTTTCGCACCGGCACCGGGACGCTCGGAGCGCAGCTACAGAAGGCGTACTTGGCGGCCGTTTGCGGGCGAGACGCGAAGCACGCCGAGTGGCTCACCTGGTTGAAGTGACGGCCCGGAGGGGCCCTCACCCCGCGGCGGGGGCGTCTCGGGGCGCGAGCGCAAACTCGGTCCACGACAAGTGGGGAACCTCGCGTCGCATGGCGTCCGGCCAGCTGTACTTTTCGATCACGACGCTGAGCGCGCGCACCACGCCCGAGTGGGCGACGACCCACTGCACCCCGTCCGATGCTAGGGCGAAAAGCCAGGCACGGACGCGCGCTTCGATGTCCGCGGGACGTTCTCCGCCGGGCGGTGCGAGCCGTTGCCAATCGTTCATCCACGCCTCGTACATCGCGCGCTCTTCCGTCTGAATCACCGTCCAAAGTCGCCCTTCCCACGCGCCGAAATGGAGCTCACCGAGGGCGGCGTCGACCGTCAGTGGGACGCGCAGCGACGCGGCAAGGTGTTCGGCGACCAAGCGGCAGCGCGAGGCCGGCGAGGACCAAACATGTCGCGGTGGGTCGCCGCGATAGGACTCGAGCAAGTTTGTCGCGGCGCATTCGGGCGCGAGCTGAACCGCGACGTCGGTGCGCCCGTAGCAAATGGCGCCGTCGACCGCCGGCGCATGACGCGCCACCCAGAGTCGTGACTGCGTGACGTGCGGCGGAGCGGTCGTCACGCGCCGCCCGTCGCTTTCGCCACGCGGCGGAAGACGACCACCTGATTGTTGGCCGGGCGCGGCAGGACGCGGTCGAGCCGAAACCCGCGCGCCGCGGCAGCTCGCTCGACGTCGCGCAGCTCGCGCACGCCCCACGCCGCGTTCTCGCCTCGCAGGCGCCGATCGAACTCGACGTTGCTCGGAGCGACGAAGTCGCCGTCGATGACGAAGGGCCCGTAGAGCACGAGCGGCGCATCTTCGGACAGAAGCCGCGCACCGCCGTCGAGTAGCCCGAGGCACGCTGCCCAAGGTGCGATGTGGATCATGTTGATGTTCAAGAGTGCGTCGGCGCGCTCGAGAGGCCACGACGGCGCGCTCGCATCGAGCGCGAGCGGGGAGCGCAGGTTGCCGAGCGCGGCCTCTTCGCAGTAGGCGCGGACGCTGTCGAGCGCGCCTTGGTCGGCGTCGGAGGGCTGCCAAAGCAAGTGCGGCAGCGCTCGAGCGAAGAAGACAGCGTGCTGTCCCGAGCCGCTCGCCACTTCCAGCACCAAGCCGCGAGCGGGGAGCACATCGCGCAGGACTTCGAGGATGGGCTCCTTGTTGCGCTCTGCGGCAGGAGCCACCCGCATTGACGTCATCTCAGGCGGTATACCCCATCCTCCGGCCCCTTGCGCCGCTATGCCCTGAGGCGCATGGTGCCTGAGGTGGCGAGTTCGA
>DATHES010000039.1:0-7920 GCA_035318465.1 Polyangiaceae bacterium
TTGGAGACTGACAACGTCGCACTGAGGAGAAGCAAAATGAAACGTTTCGCATTGGCGCTGCCCGTCGTGGCGGCATTGGCACTGTTCTGTCTTCCGGCATGGGCCGCTGACGTTGCTCCAGACGCGCTGCCGAAGAACATGCTGGCGACCCATTGGGCCGTCACGCTCGCCGCCTCGATGCTGCCCGTGTTCGTGAAGTATTTCGGGAGCGAGACGATCAAGCTCAAGTATCTGCCGGCCCAAACGCGCGTGATCTTGGTGCTCCTGATTGGCGCCGCCGCGACAGCGGTAGAGCAACTGCAGAATGGCCTCGCCTGGGAGAGCGTCGTCACGGCGGCGCTCGCCACCACGATCCCGTCGCTCGTGATCGAATTTATGCAGAAGCGCTACGGCGGCGGCGACGTCGGTCCAAAGAGCATGCGACCGCCCGCCATGTTCCCGCCGCCGAACGATCGCCAGCCTCCCGGGTACTCAGCGCCGATGGCGCGGCTCTCCTTCGAGCCCGATGCTCGACGCTTCTGGTTGCGCTACCCGGCTGCTGTCGGCGTGGCGATCGGGCTTTGCGTGGTCGCACTCGGCGGATGCGCGGCCAAGCCATACATTTGCCCGATCATCGAGACAGCGGGGGAGCTGTGCAACTTCTTGGTCGTTCGATTGCCTGACGGGTCGACGGAGACGGTCCCGAAGTCGGCCATCATCGGCATGGCGATGAGCGCCCGCGCGGCGCGAGTGTCTGGTGCCAAAGTGGGCGACGCCGGCGCGGACCAATGAGGCTTCGCCTTGTCGTCGTCGCGCTGGCGATCTGCGCGTGCAGCAAGCCGACGCCAGCTCCAGATCCGGGACCGGTGCCGCCGTTGCCACCGCTCCACCCGCCGACCATGGAGTCCTGCGATCGCGCGGAAGAGACACTGGCGCGGCTCGACTGCCGGCGTGTGAACGGGACGCCGTGGACGCGAACGCCCGCGGGCGCGCCGTTCGCGGATGCGTGTAAACGCGCGCTCGCCGACGGCCGTAGCTGGAGCAGCCCTTGCATTGCCCGAATCAAGGACTGCGCCGATCTCGAGTGCGCCTATCGCGGGCAATGCTGCGGAGAAACGCCATGATGTTCCTCACGGGCGCACATCCCGACCGGCAGGAGTCGCGCGAGCGCGACCGCGTCGACTTCAACTTCGACGGCACCGTGGCCGAGCACCTACACGCGACCGACTCCGATTTCATCCAGCCGATCCGCTTCATGCGAGACCAGCCGAAGTTCCCCTGCTGCGTCGGCCAGACGCTCGCCGAGATCGTCGATGCGCTCGGCTACGAGGGCGGCCTGCCGGAGCCGACGTGGGCGTCGGGCGTGTCGATCTGGCGAGAGGCGCGACGTAGGCAAGGGCTCATCGAGGTCATCGAACTAGGTACGCGGCTCGAGTACGCGATCGAAGGTCTGATCGGTAGAGGCTGGGACCCATACCGAGAAGGCGAGGATATCGACGACGAGGAAGCCGGCAAGGGCGCCGCACCAGCGGGTGACGACATCGACGACGAGATGTTCGCCGATGGCGCGCGCCTCGCGAAGGACATCCAGCGCTACCGCATCCTCGGCCTCGGCTCTGGCGTGCTCGACGCCGTCGACGAGGCGCTGCGTCGCGGCTGGGGCGTCGGCATCGGGACCGGCCTCTTGCCGCCGTTCTTCGCGCACAAGCGCGTTCCCGAGCAGGCCGAGCAGGTTCTCGGGACCGAGTACCTCGGTGGGAGCAAAGACAACCACGCCATGCGGGTCGCCGGCCTGGGCGCGTACGAAGGCCGCCGCAAGTACCTCCTGCAAAATTCGTGGTCCATTTTCTGGGGGGGTGCCCACTCCCCCGACGGCGGCTGGCTCCCTGGCTGCTGTTGGGTCGACGAGAACGTGATCGTCGGCGCGCACGACGTGCACGTCATGGAAGTGAAGCAGTAGCGGCTTGCCATGATGGGCGACCAGCGTCGTGCCAGAGGCACCGGCTGCGTGACGCAGCGGGGCGACGGATATTGGATCGCGATCGCCCCGCAGCACCGGCGAGGCGAGAAACAGTTCCGAGTCGCGACGCGTAAGACGCGCACGGGCGCTGGCGAGGCGCTCGACGCGTGGCTCACCGGGTCCGGCTGCATCCGAAGGAAGGCATCATGAACGCACCGAGAGACTTGAAGCGCGGCATGACGGGCTCGGACGTAGCGGCGTGGCAGCGGTTCGTGCTGTGTCCAGCTCTCGACGGGATCTTCGGCGAGCAAACGGAGACGCTGACGAAGATGTGGCAGCAACACCACGCCTTGAAGGCAGACGGCGTCGTTGGCCCCATCACGAGAGCTGCGGCCGAAGCTGCTACCACCGTGCCGCCGCCGCACGTCCAGGAGGCGCTTCCTACGCCGGCAACGTTCATCAAGGCGCGCAATTTCACGAAGGGCCGGTACGGGTCACCGGTGACGCTCGTGGTCCTGCACACAATGGAGAACGCTGAGAAGCCCATGGCGGCGCGCGCGGTCGCGCAGTGGTTCGCCGGCGACACTGCGCCACAGGCCAGTGCTCACTTCTGCGTCGACGCGCTGGAGATTGTGCAATGCGTCGCCGAGTCGGACTCCGCGTGGGCCGCGCCGGGCGCGAACCGCAACGGTCTCCACATCGAGCACGCGGGGCGCGCTGGGCAGTCGACGCAAGATTGGTCAGACGCGTTCTCCGAGGCAATGCTGCGACGATCGGCCGCGCTATGCGCTGACCTGTGTCGCCGCCACGGCATCCCGATCAAACGCCTGAGTGCCGCCGAAGTGAGGGCCGGAGCTCGCGGCATCTGCGGCCACATCGACGTCACGATTGCGTTTCCAGACCGCAAGGGGACGCACTGGGACCCGGGGCCTAATTTCCCGTGGGCTAGCTACCTCGAGCTCGTCATGGCCGCCGACGGCATGGGCGGCAAGCAGACGTCGATCGCCTGACTTCGCCGCCGTTTTGGAGCAGGCCCATGGTAACCCCTTCCTTTTGCCCGCACTGCGGATGCAAGCAAACCGATCTCGGCGAGTTGGGTCAAGTCTGCACGGACTGCGGAGTGGCGATCGTGCCGGGAGACATTCTAGAGGCCTCGACCTACGTCTCGTGCCCCGCCTGCGAACGATGCGCAGAATGCCATGGGCGCCACCTCGTTACGCCTGAGCACGCGGCCAGGATCCGCGCCGCCACGAGAGCCTGAAGCCACGGCGCCGCGTAGGCGCTCAACGACTTGGAAGGAGTCGCCAATGAAACACATCGCCACCACGGCGCTGGCGCTTTGCGTCGCGCTCATTCTCTCGTGCTCCGACGCTGCCAACGAGACTGTAGACGTCGGGCAATCGCAAACCCCGCTCGTTAGCAATTTCACCGTCACCAATGGGAGCGTCCAGCTTCCACCGGACGCAACGCATCTTTGCCACGCGACCAAGTTCACTTGCTCGGGTGCCCATTTGAACCTGCCCCCCATCGGGTTCGGCGTCTACACGGACGGGGGTTGGCTCCACGTCGGAGCTAGCTCGACTACCGTGCCAGGCTACGCGGTCGCGCTACCCAACTATACGAGTGGACAAAACGCCAAGGGGAATTGTCGCGTTGACGTGCAGTGCGACCAATGGGCCAACTTCCACGGTACCGCCGGTGGCGTCTCGCCAGAAACGGAGATGCATTGGTTCTATTCTGGCGGAAGCCCAGCGTTCGAGAATGGCGCCGTCACGATGGCGTGGGGGCTCGACGTGGCGTGCTTCATCTCGCACACAT
The DNA here is from genome assembly GCA_035318465.1 of Polyangiaceae bacterium. GTDB lineage: Bacteria > Myxococcota_A > Polyangia > Polyangiales > Polyangiaceae > DASWDH01. Next base: position 3,758 of record DATHES010000039.1, read on the forward strand.
ATGGGATGTCGAACGTGGGTGAACGGGTCGAGATCATCCCGGGGGCCGTCGGGGGATGGAATTGGCAACTTCAAGTGGCTGGCTTTCGCAGCATCGCGGGCAGCTCACGTTGCGCGTGGCTGGGACGGCCCGTGCAGGCGTGGCAGTTTCTGCAAGCGACCCCGAGTGGGCCCGGCATCTCGACCATCTCGCCCAGCAACGGCGTCTGCTTCATCACTGACATGGAGGGCGTAGTGGACGACGGCACCGTCCGGATCGTCGGCAACCCAATGCGGCTGGAGGCGGTCGGTCAGGTGACGAAAGCGAAAGCGGCCTGCACTACGTACTGAATGCCGAGACGTACCCCTAAGCTCGATCAGTTCGTGCACGATCGCGAAACGCTAGAAGAGTGCGTTGCTTGCGGCGGCATCGCCGTGGCCGGTGAAGTCTGCAAGCTCTGCGAAGGGCGCGGCATGACGACGATCGGGCGCGGGGACGAATGGCGCCGTGAGCGCGGATTGCCTCTGAAGAGAGGACCGCTGCTGCCGCCGAAGTCGCAGCTACCAAAGACATAGAGCTACCGAGCTCACCAACCCTTACCGCCGGCCCTGCCGCTCGCCCTCTCCTCGGGCGCGCAGGTGCCGGCGGTTTTGCGTTTGTACTACTTGGGTCGCGGTCCGCTGCCGTGGCGCGCCATCGCCGTGCTAGCCTTTCCGGCATGTCCACCACGGTCACCCTCTACGCAGACGGCGACGGCGAATTGTCGTTCTACCCGTCCGTTGGCGCGCGCCCCGTGCCGTTCGAGCTCGCCGACGGCTATCGGCTCGAGGGCGGACTCGTCGGCGGACGCGTGGCGATCTTCGGACCGCCCGGCAAGCTCGGCCTCCGGGTCGACGAGGCCCTCACCGCGGGCGTCCTCAAGCCGGCGTTCGACGAGCGGCTCGCGAGCGTCGACAGGATGCGTTACGTCCTTCGGTCGCCGTCGGGCCGGTACGTAAAAGGCTGGTCGTCGATGGGCCTGATGTACGGGGCGCGCGACGAAGCGGTGCCGCTGAGCGATGCCGACGCGAAAAGGCTCCGAGGGTTCCTGCCTGACGGCCCCGACCTTTTGCTTGACGTCGACGATCGCGACTAGCAACCAGCCCCGCGCCCGGCCGACGTGTCGGCATGCTCTACGCGCGCGACGTTCCGACTGGCTGGATCGCCATCTTCCGCGGCGGTCTGGAGCTCTACCTGCGCACCGACCTGCCGCGGCCGGCCGTCATCTGGTCGTGCTCGACCTGGACGTGGCCGGCGCCGTGGGGCCTGGCATGACGTCGAACGGGACAAGAGGGCAGTCTTGCTCATGACCGCCCGCGGGCTGCGCTCCGGCGCCGCACGAGCACCAGCGGAAGACAACAGCGCCGACCTGCTCGTCGAGGATGCGGTCGATGCTCGACTGCGGCGGCTCTGGCTGGGCGACGGCGAGTACGTCGGCGATCTCGCCGCTGATCGTGGCGCCCGTGCGGACTTTGATGAAGGCGACTCTCAGCGTCCGCAGGTCCCGTTGCAGCTGGGTGGCGACGTGGACCCGTGGCCACAGGCCGACGCAGTGCAACGTGAACACGCGGGCGATTTGTCGTGCAATGCTGCCCGGCGTATTGTGGTTTGGAGACGCGCTGTAACGCCCGTCCGGATCGCTCAGCCGCATGGGCCTCAGATGGGCGGCGTCTAGGATGGCGATGACGTCTCGACCGATTGCATCGATCTCGTCGAGCGTCATCACCCGCCACCCCTTGGCCGCCATCCGAGAAGCAGTCGCCCATCCGCCGTCTCCTCGGTGAAGAGCTCGACGTCCTGCGGGTTCAAGCCATCGGCCAGGATCTTGGCGATGACTTGGCTGGCGATGCGGTCCCATCCGAGCGTCGGCATCGCCGTCTCCCACTCGAGACCGCACAATATACAGTAGATGTACGGCGCTACACCGTGGCACGCCGGGTGCGTGCATTCGCCGGGCTTCTTCGGATAGGAAGCGTAGGCCTCGCGTCTCATTCGCTCTTCCTCCTAAACCGGCCGTAGCACACGGCGCACGCTTGGATGTCGCCGCTGAAGTAGACGTACGCCACCTGCAGCCAGCAATAGTAGCAGCGATGTAAGCACGCGTTCTTCTTCTTCCGCGGCGCGACGTCGAGTCGTTCTCCCGTCTCCTCGCGTCGCGGCGCCGTTTCGATGCGGAAGGCGCCGTCCGGCTGGACGATGACGATGGGCGCCGGAGTCACGCCGGCCTCCCGCCGTACGGTACGCGCTCGCTCGCGTAGCCTGGGCGTGACGGGTGGAGAGGGAAGCCGCCGGCCGTTACGCCGATGCAGAACGGCTGGCACCCGCAGTCGGCAAGAATCTGCATGACGGCTCGGTCACGATCGATGTGTCCGCCGATGTCGCCCCATGCGCACCAGACTTCGCGCCGCGACAGCGCAAGCCTGGCAATGTGCGCGTCGTTCGCCGGCCCAACCGGGTCCTCTTGCGCGTACATCCCACCCGGGTCCGTAGACACGTACGCGAACAGGTTCGTCAGCGAGATCGAGCCGTATCCCCACCGCTTTGCGAAACCGATGATCTTTCGGCAGGTAGCGTCGTCTTTCTCATCGGTGGCGGTCGACGGGTTGGCCGCCACGACGAACAGACTCGGACCACGTCCCCACGGCGCGCGGTGGAGCTCGTACCGATACCGACCGCACGCCGAGAAGACGGCGGTACCGCGCTCGAGACCGGATAGGACGGCGGTGGTCATGGCTTTGGCGGCGGACCAATGTCGAATGCGGCCACGTCCATTGACCGGTTGGCGAACACGCTGACAACGTTCCTGGAACCTTTCACGTCGGGCAGCGTGGCGCGCTCATCGAAGGCTCCGATGACGTGTACATGCTCGTGCCCATCCTTACCCAAGCGCACCTCGACCACCACCCGCACGATTTCACCGTTCTTCATTCGTTCGCCTTGCCCTTCGCGCCCTCGAGGATCCACGTCGTCAGCAGCCGCATCTCATCGCCGTCTTCCTTCCAGTACAGGGCGTCCGGCCCGCCCTTCGGCATCCTTGCCGCGGACGCATACTGACCGCGCAGCACCTTGAGGATCTCGGACTCGTTGGGCTTGCCAGCGACGATGATGCGCGACACCGTTGTCCCGCCGCCCTTGCGCATCTCGCCGAGCGTAGTCACGTCGAAGCCGCTCAGTGCCGTTCCCGTGGAGCCAGTTCTGTCTCTTAAATGGCAGGGGACACATCCGCGCGCGACGTTCTGCGCCGTCGCCTGCTCCCTCGTGCGCATGAGGATCGGGCGAATGTCGCGCGCGAAACTGACGGTGCCCGTGGAGTCATCGTCGCCGTCTGTTTCGACGTCCGACCCCACGGCAGCATCCGACACGAACGGCGGCGGGACGTAGAGCGGGCCCACGCTTGGATCGAACGCGGAGCACGCGGTGAGTGCGAGAGTGAAGCAGACGGCGACGAGATTTTTCATGGCGTCACGTTATCTCAGAATATCGCGCAAGACATCTCAGCCAAGGTATTCTGCGCTGCACCGCTGCTGACGGTCAGCACCCAGCGGGCCGTTGGGCCGCCGTTCGACGGGATCTTGATGATGCTCGCGATGGCATCCATCGAAATTGCCCTGGAGCTTCGAGAAGGCGCAAAAGGAGTTCTGCGCGAGCGGCCCCGTGACCGATTGGCCGGGTCCAGCGACGTACGGGTACTCGGCCGTCCACGTCCGGTTCGGGTACACGCACTTCGCGTATCCACCGAGCCGCCGGTAACCCATTACGCGGAGCTCCCAGCGGTTCATCGGCCAGTTGGGATAGACGGCGATCTGCTCCGCTTCGTTGTTGCCGGGCGGAGAAGTGGTGATGCTGTCGGCGCCATTGATGAAGCAGAAGCTCGCCGGAGCGTTCCAAAGAGCAGCCGTATCGGACACGAATCCCTGCCCACCGGATTCGGGCCAGAGCCGGTAATATTCGTTCAAGCCCGACTGGCTCGCCTGTGGACCGAAGCCGTAAGTCGAGAAGTCGTCACAGGTCGCGCGCGCCGTCGCGGTGGAGTTCATGCCGAGCCCCTGGGACGGTTGCGCCACGAGACTGTTGCCCTCGGCCGACCACTTCGCGCCTATCTTGGCAAAGCCGTTGGGCCACGTTCCGCCGCCAGCGTGGCCGCC
>DATHES010000040.1:0-64789 GCA_035318465.1 Polyangiaceae bacterium
CGCGCTCGAGAAAGACCACGAGTACCTGCTGCGCGGGGATGTCTTCACCAAAGACGTCATCTCGACGTGGATTGACTACAAGAAGGATCGCGAGCTCAACCAGGTGCGGCTGCGCCCCGTGCCGTACGAGTTCTTCCTCTACTACGATATCTGACGCGTCGAGTCGTCGATCGATAGGGCGCCAGTGCCGTAAGTTCGCGGTGCTGGCGCTCTCGTTTTCCGCGGGCGTTTCCTGGTCGCGATCGCAATCAGGGCAGGCCGCCGTCGGCCCCGCCACTGAAGGCGCCTGCGTCGAAAGATGCGGCGCGGCTGGCCTTCATCAAGGAAAGGGTCAGACCGTCGTCTTCGCAGCGCAAGCGATCGTCGAGATCGCGCACGCATCGCGTTCCATCGGGACAGGACGGCGAACACTCGCTCGCGACGCAGAAGCCGGTCTGCCGATCGCAAACGTTGCCGGGCGTGCACATCGCATAGCAGTTGCCCGTGACGGTCCGATACGCAACGCTGTGCACGGCGACGGCCGCGAGGCCAATACCTGCTGCCTGGTAGTTTCGCGTGTTCCTCGGGCTGCTGCAGGCGGTCGCGCCCGCCAGGAGCGCGAGAAGAATCAGCACGCGCGCGAGCGGGACCCGCGCGCATTTTAGGGCACCTTCTTTTCGCACCCGTTCGAAAACTCCGCTGCCACTCTATCACCGCGCCGCGTCTGATGCCGGCGTCGCTCGCCGATCTCGCTATGCCGCCGCGGTCGCCGAGCCTTTGCGTGGCGCCTTCTTCTTCGCGGCAATGCCGTTGGCAGGCCGGAGCAGATCGTCGGCGAGCTTGGGGGCGCGGATGGTCTTTTCCCAGGTGAACTCCGAGCGGCCGAAGTGCCCGTAAGCCGCGGTGCGGCGATACCCGGGGCGCAGGAGATCGAGCTCTTCGATGAGCGCCTTGGGACGCATATCGAAGTTCTTCAGGATGTAACGACCGAGGATCTCGTCGCTGACCTTGCCCGTGCCGTACGTGGTGACGTGCACGCCCACCGGCTGCGCGACGCCGATGGCATACGCGATCTGCACTTCGCAGCGTTTGGCGAGCCCGGCCGCGACGACGTTCTTGGCCACGAAGCGCGCGTAGTAGCAGGCCGAGCGGTCGACCTTGGACGGGTCCTTGCCGCTGAAAGCGCCGCCGCCGTGACGACCCATGCCGCCGTAGGTGTCGACGATGATCTTGCGACCGGTGAGACCGCAGTCGCCGTGGGGTCCGCCGATCACGAAGCGCCCCGTGGGATTGACGAAGAATTTGGTCTGCTTGTCGATGAGCTTCTTGGGGATGACCTTCTCGATCACGAGCTCGATGACGGCCTCTTTGAGCGTCTTGTATTTGACGTCCGGCGAGTGCTGCGTCGACACGACGATGGCGTCGCAGCGCACGGGCACGTCATTGTCGTATTCGACGGTGACCTGCGTCTTGCCGTCGGGGCGAAGAAAGTCGACCTTGCCGTGCTTGCGCGTGTCGGCGAGCCGCTTGGCCAAGAGGTGCGCGTACATGATGGGGGCGGGCATGAGCTCGGGGGTCTCGTCCGTGGCGTAGCCGAACATGAGCCCCTGATCGCCGGCGCCCTGCTCCTTGTAGAGGCCCTCGCCTTCGTTCACACCCTGGGAGATGTCGGGCGATTGCTTTTCGATGGCGGTCAACACCGCGCACGAGTCGCAGTCGAACCCCATTTCCGAGCTCGTGTAGCCGATCTCTCTGATCGTCTGCCGGATGATGGCCGGCATTTCCACGATGGCTGAGGTCGTGATCTCGCCGGCGACGAGGACGATCCCCGTCTTGGCGAGGGTCTCGCAAGCGACGCGCGCACTCCGGTCCTGCGTCAAGATGGCATCGAGGACCGCGTCCGAAACCTGGTCGCAAAGCTTGTCGGGATGCCCTTCGGTGACCGATTCCGACGTGAATTGATAACGGCTCATTGTAGCTCCTCTAAGCGTGCTTTCGTCCGTCGATGCGGATGTTGGTCTGTTCGCTCAGTTGGTTGAGTGGTCGTACGGCTACTTGGATGATCAATCTGCCGGCAAGAGTCCCCGACGGTGCTGCTAGCGGCGGGTGGCTATAGCATGGCCTTTTCACTGTATCTACAGAGGTTCGAAGGTCCGCCGACGGTAGCCAATGTCTACCGCACCCGTCGTCTTGCGCGGCGAGGCCGACGCTCGAGCGCCGGTCGCCGTCCGACGCCGCGGTCAGCGCAGCAAGGACCGCGCGAGGGGCGCCCGCTGGACGGCGATCCGCTCGATCTTTCCCCGCCGGAGCACGGTGAGGTTCACCGTGGTGCCTACCTCCCCTTCGAGCGTCCGGTGGATGGCGTCGGGGGACATGCTCCTCACGTCGCGTCCGTCGATGAGCAGGATCTCGTCGCCCGGAGCCATGCCGGCTTCCGCGGCGGGGTGGCCCGAGGGGACGTCGCGCACGGTGACCTTCCCATCGGTGCGCGACTGCGCTAGCACGGCGCCGATCGAACCGGGGTCAGCGGCGCAGCTGGCGAGGGTCCACGGCAGGATCAGCTTCGGTACGAAGCGTTGCACCGCACGTAGCCTATCCCCAGATCGCAGGCGAGGTACCGCGCGCGACCGGGACCGTCGCCCAGAACGACCTCGATCGTGTACGAGGGTTCTGCCATCACCAGGCGCGCTTTTCCTTCCTGCTCCGTCCCTACGCCGACCCCGCGCTCGACGATGACCACCCCCCCGATCGCGATGCGGGCGCGGTTCGGGTCGAACGCGACTCCGGCTCGTCCGGCTGCGCCGAGCACGCGCCCCCAGTTCGGGTCTTGACCGTACAGCGCCGTTTTCACGAGGGGCGAGGTGGCGATGGTGCGCGCGATGACCAGGGCATCGGCATGCGACGTCGTGCCGCTGACGACGATCTCGACCAAATGTTCGGCGCCCTCCCCGTCGGCCACCATGGCCCGCGCCAGGCGCTCGGAAACGAGCCCCATCGCTTCCTCGAGCTGGGGCGCTAGCTCGGCGCCGTGGCCGGTTTCGGTCCCCGCGCGACCCGATGCGAGCGCGATGAGCGCGTCGTTGGTGCTGGTGTCGCCATCGACGCTGGCGCGATTGAACGTCTCCTCCGCGACGCGCCCGAGGGCGGCCTCGAGGGCGCGTGCATCGGCGACCGCGTCCGTGAAGAGGAAGGCGAGCATCGTCGCATGCGGCACGAGGGGGGCCACGGTGGGATGGATCATGCCGGCGCCCTTGGCGATCCCCAAGACCGTGAACGGTCGCCCCGCGATCTCGCCCCGTGCGTGCGCCACCTTGGGGCCGCGATCGGTGGTGAGGATGGCTTCGGCGAAGCGATCGGCGCCGTCCGGCGCCAGCTCGGCCACGAGGGCCGGCACCCTTGCGACGAGCCGCTCGACCGGAAGGTGCGTTCCGATGACGCCCGTCGAGGCCGGTAGCACGTGGCGCGGATCCAGAGCGAGGGCGCGGGCGACGGCCGCGGTCGTATCGTGCGCGGCGGCGAGCCCGGCTTCTCCGGTGCAGGCGTTGGCGCAGCCGCTGTTGACGAGCAGGGCCTGCGCTCGTCCGCGCCGCGCGCGCTCGGCGGCCAGCACCACCGGTGCCGCGCGGACGATGTTGGTCGTGAAGAGTCCCGCCACGGAAGCCGGCGTGTCAGCGGCGGCGAGGGCGAAATCGAGCCGTCCTTGCGTCTTGATCTCCGCGGCTGCCGCTGAAAAGCGAAACCCAGCGACGATCGTCGTCGAATCTTCGAGGCGAATGCCCATCGGCAACGGACGAACACTACTCCGTCAGGGTCTCGCTGTCAGATCGATCGTCGGAAAACCTAGCGCGGCTCCCGATCGGGATCGGACCGGCCCCCCCAGGGGCGCAGCTGGAGGGCTACCCATACCGCCTGCAGACCGTTCTGCTCGCGGTAATCGATCTCGCGCCGCGAAATGACCCCCGCCAGGAAGAACGCGCCCGCGGAGAGGGCAATGCCGGCCAGCACGTCGATGAGGTAGTGCCAGCGCAGGAACATGGTGGCGATGACGATGTTCGCGCTGAAGAACGCGACGAACGGCCAGGTGTACTTGAACGGCCACTTGTCGCGATGGCGGAAGGAAAAGAGGGAGGTGAACACCGGGCCAGCGGTGTGGAGGGACGGGAAGATGTCCTTTTGCGCGCCGCCCGATTGCACCGCGTTGAGCACGGCATCGAGCCAGAAGCCTGACGGGAGCGGGTGCTGGTAGCGGTCGGCGAGGAAACGCACCGGGCCATAGCCAGGTACCAGCATATATATGGTGTGCGCCGTGGCGTAGACCGTGATCATCCCCAGGGCAAACTCGGCGGTGAGGCGCATCCGACGGGAAAAGAACACCATCGGCAGCACGTGCACGGCCAAAAGCGCGAAGTAACCGAAGTAGAAGAAGGCAAACCACTCGGTGACGGTGGGCGTGACGAAGCGGTCGAGAAAGAGCGACGGCTCGAAGTGGAGGATGTGCTCGTCGATGTACGACAGCTCGGCGTCGAGGCTCGTCGGATTGACGACCGGCAAGAGCTCGCGCAGCTCGAAGTACGAGATCTGGACGGTGCCGTACACGCCGAGCCGATAGAGCAGCGGAGCGACCACCCCCCCTTTGAGCAGCCCGCTCCGAACCAACGTCAGAACGGCAAGACAGAAGGCGAGCATCGACGCCACGTGCCCGAGGCACCGATCTTGCGCGGGCGAGCTGGGCGAGAGCCCCACCGCCGCGGTCAGAACGATGAGGTACCCCATGACAATCCAGTCATGGATGGCGAGCTCGCGAAGTAGCCGCACGTACCATGCTCCAGCGCCCTCAGGGGGCGAGCTATAGGTCCGAGGCGCTGGGGCGTCGTCGACCGAAGCCGTCTCGGCGTGGAAGGCGTGGTTGTTGAGCGGCATCGAAAAGGCTGATGGATGAGTTCTCGAAAAACGGCGCGAGCATCGAAGGCGGCACCGTGGGGTCGGGTTAGGAAAAGGTACGCTCGTCGCTCGGCCCGGCCGAATGTGCCAGACGCAAAGGGGTAGGGCCAGGAAAGCTCTCCCTTAGGTATCGCCACGGCACGGCTGGGTCAACCAGCGGGGTACCCGAGCGCAGCCTGGGTGTCGCGCCGCGTGCCCGGGTGGGGCCTTCGGCCGAGCAATTTTTTGACCCAAATGCGATCGCGACGTCGTGACGAGATGACGGAGCGCGTCGTCGGACGCGCTCCACAAGAAATCGCCCTCGAGACAGACCGTTACGTGAACCGCGGCTCGGCGTGCGCACCACTTTACGCAGAACCGTGGAAGTTTTGCGACACGCTTTATCGACGTTTTGGAGATGACGATTACGTAAGGGGTATTGCCCGACTTCTACCCACGCGATAAAGTCGCTGCCTGCTAAAGGTCAAGGAGGCGTTCATGACAAGGTATCGACTTAGCTGGCTCTTGGTTACGTTGCTGTCCGGAGCGGTTTTGGCCGTGGCGTGCGGCGACGACGATGACTCTGACGGCACCGGTGGAAAAGCGGGGAGCGGAGGCGGGGCGGGGTCTTCGGTGACGGGGGGTTCGGGGGGTGTCAGCGGCACGGGCGGTACAGGCGGAGCCGCGGGCAAAGATGGCGGAGGAAAGGACGTCGCGACCCCGATCCCGTGCGGGGAGACGACATGCAATCCCAACGGGACGAACCGCTACTGCAATCCGACCGGACCTACGGGACCTCGGTGCCAGTCTTGCATCACAGACATGCACTGCGCGGGCAACACGCAGATGCCTCCTCGGTTGTTCTGCGACCCGGAAGACGGTGCTTGCCGTTCGTGTTTGACGGACGCCAACTGCACACCTCCCATGCGCTGTATCGTCGGTATGGGTAACGCCAACAATACGTGTCAGCTTCGCTGTGCGTCGGACGCTGACTGCGCAGCGGCGCCCAACAACAACCGCGCCTGCAATCTGACGACGATGATGTGCGTGCAGTGCCAGACCAGCACGCACTGCGCAGGTAACCCCGCTGGGCCGATCTGCGTCGGTAACACCTGCGAAATCTGCGGTGCCGACGCGGACTGCGCCGGTAACGCGGGCGGGCCCATCTGCGATGCGACGAACAACACCTGCGTGCAGTGCCGGGACAACACGCAATGCGCGGAGCCGACGCCCATCTGCGTGACGACCGGTGCGAACACGTGTCGAGAATGCGGAGCCAATGCCGATTGCACAGGGAGACCGGGCGGAGGCGCCTGCGTGATGAACGTCTGCCGTCAGTGCTCCGGTGGCGCCAACGGCGTACCCTGTCCTGCGGGAAACACCTGCACGATGAACGTCTGCGTGCCGATCCCCGAAGCAGGGCCACCGGAACCGCGTCCTGAAGCCGGCTCCGACGGTTCGGAGGGGGGATCCGAAGGCGGCGCCGAAACAGGAACGCCGGTGGACGTTCAAGTCGACCTCGGCACCGGCGGCTGACAAGCGTCGTTCAGAAGTCGTTTGCGTCAAAAAACGGGCGTCCTGGAAACGGGACGCCCGTTCTGTTCTTCTAAGTCTGTTCTTCTAGTCAAGGAGGCGAACATGACAAGGCATGGATTGACCTGGCTCTTGGTAGCGCTGGGAGTGGTAGCGAGCGTGGCTCCGGCCTGCGGAGGCGACGACGACGGCGACGGGACGGGTGGCAAAGACGGTGGTGGCCGTGGTGGCTCGAGCGTGACGGGCGGATCCAGCGGCACCGGCGGCACAGGCGGCTCCTCGGGCAAGGGTGGCACCGCCGGCAAAGATGCCGGCTCGAAGGACGCTGGCCCCACCCGCATCCCCTGCGGCGAGACGAGCTGCAATCCGCAAGGGATGATGCCTCTCTGCGATACCGCGAGAGGCCGGTGTGTGGAGTGCCTCTCCGGCGCCAACTGCCCCTTTACGAATCGGACCATCTGCAATCCGACGACAGGGGCATGCGTGCAATGCCTCGACGACACGTCTTGCACCATGGCTGCGCCGTACTGCAACGTGCCCACCAATACGTGCCGCGTGTGTACGCCCACCGCGGGCTGTACGCCGCCGCAGGTCTGCATCATCAATGGCAACAATGCCAGCTGCCAGCTTCGCTGCATGTCGGACGCCGACTGCGCGACGGCGCCCATGAACAACCGCGCCTGCAATCTGGCGACGATGATGTGCGTGCAGTGCCAGAACAACACGCACTGCGCTGGCAACGCGGCCGGGCCCGTCTGCGTCGGTACGATGTGTCGCCAGTGCGCCGCCGACACGGACTGCACGACGTCGGGGCTGCCGATCTGCGATGGGAACACCTGCGTGCAGTGTCGGGACAACACGCAATGCGCGCAGCCGACGCCCGTTTGCGTGACGACCGGTGCGAATACATGCCGAGAATGCGCGGCCAATACCGATTGCGCATCGAAGCCAGGGTTGCCCGCCTGTGTGATGAACCTCTGCCGTCAGTGCTCGGGCACCGCACCATGTCCCCCCGGAAACACCTGCACCATGAACACCTGCGTGCCCCTTCCGGAAGCAGGACCACCGGAAGCAGGACGCGAGGGGGGAGGTTCTGAAGGCGGAGGATCGGAAGGTGGCTCCGAGGGAGGAGGCTCCGAGGGAGGAGGCTCCGAGGGAGGTTCCGACACCGGAACGGACGCGCCGGTTTCGACCGACGCCGCCGACGTCAGCAGCGGCTGAGCGTTACGACGTCCTTCGGCGCGAAGCGGGCGCCCTGGAAACGGGGCGCCCGTTCTGTCGCCTGCGCGCGGCGCGCGGGGTCAAATTTCGTCGTCCGCGATGCGCAGGTGAATGAGCCCTGGGGCGCGGGTCAGCTTGGCCTGACAAGCGAGGCGGTGGGTCGGCGGATCGCCGAGGAGCTCGAGGAGCTCTGCCTCCGCACTTTCGCGCGGTTCGAGCAGATGGGCCCCCTCGAACACTTCGATGCGGCACGTTCCGCACGTCGCGGCGCGGCACGAGAACGGCACGGGTGCCAGCACGCGATCGCAGACGTCGACGAGCCGGCCACCGTCCGGGACTTCGACGCGGCAATCGGGGCCGAAGAGATTGCCTTCGAAAAAGAGTGTAGGCATCGAGGTGATTGACGCTAGCGGCCGCCGGTCAGGTCGTCGGTTTGCGCAGGCGGCAAACGATAGCGTGCTCGCGCCGGGGGCGTCGGTCAAAGGCGCGCGCCGTCGGCCCATGAAAATGAGGGCGCAGCTGGGACCCAACCGTGCTCACCTCGAGCCCCGCGGCGGGGGCGATGGCGCGCACGAGGTCGTCGGCGTAGAGCGGGCGCTGGCCGATCACGGTGTCGGCGACGACGAGCACCAACTTCCCCTCGCGTCGGAGCACGCGCGCGCAAGCCGAGAGAACATCGCCGAGCTCCGACGACCAGCGGGCTCGCGCGGCGGCCTCGGGCAGCTTGGCGAGGTGTCGGCGCGCGCCGAGCTCGATGGCGGCAAAAGGTTCCGCGTCGAGCCCGAGCCAGCGGAGGCGCAGCGCGTGCTGCGCGAGGTAGTCGTAGTTGCCGGGATAAGGCGGGGACGTGAGGACGAGATCGACCGACGCGCGATCGACACCCTCCAGCTTACGCGCGTCGCCCCATCGCACGTCGGGGGGCCCGGCCGGGTGGCGCGGAGCCAGGGCGACGAACTCGCCGAGAAGGCGCGCCAGCTCGTCGGCCTTTTTGTAAAAGAGCTTGCTCGTGAATCCGGCGGAAAGGCGGCGCGGCGCCGTGTCTTGCGAAGTATCGCCCGTGCGCCGGCTGACCTTGACGAGGATGGCGGAGAGGACGAGCCGCAGCGCCCGTCGCGCAAAGTCGTGCCGGATCTTGCCGAGCCCGGCGCGTAGCCCATCGAGCTCCATGAGGACATGCGGTTCGAAGAGGGCGGCGTCTTCGCGCCCGTAGCGATGGGTGGCCCCCGCTTTGCGACGCCGCCGGTCGTCGGCGTGCTCGGCGACGATGCGGGCGCCTTCGCAGAGGGCGGTCCGCTCCTCCTCGGTCGAGCCGCGCGTCTTCAGCCAGGTCAGCTCGACGGCGAGCGGATTGGCGTCGAGGCCCGCCGCGCGGCGGCCGGCGAGACGCGCTTCGACGAGGACCGTGCCGCTGCCACAGAAAGGATCGAGCACCCGCCCACCGCGCGGCGACAGCCGTTCCACAAGGCGCCGAGCGGTGACGGCATGAAGCCGCGCTGGATAGCTGTGGAAGGCGTGAACATGCGCGCGCGCTCCCTCTTCGGGTCCCACGTCGAGTGCGTGCGCCAGCGCCGCCCGTTCGAGATCGTCGCTTCCCACGAGCTCGACGGCACCGCCGACGTTGGTCAGCGACCGCCGAACCTTCCCGCTAGTCTCCACTCGCCAGCGCGCGCGTCGGACCGGCGCCTCCCTCGAGGAGCGTGTAGCGGAGCGAACCCTCGGGCGTGACGCTGCCGGCCACGAGACCCTTGCTCGACATGCGGCCAAGGAGCCGATCGGCCTCCCCCTCGTGGGTGCGGGTCAACTTCGCGAACGTCGCTGCGTCGATCTCCCCGCCGCGCGCTCGTGCAACGTCGGCGACGGCAGCCATCCATGCCGCCTCGACGAATCGCGCGATGTCGGCACGGTGAGCGCGCGACTTACGAAAGGCGAGGGCGGCAAAGACGAAGGGCACCCCCACCGCCAGGCCCGCCATGACCGCGGCCGGCGCAGCGGGATGAGCGACGCTGATCACGAGCGCCAGCACCAGAACCGAGCCCACCCCGAAGGCAGCGACGACGCCGGCCACGATGGTCCAGATCGTGGTTGCCGATCGCGCTACGGTGGCCTTGGTGAGGAGCTCGATCTGCGCGGGCGACCGCTCGATGGCAGCGTCGTCGAGCGGAATGCGCACCCCGCCGCAGAGGCGGCAGATGAACCTCACCTCGGGTGCGGGTTCGACATCGACGATGGCGTGGCAATGCACGCAACGCTGATGTTCACCGAGGGCCATGCCGCAGTTGGGACAGCGGTCAGCCCCTCGCGGCAGCGCCTTGGCGCAGGCCGGGCAAACCGGCGCGGCGGGCGCAAGCTCGCGCTTTGGCTCCAGCGGTTCGGATTTCTCAGCCGACATCGGACGGAGGATTACTTCCTATGGCGCGCGGCGGCCAGCTGGTTTTGCGACAACGGCTACTTTGTGACGCCGGTTCGCAGAAGTGCCTCGAAGATTTGGCGGCCGTCCGACCCGCCCACCAGCGGTTCGCTCATGCGTTCAGGGTGGGGCATGAGGCCGAGGATGTTCTTTCGTGCGCCCCCATAGACGCCGGCGATGCCCTGCACCGAGCCGTTGGGATTGGCGTCATCGGTGACGCGCCCCGTCTCGTCGCAATAGCGCAGCGCGATGGCGCTTTCGGCCTCGAGACGGCGAAGGGTCGCCTGGTCGGCCTGGTAGCGCCCTTCGGCATGGGCGATGGGCAGACGCAAGACCTTGGGAAGACCGGAGGTGAAGGGACCGTCCGCGAACGGCGTGATGAAGATGTCGCGACACTCGAAACGCAGGTGCTGGTTGCGGGTCAGGGCGCCCGGCAAAAGCCCTGCTTCGGTGAGGATCTGAAAGCCGTTGCAGACGCCGAGCACGTATCCCCCGCGCTCGGCGTGGCGACGAATGTCGCTCATGATGGGGCTTACCTTGGCGATTGCGCCGCAGCGCAGGTAGTCGCCGTGCGCAAAGCCGCCGGGAATCGCCACGAGGTCGGTCGGCCCGGGCAGGCGATCGTCCTTGTGCCATGCGACGACCGTGGTCATGCCGACCACGTCGCGCAGCGCGTGAATCAGTTCCACATCGGCGTTCGAACCGGGAAAGACGACCACGGTCGCGTGCATGGCGCCGGATCTAGCACGACTAGCGCCTCGCGGCCTTGCTCATCCGGGCGGCTTTGGCGGCGGATTTCTGCGAGCCGAAATGAAAGAAGGGGCGCGTCAAATCGAATAAGCTGCGAAGCTCTCCGTCTTCCGCAAGGGTGGCGCAGGCGGAGGTGGTCAGGCGAGAAAGCGAGAGCAGGAGACGGTTCATGCGGATGCGATGGCAGACGTTCTTGGTGGCGAGTGTCTTGACCGGAATGGGTGTTCTTCCCGCATGTTCGGTGGAGGTCATCCAGGGACCCCCGGTGGGCGTGGGTGGTACGGGGGGATCGGCGGGCGCCGGCGGCACGGGAGGAACCAAGGGGGACGCTGCGTCGCCCGATGGGACGGCTTCCGACGCACCGGCCGGCGACGTACCGAGCGCGGATGCCCAGGGCAGCGACGCGACCGGGGACACCGTGGCCACCGATGGGGCGGTCGACGGGCCGGCCAGCGATGTCTCGACGACACCGGACGCTTCGCCCGACGCGGCGGACGCGACCACGTCCGACGGCAGCACCACGGACGCCGCCACCACCGACGGCGCGATCGCCGACGCGCCGGCTGACGCGGCGGGCGCGTGCTTTGCGGAAGATGCAGCTGACGCCGGCCCTGCCACGAGCTGTACGACGCTGCCGTACTACGGCGCGCGGTGTCGCGACGATGCGGGGCTCGATTGGCCACCCGCTGGCTTCACGCTCTGCAACACGCTCGAGACCGACCTCAAGAGGAGCGCCTTGGAGCAGCTGTTCGTCTGTCTCAAGGCCCTTCCGGGCGCCGACGGCGGCATGGACGCCTGCAGCGGCGCGCACGACCAGGGGGCCGCGGATTGCAGTCGTGGCATCTTCAATCGATCGATGTGCCCCGTACCGGACGGCGTCATCGAGGGCGGCCTCTACGGCTGCGCGCAGATCGCGTCCTCGTGTGGACCCGATAGCGGCGACGGGGGAATCCCGCTCGAACTTTGTCAGGCCTGGCTCGGACCGTTCCACGCGGCCGCCCGCCAGGAGATGATCGACTGCTATCTCGATCCCGACGACGTGGGCGCGACGTCATGTCGCGATAAATTCGAAAACCATTGCGTCTTTCAGTAGGACGAGTCGTCGTTTGGCCGCCCGAATGAGCGCGCCGCTCCTCCTCCACGAACGAACGCGCCCCGACGGCACGTTGGAAAAGACCTGGCTCGAGGTCGAGGAGGGGTCGCTCTTTCTCCACATCGAGGGAGCGCCGAAAGCGGAGGTGCCCCTCGCGGTGCTCGACGTCGTGATGCGCAGGTACGGCCGACCGGTCGCGGATGACGTCCCGCTCGCGGGTCCTCGCCTCGAGATCGCTGCTCGCTCGCTCTCCATCCTGCGGTACCGCCCGCGCTACGACGTCATCGCCAGGGACTACTTCGTTTACGCGATCGAGCGTCAACCGCCCCTGGCCGAGCTTGCCACGGCGGTCACGGCGGCCCTCGCGTATTTGGTGCATCGCGGCGGCCCGGCGGACGATGGCTAGACGCTCGGGCCGCGTCGAGAGCCATCGCTGCGGATGGGGTGTTGACAATCGGTCGAGGGGAGCCAAGCTTCTGCCAAATGGCGCGCGGCATCGTGCCCGCGCTCAAGCCCCCTTCGGGAGCGACAGCCCCGGGGAGAGGAGTTCGAAAATGCATCCTCATATGTTCGATTGGTGGAGATTTGCCCGCCGTCCGTCGCGGGCGTGGGGTGCCGGCATGGGTTGTGGGCCAGATGGCTGCAGTCCAGCGGGCGGTCCGGAGGCCGCGTGGGAATCGCGTTTCGCGAGCCACGGCCAGCACGACGGGGACTTCGGTGGTGGCGCTTTTGGCGTGCGCCGGCCCCTTCGATTCCTTGCCCACAAACTCGATCTCGATGACCGCCAGGTGGGTGAGCTCGCGCGGATCTTGAGCGATCTCAAGACAGAGAGGGCCCAAGCTGACGTCGACCATCGACGTAGCACCGCCGCTTTCGCCGACAGAATCGCCGACGCGACATTCGACGAGACCAAGGTCGCCGAAGTTGCAGGCGCCCGCGTGCGCACGGCTGAGCACTTGCGTGACGCCTTGGTGAAGGCGCTCGGCAAGATCCACGCACTCCTCAACGCGGATCAGCGCGAGAAGCTCGCTTACCTGATTCGTACCGGCGTGCTGGCGCTCTAGAAGCGCGGCGGCTCGCAGCGTGTGCGCCGCGGCGTCGGGGTAGACGCGGCTGAAGGAGTCGGTGTTTTCGTTGAACGCCTTTTCGAGCAGGCTGTGCTCGGGGCGTCGGCAAGAAACGCCCCTCAGCCCGTGTTGCGCATTCCCGCCGCGATGCCGTTGACGGTGAGCAAGAGTGGGCGGGCGGCGTTCTCGTCGCCCGCTCGCCGCCTTCGCACGAGCTCGACCTGCATCAAGTTGAGCGGGTCGACGTAGGGATTGCGAAGGCGTATCGAGCGCTCGAGCGTGGGGTTACGTTCGAGCAGCTTGCGGCTGCCCGTCAGCAACTTGATCCACTGCTTGGTCCGGCGGTGCTCTTCGCGGATGGCGGGCCACACCGCTCGCTTGGCGTCGGGGGACGCCAGCTCGGCGTAACGAGCGGCGATCGTCAGGTCGGTCTTGGCGACGACCATTTCGATGTTGTCGAGCACGGTGCGGAAAAAGGGCCAGCTCTTGTACATGTCGAGGAGATCGGCGCGCCCCGAAGGGCGCGCGCCGATCTCCTCGAGCGCGCTCCCCACGCCGTACCAGGCGGGGAGGATGGCGCGGGTCTGCGTCCACGCGAAGACCCAGGGGATGGCGCGCAACGCCTCCAGCCCACCGGCTTGGCGCTTGCTCGGACGCGAACCAATGGGAAGCCGTGTGATCTCGTCCACCGGCGTCGCCGCGAAGAAGAACTCGGCAAAGCGGGGGTTGTCCCAGACGAGGGCGCGGTAGACGCGCCGGCCGACGTCGGCGAGCTCGGAGAAGAGCTCGCCGAAGCGGCGTTCGACGTCGGGAGCGGGTTTCGCTTGAGCGTCGACGGTGTGCAGGAGCGCGCCGCCGATGATGAGCTCGAGAGTGCGCTGGGCCAGCTCGGGGCGTCCGTACTTGTGATCGAGGGCCTCGCCCTGCTCGGTCGCCTTGTAGCGACCGCGCACGCTTCCCGCGGGGAGCGCCAAGATCGCTTGCTGCGAAGGCCCGCCGCCGCGCGCCACCGTTTCCCCTCGGCCGTGGAAAATGCGGATCGCGACGCCGGCCGCCCCCGCCACCGCGGGGAGGCTCTCTTGTGCGCGCCTGAGGGCGGCGGTGGCGGCGAGAAGCCCCACCTCTTTGCCAGAATCGCTGTACCCGACCATGACCTCCTGCACGCCGCGCCGGCGCACGTGCTCGCAGTAGGTCGGGTCGTCGAGCAGTTGGCGCAAGATGGCGGGGCTCTCCTCGAGCGCATGGAGGGTTTCGAAAAGGGGAACGATGTCCAAGCTGACGTGCTCTGGGCGCCTGCTGCATACACCGGCATGGTGCGCGCAGCGCAACGCCGCGAGAACGTCCTCGGCGCTTTCGGTCATGGACAAGATGAGCGTGCGGCACGCCGTCTCCCCGGCGCGGCGCTGCGCTTGCGCGATCCGCTCCAGCGCGGAGAGCAGCCGTGTCGACCCTTCCGTCGCGGGGCCGGCGCCGCGCGTCGCCTGATCGGCGACGCGCGCGTCGGCCGCCGGGGTCCGCATCTCGAGCTCCGCGATGGCAAAGCCGAGGGCGCGCACGCGCTCCAGAAGAGCGCGCACGCGCCGCTCCCCCGCCGCGCGCGTGCCGTGCAGGCTCTCCGCGAGCAGGGCGAGGTCGGCCTCGAGCTCGCCTGCGTTGTGATAGAGGTGCGCGTTCTTGGTGTCGGCCGAGGGACTCAAGGCTCGACGCGTGAGCTCTCTCTCGCGCTCGACGGCGGCGAGCGACGCCGCCAGGCGCGCCTCGATGAAGCGCAGCTTGCGGCGCCAGGGCTCGCCTTCGCTGCGCGCCAGCTCGTTGCGTGCGAGATCGGGCATCCGTACGCGATCGCGCTCGATCGATGCCAAGAGCTCGGGGCTCGGCGTGGCATAGCGGCTCGATTGCGAGAGCGCACCGCCGAGGTCGCGCGCCGCAGCGAGAAGCCGGCGCAGACCGCGCGCCTCGTAGGCACGGATGGCGTCGTCGAGCACGTCCGGGGTGACGAAGGGATTGCCGTCCATGTCGCCCCCCACCCAGGAATGGATGCGAACGGGCACCCGGTACGATTCGAGCTTTTCGCCATAGGCTTGAAAGAAGGCCCGCGCCAGCTGGCGCGGGATGGCGGGGAGGAGGTTCCACAGCACTTCCTCGATGTACCAGGCGACGTTCTTCACCTCGTCACCGACGCGCGGCCGCTCGCCGCGCACTTCGTCGGTGTGCCAGAGCGTGGCGATCTCTTCGCGCACGTCGCGGGTGGCGTCGTCCTTTTCTGCCGCGGTCAGCTGGCAGCGGTCGTAGTGCTCGAGGATGGACGAGATGCGATAGAGCTTCTCGAGCACGGTGCGGCGCGTTGCCTCGCTCGGATGTGCGGTGAACGTCAGGGTGATGTCGAGGGAGGCGATGGCGTCGCGCATGCGCGACGCCGAGACGCCCGCCTCTTTGGCCGCGAGCATGATGGCGGCGAGTGAGCCGCGCTGCGGGCGCCCGCCAGCATGGCTGGCGTGCGCCCGAGCGCGCCGTACACGGTGGTGCTGCTCCGCCAAATTGACGAGCCGGAAATAGAGGGAGAAGGCGCGGATGACGGGGGCCGCTTGCTCCGAGGTGAGGCCGCCCAGCAGGGTCTGCAGCGCGATGGCCGCTTCGCCTCGTTCTTCGCGAGGTCCGCGCCGGCGGTGGATGGCAAGCTTGCGAATGCGTTCCTCGAGCGCGAAAAGGGCGTCCCCATCGAGATCGATGAGTACCTCGCCGAGCAGGCGGCCGAGCCAACGAACGTCGCGGCGAAGCGGGCGATCGATTTCACGGCGCGTCGTCGAGGATGCGCGAGCGGCTTTGAAGGGCGAAGAGGAGGACGGGCGCCGGGCGGCCATGATGGCCATTTGACACCTTACGCGGCGCAGGTGAGCGAGATTCGACCGCCGGAGCGGGGATACAGGAGATTTCGAGGTGTCACACGCTTGACCAGATCCAACCGCTGGTAAATATTCGAGAGTCGGAAACAGCGCTGAAACACCGAAAGGCAACGACCATGGCCAAGCGAAGCACGGGCTCCCTCTTTCTCGCCGCGGCATTCTGCGTCGCCGCGGGGGCGCTCAGTCCCGCCGCGCGCGCGACCGGGCCGACCACCAGCGCGCCGCCGGCAGCGGCTCCCGCGCCGTTCACGGCCCCTCCGGTTCTCACGGGAACGCCCGACGTGGCCACGCTGGTAGCGCGCGTGACGTCAGCCGTCGTCAACATCACCACCGTTCACGACGTACGCGCGCCCCAGATCGGCGAGCTCCCTTTCGGCTTGAACCCATTCGGGCTTTTTCCGGAGGGGCGCCGCCCGCGCGGCGGCGGCGACACCGTCTTTCACCAGAAAGCCCTCGGCTCCGGCTTCCTCGTCGATAGCGTGGGTCATGTCGTCACCAACGCCCACGTCGTGGAAGATGCCGACTCCGTGCGCGTCAAACTGGCCGACGACCGCGAGTTCGAAGCCAAGGTCAAAGGGCGCGACACGCGCCTCGATCTCGCGGTGCTCGAGCTGGTCGGCGCTCGCGATCTGCCAGTCGTCTCGCTCGGGTCGAGCGAGCGATTGCGCGTCGGCGAGTACGTCGTCGCCATCGGCAATCCCTTCGGCCTCGGCAACACCGTGACGATGGGCATCGTGAGCGCCAAGTCGCGTGCCATCGGCGCGGGCCCCTACGACGATTTCATCCAGACCGACGCGTCCATCAACCCCGGCAACAGCGGTGGGCCGCTCTTCGATCTGCGCGGACAAGTGGTGGGGATCAACACGGCCATCAACCCCAACGGGCGAGGCATTGGCTTCGCTATCCCCGTCGATGTGCTGAAGGACGTCCTGCCGCAGCTTCTTTCGATGGGTAAGGTCGCCCGGGGCCGGCTCGGGGTCGCCATTCAGGCGGTCGATCCGACGCTCAGCAAGGCGCTCGGCCTCGCTCGGCCGGAAGGCGCGCTCGTCGCCGAGGTCGAGACCGGTGGACCCGCCGACAAAGCCGGGGTCAAGGCCGGCGACGTGATCGTGCGCGTCGACCAATCGTCGGTGGCTCGCGCCGAGGACTTGCCGCGCCTCGTCGCCCGGCACCAGCCCGGATCGAAGGTGAAGGTCGAGATCAGGCGCGAGCGCGTGTCACGCACGGTGGACGTGAACCTCGACGAAGTGCGCGACGAATCGAGCGCGCCGGCCTCCGGCGTCCAACCGGCGCCCGGTGCTGCGGCGCCGAAAGGCATCGGCGTACACCTCTCCGACGCACCGGGGCAGGGCGTGGTGGTCGGGCGCGTGGTGGCCGGCAGTGCCGCCGACGGCGAGCTCGAGCCGGGCGACGTCATCGTCGAAGTCAATCGCGCCCCCGTCGCCCGCGCCGCCGATGTCGTTTCGCGTATCGCCGCGGCGCCAGCGGGCACACCGATTCTTTTCAAGATCGCGCGGCAAAACAAAACGCGCTTCGTGGCGATCGAGCGCCGCTGACGAGCGATGTACCGCGGCCGCTTCGCCCCGTCGCCCACGGGCGACCTGCACCTAGGTTCGGCAGCCTGTGCGCTCGTGGCTTGGACATGGGCACGATCGCGGAGCGGCGCCTTCGTGATGCGCATCGAGGACATCGATACGCCGCGCATCAAGCCGGGTGTGGAAAGCCGGCAGCTCGAGGACCTGCGCTGGCTCGGACTCGACTGGGATGAAGGGCCCGACGTGGGGGGCGCGCATGCGCCTTATCGACAATCGGAACGCCTGGCACGGTACGACGACGCCCTGCAGTCGCTCGCTCGTCGTGGGCTCACCTACTATTGCGATTGCTCACGCGCCGACATCGCCCGTGTCGCGAGCGCGCCGCACGCGGGCGACGAGGGGCCGCGCTATCCGGGGACGTGTCGCGATCTCGGCATGCGTGAACGGCCGTGGAAACGATCGCCGGCCATTCGCCTCAAAGTGCCCGACCGCGACGTCGTCGTCGATGACCTCCTGCAGGGGTCGTTCATCGAGAATGTGTGGACGAAAGTAGGCGATTTCGTCTTGCGTCGAGGCGACGGCGTGTACGCCTACCAGCTCGCGGTGGTCGTCGATGATCTGGCGATGGGCGTCACCGATGTCGTTCGCGGAGCCGATCTGCTCGGTTCGACGGCGCGGCAAATGTTGCTCGCTGATCTCCTGCAGGCGTCGCCGCCGCGCTACGCGCATCACGCCATGGTGGTGACCGAAGATGGCGGGCGCATGGCCAAACGGGGAGGGGGAGCCACGCTGCGCGACGAGCGGGCGGCGGGTATCGAGGGAGAAGTCGTCGTGGCGGGCCTCGCTTCAGCGCTCGGGCTCGGCCCGGCGCATCGCGGCGGCAGCGCGGGCACGCTCGCCGACATCCTAGGTTCCTTCGATCCCGCGCGCCTGCGTCATCGCCAGTCGGTGGTCGTCGCGGGGCCGTTCACCGGACCTCCACGCGGCGATCTTCGTCGCTAGGGCGACGCCGATCCAGAGCGGAAGAAAGAAGGCGATCAGCTGTAGGTTGCGCTGGTAAAACCAGGGAAGGATTTTCAGGACGAGTCCCGCGCTGGAAAAACCGAGCGCGACGATCGCGGTGCGGTGGGCGCGCGCGGCGCTTCCCGGCTTCCCGAGCGCCATCGCGGTCCCCGGCGCGACCAGGAGAAGCGCGAAGGGCACGCACTGCAGCAGGTTCTCGTTGCGGTAAGCCACCTCGTGGTTGGTGAAGATCCAGAGGAACAGAAATAGACACCCGAGAGAGCCGAGCAGGAGCCCGAGCACGGCGATCGCGAGGCCGAGACCGATGCGCGCCGCCCGATTCCCGAGGTAAACGGCCCATCCGACCGCGGCCAGAAAGAGCGCGGCGAGGCTTCCGGCTCCGAGAAGGGACATCGTCCATGGCGGCGGCGACGCTCGCAGCGGCGGGCGCTGGCTCTCGACCAGCACGATCTCCCTGTCCACGAGCTTTCCAATCACCGTCGAACCGCTCCCATCGAGGACGCCAACCAGCGTGCCGCGTAGGCCTTCTTCGAGCTTGGCGGGCAAGAACATCTCCTGCCAAAACGCGATCGGCTGATCGATGAGCCCCCCCATGGCCAGATCGAGGCCGAAGTAGACGAGGGGATCGTCGGCGACGAGCCGTTCGGTATGCGCGCGCCACGTGAGCGTGGCGGGCTTGTTGGTAGCGGCATGCAGCGCGCCGTCGGTCGCGCCGTCGATCAAGTCGCGCACGCGCGTGGCGCAGTTGTCACGGTAGTAGTCGAACAGGTAATACTTGTTCTCCTCCCGCGCGTTCCAGGTGAGAAACTCGACCAAGCTCCGTTTCTGCGCGGCCCCCAGCGCCAGCCGTTGCAGGACGACCGATCGGTTCTCGGCGGCATACGAGGCGACGACGCTGGGGAGCGGGCTGACCGACAGCCAGTAGCGGTACTTGCCGAGCAGGAACTTGGGGATGAGCCAGGCCGAACGAAACGAATACGTGCCGTAGTTATAGACGAGGCTCGTGCCGAGGACGCGGTCTTCGACGAGGAGGCCGTCGTGCCCGAACTTGGAGAAAGGATGGTCGCCGGGACCGAACGTCAGAACCGAGACGGTGAGCTCGTCACCTGGTTCGGCGCGCACCAGACTCGGCCAGATCGAAAGCGCTGCCGCGACGAGTGCGGCGACGAAACAGGAGGCGCCCGGTCGCCGCGGTCCAGTCGTTCGGGCCATGGTCGCAGAGGATAGCGAGCCGCGCGCGCGACGCACGCTTCCCCCGACGCAGTGCGGTCGTGGGCTTGCTCCCCCGCGATGAGGGCGGTGCTAAGGTGGCCCGATGAAACGTTTCAAAGCCGCGCTGATGGGCGGCAGCGGATACGGCGGGGCGGAGATCATCCGCAGGCTCCTGTGTCACCCCGATGTCGAGCTCGTTCGCGTCGCATCGATCGACTACATCGGGCAACCGTTGGCCGATGCGCACCCGACGCTGGAAGGCGCGACCGACCTCGAGTTCGAAAAGCTCACCGCGCGCGAGGTGGCAGCGGGTGTCGACGTCGTGTTTTTGGGCCTGCCCCATCGGGTGAGCGCCACGCAGGTCCCCGAGCTCATCGAAACCGGTGTTCGCATCGTCGACCTCTCCGGTGATTTTCGCCTGCGCGACGCGGCGACGTACGAGCGCTACTACGGCGGCCCGCACCCGGCACCGGCCCTGCTGGGGACTTTCGTCTACGGTTTGCCGGAGCAGAACCGGGAGCGGATTCGCCAGGCCAAGTGGGTCGCCTCTCCTGGCTGCTTCGCCACGACCATCGAGCTCGGTCTCTTGCCGCTCGCGCGCGCCGGTCTCCTCGACGGCGAGGTGGAGACCGTCGCCATCACCGGCTCCAGCGGCTCCGGCATCGCGCCGAGCGCGGGGACGCACCATCCGGTGCGCGCCGGCAACCTGCGAACGTACAAACCCCTCGAGCATCAGCACGTCCCTGAAATCGAAGAGACGCTCGCCGCTGCCGGGGCACCGGGGGCGCGCATCCGCTTCGTCCCGGTTTCGGCACCGCTGGTGCGCGGCATCTTCGCGACGACGTTCGTCCACGTACCGGAATCGATCACCGCCGACAAGGTGCGGGCGCTCTACGCCGAGGCGTACGTGAACGAGCCGTTCGTGCGTACGCCAGCCAAGCGGCTCCCCGAAGTGGCGGCGGTGTCGGGCTCCAACTATGCCGAAGTCGCGGCGCAGGTGGGACCGGCGACGGACGGCCGCCGGCTCATCACCATCTTCTCCGTGACCGACAACCTCATCAAGGGCGGCGCGGGGCAAGCGATCCAGTCGATGAACCTCATGCTCGGCCTCGACGAGCGGACGACGCTCGAGGACACCGGTCCGTGGCCCTGAGCCGCTGTCTGGTGGTCAAGTTGGGGGGCGAGATCGTTCGGTCGAACGATCTGCCGCCGCTGGCGCGCGATCTCGTCACCTTGCAAAAGGCAGGACATGCCATCGTCGTCGTGCACGGCGGCGGGCCGCAGGTGACCGAGTTGCAGCGCAGGCTCGGGCAAGAGCCGAAGATCATCGCCGGACGGCGCGTCACGGACGCTGCCGCGCTCGAAGCGCTGAAGATGAGCGTGGCGGGGGCCGTCAACGTCGATCTGTGCGCCGCCCTGCTGAGCGCGGGAGGAGCGCCGGTGGGGCTCCACGGCGCGAGTGCGCTGGTCGTTCGCGCGAAGAAGCGTCCGCCCGTGGTCGTCGCCGGCGGGGGGGATGCGCCCATCGACTTCGGCTGTGTGGGCGACGTGGTCGGCGTCAACGAGGCGCTGCTCGGGCTCCTGGTCGGGGCCGGGTATATTCCGGTCGTGGCGTGCCTCGCGGCCGACGAGAGCGGCGCTGTTTACAACATCAACGCCGATGCCGTCGCGAGTCAGATGGCGCGTGCGCTCGACGCCGAAGCGCTCGTCTTGATCACCGAAGTGGGCGCCGTGCTTTCTGACCCGGGCGACCTTTCGACGCGCATGGCGCGCCTCACCCAGGCCGACGCCAAGCGAGCCATCGCCGACGGCCGCATCCGGGGCGGCATGATTCCCAAGCTCACCGAGGGATTTGCGGCGCTCGATCAGGGGGTGCGATCGGTGCTCGTCGTGGGCAAGCTCGCCACGGGCGATCTCGCGCGCGCGGTGACGAGCCCGGGGTCGGTCGGCACCGTGCTCACCGAGTGACCGCGCGACGGAATACCCCGTCAGAACACCTCCACCGTCGGCAAGAACCGCGGCCTCGTGCGATGCCGCGTCCGCTGCTCGTAGGCGTAGGCAATGGCCAGAAGGACTGGCTCGGTGAAGGGAGCGCCGAAGAACGAGATGCCGATGGGAAGTCCGTGCAGGGAGCCCGCAGGGACGGTGATGTTCGGATAGCCCGCCACCGCAGCCGGGGCCGCGCTGCTGCCGCTGACCGCATCTCCGTTCACCAAGTCGGTCAGCCAGGCTGGACCGCCGGTGGGTGCGACGAGCGCATCGAGACGGTGGTTGCGCAACACGGGGTCGATCCCTTCGTCGCGTGAAAGGCGGCGGCAGAGGGCGGCGGTCTCGATGTAGCCCGGGCTGTCGAGCCCGCCCTTCTTGACCGCCTGTTCGAACAGCTCCTGGCCGAAGTAGCGCAGCTCGTCGGCGGCGTGTTCGCGGTTGAAGCGCACGACGTCGTCGAGCGTCTTCACCGATACTCCCGGCCGCGTAGCGAGGTAGGCAGCCATGTCGCTCTTGAGCTCGTAGAGCATCAATTCGAGATCCGGCGCGTCTAGCTTCCCCATCGAGCCGACGTCCACCGGATCGATGACGATCGCGTCGAGGCGGCGAAGTTCCTCCACCGCGGCATCGAAGACCGCCATCGCCGCGCGTGGAATGGACTTGATGCCTCTCACCACCCCGATGCGTTTGCCCCGGGCGCCGTCGGTGCGAAGAGAAGCGGCGTAGTCGGGGATGCTGCGACCGCCGAGCACGGCGGTGGCGGCGTCGCGCTGATCGGGGCCGGCCAGCACGCTGAGAACGATGGCAGCGTCGGCCACCGATCGGGTCATGGGGCCGGCGGTGTCCTGGGAGTGGGAGATGGGGACGATGCCGGAGCGGCTCACCAGGCCCACCGTCGGCTTGAGACCGACGATCCCCGAAACCGACGCGGGACTGACGATCGATCCGTCGGTCTCCGTTCCGATCGCGAACGCGACGAGGTTCGACGATACCGCGACGGCCGAACCCGAGCTCGAGCCGCTCGGGTTGCGATCGAGCGCGTACGGGTTGCGCGTGAGGCCGCCGACGGCGCTCCATCCGCTGGTCGACTGCAAGGAGCGGATGTTGGCCCACTCGCTCAGGTTGGCCTTCCCCAGCAGCACGGCCCCGGCGCGACGCAAGCGCATGACGATTTCCGCGTCCTGCATCGGCTGCGCGCCGAGGAGGGCCAGTGAGCCGGCGGTGGTGCGGGTGCGCCCGCCAGTATCGATGTTGTCCTTGACGAGCATGGGGATGCCGTGCAGCGGGCTGCGCGGTCCGTGCGTGCGGCGCTCGTCGTCGAGCTTGGCGGCGACGGAGCGTGCGTCGGGGTCGAGCTCGAGCACGCTGCGGAGCGAGGGGCCGGACCGATCGAGCGCGCCGATACGCGCCAAGTACCGATCGACGAGATCGACGGACGTGATCTCTCGCCGCTGCAATTTCTCGGCGAGCTCGACAATCGTCGCTTCCTCGATCTCGGGGTGCGGGCCGGGGAAGGCCTGCGTCGCGGGCCGCCCCGAATTGGCGCGCATGCATCCCGCCAGCGTGGCCGCGCACGAGGCGCCGGTGGCCAACCCCATGGCGAGCACAGAGCGTCGATTCATGGCGCGTACACTAAATCGGGTCACGCGATTCCGCACCGCCGAATTCACGCTTCCGCCACTCGCTGCGCCGGTGCCTCGGCCTATGCTACGGTCGGCGACCCTTCGAAAGCCTCGGCACCTGCCGCGAGCACCTGGTTTTGCAGCGCGCGAGGCGGATCGCCTTTCCCTCCCGAGCCGGGCGGGGTAGTAAGAGGGCGGTGTCACTCGGGCCGCTGATTGCATCACGTCGTGTCATCCTCTGTGTGGGCTGCGGCGGGGTGGGCAAGACGACGACGGCGGCGGCGATCGGTCTGATCGCGGCGGCGCAGGGCAAGCGGACGCTGTGCCTCACCGTCGATCCGGCGCGAAGGCTCGCCGAGAGTCTCGGTCTCTCCGAGATGAAGCACGAGGCGCAACACGTCGAGCCGGCCCGCTTTCGCGAGGCGGGTCTCGACGTCGGTGGCTCGCTCACGGTGATGATGCTCGACACCAAAGGGACGTTCGACGAGCTCGTCGCCCGCTACGCGTCCTCGCCCGAAGTACGCGATCGCATCTTGCGCAACACCCTCTACCGCTACCTCTCGACGTCGCTGGCCGGCACGGCCGAGTACATGGCGATGGAGAAGCTCTATGCGCTGCGCAGCGATCCACGCTGGGACGTCATCGTCATCGACACGCCCCCCACGACCAATGCCCTCGATTTTCTGGACGCACCGGAGCGGATGATCGACGCGCTCGACAGTCCCGTTTTTCGGTGGCTCGTCTCGGCGTTCGAGTCGACGGGCAAGCTCAGTGTCAATCTGCTCGCGCGCGGCGCAGCCGCTGCACTGCGCGGCATGGGCCGTCTGACGGGGACCGGTTTTCTCGAAGCGCTGGCGGAGCTCATCGTCCTTCTGAACGAGATGCTCGGTGGCTTTCGAGCTCGGGCCGACGAGGTCCGGCAAGCACTGCGCGGCCCGGAGGTCGCCTATGTGCTCGTGACCTCGCCCGACCCGCTCAGCATCCGCGAAATTCTGTACTTCGCCGACCGGCTGCGCGAGCTTTCGATGCCTCGCGATGCAGTGGTCGTCAATCGCGTTCACCCTGCGCACGATGTACGGCCGAGCGCGGAAGCGGTGCGCGCCGAGCTCGAGCGGCGAGGCGTGAAGCTCGCCGCCGACGGCGAAATGCGCGTCCTGCGCGCATTCGACGAAGAGGCAAGGCAGGGCGAGCTCGACCGGCGGCATCTCGGCGGGCTCTCGAGTCTGGAAGATGGGGAGGAACGTCCGATTCGCGTGGAAGTGCCGGCGCTGGTCGGCGACGTTCATGACCTTCGCGCGCTCGCGAAGGTGGCCGCGGCACTCGCCCCTCCGTGACCGAGCCGCTCGCGGCGTGCACCCGGTCCTTGGCTCGAGGCGGGGCGCGCGCGCGGCTCGTGACCCTCTGGTCAAATGGGTGGCGGGATTGCTAGACTGCGCTTTCTCATGGATGCGACCGAAGTTCGCAAGCGATTCGCCGGCGTGGCGCCGCTCTTCATCGACGGCAAGAAGGTCCCCGCCATCGAAGGCAAGACGCTCGAGATCATCAACCCCGCCGATGGCTCCGCCCTGGCCCAGGTCGCCGCCGCGGGCGGCGAAGACATCGACCGCGCCGTCCGCGCGGCGCGCCGCGCTTTCGGCGATCCAGCCTGGCGCAAGATGCCCGCCTCCACGCGCGGAAAGCTGCTGTGGTCAATCGCGGACATGCTCGACGAGCGCGCCGAAGAGCTGGCGTGGATCGAGTCGCTCAACAACGGCAAGACGCTGCGTGAAGCGCGCGGCGACGTACCGCCCTCGTCCGACATCTTCCGCTACTACGCCGGTTTCACGACCAAGATCCACGGCGAGACCATCCCCGTCGATGGCGACTACCTCTGCTACACGCTGCGTGAACCCGTCGGGGTCTGCGGCCAGATCGTCCCCTGGAACTATCCGCTCCTGATCGCGTGCTGGAAAGTCGCGCCCGCGCTGGCCGCTGGCAACACCGTGGTCTTGAAGCCGAGCGAGTACACGCCGCTCACGGCGCTCCTGCTGGGCGAGATCTGCAAGGAAGTGGGCCTTCCCGACGGGGTGCTCAACGTGGTGCCGGGTTACGGCGATCCCGCTGGTGAGGCTCTCGCGCGCCACCCCGACGTCGACAAGATCGCCTTCACCGGCAGCCTTCGGACCGCGCGGCGCCTCCTGCACGCCTCGGCCGACACCAACTTGAAAAAGCTCTCCCTCGAGCTCGGGGGCAAGTCACCGCTCGTCATTCTCGACGACGGCGACGTCGACGCTGCCGTGAAGGCGTGCTTCTGGGGCATCTTTGCCAACAAGGGGGAGGTTTGCTCGGCCTCCAGCCGCGTCATTGCCCACCACAAAGTGAAAGACCAATTCGTCGCCAAGCTGGCGGAGAAAGCCCGCGCCATGAAAGTGGGGGACCCTCTCGATCCTTCGACGATGATGGGAGCGCAGGTTTCTGCC
Source organism: Polyangiaceae bacterium (assembly GCA_035318465.1). Taxonomy (GTDB): domain Bacteria; phylum Myxococcota_A; class Polyangia; order Polyangiales; family Polyangiaceae; genus DASWDH01. The sequence continues at coordinate 25,714 of DATHES010000040.1, forward strand.
CGGCAGCTCGACACCGTCTTGCGCTACATCGAGAGCGGCAAGAAAGAGGGTGCCAAGGTCGTGGCCGGGGGCGAGCGCGACATCGAGGGGACGAAGAGCAAGGGCTATTTCGTCAAGCCGACCGTCTTCGACGACGTGAAGGCGACCATGACCATCGCCCAAGAGGAGATTTTTGGCCCGGTGCTGGCGGTGCTCACCGCCGGCGACGACGACGAAGCCGTCGCCCTCGCCAACGGTACGACCTACGGCCTCGTCGCCGCCGTCTTCACCAAAGACGTGGGGCGCGCCCATCGGCTGGCACACGCCATCACCGCCGGCACGGTGTGGATCAACATGTGGAACGGCTTCGACAGCGCGTCGCCGTTTGGCGGAATGAAGCAGTCGGGGTGGGGACGTGACATGGGTATCCACGCCCTCGAGCTCTATACACAGACCAAGACCGTCTGGGTGCCCACGTAGTCCGACATTTCCTTCGCAGCTCTCGCCCTTCGAGGTTGGCTAGCCATGACCGATGCGCAGTCGCTTCTGAAAGACCTCGAGGACCGAGGCATCTCCCGCGCCAAGATCGGAGGATTCGACATCGACGGCGTGCTGCGCGGCAAGTACGTCTCGTTCGACAAGCTGCGCTCGGCGCTGGAAGGCGGTTTCGGATTCTGCGACGTCATCTTCGGATGGGACATCGGCGACGTGCTTTACGACAACGCCCAGGTGACGGGCTGGCATACCGGTTATCCCGACGCCCACGCCGTGCTCGATCCGTCGACCTTGCGGCCAATCCCGTGGGAACCCGGGACCGTCGCCATGTTGGCCGATTTCCGCGACGAGCACGGACGCCCGCACGCCGCCTGCCCGCGCTCGCTCTTGCGCACTGTCATTTCGCGCGCACAAGAGATGGGCTACGCCGCCAAGTGCTCGGTCGAATACGAGTTCTTCCTTTTCCGCGAGACGCCGACCACGCTCCACGAGAAGGGGTTCCAGAAGCTGGAATCGCTCTCTCCGGGCATGTTCGGATACTCCTGGCTGCGCGAGGGGCAGAACGGTCCTCTCATGCGCGCCATCCTCGACGGCATGCGCGCGTTCGACATCGAGATCGAGGCGCTCCACACCGAGACCGGTCCCGGCGTCTACGAAGTGGCGCTGCGTTACGACGATTGCCTGCGCGCTGCCGACAAGGCCGCTCTTTTCAAGACGGCCATGAAGCAGATTGCCTTCGAACATGGTCTCGCCGTCACTTTCATGGCCAAATGGAACGCCGATCTGCCGGGCGCATCGGGTCACATCCACCAGAGCCTCTGGCAAGGCGGCAAGAATGTCTTTGCGGCAGAAGGCGATCCCAACGGATTGTCCAAGACGATGCGTCATTACTTGGCCGGTCAGATCGAGCTCATGCCCGAGCTCACCGCGCTTTTTTCTCCCACCATCAACAGCTACAAGCGCTACGTGCCCGGCGTGTGGGCCCCGCTGACGGCCAGCTGGGGGTTCGAAAATCGGACTTGCGCCATCCGCGTCATCGGCGCCGGCGATCCCCAAGCGACGCGCGTCGAATACCGACAGACGGCTGCTGACATCAACCCCTACATCGCCATGGCTTCCTGTCTTGCGGCGGGACTCTACGGGATCGCTCGTGAGCTCACGCCGCCGCCGCCCGCGAGCGGCGATGCCAGCACGTCAGGCAAAGTGCACAAGGCGTTGCCGCGCACGCTGGTCGAAGCGACCAAGCTTCTCGCCGAAAGCGCAGTCGCGCGCGAGATCCTGGGCAAACCCTTCGTCGATCACTACGTGCGCACGCGGCAGTGGGAGATTCGTCAATTCGAACGCGCAGTGACCGATTGGGAGCTGCGGCGCTACTTCGAAGCGATCTGATCCTTCCCTACCCAAATGCGGCGTTTCAGTTCATAATCAGCGCAAAGGCGCGCTGGTGCGTCCGGAGGTGGAATTTTTTAGTCATCTCCTTGACCCCTTCTTTTCCTTGAGGTTTCAATGCATCACCTTCGACTCTTGTCGACTTTGTCCCTACTTGTCGCTGCGCTCGGTTGCGGCGGCGACACTTCGAACACCTTCGAAAACACGACTGGTGGCAAGGGCGCCACGGGTGGCGCGGGTGGTGCGGGTGGTGCGGGCGGCAAAAGCGGCGTACTCGATGGGGGCGGCATCATCACGACCGGTGGCGCAGGCGGGGGGACCGGTGGCACCGGCGGAGGTACGCTCGATCCCGATGCCAAGATCTGCGGCGGGATCGAAGTCGCCGTTGAGACCGTGCCTTTCAACATGCTCATCATGTTCGATCAATCGAGCTCGATGGCCGAATTCCTCGATGGCATGGGACCGCCCAACCGATGGGATGCGGTCACCGGCGCGCTCGTCGAGTTCTTCCAATCGGCCGACGCCAAGTTGCTGAGCATCGGGCTCTCCTACTTCGAGCAGACCGATCTCACCACGTTCAATACGAGTTGCCGGGTTGCCGACTACACGACGCCGGAGGTGGAGATCGCGCCCATGAGCGACCCGGCCCAGGTGCAAAGGTTGGTCGATTCCATCCGGAAGCATACCCCCACCGGCTTGACGCCCACCGCGCCGGCCCTCCAAGGTGCCCTCGATCACGCCAAGTCGTACTCGATGTCTCATCCCGGCGCGAAAACGATGGTCGTGCTGGCGACGGATGGCATTCCCACGCAATGCATGCCGCTCGGGTCCTACGACATCGCCCAGTCGATCGCGGGTCCCGCCTTCATGGGCGTGCCGTCGATCCGCACCTTCGTCGTCGCGGCGGCAACCGGTCTCAGTGCGCTCGGCGCCATCTCCCAGGCGGGTGGAACGGGCGCTCCGGTCGTCGTCACCGATCCCAAGACCACCTCGGACCTGATCCGACAGTCCTTTCAGCGCCTCAGCCGGACGAACTTCTCCTGCAGTTACCGCATCCCCCCTGGGGGCGATGGAGGACGGACCGATTCCGGGCTGGTCAACGTCGTCATCAGGACCGGCGGCGTGGAGACGACGCTCAAGCTCTTCTCCAGCTCGGCCGGGTGCGGCGACGGTTGGTACTACGACAACCCGACGAAGCCCGAGAACATCCTGCTTTGCCCGAAGACTTGTGCGGACCTCTTCAACGGCGAGCTTCGCATCGTCATCGGCTGCGCCGGTCCGCCGCCGATGTGAGCACCGGCTTGTACCGGGCCGACGCGCGCAGGTAAGCTTGCCCCCATGGGGCAGCTTTCGATCTGGTCGTTTCCGACGCGGGTGTTGTTCGGCATAGGCGCGGCCGCCGAGACGGGCAACGAGGTCAAACGTCTCGGCGCGGCGCGCGCGCTCATCGTCACCGACAAAGGCGTGGTGGGGGCGGGGCTGGTGGCGCCGGTGGAACAGGCACTGGCGAGCGCTGGCATCGGCATGACGACGTTCGTCGACGTCGACTCCAATCCCGTCGAGAAAAATGTGACCGAGGGGGTGCTCGCCTACCGCGAAGCGAAAGCAGACATCATCGTCGCCGTCGGCGGTGGGTCGGCGCTCGATGTGGGCAAGATCATCCGCTTGAAAGCGCGCCCCGGCGTCCACGAGCGACCGCTCGTCGAGTACGACGACGCCACCGGGGGCGACGCCTACATCACGGCCAATCTTCCCCCTCTGCTCGCTCTACCGACGACCGCCGGCACGGGGAGCGAAGTCGGACGGAGCGGCGTCGTCACGCTCGACGCCAATCGCCGCAAGACCGTCATCTTTTCACCGCACCTCATGGCCAATGTCGCCATCCTCGATCCGGAGCTCACCACCAGCATGCCGGCACGAACGACGGCGGCGACCGGTTTCGATGCGCTCACGCACTGCCTCGAAGCATTCGTATCCCTCGGCGACCATCCGATGGCCGATGCCATTGCCCTCGGCGGCCTCCGGCTCGTGGCCGAGCACCTGGCGAAGGCGGTCGCCCAACCGAAGGATCTCGCGGCGCGCGGTGCCATGTTGAAAGCGGCCATGATGGGTGCGGTGGCGTTTCAGAAGGGGCTAGGTGCGTGTCACTCGCTGGCGCATCCGCTGTCGAATCTGTGCGGCCTTCACCACGGGCTCGCCAACGCGCTTTGCCTTCCTGCGGTCGTCGATTTCAACGCGCCGGTCGCGGAGACCAAGCTCGCCGAAGCCGCGCACGCTCTCGGCGCCGAGCCGTCGTCGCGCGGCCTCGTGGCGCGCCTGCGCGATCTGCGGCGCGCCATCGGCTTGCCGGAGTCCCTCGGCGCCGCGGGAGTGAAATCGGATCAACTCGAAAAGCTCGCGGACGGCGCGGTAGCCGATGCCTGTCACCGTTCCAATCCGCGCCCGTGCACGCGAGCAGAGCTGCTCTCGCTGTACCAGGCGTCACTGTGATCCATTTGCCAGGGTGACCGGCGCGGCGTGACGTCATTGCCAGGGTCAGCCCCACAAAATGCCCGTTCGAGCCGGGCGTGCGACCGGCACGCCTCTCGCATATCGAACGAAAGAGGCGCGAACCGTGCAGTAGCGCTGCACGCTCCTACCCCGATAACCCCCGTGCGCAGAACCTTTTTCCCCCTGACCAACGATCCCGCGGTCCTCGATCGCGCCAGCGATCTGACGGCGCGCGCCCACCGGCTCCGCCGCAAGGGAGAGCTTCGGCGGGCCGTCGTCGCGTTTCGTGAGGCTTGTGCTCTCGAGGAGCGGCACCCTGCGCTCTGGCTCTGGCTGGGGGATACGCTGGCCCGAATGGGCAGACGATACGAAGCCGAGCGCGCCATGAAGCAAGCGCTCTTTCTCCGCGAGCGGAGCGCGGAAACGGGCAAGGCCAATGTGATTCGCGGTCTGCTCCTGCAGCTCGCACTCGTGCGCTGAGCTCGTGGCACGACGCGGGCGTTGAAGCGAGAGGCGTCGCCCTCGCCAGTTCTGTCGGTGCTCTTCGTGCTGTCCTTGACCCCTCGAGGCGTCAGGGTTCGCCTTTACCGGATCCAGGCGGCGTGCTCGTCGCGGGCGGTGTGCTCGTCGCGGGGGGCGTGCTCGTCGCGGGGGGGGCGGTTGGCGCCGGTGAGCTCACGCTGGCCGGCTTGGGCGGGGCGCTCGGGGTCGTCGCGGGCGCCGAGGAAAGGCTAGGAACGGCGGGGGCCGGAGGGACGCTGAACGGCTTGGCGGGGGCGCCGCTCGTGGCGCCTGGCGGCGAGCTCGGCGCGCGGGGGAAATTGCTCGGCGGCTTGGACGGCGTGGTCAGCGACTTCAACGCGACTGCGGTGGCCGCGCTCGGCGGCGCCGAAGAGGCAGTGCTCGGCTTCGGTGGTGCCGCGGAAGCCCCGGGTGCCGCAGCCGGAGCGGGCGGTGGACGCCATGATGCGCCGGGTGCTGCCGGTTTCGGTGCGACCGATGCGCTGCCCGGCGCGCCAGGCGCGACCGATGCGCTTCCCGGGGCGACCCCCCTGGGGGCGACCGAAGGCGTCGCCGGAGCGGGTGCAATCGAGGCAACCGGCTTCGGTGCCACGGACGCGCTGGCGCCCGGCACAGCGGCGCTGGGCGCGCGCGACGGCGTTGCCCCGGGACCCGGCACAGCGGCGCTGGGCGCGCGCGACGGCGTTGCCGCAGCAGGCTTCGCGAAGAGCGGCGGCGCCGGCATCGAGGTGAGTCCTGTGGCCGGACCGGGGCCGAGCGGCGCCGCGGGCTGCACCGGCATCGTCGTCGAAGGGATGGGCGCCGCCTCGTCCCGCCAGGCGAGGCCCTCTGCGTCGAAGCTGCGCAGCGTGTTACGGCCGCAGATGGGACAGAGCCATCCCACGTCGAACCGCTTCTCGTGGGCGTCGATGCTGTGCGCGGGGGCGCGCTCGCGCACGCGATCGCGTCCCACTGCGAAGCCGGCAAGGACGTAGCGATGCTCGTCGAGCCGGGCTTCGAGCTGGGCCTGACATTCACAGACGCTGCGGATGATCGCTTGCTTCATACGAGGGCAATACGATAGTTGGAGAGGGGCGCACAGCAATAGGCAATTTCGACATCGCCGCGTCGTCGGTCGGAGCGGTTCGTGGACACCTCCGGGCGCATCTGGCGGCAGCGCGTCAGCGGTACGAGGCGGGCACGACGCGCAGCCCAATGCGGCGTTTCCCGCCCATCTCGTCACCCTCTGGCCGGTCCCAACCGCGGCGAACGGCCCGCTGATCGTCTTCGATCAGCTCTCCCACCAAGTCATAGTCGGAAGCCTGCACGACCTGCACGCGGCGCAACGTCCCCGGCAGCGCCTCTCCGCCGGAGAGGTACACCTGCCCGTCGATCTCCGGCGCCTGACCGGCGTGACGCCCCATGAGAACGTATTCGTGCTCATCGCTCGTCCCCTCGACGAGCACCTCCAGCGCCTTTCCGACCAGCTTTTGATTCTTGGCGTGCGCGATGGGACGCTGCAGCGCCATGAGCTTGCGGTAGCGCGCGGCGGCCACCTTGGCGGGCACCTTGCCGTCGAGCGTTTTGCTCGGCGAGCCGTCTTCGTCCGAATAGCGGAATGCCGCCACCCGGTCGAATTCGGCCCACTTCACGAATTCGAGCAGCTCGCCAAACTCCTCTTCCGTCTCGCCCGGGTGCCCCACGATGAAGGCGGTGCGGAAGGTGAGATCCGCAATGTCGCGGCGCAGGCGTTCCACCAGGCGACGCAGCCTTTCGCCGCCATGACCGCGGCGCATGCGGCGGAGCATGCCGTCGGCCGCGTGCTGCAGCGGCATATCGACGTACGGCAAAACGCGGGGATGGGCGTGAAGCAGCTCCACCAGCTGGTCGTCGATCGTCTCCGGGTACAGATAAAAAAGCCGCACCCAGTGCACGCCGGGGACCTCCGCGACGCGACGCACGACTTCGGCGAGTGACGTTCGCGCCCCGGCCCCGATGTCGCGCCCGTAAGCCACCGTATCCTGCGAGATGAGGTTGATCTCGAAGGCGCCCCCCGCGGCGAGCACCTCGACCTCACGCACGATGTCGTCGGCGCTGCGCGATCGCTGTTTGCCGCGCAGCAGGGGGATGACGCAAAACGAGCAGCTCCGGTTACACCCTTCCGCGATTTTCACGTAGGCGCTGGCTTTGCCCGTCGTCAGCCGCCGCGGATCGCTCGACTGGATGAGCCAGCTGGCGGGATCGCCCACCAGCATGCGATCGGCCTTGCCCGACAGAACGGCGCGCAGCCCGAGCATGTCGCTCGACCCGAGAAAATGATCGACCTCGGGCATCTCCGCGGCGAGCTCCGCGGGATGACGCTGCGAAAGGCATCCCGCCACGACGAGCCGTTTGCAAGTGCCGCCTTCCTTGAGCGAGGCCATTTCCAAGATGGTCGCGATCGATTCCTTCTTGGCCTCGCCGATGAACCCGCAGGTGTTCACGACGATGGTCTCGGCGTCCTCGGGCCGCGCGACGGCGGTCAGGCCGGCCTCCTCGGCGACGCCCAGCATGACCTCGCTGTCCACGCGGTTTTTGACGCAGCCGAGGCTGATCAGATGAATCGTGCCCTGTGCCTCGGTCATGGGGCCGCGGAATATAGCGGAAAGCGCGCCGCGGGCCACCCTGGGCCGGGGGAGGTGTGAAGCGGCCCCGACAAGTGCTAAGAGAACGGAATGCCGCAGGATTCCAAGGGTGAATCGTTCGCCGCCCTCTTCGAAGCAGATGCAGGAAAAGCGACGCCACACCGCCGCTCCTTCAACATCGGCGAGGAGCTCGACGTCGTGGTCGTGCAGATCGGGCGCGACGCCGTCTTCGTCGGCCTCGACGGCAAACAAGAGGGCTTCATCGAGAGCAAAGACCTCACCAGCAAAGAGGGAAACCTCACGGTGAAAATCGGCTCGCGCATCACGGCGCGCGTCGCCGAGATCGGAGGCCGACTCGGCGCCGTGCGCCTTGCCCCGGTCTACGTGCGCCCCCCGGTCACCGAAGAGCCCGACGCCGTCCCCGAGGCTGCCGTGGGCGGCGCTGCGGGTCTCCTCGCCGTCGGTGCCAATGTTCGAGGCACGGTCGCCCTCGTCGAACGCTACGGCGTCTTTCTGCAGATCACGGCAGGAGGGCCCGGAAAACGCGGCGTCCGCGGTCTCGTCCCCACCGCCGAGCTCGGCGTTCCGCGCGGTGCCGATCTGCACAAGATGTTCCCCCTCAGCACCGAGCTCGAAGCGAAGATCATCGCCATCGACGACCGCAATCGCATCAAGCTATCGGTCGTCGCGCTCAACGCCGACGTCGAGCGCCGCGAGTACGAAGCGCACCGCACCCAAGGGCAGGGCAAGAGCGAGACAGGATCGCCAAAATTCGGGACGCTCGGCGATCTGTTCAGCCAAAAAAAGCGCTGATCGCAAGAGACGACCCAGGGAGGCGACGGATGCGGCCCGCAGCCGAACATCAGGAGATCGAGTACAGCGTGCTCGCGTCTTCGAGCGCCGACGAGATGACGCACTTGAGAGTGAAATTCCGCTCGATCCGCCGCGTTTGAACGTCGCTGCATCGGCGGCGCTCCGGAACGGGCGTCGTAGCGCTGCGTCGTTGACTTCCCGGCGTGGCTGGCCAATACCGGCCGCCGGTCGGTCAACCTTCCGAAAGTGGGCCCCCCATGAGCGAAGTGAATCGCCGCGAGTTTCTCGGCAGTGCGATCGGTGCCGCCGTTGCGGTGTCCTGTGTGTCGAATACGCAGGCCGCGGCCAAGCTCGAACCGGTCTACCAACAGATCCAGCGCCGCCACGACGACGCCGTGCGGCGTTTGCAGGACTGGATCCGGCAGCCGTCGATCGCCGCCGAGAATCGGGGCATGACGGAAGGTTGCGAGCTCGCGATGAAGATGCTGCGCGACGCTGGATTTCAGAAAGCAGAGCGCATGCCCACCGACGGTCACCCGGGCATCTTCGCCACCCTCGACGCCGGCGCGAAGCGCACGATTGGCCTCTACTTCATGTACGACGTGAAGCAGGTGACTCCCTCGGAGTGGACGTCACCCCCGTGGGAGGCGAAGATCGTCGATCTGCCGAATCTCGGCAAGGGCGTGATGGGCCGCGGGGCCGTGAATCAGAAGGGACCGCAGGCTTCTTTGCTCTCGGCGCTGCACGCCATCCGCGATGCGGGCGGCAAGGTGCCGGTCAACATCGTCCTCGTCGCCGAAGGGGAAGAGGAAATCGGTTCGCCTCATTTCTCGCAGATCGTGCTTGCACCCGAGGTCAAGGCGGCCCTCGCGAAGTGCACAGGCATCTTCATGCCCGAAGCGGCGCAGTCGCTCGACGGTACGGTCACCATCTCGCTCGGTGCCAAGGGGGTCGTGGAGCTCGAGCTCGTCTCCACCGGCGAAAAGTGGGGCAGGGGACCGGCCAAGGACGTGCACTCCAGCAACAAGGCGCGCCTCGACAGTCCCGCGTGGCACCTGGTGGAAGCACTGCACAGCCTCGTCGACACCAAGGGTGATCCGGCGATCGCCGGCTATACCGACGCCCTGCGCCCGCTCAGCGCTGCGGAAAATGTCATGCTCGACGACGCCGCCAAACGCATGGACGAAGCGAAGGCCAAGCAATCCATGGGCGTGCAGCGCTGGGCGCGCGACGCCGACTGGCGTCAGGCCCTCGCCGACCTCGCCGCCCGGCCCACCATCAACATCGAAGGACTCGTCGGCGGCTACACCGGCAGCGGCGGCATGACCATCCTGCCGCACAAGGCGGTGGCCAAGATCGACTTGCGGCTCGTGCCCAACATGACGCGCGAGGGTGCCGTGGCCAAGTTGCGCGAGCACCTGCAGAGCAAAGGCTTTGGCGATATCGAAGTGAACGTGACCGGCGGCTATGACCCGACGACCACCGCGCCCGACGCGCCGATGATCAAGGCGCAACAGAAGGTGTACCGCGACAGCGGGATCGATCCCATCTTGTGGCCGCGCCGTGGAGGCTCCTGGCCGGGTTACGTGTTCACCGGCGAGCCGCTGAAACTCGCGGCCGGACATTTCGGCTTGGGTCACGGGCTGCGCGCGCACGCGCCGGACGAGTATTACCTCATCGAGTCGAGCAACCCCAAGATGGTCGGCCTCGACGGCGCCATACGATCGTTCGTCGATTACCTCTACGCGCTGGCGTAGCGGCATCGACATCGCGAAGAAACACACCCGCACGCGCCGGCGACGTAGCGCCGTGCACGTGCCGGGCCCGTGCGTGACCGCCGCTGAGCACAGCCGTCACGAAAGACGAGCGCCCGTTTTCGCGAACCTAAGCGGGGCGCTCGGAGAACAACCGCGGGTTGACAGCGCGTGCGATACTATACTAGACACTAGTCTCGTAAAGTAGAAACGCATCGAGAAGCTCCGCAATGACCCTTCTGACGCTCACCAGCTCCAACGCCGCGCCGCTCTCCATCCGCGCCAAGGCCCTCGTCTTCGAGGATCCACGTTCGAAGGCGCTCCTTCATCAGATCCAGCAGGTTGCCTCGAGCAATGCCTCGGTTCTCATCACGGGCGAGACGGGCACTGGCAAAGAGATCGTGGCGCACCACCTGCACGACTTGAGCGCGCGCCGCGACAGGCCATTCGTCGGGGTCAACTGCGGCGCTTTTTCCGAGAACCTCGCAGAAAGCGAGCTCTTCGGGCACGAGCGGGGCGCGTTTACCGGTGCCATCGCATCGAAGCCGGGCTGGTTCGAGTCAGCGCACGGCGGCACCCTCTTTCTCGATGAAATCGGAGATCTGGCCTTGGCTATCCAAGTCAAGCTTCTGCGCGTTCTTCAAGAACGGGAGGTGGTGAGACTGGGTTCGCGCAGCGCGGTGCCGATCGACGTGCGCCTCGTTGCGGCAACGAACGTGAAGCTCGACGAAGCGGTCGCCGCTGGTCATTTTCGCGAGGATCTGTTCTATCGGTTGAACGTTGCCACCCTGGCGGTTCCGGCACTCCGGGAGCGCAAGGGAGACATTCTTCCGCTGGCCGGCTACTTCCTCGAGCTCTATCGCCAACGGCTCGGCCGCCCCGCTGCCGTTCTCTTGCCGGATGCGACGGAGCGGTTACTCGACCACGCCTGGCCAGGGAACATCCGCGAGCTCGAGAACGTGATCCATCACGCTCTGCTCATTTGCCATGGCAACCAAGTAGCTGCCGCAGATCTTCGCCTGTCGACGCTCCGGACGAAATCAAAACCGCCAGTACCGCCGATAGCCAAGGGCGCTGCCCTCGAGACAGCGCTGGCCGAGCTCTTCGAGCAGAACCTCCCCAACCTTTTCGAATACATCGAAGAAGTGCTGTTTCGAACCGCCTATTCCCATTGCGACGAAAACCAGGTGCAGACGGCCAAGCTCCTCGGAGTCAGTCGCAATGTGGTCCGCGCGCGGCTGATGCAGTACCGAGAAATTCCCGGCGCCCGCGCCAAGCGACCCGAGGATCGCCCGGCCTCGGCGCACACCCCGCAGCCCGCCTCCGCGCGCCTACTTCGCGTCTTGCCGTGAAAAACTAGGCACAAATCCCACCATTCGTCACAACGCGTGGGACGGTCACGGGAAGAAACCGCCAGGGCGCCAGGGTCTCTGGGTCTTTTGTGAAGACTCAGGCCTAGCTACCCAATCTCTTGGCGGCCCTGGTGACGGCGCTGGCGCGCCCTGGCGGTCTCCCTCCATGGCGATGGGACGATTGCTCCGTGCTGCTTGCCCAGAAGCACCCGGGCAGCATGCGTTGCGTCATTGCCAACAGGATGTCTTTGACAATTGCCGCATGGGCCGGTTGCGCCGCCGTTACGCGATGAAGTCGACTGGCATGGAAAGTGATTCATACCGGACAGGATGAGCGCCCCCGCTGCCCCGCTGCTGCGATTCGACGTGACCGGAAGGGAGCCGAAGTGATCGCGGGCAAGGTCGAAAAGGCGATCGCCGCCGTCGCGCGCGGTGAGTTCGTGATCGTCGTCGACGACGAGGACCGGGAAAATGAGGGCGATCTCATTCTGGGCGCCAGTCGAGCGACGCCGGAGGCAATCGCTTTCATGCTGCGTCACACGAGCGGTATCGTGTGCGCGACACTTCCGGCGGAGCGTCTGGCCGAATTGCACCTGCCCTTGATGGTGGCCGAGAACACCGATTCGTATGGCACCGCCTTCACGGTGTCGGCCGACTACCGCCGCGGTACGACGACGGGCATCTCGGCGGCCGATCGGAGCGCCACACTGCGTGCGCTCGCCGATAGCGCGATCGGCCCGGGGGAGTTCGCACGGCCGGGACATGTCTTTCCTCTTCGCTGCCGAGCAGGGGGCGTCCTTCGTCGTCGTGGTCACACGGAAGCCGCCTCGGACCTGGCTCGTCTCGCGGGCCTCGGACCCTACGGGGTTCTCTCGGAAATCATGAATCCCGATGGCACGGTGGCGAAGGGAGCCGAGCTCCAACGCTTTGCTCGCCGATTTGAACTCTTACAGATCAGCATTGCCGATCTGGTCGCCTTCCGTCGGCGTCACGAGTCACTCATCGAGCACATCGCCGAAGCCACCCTGCCGACCCAACACGGCTCGTTCACCGGGCATGCCGCCCGCTTCTGACCGCCCCGGAGAATTCATGCCCACTCGAGACTATGAACAGGTAAGACGGGAAATCCGAACCATCGTCGAGGAGGTCGTGCGGCCGAACGCCGAGCGAACCGACCGCGACGGCGTTTTTCCGCGTGACAATCTGCGTGCGCTCGCCAAGGCTGGCTGGAACGGCGTCCTCGTTCCGAAGGAGCTCGGGGGTCTCGGGCTCGACCATCGGGCGTTTGGCATCGCGGCCGAGGAAATCGGCCGCGCTTGCGCGTCGACAGCCCTGGTGTACGTCATGCACGTCGGCGCCGCGCAGACGGTGCAGCTTTTCGGAAGTGACGAGCAGAAGAAGCGCTGGCTGGTCCCCATTCGGGACGGCTTGATTGGCACCTACTCGACGAGCGAAAGGGCGTCGGGCGGCCATTGGTGGTTCAACTTCAGCGAAGCGCGACGCGACGGAGCCGACTATCTCCTCAGCGCCGAAAAATCGTTCACCACGAGCTCCGGACAGGCCGACTTCTATGTCGTGCAGACCCGCTCTCCGGCGGCGAAGGGTCCGACGGACATCACCTTCTTCATCGTCGATGGGCGCGCCCAAGGAATCAAGGCGAGCCCATGGGACGCGCTCGGCGTGCACGGCAACCACAGCGGGCCTATCCGCTATGAAAACGTGCACGTGCCAGCGAGCGACCGACTCGGCGCGGAGGGACAGGGGAAGGACATCATCTACCACGGCGTTTCGCCGGTGTACTTGGTGGGTCTCGGAGCCGCTTGGCATGGCGTGGCCCGCGGCGCGCTGGAGACGGTGACGGACTATGCATTGGGAACGCTGCATCGCGACTTCAACCGACGCCTGGCCGACTATCAGATTCTTCGTCAACAGCTAGGTCAGGCCAAGGTGCTCATCGAAAGCTTGCCGGCTTGGCAGGACGCCCTCGCCGACAGGCTCGACCAGCTCCAGGCCGCGGGCAAGCCGCAAGGCGAGATCCTCATTCAGCTCACCCAATTCAAGGTGCACGCGGCCGAGGTGGTCAACGACGTCACCCGCCTTTCGCTCGATGTGAGCGGAGGATACGGGTACAAGCGGGGCCCGCTCGAGCGTTACTTCCGCGATGCGCGGGCCGCGATTGCGATGGGCCCATCGAACAACATCGCTCGCGAGTGGATCGGCAAGACCCTGGTGGGATTGCCCCTGGAGCTGTTCGAAGAAGGCGGCGAATAGACGTCAGCGAGGAGGAAGGACTCATGAGTACGACGACCAACGAAAAGACGGAAGCTCCCCTCAAGTTTGCCTACTGGGTTCCCAACGTGAGCGGGGGCCTCGTGGTAAGCAAGATCGAGCAGCGCACCGATTGGAGCTATGACTACAATCGCGAGCTCGCCGTCCTTGCCGAGAAGAGTGGCTTCGAATATGCGCTCAGCCAAGTTCGGTACATGGCCAGCTACGGCGCCGAGTTCCAGCACGAATCGACGACATTCAGTCTGTCGCTGCTCCTGGCCACGGAGCGACTGAAAGTCATTGCCGCCGTTCATCCGGGTCTTTGGCAGCCCGGCGTGCTCGCCAAGCTCCTCGCCACGGCCGATCATCTGTCGAACGGTCGGGTAGCCGTGAACATCGTCAGCGGTTGGTTCAAAGGCGAATTCACGGCCCTGGGGGAGCCCTGGCTCGAGCATGACGAGCGCTACCGTCGGTCGGAAGAGTTCATCCGCGTGCTGAGGGGCGCCTGGACGGAGGACAACTTCTCCTTCTCCGGCGATTTCTATCGAATTCACGGCTACAACTTGAAGCCGAAGCCGCTGCAATCACCGCACCCGGAAATATTTCAGGGCGGCACTTCGCGAGGGGCGCGCGACATGGCCGCTCGCGTTTCGGATTGGTACTTCTGCAACGGCAATACGCGCGAAGGGATCAAGGCGCAGGTCGACGACATCCGCAGCAAGGCCGCCGAGATCGGACGTCGCCCGCCGAAAATCGGGATGAACGCTTTCATCATTGCCCGTGAAACGGAAGAGGAAGCGAAGAAGGTGCTGGCCGACATCGTCGCGCATGCCGACGTCGAAGCCGTCAAGGCGTTCGGCCACGCCGTCAAGCAAGCGGGGAAGGCCTCGCCGGAAGGGGAGGGCAACTGGGCAACGTCGACCTTCGAAGATCTGGTCCAATACAACGACGGCTTCCGCCCGGGGTTGGTAGGGACGCCCCAGCAGATTGCCCACAAGATCCTGGAGTACAAGGCGATTGGTGTCGATCTCGTGCTGGGCGGCTTTCTCCATTACCTCGAAGAGGTGGAGTATTTCGGCAAACGCATTTTGCCCCTCGTGCGTGAGCTGGAGAAGCAGCAAAAGAAGGCCGCATGACGGCCGATCTTCTGCGGCACGGGCGTGCCCCGGTCTATCCCGCGGCCTCCGCCATCTTGCCGCTCCTCGTCGTGGAGCGCATTTCATTGTCGTTCAAGGGAGTCCGCGCGATCAGCGACGTGAGCTTTCAGGTCGCGGAAGGGGAGATTTGCGCCATCATCGGTCCCAACGGCGCAGGCAAGAGTTCGATGCTCAACGTCATCAACGGGCTCTATCGGCCCGAGGCGGGAACGATCGCGTTCGCGGGATCGAAGCACGAGGTCATGCGGCCGGAGCTCGCTGCGGAGCTCGGAGTCGCTCGCACGTTCCAGAATATCGCCCTTTTCAAGGGCATGAGTGTCATCGACAACCTCCTGACGGGCCGCACCCTACGAATACGTACCCATTTTCTGGGGCACGCGTTTCGTACGCGTGCGGCTCGGCGCGAAGAGCGTGAACAGCGGTCGAAGGTCAACGGCATCGTCGAGCTTCTCGGATTGGAGCGCCACATCCATGCCACCGTGGGTACGTTGCCGTATGGTCTGCAGAAGCGCGTCGAGCTCGGGCGCGCTCTTTGCGCCGAGCCAAAGATGCTCCTGCTCGACGAGCCGATGGCGGGGATGACGTTCGAAGAAAAGCGCGAGATGTGCCAGTTCATCCTGGACGCCAACGCCAAGCTCGGGACGACCATCGTCCTCATCGAGCACGACATGGGTGTCGTGATGGATATTTCCGACCATGTCGTGGTGCTCGACTTCGGTCGCGTGATCGCCGATGGCCGGCCCGAAGAGGTACGGACGAACCAAGGCGTCATCGATGCGTACCTGGGGATCGCGCACTGACCCCAGCCTCGCCGGACCAAAGAACTCATGTCGTTTCTGATGGAAGTGATGATCGGCGGCCTCCTGGCCGGCGTGATGTATTCAATGGTCGCCATCGGATTCGTCCTCATTTACAAGGCATCCGGCGTATTCAACTTCGCCCAAGGGTCGATGGTTCTATTTGCCGCCCTCACTTATGTGGGCATCGTCGAACGCAACGTCCGCCCGGCGCTGGCGCTGGTGATCACGCTGACCGTCATGCTGGCGCTCGCGGTGGTGATCGAGCGCGGCATCTTGCGTCATCTGGTCAACCGGCCAGCGACGACGCTTTTCATGGCTACGCTCGGTCTCAGCTTCATCATCGAAGGGCTCGCCCAGATGCTATGGGGCGCCCAGGTCCACGGGCTCGACCTCGGTATCGACGACAAGCCCATCGATTTTCTGGGCGTGGGTGTCAGTCAGTTCGACCTCTTTGCGTCGGGAACCGCGGCCGTTCTCGTACTGACCCTCAGCTTGCTCTTCAATCGAACTCGCATCGGGCTGTCCCTGCGCGCGGTGGCCGACGATCCGCTGGCGGCCATCGCGGTGGGGCTCGACATGAAGACGCTCGGCTCGGCGGTGTGGGCAGTCGCCGGATTCGTCGGGCTCGTGGCGGGTCTCCTGTGGGGCGCGCGCGTGGGCGTCCAGTTTTCCTTGTCGCTGGTGGTGTTGAAGGCTCTCCCCGTCCTCATCATCGGCGGCTTCTCCTCGATTGCTGGCACCGTGGTCGGCGGCCTCCTCGTCGGCTCGTCCGAGAAATTGGCGGAAGTCTATCTCGGACCGTATGTGGGCGGCGGCATCGAGAACTGGTTTCCCTATGTGCTGGCGCTGCTCTTCTTGCTCGTCCGTCCCACCGGCCTGTTCGGCGAAGCCACGATTGAAAGGCTTTGAACGTGTCCTGCGTGGATGTCGAAGGATTGTCCCCGGGGTCCCTCAGGATCCATCGACTCGCCGCGCTGGCCAGCCCTCTTCGCTGGTGGGCGCTCTTGGCCGTCGCGTTCGGCGTCGTACCCCTCCTCGGAACCGACTACTGGTTTAGCGCGATCCTCGTTCCTTTCTTGGTTCTCTCGCTGGCCGGGCTGGGGCTCAATCTGCTCACCGGTTACGCGGGCCAGCTCTCGGTCGGATCGTCCGCCTTCATGGCGGTGGGCGCGTTCGCTTCTTACAATTTCCTGCTCCGGGTACCGGGCATGCCTCTCTTGGTGAGCTTGGTGCTGGGGGGGCTCTCGGCCGCTCTCCTCGGCGTTCTCTTCGGTCTGCCCAGTCTGCGCATCAAAGGCTTTTATCTCGTCGTCTCCACGCTTGCAGCGCAGTTCTTCGTGCAATGGGCGCTCACGCGAATCTCGTGGCTATCCAATGACAATTCGTCGGGCGTCATCAGTGCACCGCGTCTCTTTGTCATGGGGATCGATCTGAGCTCGCCAGCGGGGCGCTACTTCCTATCGCTCGGGGTGGTGGTCATCTTGACGGTCCTTGCGCGTAACCTCGTGAACAGTGCGACCGGTCGAAGCTGGATGGCGGTTCGCGACATGGATACCGCAGCCGCGGTGATGGGAATCCGAATTCTGCGGTCCAAGCTCCTGGCGTTCGCCATCAGCTCGTTTTATTGCGGCGTGGCGGGCGCCCTCTGGGCCTTCGCCTATCTCGGCACGGTCGAGCCGCACGGCTTCGATCTCGACCGATCCTTCCAGATCCTGTTCATCATCATCATCGGCGGCCTCGGCAGCGTGGCAGGGTCGTTCTTCGGAGCGGCGTTCATCGTGCTCTTGCCCATCCTCCTGGACAACGTCGCCACGACGTTTTTCGCCGGGGTCGTCGATCCCGGTCACCTGCAGAACGCGCAGAAAATCCTGTTCGGAAGTTCCATCATCCTCTTTCTCGTCAAGGAGCCAGAAGGCCTGGCTCGTCTCTTTCGCGATTTCAGGCAGAGAGTCGTCGGCTGATTTGCACCTTTCAAACTGACAGCGCCGCTATCGGCAAGGTCGTCATGAGGAGGAAACCGTGAAACGATGGGTTCGTCGTCTCGAGATCATCGCTCTTGCTTCACAACTCGGTTTTTGCGCGTCGTGCAACGCGGCGCGAACCCACAATGAGCAGGCGTCTCCGGCCAGGTCGGCCGCGCCCGCCACTCCGGCCGTGCTGATCAATGCACCAGAGCAGTATTTCCCGCTCCAGAGTTATCGAGTGGGACCGTATGCGGCAGGCGGGACCGGCTTTTTCGGAGGAACCATCGACTACTTCAACCTGGTCAATCTGCGTGACGGTGGTGTCGGCGGCGTGAAGCTCACCTGGTCGGAGTGCGAGACGGAGTACGTGGTGGAGCGCGGCGTGGAATGCTACGAGCGCCTCAAGAAAGGGTTGAACGGGGCCCCGGCCGCGGCGACCAACCCGCTCAGCGTGGGGATCGCCTACGCGACGCTCGATCGCTCGACGGTGGACAAGATCCCCCTCATCACCATCAACCACGGGCGCACCGATTCCACCGACGGACGGATATTCCCCTACGTGTTTCCGCTGCAGCTCAATCCCTACAGCGAAGTTTCGGCCATCGTCAATTACGTCGCGCAAAAGGAAGGCGGGCTCGACAAGCTCGCGGGCAAGAAGATCGTGACGCTCTACCACGGCTCCCCTTACGGAAAAGAGACGCGGCCGGTCCTCGATCTCCTGGCGAAAAAGTACGCATTCGAGATCAAACACATCGAAGTGCCCCATCCGGGCAACGAACAGCAGTCGCAGTGGCTCGAGATCAAACGCTGGCAGCCGGCCTGGGTGATCTTGCGCGGATGGGGCGTCATGAACCCCGTCGCCATCAAGACCGCCGCCAAGACCGGCTTTCCCGTCGATCACTTGATTGGCAACATCTGGAGCAACTCCGAGGAGGACGTCCGCCCGGCGGGCGCCGTGGGAAAGGGATTCATTTCCATCACCACCCACCCTTCCGGCGCCAACTTCCCGGTGGTGCAGGAGATCAAAAAGTACGTCGTCGACGCCGGCAAAGGCAATCTGGAAGACGTCAAGCGCTTCGGCAGCGTTTACTACAACCTCGGCGTCATCAACGGGATTCTCAACGTGGAAGCCGTGCGCATCGCGCAGGCGAAATACGGTAAGAAGCCGCTGACGGGCGAGCAGACCAGGTGGGGTTTCGAGAATTTGAACATCGACGACGCCCGGCTGAAGGAGCTCGGCGCGCTCGGACTGCTCCAGCGCATCAAGCTCTCGTGCGACGACCACGAAGGCGGCGGTCGCATTCGATTTCAGCAGTGGGACGGGGACAAGTGGGTGCTCATCAGCGACTGGGTGGAGGCCGACCGGGCGCTGCTCCGGCCCATCATCGAAGCGTCGGCCGCGAAGTACGCGCAAGAGAAGAACATCAAACCTCGCGACTGCGCGTCGGAGGTGCCGTTGTGACAGGCGAGTGGGCAACCACGCCGAACGCTCCGATTCTGACGGTGGAGAACGTCGAGGTCCTTTACGAGCGCATCATCGTCGCCCTGCGAGGGATTTCTCTGCAAGTCTCGAGGGGGTCCATCGTGGCCCTCCTCGGAGCGAATGGATCGGGCAAGACGACCACCTTGAAGGCGATCTCGGGCCTCCTTCCCGCCGAGCGAGGCGAAGTCGTGCGAGGCGTCATCGCGTACCAAGGAGCGCCCGTCACGAGCAGGACGCCGCGAGATCTGGTTCGGGCGGGATTGGTTCAAGTACTGGAAGGCAGACACTGCTTTCCGCACCTGACGATCGAGGAGAACTTGCAAGCGGGCGCCTTTGCCAGGAGAGCGAGTCGAAAGGAATTGAAGGCGGCGCTCGAGCGAATCTATGCGTACTTTCCTGGCATCAAGGCGCGACGCCATCTTCCGTCTGGCTACGCCTCGGGGGGCGAACAGCAGATGGTCGCGATAGGGCGTGCCCTGATGGCAAACCCGGAGCTCGTCTTGCTGGACGAGCCATCCATGGGCCTCGCGCCCATGGTCGTGGCGGAGATCTTCGACATCGTGCGTGACCTGAACCGCAAGGAGGGCACGAGCTTTCTTCTCGCCGAGCAGAACGCGACGATGGCCCTGCGTTACGCGGATTATGGCTACGTGCTCGAGACAGGGCGCGTCGCTGCGAGCGGTCCCGCCGCGCTGCTGGGAGCCAGGCCCGACGTCAAGGAACTGTACCTGGGCACCGGCGCCAGTCTTCGCGCGCGCAACGAGGAGTCGATGCCCGCCTTGCCTTGTACGTGAACGGATTGCGGCACACGCGCCGCTCCACTGCGGGCGGGGGAGGAATGTCCGAACCGTACCGTCGAGGAGAACCCAACCGCCCATGCTTGATGATTGCTCGCTGCGCCGCTCTTCTTCCTTTCCTTCACGCATCCTCGTTGCCGCGATGGGGACGGCATCCGTCTCCAGCGCCCAATCCATTCCCGCGGAGGGCACCGCGCCGTCGGCGGTCGCTCCGGAAAAGGAGCCAGTCCCCGATGCGCCAGCGGCGCAACCGTCGGCCGTCGCTCCCACCGCAGCCCATGAGCCGGACCCATCGCCCAAGCTCACCCTCGGAGCGGGCGCCATTCTATGGTTTTATCAGCCATTGACCGAAGGCACGAAGAACAACCTCGAAGTCTTCTGGGCGAATATCGTCGCCGACGGGATTCTCGGGCCATTTGGATTGCATCTCGAGCCGCGCTTTCGAGATACGAAGCTGCGCTCGTTCTTCGCCGGCACCGCGTGGCTGCAGGAGGCATACGGTTCGGCGGAAGTTCCGTATGCCAAGATCAAGGTCGGCAAGGTCTACAGTCGGCTCGGCCTCTTTTGGGACAATTCCTTCTATGGCAATGTCCAGGTCTACGATGGGATGAAGCTCGCGCCGAACTACGGGATTTCCATCGAAGGAGGAACGGGTGGCTCGACCGGCGTCAATTACGTGGCCCAGTACTTCGTCATCGACGGCGGAACGAACGTCTCGCTCACCGGGCGGGATACCCTCTCCATCGCTGGGTCGCACCGACGCAACGAAGGCATCGTCCGACTCGAGCCGTTCGCCGCGCTCGCCGCGACCACGACGCTGAAGGTCGGCCTCTCGGCTTCGTCTTTGCAGGCTGATCTGCCAGACGGCAGGCACACGGTCTACCGCGGGGCAGCGGACGTGGCGATCACGGGCAAAGGCTTCGGGTTGTGGGGGGAAGTGCTTCGCCAGGATGGCGCGACGGTCACCGATTTTCCCTATGCCGGCAGCCCGGCGACCGCTTCCGCGCCGGCGACGGCGGGGCGCGCGTCCGCCAAGAATGACTACGTCCTCGCGGGCGGTGAATACACGTACGATCGATTCACCCTTCGCTACAACTTCAGCCTGGGATCCTATACGGACGTGTCGGTGAAGGAGCGGATGCACGTGCCGGCCTTTTCCGTGAAGGCTAACGACAACCTGAGCCTGTTGACCGAGGTCGTCTTCTGGGATCGCAGCGCGCCCGAAGGATCGTCGAAGGTCGACCGCAGCCTCAATGTGACGTTGTACGGCCATTTTTGAGCCGCCGGGCCACCGGCCACGCACGTCTCTTCCCATCGGAGCCAATCGGCGGCTCGGTCATGGTCGGTGATGCGGTCGCCTGTGCTCGTAGGGACGGCCGCTGGCGCGCCAGCTGTCTACTGTAGTAGCACTATGTCTACTTTACAGAACGGAAGACGCTGAACACGAAGATGCCCCGTCGAGCGCTCCCGCTTCCCCGTCGCCCGGCGGTACGCAGCCCCCGGAGCCGCTCCGACCGGGCGCCTCTACTATAGTGACGCTTTGGACACGAAAGTAGAAATGGAATTGACGAAGCGAATGCCCGTGCGTATGCTCGGGCCGGTCATGATCGTGAACGAGCGCCGCTGTTGTCGTGGAGATGAATTGGTGGGCTTCGCCCTCCGTCGCGCGGCGTAGACGGAGTAGAGATTCGGGAAGCTCACCACCCTGCGGGGTCGTGAGCTTTCCTGCTTTTGTGCGTCTGTGCGCGACGACCGACTCATCGCCCATGGCGATCGGACGGGTGGGGAGAGGAGGATTTCGATGAACATCGCTCTCGTGGGCGGGGTCGAACATCAAACGACCATTCTGCAACGCGTCGCCAGGCGGGCGGGGCACCGGCTCGAGTACCACGGCGGTCACGTAGGAGGCCGCGGCGCCGAGGTTCTACGGGCCATCATCGAGCGGGCCGATCTCGTCGTGATGCAGACGGCCATCAACAGCCACGGCAGCATGTACCTCGCCAAGAAGCTGGCTCGCCAGCTGGGCAAAGAGTTCGTCCTGGTACGCACCTGCGGTCCGGCTCGATTCGAGGCGATGTTGGACGAATGGCAGCAGTCTGCTGCAAACCACGCACGCCTCTCGCTGGACTGTTGCGGCTAGCGCATCGCGCGTCTGGCGTCTTCCATCTGGGATGGCGAGGGCACTGCAAAGCCAGATCGAGCCGGGTTCGATCCCCGGAGACGCCGCTTCCTACTTCCACGCCTGGCGTGCCATCCGGTCTTGGCAAGGTCTTCTCGAGGGCGTATCTCCCGAGGTGGCACTCGGAGACCGTAGGGAAGCGACTGTCGTGGACCCAGGTCGTCCAGATTTCCGGGGCAGACCAGGGATGAAAATGTCATGCGCAGGCTCGCTTTGATCGTTACCGCGATGTTGGGGCTTGCGGCCGCGCCCCCCGGCCCTGTCGTCCCCGTGCTCAAGGACCAGGGTGATCGCTATTCGGGCGCGCCGTGGGCGTCGCGATCCGCGGTGCTCGGGCTAAACGGCATGGCGGCCACTTCGCAGCCGCTCGTCACGCAGATCGCCGTGGACGTCCTGAAAAAGGGCGGCACCGCGGTCGACGCGGCCATCGCGGCGGACGCTGCGCTCGGTCTGATGGAGCCGACCGGTTCCGGGATCGGCGGCGACTTGTTCGTCATCGTCTGGGATCCGAAGACGAGAAAGCTGCACGGCCTCAACGCTTCGGGACGCGCGCCGGCGGGGCAGACGCTGGAGCAGCTCAGCAAGGCCAACAACCATCGGCCGGAGTTGCCTGCCCACAGCTGGCGGTCGGTGACGACCCCCGGTGCGGTCGACGGCTGGTTCGCGCTCCACGGTCGTTTCGGCAAGCTGCCGATGAAGGACATCCTCGCCGGTGCGATCGGCTACGCGGAAGAAGGTTTTCCGATGACCGAATACATCGCCAAGGCGCTGGCAGCGAACGTGGCTTCGTTCGAGAAAAGCTTCAAGGCCGGTGACCTCGAAGAGATCGCCAACATGCGCAGGGTCTACGTACCGAACGGCCATGTGCCCAAAGAAGGCGAGATTTTCAAGAACCCCGATCTGGCGCGCACCTACCGCGCCATCGTCGCCGGCGGGCGCGACGCCTTCTATGCGGGCCCGCTGACCGACGCCATGGAGGCTTATTTCAAGAAGATTGGCGCGCCCCACCGCAAGTCGGACTTCCAGCGTCAGCACAGCGAATGGGTAGAGCCTATCTCGATCAACTATCGTGGCTACGACGTCTGGGAGTTACCGCCCAACAGTCAAGGCGTGGCCGCGCTCGAGATGATGAACATCCTCGAGCGGTTCGACCTGGCGGCCATGGGCCGCGCCTCGCCCAACTTCTGGCATGTCATGATCGAGGCCAAGAAGCTGGCCTTCGAAGACCGCGCGGTGTATCTCGCCGACGGCGCGTCCTACAAGTTTTTGCTCGGCAAAGACTGGGCGGCGAAGCGCGCAAAAATGATCGACATGAAGCGCGCCGCGCGCGAGGTTTTGCCGGGTCAGCTGGGCGACACCCAACGCGACACCATCTACCTGACGATTGCCGATAAGTCGGGGATGATGGTCAGTCTGATCCAGTCGAACTACCGCGGCGTAGGATCGGGGCTCGTGCCTTCGAGCCTCGATGAGCGGACATTGGGCTTTACCTTCCAGGACCGCGGACAGCAGTTTGCGCTGGATCCGAAACACGTCAACGCCTACGCGCCAGGCAAGCGGCCCTTTCACACGATCATTCCGGCCTTCGTGACGAAAGCTGGCCAGCCGCTCTTGAGCTTTGGCCTGATGGGCGGCGACATGCAGCCCCAGGGCCACGCCCAGATCCTCGTCAACATGATCGACTTCGGCATGGGCGTGCAGCAGGCGGGCGACGCGGCGCGCTTTCACCACGATGGCTCGACCGAACCGCTCGGACTGCCGCCGATGGTCGACGGCGGCGTCGTCCAGCTCGAAACGGGCGTGCCGCAGACGATCGCCGACGAGCTCACCCGGCGGGGTCACAAGGTCCTCTACGCGCCCGGCACCGGCGTCTTTGGTGGCCATCAAGCGATCCTGCGCGATCCGAACACGGGTGTTTATTGGGGCGCTTCGGAGTTTCGCAAGGACGGGCTGGCGGCGGGGTATTGAGTGAGGCCCGCCGCGGCCTGTCAAGCGAAAGCCGGGGCCGGCGCTTGATCGAATCGCCCTGCTGCGACAGGATACGAGGTTGGAGGCGAAGGGTCGCATGAATCGTCATCCCTGGAAGGTGGGCCTCGGCGTCGCTGGTTTGACCCTGGGCCTCGCGTCGCCAGCCGCGCACGCCGAAACACCGACCGATCGCCTGGAGGCCGAGGCCCTTGCTGGCGCGGCCGCCGCGCTCGTCGCGCGAGGCGAATACGCCCACGCTTGCCGCAAATACGAGGCCAGCGCACGGCTCGATCCCGGTGCGCGCAGATTCATGAAGTTGGCGGATTGCCAAGAGCGAGCTGGCATGACGGCCCGCGCGTGGATGTCGTATGGCGACGCGCAGGACTGGGCCCAAACGCGAGGCGACAACGTGCTCGCGGGATCGGCGCGGGACAACGCCAAGCGCCTCGATGCGAAGCTCGGACGCATCGAGATCGTCGTGCCTCCCGGCAACGAGATCGAGGGATTGCAAATACGGCGCGACGGCGCGCTCGTTGCCGATGCCGTCCGCGGGGTTCCCGTTCCGGTCGACACCGGCTTGCACGTCATCTCCGCGGCCGCGCCAGGCCGACGCGCGTGGTCGACGACGATTGGTCTCAGTCCCGGCAAGACCACCGTTTCCGTCGTCATCCCGTTCCTCGACGAGGATCGCGATCCAGCGTTGTCGCCCGATCCCACACCGTCGTCCTCGTCGCCGGCGCGTCCCGACGATCGCGACACCGCGCCCTGGCGCGATCGAGCGCCACTGGCGCCGGCGCTCGCGCCATCCGCGCAACCGGACTTCGACCCCGATCGCGGAGGTACGCAGCGAACCGTCGGTTGGGTGCTCGGCGGAACGGGACTCGCGAGCCTCGCCGTGGGGACGATTTTTGCTTTACAAGCGTCCTCGACGCGCGCTTCGCTCAACGACAGCTGCGCTCAAGGCGCGTGCGGCGCGCCTGTCCGCGAGCAGCTCGATACGATGCGCGCCCAAGCGACGGCTTCCAACGTCTTCTTTTTGGGGGGCGTCGCGTCGCTCGCCGGCGGCGCCATCGTGTACTTTACCGCTCCTGCGCAGCGTGCAGAGCGATCGACAGCGTCGCTTCAAGTCGTGCCCAGCGTCGCGCCCGGTGCGGCTGGACTCTGGGCGTCGGGCCGCTTCTAGCGGACCGACGCCGAACACCAGCCGAAGGCGGAAGGCGTGACCACGCCCGGGCGCGAGCATTCCATCGACCCCCGAAGAATTTGATGGGAGGGGAGCTCCAACGAATCCTGATCGAACGTGGACGCCTTTGGCATTAACGCTCCGAGGGCCGGTTGGCGCGCCCGCCCCAAAGGAAAGTCAAGCACTTGAGAGCGTCGTCACGATGGTGCATTTCGGTCTTGGTCTCGGTTTGGGCGTGCAGCGGTGGCCCCGAAAGTCCGGGCGCTCCGCCCGTTGATCTCGACGCGTCGAGCGCGGGCGGCTCGAGCGGGGGGGAAAGTGCCGACGCTCCCGCACAAGAAGCGTCAGGTAGGCCCGCCGGCTCGGGCGGTTCGGGCGGCGGCGCAACGAGCGACGCCGGTCCGCGGTCGCCCGACGGCTCGAGCGGTGGAGGTGGCTCGAGCGGTCGAGGTGGCGGAGCAGCGGACGGCTCCGCCGGCACCGACGCCACCGAGTCAGGTGGCCCGATCGGTACGCCTGACGCTGCTCGAGACGACGCTGCATCCATGCCCTGCACCGCGTGGCCAGCGGCAACCGGAACGCAAATGGTGAGCGCCACGATCGCCGTCTCCGGCGTGTACGACGGGCATCTCATGCGGTTCGTCGGCACCGGTCCCTTGGGCACCGGAACGCAGGATGAAAACCTGCCCGCGATGTTCCGCTTGGCGGCCGGATCGGTACTCAAGAACGTCATTCTGGGCGCGCCGGCGGCCGACGGGGTCCATTGCGCTGGCACCTGTACCCTGCAAAACGTGTGGTGGGAAGACGTCGGCGAGGACGCTGCGACGCTCGAGGGCAGCTCGAGCACGCAGACGATGACGGTGGAGTGCGGTGGGGCCAAGAAGGCAACCGACAAAGTCTTCCAGCACAATGGCCCCGGTACGATGATCATTCACAACTTCTTCGCCGATGGCTTCGGCAAGCTCTATCGCTCCTGTGGCAATTGTTCGGGTCAGTACATGCGACACGTCAGGCTCGACACGATTACGGCGACAGGCGGAAGCGAGCTTGCCGGAGTCAACACCAACTATGGCGATACCGCCGAGTTTTTCAACATCTTCGTCAGCGCCAGCACCACCATCTGCGAGCGATTCCTGGGAAATAACACCGGCGCCGAGCCGACTTCCCAGGGCACCGGAGCTGACGCGACCCATTGCCTTTACACGTCGGCGGAGATTCATCGCCTCTAGCACGACGTTTTCCGCGCAGTGTCTCACCAGGCGGTGCCCGTGGCGCGACTGGCTGTCCTTCCCACTGCCTGATACCCGCATGCGATTGGTCGCGTGGGGTAACGAGAATGGCCGACTCGGCAAGTGTCTGACCCACGAGGACGCTCGAGGGGGGCGAGCGTTTGCTTCGGTTCAGGCCGGCGCGCGATGGCGCAACGACTCGCGTTGCTCGACGAGCTTCAAAATTGCCGGCAGGACGACAACGACGGCGAGGAGGCACCCCAGTTCGCCGATGACCGCCGCGGCACCAAAGCTGCGAACCGCGGCGTTGACCGACTGTAGCAAGGCCAGGTACCCGAGGCTGGTGGTCAAGCTGCAGAGGACGACTGCGCCTCCCGTCTCGTGCACGATCGCCCACACCCGTCCCGGCCCCTCGATTCTCCAGCGGTGAACGACGTTGATGGCGTAGTCGACGCCGATGCCCAACGTGATGGGGACAGCGATGAAATTCAGAAAGTTGATTTTGACATCGGCGAGAGCGAGCACCGCCCCCATCCAAGCCATACCCACGGCGAGCGCGCCGAGCACGAGTGCGGTGGCGCGGAGCCCTTGCGCCCCCCGTAAAAATGCGGCGGCGACGACGAAGACCGTCATCAGCGCCGAGAGCGCGATGGCCCGCGGTGACTCGTCGATGACGGAGGTGAGCATGTCGGCGAAAATCACGGCGCGTCCGCTCCCCCAGATCACATCGCCCGACGGCAAAACCGTTTTCCGATAGGCATCGGCCCAGCGCAACAGGTACCGCATGTTGCGCACGCTTTGGCCGTCGGTGGGCACGACATAGACGATGCGCCCGCGCGTTCCGTCACGTTCCGTGAAGGGACGTGCCACGCGCTCAGGCAGATCCTCGATGCCGAACGGTCGCAAGTCGATCGGCGGCAGGTGCGGCTCGATGGCGCTCCAATCCTGGTCGCTGATCTTGCCGATCGCCCGCACCCGCTCCAGACGCGACCGCATTTGAGACAAGAGCCTCAGCTTTTCCGCCTGATCCTCGGGCACGAGATCGAAGATCGAGACCACCTTCTGGAACGGGGGCGGATCGCTCGCGGCTCGGCGTCGCTTCTCGAGCTCGGCCAGCAGGGGCTTCACCTGGTCGATTCGCTCGGTCATGATGGCCATGCCGTCTTGACCGCTTCGCCCGGTGATGTCGGTGAGATCCGAGCCGAGCCGCGTGGCGACGCTCTCTACCGAGGCGGCGTCATTCTCGAGTCGTCCGAGATTGTATTCGAGCGGGTCTCTCGCGATATAGCGTACCGTGAGCAGCACGCTGACGAGCGCCAGGCCCACGCCGAGAAACGCTGTCGCGCCCGGATGCATTTTGCGCGAGAGCCAAGCGAACGGCGCGCCGAACGGTATGCCTCGATCGATGAACGCTTGCCAGCGCCCTCGCGGCGCGCCGCTGGCCCGAGGCTGCCAGGTGGGTGAGACCCGTTCGAAGAGCACGAGCAGCGGCGGCATGAGCAGGTAGTTCGCCGCCCAGCAAAGAAGCATCCCATATCCGCCGATGATCCCGAAATCTCGAAAACCACGGAAATTCGTGACCGCCAGCGAGAGGTAGCCCGCGCCCGCCGCGGCCGCGACGGTCAGTGTCGGCCGGAGCGTGCCTCGGTACGCCGTTTCGATGGCGTCCCGGAGCGACTCGCCTTCTCGTCGCGCCTCCCCATAGCGGGCGCGCAGCAGAATGCCGAAGTTGATCCCGTTGCCGAAGATGATGGAGACGAGAAAACCGCTGGCGGTATTGAGATGACCGATGGCGAGTCGCGTGAGACCGAACGTCCAGAGCACGCCAACGCCGATGGCCAGCGCCATGGCGAGGACAGCGCGCAGCCGCAGGAAGAAGAGCAAATCGACGAGCAGGATCATCGTGATTCCCGCCACGCCCACCGTGGTCAAGTCGTTCTTCACGGCGCCGTACTGCTCGGCGCTGGTGACGATGTCTCCCGTCAAGCCGGTCGTTAGCGATGGGTGAAAGGAAGCGGGATTGACGCGCGCGATCACCTCGCGCACACGGCGTTGCAGCTCGCGGCTCCGCTCGAGGTCTCCCGACGCGACAGGCGTCCGCACCAGAACGATGAGCCGCGTTTCCGATCGATTCAGATAGTACCCGTCGACGTACGGAGGGAGGGATCCCTGCGCTTGGTTCGCGGTGAGCTCGCGCTCGATCGTTGCGCGCGTGATGGGTTCGGGCTCCTCGTCCGTCGCGCCACCATAGATCTCGTAGGCGTAGCGTTCCTCGATGCGCTGGTGCAGCTCGCGCAACTTCTCGACGGGAAGATAAAGGGCCTTTCGCTGGTCAATGAACTCGCGCTCGGCGTGGACTCCGTTCTCCGCCGTTCCGACCCAGTCCGGGCCGAGAGCGCGAAGCGGCCCCACCAACGCGTCGGCGAGGCGTTCGAGCGCGACTTTGTCGGTGCCGTCGATGACGATCGCCAGGGTCGAAACACCCGCCGTTCGTTCGGCCACCCGTTTCAGCTCGATGACACTCGGCTTGTTTTCCGGCAGAAGGGAATCGAATCCGGTACGTAGCTCGAGTCGCCACGCCAGCATCGCCGCCGGTATCGACACGACGACGGCAAACAGCAGAAACACGAGCGGCCGTCTGACCTGCACGTCGACGAGCGCACGAACGATGCGGGCAAAGGCACGATTCGATGCGGAATCCGATCTATTCACGAGGGTCGACCAGCTATCATCGATTGGCACGCTCAACAACACAACCTGGCGACGGACAACGTTGTGCCATGCGTCGCGGAGCAACTGTGCCGTCGGTCGCGAGAATTTGTGCCACTCCGCGCAAAGGAGCTGGCCGCGACCCTGGATTCGTCCGACTCCCAGCTCGGCACGTGCATTGCCTTCTCGGGTTTCTCATGATGTCCGTCGTGTTTGCGAGAATCACCGTGCGAACGCTGCTCACCGTGGGAGTCGTGTGCTGGCTGGGAGCCTGCGGAAGCGACTCGGCGGACAGCGCGTCTCCGGACGCCGGGCATCCTGTCGTGCGCACGGACGACGTCTGCGGGGCCGACGCCGATTGCAGGATGGAACCCGATAGCATCTGCAAAGACACGAAAACCATCGTGCGCTTCGACGTGCCGAAATGCGCGAGCGACCATCGATGCACCTGGATCGGGTCCGAGGATCGTTGCGACTACATGTGCCAGGACGGGTACTGCATCACCACCGGCGTCGAGTGATCGCCGGCTGCCCTGGGCACACACTCCGCGTCCAGTGGGGAGCCTCTCGGGCCGAGACGTGACAGCGCTTGTCTGCGATGGCTTCACGGGAACCTTCAACATGACACCGATGGTCCATTGCCACCTCCCGGCAACCCTCTGCCAAACATTGCCGCGAATTTAGACGCATGAGATGGTCGAGAACATGCCATCGAGTGTCAGGAAGAGGGCTCGTGACCGCCGCGATCGGAGCACCGATGATGTGTTCAGGGCATGAGCGAGCCCGCTAACAAACATCAGTGTTTCATCCAGGGCTGCTGGGAGCCTTCTACATGACATCAATGGTAGGATTGAGGCAGAAAAAAGGCTTTGGATGGTCAGTTTCCGTCGCTCGATGCCTCTGGGTGGCGTAGGGTGGTGCCCCTCCCAGCATGCCCCGACGGAGGAAAAGACCGAAGCGACGTGGCTACGTTCGCCCCTCGCGAGCCAAGCCGAAAACGGGTTGGTCGCTCCGCGAGCTGGCCCACCTGAGCGGCATCCCTCCGCGCACCATTCGGCTGTATTTGCAGCGCGGTGTCCTGCCCCGGCCGCCCTTCATGGGATCCGCCACGCGCTACCAACCTCGGCACCTCGTTTGGCTCCTCGCGATCCGGCGACTGCGCACCACCGAGCGGCTCACGATTGCGATCATCCGAACGCGCCTGCAAGCGCTCTCGACGCCCGAGCTCGAAGCCTTCGCCACCGCGAATTTGCCGGCCGGACAGCTCGCCGCCGCGCTCGGCATTCGGTCAGCAACGCCGCCCGCCGCGCCAACGCCGCTGGTGACGAATGCTGCAAGCGGCGCCTCGTCGTCCCCGCACGCGCCTCGATGGGCGCGTCTGGAGCTCGCCCTCGGACTCGAGCTCCACGTCCGCGACGACGCGAGCCCGCGGGTCCTCGAGCTGGCGCGCCGTCTCCGTGAGTTGAGCGCGGCGCGTGGGGAGGAGGGGGTACCATCGACCGTCGGCTCGTGAGGCAGGGGGGCAACGACTCGATCGCGCCGTCCGACGACGCGCCGGTCGAGGGGCAAGAGCTGTGAAATGAAATCATTTGACTGCTCGCTCCGAGCGCGGAAACTGAGCCATGCTGGGGAGCGCAGATATTACTGGCTCCGATGAGGTTTCTTCGATGAGACCGTATGTCTTTCTGGCAAGAGGAGGTGTGCTCCGGCCCGCGATGGTCATGCCGCTAGCGCTGCTCGTCATCGCTTGCGGCGCGACCGACATTGGCGCCTCGGACAACCCGCCCTGTGCAGATTGCATGGGTGACGCCGCGGCAGACGCGCCTACGCTACCGTGCAGAGCCGGATTCGAACCCTTCCGCTCGATGGGGGTTCCTGTCACTTCAGCGGATAACTGCGTCGACACGGTGAGCCCACAGGCGATCGATGTTTGTTTGGGCAAGGAACCGCTAGGGTGGTCGCGATACCATTGCTATCGACGGATCTCGGATGGCAGGGAGTTCTGGCTCAGCTTGTGGTTCGTGAACCATCCCGATTCGACCACTTGGGAGCTGTGTGAGAACGAACAGGTGGAGCGGGATCCGCGCCCACCGCCTCCGTGCTTCGCGGCAGCGTGTCCGGCTCCGCAGCCCGCCAGTCAGGGCCGCGTCCTGTCGACCTGCAGCGAAGAGGTGACGAGATCTCGGTTTCGCTGCGGCGGAAATGAGCGAAACGACGTATGGGACGAGAACTGCTGTCTCCGGCGGCCATGCGACTCGGCAAGCGATTGCGCCGAGGGTCAGGAATGCCGAGCGGGGTACCAGGATTCGCTCCTGTATTGCTTTAGGTCCGACCCGGATGCACCCGATCGATGCTCATGCTCGGGCTCCACCGGAGGGCCGCCTGCGTCGTACTGCTTTGGAGTGCGGTGACCGGCGGCCCGGGATCGCGGTTATCGCCACCATGGCTCTATGCCATCGGCGGTCACGGCAACACCGGCGATCTGAACACCGTCGAGCGCGCGAGCGTGCACTAGGGCGGATGGTGCCCGGTTCGATGATGATTGTGTTCACACCTGCTGCTTGGAGCTCCACGCGCAAACGCCGCCAAAGCGGCAGAGTGGGTCACATCGTCCCTGTTATCCCTATAGCCTGGACGCTAGCCTCCAATTCTATAGGCTTCGTGGATGCGCCTTTGGGCTCCCGTGCTCGCGGTCTTGTGCACGCACGCCTTCACCGCTTGCCGCATCGAGTCGCGGCCGGGTGAAGAAATCGACGCTTCGCCCGAGGACGGCGGCGCACCGCCGGAGGACGGCGGCGCACCGCCGGAGGACGCTGGCGCACCGCCCGACCATGCACAGGACGGGAGCGACGCCAGATTGCATCGCGTATTTGGTTCAGGCGGTTTCATCCGCGCGCCGACATATGATCAAGAATGCTCGACGTCAGGCACATGCGGGGCTGGCCAGACGTGTTTCCGCTTGACTCAGGAATTTGCCGTGTGCGACGCGGTCGACACCCCGCCCGCCGAATCGTGCACGCCCCCAGGATATCCAGGGGATAGGCTCACCGACGAATGTGGCTGCAATGGCCTCACCTGCGGGGCCGGCCAGACGTGCGTCGCTGCACAGATCTGGTGCTCCTGCGGTCCCCACGAGCACAACGGATGCGTCGATACTCCTTGTCTCTCGGCTTCCGAGTGCCCCGAGGACTCGGTTTGCACGCCGACTTCGCTGATCGTTCCGGTCTCGGCTGCTCCTCCTGAGAGCAAGAATCGCCGGTGCACGCACCCGGCATGCCGTTCCGACGCCGACTGTGTCGACGGCGAGAACGGTCGTTGTTCGCTGTGGTTGAAAGCCCCGGCCCAGCAAGGAGTCATGGGCCTCTCGGACATTCGGTGCGTCTACGCTGCTTTGCCGGATGGCGGCGCTTGCCGCGGGACCACTGCTTGGCGCGTCGCACCGTCCGGGCCAACCGATGAAGGTTTATTCGACCCTTACACCTGCCCGGAGCTTCCTCACTGATCGCCGTCTGCAGGTTGGCGTCGGCGCAGACCGACCGTCACGCCTACGCAAGGTTCAGCGTTCTCGTAAATCCCTCGTCGCCCCATCTGGCCATGGGAACGCCTATGGCGTTCGCAAAGGAGGCGAGGAGCTTGTTGTGGCCACGGTTGGCCCGCTGCTACGCGCGGCGAGTCACGTCGAGATTCAGCATCCGGCCGACGAGGCGATCCTTCGCTCGATCAGGGAGCCATTTCGCCAGTGTCGTCATGCGTCGCGCATGCCGCCCGACGGCGTAGCGGCTGCGCGGTGCTGGAACCGTGATCGCACGCAGCACGGCGTCCGCCACCACCTCGGGAGGGCTGCCTTCCTGGATGTGTTGCTGCATGCGCTCGACCATGGCGCGGACCGGACGCCCATACAGCGCATCCAACTCTTTCGGCACGCGCGCAAGCGCGCGCTCGGCCCCGGCGCTGAACTTGTCGATCATCGCTGTTCGGATGGTGCCCGGTTCGATGATGACTGTTTTCACACCCGCTGCTTGCAGCTCCACGCGCAACGCGCTGAACATGCCTTCCAGGAAGAATTTCGTTCCGCAGTGCACGGCGTTGAACGGCATCGCCACGCGACCCACGACGGACGTGACGACCACGAGTCGCCCCCGACTCGCTCGCAAGCGCGACAGAAAGGCTTGTGTCACGTGGAGGGTGCCGTAGATGTTGGTTTCGATCTGCCGCCTCACGTCGTCCATGGTCGAAAGCTCGAAAGCACCTGGCGTGGCGATGCCTGCGTTGTTCACGAGCGCGAATAGCTCGCCGCCGGTGATCTCGTCGACGCGGTTCGGTGCCGCTTGCACCTCGGCTTCGCGCGTCAGATCGAGCGGCAGCATCGCGATGCTTGGAGCAGCGTCGCTGTGCGGCCCCGCTTGTCGCGCCGCCGCGATCACGCCGAACCCCGCGTGGTCGAGCGTGTGGCAGATGGCCCGCCCGATCCCGCCGCTGGCACCGGTAACGAGCACCCATCGCTTCTTTGCCTGCTTTGACATCTCTGCCTCCTTGTTGCCGTCGGCCAAGCGCCTCGTGTCCATGATGACGGCGGAGCGGCTCGCGATGTGACCGGCGCCCTTTGCGTACGCCGAAAGCACCAGCCGTCGGTCTGCGATCGTCCGTCCCATACGCTGAGAGGGTGCGAATTTTCGTTCTCTTCGGACGACGGCTGACTATAAAGTCGAAGAGGTATGATCATCAGCGTTTCGGGCCGATGCGGGGGTTTCCGGCGATGCGGCTCATGACGCGTGGCTTTGGATGGTTCCCCTTTGCGCTGTGTGCGCTTCTCCTCTCGCGAGGAGTCTGGGCCAGTGAGCCGTTCGACCCCGCCATCAAGTCCGAGCTCGGATTGCCGCCGGGCCCCCTTCTCTGCCTGACATGTCATGACACGCTCATCGGAGGAATCGGTACCGCCAACAAACGTTTCGGCCTGGCGGCACGCAAACTCGGTCTCCAGAAGCTCGACGTGGAGACGCTGAAGCAAGTCCTTCAGCAAATGGAAGCGACCAAGGTCGATAGCGATTGCGACGGGATCGGCGACATCGCCGAGCTCAGAACGGGCGGCGACCCCAACTCCGGTGAGACAGACGCCGCATGTTCCGATGCGGTGGAGCCGCCTCGCTACGGTTGCAGCTTTGCGGCCCTGTCAGCCAAGAAAGGCACCGGTCCCAGCGGTACCGCGTTTGCGTCGGCCGGGCTGTTCGCGGTTTTGCTCTTTGCACGCCGGTCGCGGCGCGCAGTCGGCCGACCACGTTCATCCAACCACAATCACTGGTAACCACGCGCCAGCAGAAACTTCGCGCCCGCCTCGAAACCTGCCGGGCCGGGCACGAAGAACTCGAAGGCGTTGGCCAGTCGGTTCGTCGTGTCGAAGGCGAAGCAAACGGCGAGCGCGTCCTCGATCTGTTCGCGCGACGCGCCGGCAGCGAGGACGGCGCGCATATCGTCGGCATCGACGGCGCCCTCGCGCACCAATTTGCCCAGCATACGCAATGTCGCGCGCAACGACTCGTCGACTGGGGCCGTTTCGAGATCGGCGAGCACGGCCACGACCTTCGTCCCGTCGCCGTACGCTTTCGCCGCAACGGCGCCGTGCGCTTTGATGCAGAACTCGCACTCGTTCGCCTTCGAAACGAAAGCGGCCATGAGCTCGCGGTCGCCGACCGACCACGCCGAGGGTCCACGCATCGCCTCGTGCACGAGTTTCTTCATCGGCGTGCCGTAGAAATCGGGGCGGTACATGACCAGCTTCACGGCGTCCACGACGGGCTGACGCGAGACTAGGCGGATGAGCGCGAAGAGGACCTTGGCGCCGAAAGCGTGGCCCCTATCTAGAATTTCGAGGCGCATGCTATTTCCCGTTCGTTGCCGCATCGAGTGCGGCGAGGGCCGTGTCGTGCTGCCGCGTCGCCTGACCGATCGCTGCGCAGACGACGATTTCGAAAATCTCATCCTCGCTGAGACCCGATTCCCGCGCCGCGGCGATGTCGTGGGTGCTGACGTCGTGCGCATGGGTAGCAACTTTGTGGACCAGCGTGCGGAGCGGCTCCGAAAGCTCTGCATCATCGAAGGCAGCACGCCGTTGAGCTTGCGCCGTCTTGCCTTCTCCTTCGAGGATCCGCGCGATGACCGCCTTGCGTGCCTGTTTGACATCGGCCATGGGTGCTCCCGACTATGCCTCGGCTGCGCGAGCGAACATCTCGAGCACCTTGCCCCAATCGCCTTCGGTGTCGAAGATGCGACGCATCTCGTCACGGCGTGCCCCGTAACGATCGAGGTGCCGATGCTCCAGCTCGACGCGCGTCCCATCCTGGCCTACGGCGATGAAGCGCACCTCGATTTCCGTTTTCAGCGTGGCGTCGTATTGCCAGTCTGCGCTGATGTCCCAGGAAAGGACCAAACGCGAAGGCGGTTTCCACGCGAGCACAGAGCCCCATTCGCAAGTACTCCCGTCGTCGCCACGCTCGTACCAACGGCCCCCGACGCGCGGCTCGATTACTGCGTCCACGGCCTTGGCCTTGCCGATCTTGTACTGCGCCAGCGGCCACCAGGTGCCCATCTTCTCGGTAAACACGCGCCATGCGATCGCTGGTGGTGCTTTCACGCTCATGACTTTCCGCACGGTGTTCGGATCGATAGCGCCGGACATTTTCTCCTCCGTCATCGTGGCTTCCTTTCATGCGCTGCTTCGAGCTCTGCCGCTTCTTTGAAGGCAGTGAGCGCTTCGTCCCAGAATCCGTCGAGCCAGGTACGCAAGGCTTCCACCCCTTCCGGGTTCACCGTATAGAGCCGACGTGTGCCCTCCGCGCGTGCCTTCACCAGACGCGCGGCTCGGAGGATCCTCAAATGTTGCGAGACCGCTGGGCGGGTCACCTTCATCCCCTCCGCGATCTCTCCAACCGATCGCGCACCGCCGCGCAAGCGTTTGAATACCGTCCGCCGGGTCGGATCGCCGAGGGCATCGAGAACTCGATCTGCGTAAGTCACGGATTACGTAAGCTGCCACTAACGAACTGCGGCGTCAAGCCCCTCGGCAACGTGAGTGGCGAGTCCCTGCTCGATGAAATTCTCTTCGTCCGAGCTCGACCCGTTCGCCGCATCGTCGACCGCCTCATCGCGTGCGAAGGGTTGGCGAGCCACGGCGTGGTGATGATCGGCGATCGCGCTCCGGGCCAGGCGAAGCGCCACGGCCCGAAGCGCTCTTCGTCGCGAAGGTTGCCGAGCCCTCGATTGCATACGGAGGACGTCGGCAAGCGAGGCGCGAATCAAGCGTTCCTGGTGGGCACTGCTGCCTCACGTCGATTCCCTGCGGTGTATTGTCGCGCGACAACTTGCTGCACGGGTCGGCGCCTCCCGCGATGATACAGGTCGTCGCGCTGGATTGAGACGGGAGGCTCCATCATGCGCCACGACGAATTGCTTGGCTGTGCGATCACGACTGCACTCTGCATTGCGGCGGTCGGCTGCGGCGCCGCAGACGACGCAGCACCGACGTACCGAATCGAGTTTCAGGGAATGGTGGGCGACCAACCTTTTTCGTGCGACGGCGAATACGGTGACATCGGACTCGACAAGACGAAGATCAAGCCGCTCGACTTTCGCTTCTGGGTCCACGATCTCGCGCTCGTCCGCGCGAACGGCGAGGCCGTTCCACTGTCCCTCAAGCAGGATCAGCCGACGAGCACGATCCGCGATGACGGCGCATGGCAGAAGGACAACGTCGCCCTGCTCGATATGGAGAATGCCACGGGAAGTTGCACGGGTTCGCCCGAGACGCGCACCCACGTGATCGGAACCGCCGCTCGCCACGACGATTACACCGGTCTGCGCTTCAAAGTCGGTGTCCCCCGCGTGCACAACAACGTCAATGCACCTCTCGCCGAGTACCCGTTCGGTGCGCCGGGCATGGCTTGGCAGTGGAAGGGTGGCTACCGCTTCGTGCGGGTCGATGTCTCGGCGATGACGAAGCCGAAATACTACTTTCACCTCGGCAGTACCGCGTGCGAAGGGGAACCTGCCGACAGCACCGGCGAGCAGGGCGGCATCAATTGCGCGGTCGAAAATGTCGCGCCCATCGCGCTCGAAGGATTCAACCCGGAGACGGACAAGGTGAGGGTGGACATCGCGACGCTCTACACCGGAATCGACGTCGACTCGCCGAACGACAGAAACTACGCGTGCATGAGCGGCGGAACGACCAACACGATGTGTCCGTCGATGTTCGGCGCCCTCGGTCTGACGTACGGAACTGCTTTTCAGCCGGCTAGGCAGTCGTTTTTTCGCGTGAGGTGAAGCAGCGATGAGAAATCTGTTTCGAGCGATTGCTGCGACAGCCGCGGTCGGAATGTACGGGTGCGGAGGCGGCGCCGACGAGGGTATAGCGCCGCCGCCGCTCGACATCGATTACACGACGGAGTTCGTTCCGGGCAACCCGAACTTCACGCGATCGCCGCGGCTCGACGTCGACAATCAAAGCGCGACCGACGATCTGCGCAGTCACAACATGGGAGAGAGTTGCCTGAAGTGCCATCAGGAGCACGGGCCGGGGAAAGGCCGTTTCACGCTGGCGGGAACGCTCTATACGCCCGACGACAAGCCCTTCCCGAACGCGGTGCTGAAGTTGTACGCGCGCGCCGATGTGAACGAAAGCGGCGCCACCATCATGAGCGAGGAAGTCTTTTCGCTTCCCATCGACGGGAGGGGCAACTTCTTCACGACGACGCCCCTACCCGGCGGCTATCCGAAGAACAAGTTGTACCCACGCTTCTTCGGGCCGAAGGGTGAGCCGCTCATTGGGCCCGACGACGCAAACTTCGCCCAGATGAACGGCGGCGTCACGATGGCTAGCTGCAACTTTTGTCACAGCACCGCGATGAGAGTGCGCGGCCGAATTCGCTGAACGAGAGATGCGGCGGCACGATTTCTTTCTGCGTTCGGCTGTCCGGGTGTTACCCGTTGCGGCTCTCGCCGTGACAGCGTGTGGGTCCGCGCCGACGGAGGCGGACCCGCCCGCGGACGAGGTAATTCGACCGCCGCAGCCGACGGGATTCCCCCGCATGGCCATCCCGGCCAAAAATGAGCTCACGGCGGCAAAAGTCGAGCTCGGGCGACATCTGTTTTACGACACGAAGCTGAGTGCCAATGAAACCCAAGCGTGCGCTTCTTGTCACAAGCAAGAGCTCGCATTCACCGACGGCCAAGTCACGTCGACCGGCTCGACTGGCCACCGGCTCGAGCGCAACGCACAGACGCTCACCAACGTGGGGTACTTGCCCGTTCTGACGTGGCCGAATCCGGTGCTCGACTCGCTCGAGCGTCAGATGCTCGTTCCCATCTTCTCCGACATCATCGTGGAGCTCGGCGCGACCGGCCATGAGGCGGAGATGCTCGGCCGGTTTCGCAGCGACGCGAAGTACAGCTTGCTGTTTCGGTCCGCGTTTCCAGAAGAGAACGATCCCTTCACGTTCGACGTCATCACGCGCGCGATAGCGAGCTTCGAGCGGATGCTGGTTTCGGGGGCTTCACCTTTTGATCGGAGCTTCTATGGCGGGGACACAGACGCGCTTATCCCCGCGGCGCAGCGCGGAATGCGGCTCTTCAACCAGCACCGAATCGGCTGTTACCACTGTCATGAGGGCTTCAACTACACGAGCGCCCTGCGAACCGCGCAAGGTGAGTCGTGGAAGAACAGCTTTTTCAATACGGGTCTCTACAACGTCGACGGCGCAGGGAGTTATCCGGCGAACAACCAGGGTCTCATCGAGATCACCGAGCGCGCGGAGGACATGGGCAAGTTTCGCGTGCCCACGCTGCGCAACATCGCGGTCACGGCGCCCTACATGCACGATGGCAGCATTGCCACGCTCGGC
This sequence comes from Polyangiaceae bacterium, assembly GCA_035318465.1. Classification (GTDB taxonomy): domain Bacteria; phylum Myxococcota_A; class Polyangia; order Polyangiales; family Polyangiaceae; genus DASWDH01. The sequence continues at coordinate 64,741 of DATHES010000040.1, forward strand.
GAGGTCATCGATCACTACGCCAACGGAGGCCGCAAGATCACGTCCGGTC
>DATHES010000041.1:0-3877 GCA_035318465.1 Polyangiaceae bacterium
CCCCCGTCCGTGTAGACGCCGAACCCGATGGGGGGCAGGTTCAAATGGGCACCCGAGCAAGTGAACTTGGTCGCGTGGCAAAGATGCGTTGCGTCCGGTGGAAGCTGGACGCTCCCATTGGTGACGGTGAAATTGCTGACGAGCTGGGTTTGCGATTGCTCGGCCGTGGCGACGGTTTCGTCGGCAACATCGGAGCAAGATAGAATGAGCGCGACGCAAAGCGCCAGCGCCACCGTGGCGATGTGTTTCATCGGGCGACTCCTTCCAAGTCGTTGTGTTGCTATGGCGCTGCGCCTACGCGGCGCGGCGAATCAGATGACCCTGACTTCTCCGGACGTCACGATGCAGTGGCATCCGCATCCGCCGACGAGCTGGACCGATGGCGACAACGTCAGATCCATGTAGCTGGTGCCGTCGACGATCCAGCGTGCCGGGCCAGGCCTCTCCTCATCGGGAACGCCGCGATCGCGAAACCAACAGAGAACGAAGTGTGTTCCGATGGTGCCACCGATGATGCCGAAGCATTTCGGGCACAGAAAGGTAATGCCGTGGGCAGGCCCGAGGTCGTCAACGTCGTGATGCTGACCGGGCGACGTCACGGCAAGGAACTGCGGCTCGAGCTCGATGAGCTTCATGTCACTGCTCCAAACCGTCTGGGAATGTCAGGCGATCGACGTCTGCTTGCCGCCCATGCCGTCGGCCGCCATGACGAGCTCGATGTAGTCTGCCCAAGGGAAACCCGGGCCCGGATCTTGATGAGCGCCCTTCACGGGAAACGCTTTGCTGACGGTGTCGTGCCCGCAGATGCCGCGAGTTCCGCTCTTCAGTTCTTCAGGGCCGATGCGCTTGATCGCAATGCCGTGGCGTCGACACAGGTCGGCAACGAGCGCTGCGGACCGACGCAGCATCGCGCCCGAGTACGCGTCTGCCCACTGCTCCGCGGTCTGTGAAGCGCGGCCAGCGTGCTCAATGTGCAGGCCCTGACGGTTCGCGCCGGGGGCGCCCCACGCCATGTCGGACTCGTTCACGCACTGGATGATCTCGTCGGCATCGACGTTGAAGTGTGCCGAGGCCTGCGGCGCCGTCTCGCCGGCGAACCAGTGCGCGACGTTGCGCGCCGTGCCGGGCTTCTCTTGGGATTCCATCGAATGGATGACGACGACGGAGACCTGCGAGCCGTACCGGCCCTTCGTGAAATTCCGCGCCTTGATGAACGTCGCCGGCGTAGGTACGACATCCGGAGCGTGCGGCGGAGGTACGGTGGTCGCTGCTTCGGCGGCCGCTCTCGTGATGGGACCCACGACGCCGTCGGCCTTCAAGGCGTGGTGTTGCTGCCACATCTTCGTCAGCGTCTCCGTTTGCTCGCCGAAGATCCCGTCGATCGTTGGGCACAGCACGAAGCGCTGCCACGCCGCCACGTCGGGGCCCGTCGTCCCGCGCTTCAAGTCTCTCGGTGCGTTCATGATGCCTTCCTTCGGATGCAGCCGGACCCGGTGAGCCACGCGTCGAGCGCCGCTCCGGCCGCCGTGCGAGTTGGACGCGTCGCGACTCGGAACTGCTTCTCGCCTCTCCGGTTCTGCGGCGCGATGGCGATCCAATAGCCGTCGGCTCGACGCGTCACGCAGCCGGTGCCTCTGGCACGACGCTGGTCGCCCATCAGGGCAAGCCGCTACTGCTTCACTTCCATGACGTGCACGTCGTGCGCGCCGACGATCACGTTCTCGTCGACCCAGCAGCAGCCAGGGAGCCAGCCGCCGTCGGGGGAGTGACATCCGCCCCAGAAAACAGACCAATGGTTTTGGACGAGGTACTTGCGGCGACCTTCGTACGCGCCCAGGCCGGCGACCCGCATGGCGTGATTGTCTTTGCTCCCACCAATGTAATCCGTGCCAAGAACCTGCTCGGCCTGCTCGGGAACGCGCTTGTGCGCGAAGAACGGCGGCAATAGTCCGGTCCCGATGCCGACTCCCCAGCCGCGACGCAGCGCCTCGTCGACGGCGTCGAGCACGCCAGAGCCGAGGCCTAGGATGCGGTAGCGCTGGATGTCCTTCGCGAGGCGCGCGCCATCGGCGAACATCTCGTCGTCTAGGTCGTCACCCGCTGGTGCGGCGCCCTTGCCGGCTTCCTCGTCGTCGATGTCCTCGCCTTCGCGGTATGGGTCCCAGCCTCTACCGATCAGACCTTCGATCGCGTACTCGAGCCGCGTACCTAGTTCGATGACCTCGATGAGCCCTTGCCTACGTCGCGCCTCTCGCCAGATCGAAACGCCGGAAGCCCACGTCGGATCCGGCAGCCCGCCCTCGTAGCCGAGCGCATCGAGGCACTCGGCCCACGTCTGCCCGACACAGCACGGGAACTTCGGCTGGTCGCGCACAAAGCGGATCGGCTGGATGAAATCGGAGTCGGTCGCGTGGAGGTGCTCGGCCACCGTGCCGTCGAAGTTATGGTCGACGCGGTCGCGCTCGCGCGACTCCTGCCGGTCGGGATGTGCGCCAGTGAGGAAGATCATGCTGGTACCCACTTCCCTTCGCGGATGAAGCCGTGGTGCTGGCAGACGAGGCACAAGAGGGACGGGCTCAACGTCAGCGGCTCGAGGCTGACGATGTCCCATCCGTCCTCCCAGACGGGCTTACAGCTGGCGAATCCTTCGCACTGTGCACCATTGTCTGGTCGGCTGTGCCTGCACGCTACGCCGTGCAGTTCGCCTTCATGCCGGCGGATCTCAATCTGCACGTCGTGGCCAATGTCAACCCAGCTCACAGCGCTCCGCCATCATTCGCGCGGCAGCACTCCCCTCGGTAGGCGCACTCGAACTCGGAGCACGCGTCGATGCGCGCGATGCAGTTCGAGCTCCAGCTACGTCCGTCGGCGAGTGCGCGTTTACACGCATCCGCGAACGGCGCGCCACCTGGCGTCCGCGCCCACGGCGTCCCGTTCACCCGCCGGCAGTCGAGCCGCGCCAGTGTCTCTTCCGCGCGATCGCAGGACTCCATGGTCGGCGGGTGGAGCGGGGGAAGAGGCGGCACCGGACCCGGATCGGGCGCTGGCGTTGGCTTGCTGCACGCGCAGGCACCGAGCACCAGCGCGACGAAGAGAAACCTGAGGTTCATCGGTCCGCGCCGGCGTCGCCCGCCTTCGCGCCAGAGACGCGTGCGGCCCGAGCGCTCATTGCCACGCCGGCAATCGCCGATTTCGGCACGCGTTCCTCTGACCCGTCCGGGAGGATGATGACAATTTCCTCGCAGGCGTCCGCCGCAAGCCGAAGGATCGGGCAGGCGATGTTCTTTGCCGCGCAGCCTGAAATCACGAGGGCGCAAACGCCGATCGCCACGCCGACGGCCGCCGGGTAGCGCAACCAGAAGCGTCGCGCGTCCGGCTCGAACGAGAGCCGCGCCATCGGCGATGAGTACCCGGGAGGCGGCCGCTCCTTCGGCGGTGGGAACATTGCGGGTGGCCGCATGCTCTTCGGGCCGACGTCGCCGCCGGCGAAGAACTTCTGCAAGAGTTCGATCAGCAGCGCCGGCACCGTCGTTGCGACGGCGGCCGTGATGGCGCTGGAGATGTCGATCCCGTTTTGCGCCTGGTCGAGCACGGTAGCGATCCCACCGAGCACGAGCACCGCGGCCACGCGCAACTTGGCGGCCCAATACGGCAGCTTGACCGTCTCGTTGCCGAAGAATTTTACGAGCACGGGCAGCACGCCTGCGGCGAGCGTCACCCAAAGGTGATTTCCGACCATGTTCTTCGGCAGCGCGTCTGGAGCAACGTCAGCGGCCCATGCCGGAAGACAGAACAGTGCCAATGCCGCCACGACGGGCAGCGCCAATGCGAAACGTTTCATTTTGCTTCTCCTCAGTGCGACGTTGTCAGTCTCCAA
>DATHES010000042.1:0-10267 GCA_035318465.1 Polyangiaceae bacterium
CGCGACGAAGATCGCGCGGTGGGTCTCGCGCTCTGCGAAAGGGTAGGCGCTATCCCGACCAGCATCGAAACGGTCGTCTTCGATTGGCTCGGTCGGGCCGGCACCGATGTTTTCCGCACCCTCTCCAAGTTGCTGCGCTGATCGTCGTCGCTACGGAGCTTCGCCTCGCTTGGCCGCCGCTCATTGACAATCACGTCGCAGCCGGCCGTCCGTGCTCGCCGTGCGCTGCCATCCTGTCAGTGGCGACTGAAAGCCCGCCGGGTGCGCGATCGATTCCCAGGGGGCCGGCCGAGCGCGATACGCGGCAAGTTGCGCGTCATTTCGCGGCCTCCTGCGGTTCCTCGCCCCTCGTGTGACCGGGTTCGCGTCTCCTGGCACACGCTATGCTAATCAACGGCGCATGGGTTTCCTTCGGTTCGCGCAACTTTGGCCCGCCCTCTTCGCTGCGGCCGTTCTCACGACGCTGCTGGTAGGTACGCCGCGCTCGGCACACGCGCAGACCTTGTCCATCAGCATGACCGGCATCACCCGCGAGCAGCCGCTGCGAAGAGACCCGACGGGTCGATTCAAAGTCAGTCGCGCGGACTGCCTCGCCGACGACGTCATCAGCTTCCCGCTCATCGTGGGAAGCTACGGCGGCACCAATCTCCAAGTTTGGGCGACACAGTCCACCGACACTTGCATCACCGACATTTCCCGCAACTCGGCCAGCGCCAGCTGCTGGATGGTCTACTCGAACACGCCCGGTTCCACCACGATAACGGTACCGATTCGCGTGCAGGATATCGCCCAGCGCCCACCCCCGCCCATCACGGACGGCCGCAACTTGGGCACGGTTGCCTCGTGCGATTCCACGACGAGCACGGCACAGCCCGTCACCCTCTGGTTCATGTTTCTCGCCGGCTCAGCGCAGGTCGGCGCGTACGCGTCTTGGCCGACGACCGTCGATCTGCTCGGCCCGGCTCCCCCCGCTATCGAAAGCGTGGGGGCCGGTAACACCCTGCTCAAGCTGTTCTGGACGATGAACTCTGATCCCGACATCCTTGGTTACAAGGTCTTCTGCGAAAATATGGGCAGTTCGACGGGAGTCATCACCGTCTACGAGGCAGGCACGATCTTCGACAGCAGCGGGGGCACGACTTGCCCCGACGCCGGTACCGGCACGGGTACGGTCGACGACGCCGGCGACGACGCCGACGACGCGAGCGATGACGCCGGAGGCGCGGCCACCGACGCGGCCACCGATGCGTGCACGCCCGGAACGGGCGGTGGATCGACGGGTGGGACGAGCGACTGCGGCTCGGTGCTGGTGGAAGGAAAGGTGCTGACGCCCGAGCAAATGGCCCAGTTTTCTTGCAGCGATACCACCGGCACGCGCGCGGAGAGCGCCACCATGACCGGCTTGACCAACTTCGAACGTTACGCCGTCGCGGTGGTGTCGTCGGATATCGTCGAAAACGTCGGCGCGCTTTCCGTCGTGAAATGCGGCACGCCGCAGCCGGTGAACGGTTTCGACGAGGTGTACCGCAGCGCGGGGGGAACGGCGGGCGGCGCCAGCTTTTGCTCGCTCGGTTTACGCTCCGCCGCGGCACGCGCCCAGCTCTGGCCAGCCGCTGCGTTCGCTGCGGCGGTCGCGCTCCGGCACTGGAGAAGACGGCCGCGTCGCGGCGAGATCCAACGTTGAACCCGGTCGAACGGGGGCCGTGGGGGAACGACGAAGGTGCTCGCGCGGGCCCAGGCGCATGACGCGAGCCGCGGGAGGCACGGCGCGCACCGCAGGCCGATCCGGCGGTTCGACCGTTGCACGAGCAATAGATATCGCACAGTTGCGATCAGTTGTGACATATTGTCGCAGTGATTGACAAGATGCCAGGCTACTGACAAGGTGAATCCGTGCTTGACGAATCGTCTGCGTCCGATGTGGGAACGGCTCCGGCGATAACGGTCGCGCCCAACGCGACGACGCTCCTCATCGTCGACGACGAGCCATCCAACGTCGCTTCGCTCCAGAAAATCTTCCAGCGCGAGGGCATCCGAGTGCTGACCGCCGATGGATCGAAGCTCGCGCTCGAGCTCGTTCGAACGCACCGGGTGCATGTGGTCCTGACGGATCTGATGATGCCGGGAACGAGCGGCGTCGAGCTGCTGCGGGCGCTGAAACAGGTCTCACCCGATACCGAGGTCGTGCTGATGACGGCCTACGGCACCGTCGAGACCGCCGTACAGGCCATGCGCGACGGCGCCTACGACTTCGTGGAGAAGCCGCTCAAGCGCATGGCGATCGTCAAGAGCGTGCGCAAAGCGGCGGAGCGGCAGTCGCTCGTGGAAGAGAACCGCACCCTGCGCCAGGAGATCCGGCTGCTCACGCGCCGCGAGATCGTGGGGACGAGCCCCGCCTTGCGCCGCGTGCTCGACGTGGCGACACAAGCCGCTCCCTCGACGGCCACGCTTCTCATTCTCGGCGAAAGCGGGACGGGCAAGGAGCTCCTCGCGCGTTACGTGCACGAGCGGAGCTCGCGCGCGCGCGGCCCTTTCATCGCCGTCAACTGCTCGGCCATCCCCGAGACCATCCTCGAAGCCGAGCTCTTCGGTCACGAGCGGGGTGCTTTCACCGGCGCCGTTGGACGCCGGGAGGGCCGTTTCGCCAAGGCGGGAGGAGGCACGCTCTTCCTCGACGAGATCGGCGAGCTGTCTCCCTCGGTGCAGGTGAAACTGCTGCGCGTCTTGCAGGAAGGGGAGTACGAGCCGGTGGGGGGCGACACGGTCAAATCGGACGTGCGCATCGTCGCCGCCACCAACCGCGATCTGCGCGCTCAGGTGGCGGGGGGGCGTTTTCGCGAGGACTTGTTTTATCGGCTCAACGTGATTGCCATGACCGCCCCGCCGCTGCGGGCGCGCCGCGAGGACATTCCGCTGCTCGTCGACCACTTCCTCGGAATTTACTGCCACAAAAACGCTCGCCCCCGGCTCTCCGTGGCGCGACCCGTGACGGAGCTGCTCGGTGAATACCTCTGGCCGGGCAACGTGCGCGAGCTCGAGAACGTCATCGAGCGCGCGGTGGTGCTCTGCCGGGGCGACACGCTCACCGTCGACGATCTGCCGGAAGCGATCGTGCAGGCGTCGGCCCCCGCGCCGAGCGCCCTGACGGTCGCCATCGGAACGCCGCTCGAAGAGGTCGAGTCGCGTCTCATCCGTGAGACGCTGCGCCACACCAAGGGGGACAAATCGCTCGCGGCGCAGCTGCTCGGCATTTCGACGCGCACCATCTACCGCAAGCTCGGCGAAACGGACGAGCCAGAGTAGCCCACCGCACGGCTTGGCCTTCGTCGCCGACGAGCTGAACGCACACCGTGCCGGAGGGACGGTGGGGGAGGGGCCCTGATCCGGACTTGCTCCGGCGGGGAGGGGGCGAAGCCCCCTCAGAGAGATGAACGAGATGAAGCCAGCTCTTCGAGCTGGCTTTCTCGTTTTGTCAATTTGTCGCGCTGGTCCAGCGGGCACGCACTCTGGCGCCAGAATGTCGATCCCACCAGGGCCTACAGTCGAAAATTCGCGAGTGAAATCAATATTGAAGACTGGCACGCCGCTCGCTAATGAGAATCGGACCCATGGGTTTCGACACTGTCCTACGGCGCTACTTCGCCGGCGTGATTCTCGTGCTCATCGCGCTGGCGGCGTACTTCCAGGCCGCGGGAATCACGCAGCTGGCGGGTTCTGCCCTCGCGCCCGACGACAAGGGGTTGGCGGGCCCGGCACACGAGAAGGTGCGCCACGTCGCGCCCGCGTCGTCCGCGGCCGATGAACATGCCACATCGGCGCGCTGGATCATGGAGCGCAATCCCTTCGACTCGGTGACACCGCGCCCGCTCGACGCCCCTCCGGCCGCCGCCGACGCGGGCGAGCAGGGCGTCGTCGATCTCGAGCATTACGAGAACGCTCCCACATGTGATGGGGTGAAGGCGCTCATCATCGTCGCCTCTGCCGATCCGGGGTGGTCCATGGCGGCACTCGCTGCCGGTGGGACCACGCAAACCAAGCTCGCGCGCGTGGGGGACGAGATCGGGGGCGGACGAATCGTGCAGATCATCGAATGGAACCGGGTCGTGCTCTCGCTCGGCACTGCGCTTTGTCAGATGCAGATGTTCAAGCCCAGCAAACCGGCGGGCACCGCCGCCGCGCCCGCCCCCACGCCGCCTCCGGCCCCCGCTGCGGCCGTCGTCGGCGGCGCGACGCCGGTTCCGGCCGACATCGCTTCCAAGATCCAGAAGGTGAGCGGCAACGAGTTCAACGTGGACCGCCAGGTGGTGGACAAGATCCTGGAGAACCAGGCCGAGCTCATGAAATCGGCGCGTATCGTGCCCGAGCAGGAGAACGGCAAGGTCGTCGGTATCCGGCTCTTCGGCATCCGCCCCGACACGCTGCTCGGAACCCTCGGCCTCGAGAACGGCGATCGGCTGCAATCGATCAACGGATTTGACATGGCCAGCCCGGAAAAGGCGCTCGAGGCATATGCGCGCCTACGCACCGCCGACCATCTGACGGTGCAGGTGAACCGCCGCGGCCAGAACCAGAACATCGATTTCAACATCAAGTGAAGGCGGTTTTGATGGCAAGCATCATGAACGAAGAATCCATCCTCAAGCGAACGCTCATCCTGACCGGCAAGTTGGTCGGCGCTTTTTCGATCTGGGTCGCGATCGTCAGCGTCGTCGCTACGGTCGCAGCCACCCGCTTGGTCGTCGCTCTTTCCGGTGCGCCGGCCGATCGCGGCGCGCCCGTTCCCACCGAAGCGAGCAAGAAGGACGAAGCGGGCAGCCAGCGCATCAAGAATCCACCCGTCAACAGTACGAACAAACCCAACGGATGAAACTGAACCGATCGACGATGGCTTCGCTGCTCGTCCTCACGGCTTCCGTGATGGCGAGCTCTCACGATGGATGGGCGCAGGTTCCCGTCCGGCCCGCGGTTCCGGTTCCTCCGGGGCCCCCTGCCAAAATTCCCGGTCCACCGCCGCCGGCTCCGGGAGCCGCTCCCGCGCCGGGCGCGCCCGCCACCATGACGCTCGGCGACGTGCAGCAGCATCCCGAGCTCACCAAGATGCCGAAGGGGTTCGTCGACTTCACCATCGAAGAAGGCGATCTCGCCGAGCTCATCACCACCATCAGCACCATCACCGGCAAGCGCTTCATCTATGGCGGCAAGGTGCGCAACATCAAGGTCAACATCTACGCGCCGAAGAACCAGCGCATCACGCCGGCCGAGGCCTATCAGACGTTTCTCTCGGTCCTGGAGACCAACGGGCTTACCGTCATTCCGCACGGGAAATTCCTGAAGATCGTGGAATCGGCCGGTGTCGCCACGCAGACCACGCCGCTCTACAACACCGGCCAGCCGGTTCCGGCCGAAGATCGCTACGTCACGCGGCTCTACCGCCTTTCGCACGTGTCGGCCGAGGAGGTGACGGCCCTGCTCACCAAGTTCAAGAGCAAGGACGCCGACATCTCCGTTTACGGCCCGGGCAACCTGCTCATCTTGACCGACACCGCCAGCAACATCCGGCGCATGCTCGAGCTCGTCGAGGAGATCGACGTGGGGGGGGCCGGCGATCAGCTTTGGGTCGAGCCGATCCACTACACCACCGCCACCGAGATGGCGCAGCGGGTCAACGACATCTTCGACGTGAAAGCCGCGGCGGCACCTGCGCCCGGCAAAGCCGGCGTCGGCGCGGCGTCGGGCGACATGCGCATCACCAAGATCATCCCCGAAGATCGCACCAACACCCTCGTCATCGTGGGGACCGAGCGTGCCTACCTGCGGGTGCTGGAGCTGGTGCGGCGCCTCGACGTGCCCAACACCGGCGAGGGGGAGATCCACGTGCTGCCCTTGCAGCACGCCATGGCCGAAGAGCTGTCGGCCACGCTCAACGCGATCTTGGCGGGAGCCCCGGGGGCGGCCAAGACGCCTGGCGCGCCGCCCGCTACTGCCGGACAGGCCGGCATTTTCGAAGGTTCGGTCAAGCTGACCGCCGACAAGGCCAGCAATGCGCTCGTCATCACGTCTTCCTTGCGCGACTACGGTGCGCTTCGCAACGTCATCGACAGGCTCGACATGCCGCGCCGCCAGGTGTTCATCGAGGCGGTCATCATGGACCTTTCCGTCGATCACTCGACGAAGCTCGGCGTCAACTACCATGGCGGGGCGAACCCCAACATTCTCTCCAATCAACCGAGCCTCGTTTTCGGCGGTCTCAACCCGGTGAGCACGATCGGGCTCCCCAACCCTACCGAGCTGCAAGGTCTGGCGCTCGGTGTTCGTGGTCCCGACATCGGCGGAACGACGAATTTGCTCGGCACCGGCATTTCCATTCCGGCGTTCGGCGTAATGCTGGCCGCCTTGGCCACGAGCTCAGACGCCAACGTGCTGGCCACGCCGCACATCATCGCTACCGACAATGTTGCCGCCGAGATCAACGTCGGTGAGAACATCCCGCTGCAGACCAATGCCGGCGGCCTTCCCGGCGGCCTGGGGGGGCTGCCCGGCGCGGCGGGTGCCGCGGGTGCGCTGGGGGGACTCGGGGCACTCGGCGGATTCGGCCTTGGTGGATTCGCTGCGCCGCGCCAGGACGTTGGCACGAAGATCAAGGTCGTGCCGCACATCAATGATTCGGACGAGGTGCGTCTCGAGCTGACGGAAGAGATCTCGGAGCGCGGCGCCTCGTCGGGCACGCTCGGAGCCGTCTCGATTACCAAGCGCAACGCGATGACGACGGTGGTCGTTCATGATCAGCAGACCGTCGTCATCGGCGGATTGATGCGCGACGCGGTCACCTCGACCGACAGGAAGATTCCGATTCTGGGGGATATTCCGGTGCTCGGATTTCTTTTTCGCACCAGCGAGAAAGCCAAACGCAAGACGAACCTCTTGCTGATTCTGACGCCGTACGTGGTGCGCGATCAGAACGACCTTCGCTCCGTCTTCGAGCGCAAGATGCAGGAACGGCAGGAATTTCTGGATCGCTACTTCGTGTTCAGCGACCAGAAACACTACGAGCCCCCGCTCGACTACTCGCGCACCAGCGGTCTTCTAGAAGCCATCCGCCAGTCGTACCTCGCGGTCGCCGATCGCAAACGGCTCGAAGAGGATACGCGCCCGCGGGAGCTGCGCGTGCACGACGCGCAGCAGCCCATCGAGATGCCGCTCACCCCGACACCTGCCATCGGGGGACGACACCTTCCCAGCGCCCCCCCGCCCGGAGGGACGGTTCCGCCCGGTGCGCCGGGTGGTATCGCGCCCGCGCCCGCGCTCGCGCCGGGTGGGCCCGGTGCGGCGCCAGGTGGTGCCCCTCCCACAGCGCCACCGGCAGGAACTCCGCCGGCCACGGTGCCGGTACCGATGCCGGTGCCCATCCTACCTGCCCCGGTCGTCCCGGGTGGTCCCGCGCCTGCGGTGCCCGCACCTGCACCGGCACCGCCGCCGGGTGCAGCTCCGCCGCCGCCCGGCGCCGCGCCGCAACCGCCGCCGCCAGGCGCAGCTCCGCCGCCCGGCGCTGCGCCGCCGCCGCCGCCGCCGGGCGCTGCGCCACCGCCCCAACAGCAGCGGACCGAGTGGAGCCCAGTGAGGATCGAAGCGGGTCGGCTCGGAGCACCCCCGCCGGCGGTGCTCGTCCCGCCGCTTGGTTCGCTGGCGTACGTGCCGGCGAACGATCTCGTGACCGCGCGAGCCAGCTTGCGCGTGCGAGACTGAGTCTCACCATGGTCACTCCGACAGAGCGACAGCGAATCATCCGTTCCGAGGAGGCGCCATGCTCGAAAGTTACCTGAGCGAGATTCTGGTACGGCGCGGTGTCGTCACCGAAGAGCGGCTCAAGCCGTTTTTTGCGCAGCAGCGCGAGAACGGTCCGAGTCTCATGGATCTCCTCCTGGCCGGCAACGTCGCCGATGCGGGAGCGGTCGCGCAGGCGCTCGCCGACGAATGCGGCTTTCCGTACCTGCCGCGCATCGACATCGACGCCATCTCCACGCCGGTGGCTGCCAAGGTCCCCATCTCCTACGCCAAGGCCCACAAGATCCTGGTGGCGGCCGAGGACGAGCACCGCGTCCATGTGGTGTGCGCCGATCCACTCGATACCGCCGGTCTCGACGACGTCCGCGCCCTCTTTCAAAAGCCGGTCGACGTTTCCGTGACGAGCGCCGAAAACGTCGTCGACGCCATCAATCGCGTCTACGAAAGGAGCGATCAGGGGGGCGGAGAGCTCGAGACCAACAACGAAAACAACGAAGAAGAGCTGGAGGACATCCTCGACTCCGACGATGACGCGCCCATCATCCGCTGGGTCAACGCGCTCTTTTTCCAAGGCGTGAAGGAGCGCGCCAGCGACATCCACATCGAGCCCGAAGAAAAAGAAGTCCTCGTCCGCTACCGCATCGACGGCGAGCTCTACGTTGCCAAACGCGCCAACAAGCAGTTCATGAGCTCGATCATCGCGCGCGTGAAGATCATGGCCGGGCTCAACATCGCCGAAAAGAGACTTCCGCAGGACGGGCGCATCTCTCTCAAGATCGCCGGCAAGAGCATTGACGTCCGCGTCAGCACCATCCCCACCAGCCGCGGTTTCGAGCGCATCGTCATGCGCCTCTTGCACAAGACCAACGTGCTGCTCGACCTGCCCGATCTCGGATTTGCGGCGCGCGACTACGCCCTCATGGACGGGCTCATCCGCAAGCCGGACGGCATCATCCTCGTCACGGGTCCGACCGGCAGCGGGAAAACGACCACGCTCTACGCGTGTTTGAACCGCATCAACCACCCCAACTTGAACATCCTCACCGCCGAGGATCCGGTGGAGTACGAGATCGGCGGCATCCACCAGGTGCACGTGCACCCCAAGATCGGGCTCACTTTCGCCAGCGCGCTGCGCGCCTTCTTGCGGCAAGATCCCGACGTCATCATGGTGGGCGAGATCCGCGACAAGGAAACGGCGGAAATCGCCATCCACGCGTCGCTCACCGGCCACTTGGTGCTTTCCACCATCCACACCAACGACGCCGCCGGCGCCGTCACGCGCCTGGTGGAGATGGAGATCGAAGCATTTCTCGTGCGGTCGAGCGTGATCGGCATCTTGGCGCAGCGGCTCGTGCGGCTGCTCTGCCAGGACTGCAAAGAGCCGTACGCGCCGAGCGAGGTCGAGCTGCGCCAGCTGGGGATCGATGCCGAGCGCAATGCATGGCGGGTATCGCGCAGGCTCTCGCCCCGCTATGTCGCGCAGGGGGCGATTTACGTGCCGGTCGGCCTCGAAGAGCAGCGCGGTCCGCTCACGTTCTACCGCGCCAAGGGGTGCGCGTCGTGCCTGCAAACCGGCTACACCGGGCGCCGCGGCATCTACGAGCTCATGATGATCGACGACGTGGTGGGCGCACTCATTCTGAAAAGCTCGGACGCACAAAGCATCAAGCGGGCCGCGGTGGATCAAGGCATGGATACCCTCCGCGACGACGGCGCGCGCAAGGTCCTGCTCGGACTCACGACCGTGGAAGAGGTTCTGGCCGCTACTCAGGAAGACGTCGCGGTGGAGTAAGCCATGGCGGTCTTCGAGTTTCGCGGAGTCGTAGCTACCACCGGTAAAACGGTGCGTGGTGTGCGCGATGCCGAGAACCCGAAAGTGCTGCGCGCGGCCCTGCGGCGCGATGGCATCATGCTCACCCTCGCCACCGAGGAAGCGGCCGGCAAAGCCAAGACCAGCCGCGAGATCGATCTGTTCAAATTCTTCCGCCGCATCGGAGCCGGCGACGTCGCCGTCTTGACGCGCCAGCTCGCGACCTTGGTGCGCGCCGGCATCCCGCTCGTGGACTCCATCGGCGCGCTCGTCGATCAAGTCGAAAAGGAGGAGCTCAAGCGCGTGCTCACCGTGGTGCGCGAGAAGCTCAACGAAGGGACGAGCTTCGCCAAGGCGCTCGAGCAGCACCCGCGCGCGTTTCCGCCCATCTTCGTGAACATGGTGGCCGCCGGCGAAGCCTCCGGCACACTCGAGCAAGTGCTGGAGCGCCTCGCGGATTTCATGGAGGGGCAGGCGCGCCTTCGCGCCAAGGTGTCGGCGGCGCTGGCCTATCCTGCCTTGATGGCGATCATCGGCACGCTCCTCATCAGCGTGCTCATGGTGGCCGTCGTTCCCAAGGTGACGGCCATCTTCGAGAGCCTCGATCGTGCGCTCCCTTGGTACACGCAGGTGCTCATCGGCACTTCCAATTTTTTGGCCGGCTATTGGTGGCTC
>DATHES010000043.1:0-12522 GCA_035318465.1 Polyangiaceae bacterium
GGCTCGATTTTGGCGGCGATGCGATCGAACACGAGCCCGCCGTGCTCCTCTTCGCTCTTGGCGGCGTCCGCGCCATCCCAGAGCAGACGCACGGAGCCCGCTGACGCCACCGCGATGACGAAGGGGGCGCGATCTTGGATGCTGACCTTGGTCGCGAGATAGGAGCAGCTCTCCTTGCGCGGATGGATCATGAGATCGAGCGAGAAGCCCCGCGCCGTGACGCTCTCGCGCGGCACTTCCCGCCAGCGGACCTCGTAAGCACCCCAGGCATAGGAGGCCCGCGGATCACCCCACATCGCATCGGGCAGCTCCGGCCCTTCTTTGCGCTTGAGCCCTCCCCCGGTGTCCTGGAATGGACCGAGAACCGACCATGCGCGCACGAGCCCGGGAGGTGTCGCCCCTTCGCCAGGGTCGAGCTCAGCCGCGAGCCAGTGCGCTTGTGCGGCGATGTCGGTCGCGCCTTGTCCCACCTTGGCGAGCCCCGCCCGCGCGCGCCCGGCGGAAGCACGGTCGGCGAGCGCATGCGCGGTGGCGAGCCCGGCGAGCGCGTCATCCCCGCCGGCGGCACCGCGGCGCAAGGCGAGGTCCAACATGGTGTCGGGCGTAGCCGCCGTCCAGCGCCCCGAAATCTTGGCGGGCGGCTTTTCGGCGCCCTCCAGCGAGCTTGCCACGAGCACGACGCCCACCGCCGAAAGCCAACGCGAAGCGGACGTCATTTTCGAAGGGATCCTCGCATTGACCCAGGGACCTGGCTCCTGCCGCGGGCCTCGGCGGCCTCGGAGCGCCATCCAACGTTATGTGCCATAGCCCAGCAGCCAACACCAGCGCCTCGGGCGGGCAACCTTTCCCGCGAGAGGGTAACATCGGCCGCCGATGACAGTCGTCGTATCGCTCCGAGCGGTCACCAAGAGCTACCGCGAGGGCGAAACGGAGCGCCGCGTGCTCTCGCGAATCGACGCCTCGTTCGCAGCGGGCGAATTCATCGTCTTGCTCGGCAAGAGCGGCTCGGGAAAGTCGACCTTGCTCCACCTCGTGAGCGGCATCGATCTCGCCTCCGAGGGCGAGGTGGAGATCATGGGCCAAAGGCTGGGCGACCTCTCCGAGGAAGCGCGAACCCTCCTGCGCCGTGACCATCTCGGGTTCATTTTCCAGGCCTACAACCTCGTACCCACCTTGACGGTCGAGGAGAACGTGCTCCTGCCGCTCGAGCTGCGCGGCGAAGCCGGGGCGAGCGGTCGAGACCGCGTGCAGGTGCTGCTCGAGCGCATCGGACTCGCCAACCGGGCCCGAAGCTTTCCCGACCTCCTGTCGGGCGGTGAACAGCAACGGGTGGCCGTGG
This sequence comes from Polyangiaceae bacterium, assembly GCA_035318465.1. GTDB lineage: Bacteria > Myxococcota_A > Polyangia > Polyangiales > Polyangiaceae > DASWDH01. The sequence continues at coordinate 1,340 of DATHES010000043.1, forward strand.
CACGGGCTCTCGTCCATCGGCCAGCGCTCGTGCTCGCCGACGAGCCGACCGGCAACCTCGACGAACGTACGGGCGCCGATATCCTCGACCTTTTGCAAGGGCTCGGGCACGAGGAGCGCCGCACGGTGCTCGTCGTGACCCATGATCGTGACGTCGTCGCGCGCGCCGACCGCGTTTTCACGCTCGAGCACGGCGTGCTGACCGAGCACGCGAAGGGCGCCCCCAGCAAGGAGTCGCGACGTTGAATCGGCTGCTCGTTCGATCGAGCCTGCGCCATCTCGCGCGTCATCCGCTGCTCACGAGCCTGTCGGTATTGGGGATCGCGATCGGCATCGCGGTCGTCGTCTCCATCGATCTCGCCAACGAGAGCGCGCGCCGCGCCTTCGCGCTCTCCGCCCAGGGGGTCACCGGCCGCGCCACCGATCACGTGGTGGGGGGCCCCACCGGGCTCGACGAATCGATCTACGTCGCGCTGCGCCGCGACCTCGGCGTGGCCGCCGCGGCACCGGTGGTGGAAGGGTACGTCACGACGCCGCGCGAGCCGGGACGGGCGCTGCGCGTGCTCGGCATCGACCCCTTCGTGGAGGCGCCGTTTCGATCCTACGTGGCACCGGGCGTGACCACGGACCTTCGCACCTTTCTCACGCAACCGGGGGCCGCGCTCATGTCGACCCCCACCGCGACGCGCCTCGGCCTCGTGCCCGGTGCATCGCTGCCGATTGCGGTGGAAGGCGTGAAGAAAGAAGTCGTCCTCGTGGGCCGCCTCGATCTGCCCGGCGAGCTTGCCGCGCGCGCGCTCGAGGATCTCATCGTCACCGACGTGGCCACGGCGCAAGAGCTCCTCGATCAGCGCGGAAGGCTCTCCCGCGTCGATCTCATTTTCGCCGATTCGCTCGAAGGCGCCAAGTTGCGTGAGCGGGTGGCCCTCGCGTGCGCGGGCCGCTGCGACGTCACCAGCGCCGCGTCACGGGCGCTCGCCACCGCGCAGATGACGCGCGCGTTCCACTTGAATCTGAGCGCGCTCAGCTTGCTCGCCCTGGTGGTGGGCATGTTCCTCATTTACAACACCGTGACGTTTTCGGTGGTGCAGCGGCGTCCGCTGCTCGGTACCTTGCGTGCCCTCGGGGTGACGCGCGGCGAGATCTTCGCGCTGGTAGCGAGAGAAGCGCTCCTCTTGGCCCTGCCGGCGATGGCGCTCGGCATGGCCCTCGGCATTTTGCTGGCGCAAGAGCTGGTGCGGCTCGTGACGCGCACCATCAACGATCTCTACTTCGTCGTGAACGTGCGGACGCTCGATATCGACCCGTTGGCGCTGGCCAAGGCTGCCGCACTCGGTCTCGCGGCGACGCTTCTGGCCGCTCTCCCCCCGGCGCGCGAAGCGACGCGCGTGCCGCCCAGCTTGACCCTCCGCCGCTCCACCAGCGAGACGGCGCTCGCCGATCGCGCGGGACGTCTGGCCCTTATGGGCATGGCGCTCGTCGCAGCCGCCGTTTGGACGCTGAGCGCGTCGGCGCGAGGCCTGCTGTTTGCGTACATCGGTCTCGCCAGTCTCGTGCTCGGAGCGTCCTTCACCGTCCCCTGGGGGACGCGCCTCTTCGCTCGCCTGGCGCGGCCGGTGATGGGACGGCTGTTCGGAATGCTCGGAAAAATGGCTGCGCGCGGAATCGTGGCGTCGCTCACGCGCACCTCCATCGCCCTTGCGGCGCTGACAGTCGCCGTCGCTACCACGGTGGGGGTCGACGTCATGGTGCACAGCTTCCGCGCCACGGTCGTCGAATGGCTCACCGCGTCGTTGCAATCCGACGTCTTCGTGCAGCCTCCGAGCCTCGTCTCCGGTCGCGGCGACGGCACGCTCCTTCCTTCTGTGATCGCGCGCATCCGTGCGACCGAGGGCGTGCTCGCCGTCAACAGCGTTCGCAATCGACGGGTGCGCACTGCCCGCGGCGACGTCGGACTGCACGTGCCTGTGATCGGCACCGGGCAACCCTCCCTCCATCGTTTCCGCGCGCCCCGCGGCGGCGATGCGCGCCGCCTGCTCGCGGAGGGCGACGTGGTCGCCGTGAGCGAGCCTTACGCCTTCCACCACGCCCTCGAGGTGGGCTCGATGGTCGAGCTCGCGACCGACCGCGGCCCCGAGTCGTTTCGTGTCGTGGGCATCTACGCCGATTACGCATCGGACGAGGGCGGTATTCTCATGGCGCGCCCCACCTACGAACGACACTTCGACGATCGCGGAATCTCTGCGCTGGGGCTGGTGGCCAAGCCGGGCGTCGACCTGGCCGCGCTGCGCGATCGCGTGCGCGAACGGGCGGGAGACGAGCAGGCCTTGGTGGTGCGCGCCAATCGTGAGCTACTCGACGCATCCCTCGCCATTTTCGATCGCACCTTCGCCGTCACCGATGTGCTCCGCCTTCTCTCGGTGGGGGTGGCGTTCATCGGCATTCTCTCCGCCCTCTCCGCCCTCGCCCTGGAGCGTTCGCGCGAATTCGCCGTGCTGCGCGCGATCGGCCTCACGCCGCGCAAGCTCTTCCGCCTGGTCACCTTGCAGACGTCGCTGATGGGACTTTTCGCCGGGCTTTTCTCGCTGCCGCTCGGTCTGGCGATTTCGTACATTCTCGTCTTCATCATCAATCGCCGCTCCTTCGGCTGGACGCTCGAGCTCACGCTCTCGCCGGGCGTCGCCATCAAAGCGCTGGTCGTCTCGCTCCTGGCCGCCGTCCTGGCCGGTATCTACCCCGCATTCAAGATGTCGCGCGCCGGCCCGGCGATCGCGCTGCGCGAGGAGTGAACTGCGGACGGCGCTGGCTCTTCAGAGGAGCAGAGGAGGGGCGGCGCCGGTCACGAGATCCATCACTGCTTGCCGCAATCGATCGATGTCGACGGGCTTGGTCAAGTGCATTTGATATCCAGCGGCGAGTGCGCGGCCGCGATCGCCATCGCCGGCCAGCGCCGTGAGCGCCAGCGCGGGAATGCTCCCCCCCTGCGCAGGACCCCGCGCGCGGAGGCGTCGTAAGAAGCTGTATCCATCCTCGCCAGGCATCGCGATATCGCACAGGAGTACTTCGGGATGAAACTCGTCGACGGCCGTCATCGCTTCGGCGGCGGATTCCGCCACCCTGACGCGAGCGCCCGTGTCGGTGAGCATCTCGGCGACGGCGTCGCGAACGCCCACGTCGTCGTCCACGACGAGGACGCCGACGCCGCGAAGCTCGGTGTACTCGACGGCAGGAGCGCACTTCGGCGCTTGCGATGGGCTGACCTTCGGAAGGGCCGCGGGGGGGAACGTACTCTGGGAAACCGTCATCCGCGGCACCACGACCGAAAAGGTGGAGCCCCTACCGGCACCAGCGCTCTCGGCTCGCACCGTCCCGCCGTGGAGCTCGAGAATATGGTGCACGATGGCCAGACCCAGACCAAGGCCCCCATGGGCTCGCGTTCTCGACGTGTCCGCCTGGGCAAACCGATTGAAAACATGTGGCAAGAACCCGGCGTCGATTCCCATTCCCGTATCGCTGACCGCGAGCCGAGCGCATCCCTCGGCGACATCGAGCACGACCGACACGCTGCCTTTCGTTTGCGTAAATTTGATGGCGTTCGTGAGCAGGTTCGACACGACCTGCTGCAGGCGGACCGCGTCGCCCGAGACCATCACCGGCGACGGGTCGAGGTCTACCTTCAGTTCTAGCGACTTCCGCGCGGCCATGCCGTTCACGTCTTCGATCGCCGCCTTCACCGTGGTTCTCAGGTCGACCGGGCTGAACTCGAGGTAGAACTTTCCGTTGATGATGCGCGACACGTCGAGAAGGTCTTCGACGAGCTGGACCTGGAGTTTCGCGCTTCGCTCGATGGCGTCGCTGGCGCGCCTGGCTTTGTCCGCCTCCAGCTCTCTTCCCCGTAGAATTTGGGCGTGCAGCAAGATGCTGGTCAGCGGGGTGCGAAGCTCGTGCGACAGGACCGCCATGAATTGATCTTTGGCACGGTTCGCCTGCTCGGCCTCTTTTCTGGCCAGCTGCGCTTCGCGGGCGACTTGCCTCAGCGTGTGAATGTCGACGAGCGACAGGATGGCTCCGTCGATCCGATTGTCCGTCGTTTTGTAAGGGCGTATCTGCAGGCGATACCAGCGACCCTCGCGATCTTGCACCTCCGATTCGCGCATGACGAGGGTTTCGACGACTGCGGCGATCTGCCGATCCAGGTCCGGCACCTCGATGTTGGTCTTGATGTCGTCGAAGGGACGCCCGATGTCGGAGGGGACCACGTTCAGAATGTCTCGCGCGCGCGGCGTGAAGCGGCGGATGCGTCGGTTCGTGTCCAGAATGAGAAGCGGAATGTCGACCGTGGCCAGGAGATTGACGAGATCGCTGTTGGTCTGCGTAGCTTCTTGATTGAGGTTCTGAAGCTCATCGTTGACCGTCGTCAGCTCCTCGTTGGTCGATTGAAGCTCTTCCTTCGCCGTCGTCAGCTCCTCGTTCATGCTCTGGAGCTCTTCGTTGCCCGAGACCAGCTCCTCGTTGGCGGAGCCGAGTTCATCGGCCGTCCGAACGTGATCTTCGATGAGAGACTGCAAGTACTCCTTGGTCGCCGCGAGCTCGTGCTCCAGCTTGGGGAGTCGTCGACTGCTCGCCGCAGGCGACGTCCTTGCGTTTGCCTTGGCGGACTGGGTCCTCTTGGGGCGCTTGATCGGTTGGGCAGAGAGCGTGCTCGCGTCCTCGAACAAGACGACGTAAAGCTGGTCCCTGACGTCGGGGAGTCCGGTGAAGGGAATCACCACCACGTTGCAGATCGCGGCGTCGACTTCCACGCCGTCTTCCCTGGCCGGAGCCATGTCCTTTTTCGCGCGCGCCAGCGTCGCCCGGAGCGCCCCCAGCAAGCCGCCGCGCGCCATCTTGACCAGGTTGCTCTGAGGCTCGCCGGGTGCAGGCTGGAGGTAAGTCCCGGTTTCGCCAAAGTACTGCAGCACCTCCATGCTCTCGTTGACGAGCACACCCGGCGGCGCGTACCGCGCCAAGAGCAGACGGTCGAGATGCCTCGACACGTCGACGCCTCGCCGAGGGTGCAGAGCGGCGCCGTATTCGATGGCCTTCGCGCCTTTGGGAGGAAGCTCGGAGCGCGCCGCGAATCGGAGTGCGCTCGGCTGCGTGGTTCGGGCAAAGATCCGATTCGCCTTGTCGACGGTGGTGAACAGCCGATCGAATCCGGAGACGTTCTCCGTGCGGCCAAGCACGAGGAAGCCAGGTTGCGTCAGAGCATAGTGCAACGTCGGCAGGACCCTCTTCTGCAGCGCCTGGTCGAAATAGATGAGCACGTTGCGGCAAGTGATGAGATCGAGCCTCGAGAAGGGAGGATCCCGCGCCAGGTCGTGCTGCACGAAGACGCATAGATCCCGGACCGATTTGCTGATCCGATAGCCTTGATCGACCTTGGTGAAGTATCGCACCCGCCGCGCCTCGCTCACCTCGCGCAGCGCGGCGTCCGGGTAGACGCCGGCCCGCGCCTTGTCCACCGTCTTCTCGCTGAGGTCGGAACCGAAGATCTGGATCGGGCGCGACGATTCTCCCAGGAACTCGAGCAACGCGATGGCGAGCGAGTACACCTCCTCACCGCTCGAACAGCCGGCTATCCACGCGCGAAATGGCGCTCCCTCCGGCTTATGCTCGAGAATTTCCGGGAATACGAGCGTCTGCAAACGATCGAAGACCGTCGGGTCGCGAAAAAAAGACGTGACGTGAATGAGAATGTCCTCGTAGAGGCAGCGGACCTCTTCGGGATCTTTCTGCAGCAGCGCCAGATAGGCTTCGGTGCCGTCCGTTCGACGCAAGGCCGCGCGGCGAGCCACGCGTCGCTCGAAGGTGGCCAATTTGTATTCGGCGAAGTCGACGCCCACCGTGTTGCGAAGGACGGTGCAGATCTGCGTCAGCGTCGCATCGTCGGCGGTCGACGGTCGGGTAGGATGGGTCGCGAGATACGGATGGCGGCTCAAGCGCACCAGCTCCGCCGCGAGCGCGGGAATGGCGAGACAATAGTCCACGACTCCGGCGTTGAGCGCGCTGCGGGGCATGCCACCGAACTTGGCGGATTTCGGGTCCTGCGCGAGGGTGATGCCGTCCTCGGCCTTGATCGCGCGGAGCCCTTCGGTCCCGTCGGAGGCGTTTCCGGATAGAACCACCCCGAACGCGTGGCTACCTCGCTCATGGGCCAGCGAACGAAAGAACGCGTCGACGGGCAGATGCGGTGTACGCGTTTGCCCGCGATTCTCGAGGGCGAGACATCCGTGCCGCATGGCGATATCGGCGCTCGGCGAGATGACGTACACGCGGTTCGCCTGCACGACCTCGCCATCGACGGCTTCGCTGACCGGCATGGTGGTCGCCCTGCGGAGCGCCTCGCCGAGGAAGCTCGGGTGCGAGGGATCCAGATGCTGGATCAGCACGAACGCCATTCCGGTGTCGGAAGGCAGATGCTCGAGCAACTGCGTGAAGGCCTGGAGTCCCCCTGCCGACGCCCCTATCCCGACAATCGGAAAAGGCTGGTTCGCGCTGCGCGCGCGGATCGAGGTGACCTGGCCGCTATCCGCCGTTGCGCCTGGCGGTGGTTTCCATGATTTCCGTGCACGTACCGATTTCATAAGAAGGCTCCCCACCCCGGGATCATGCGGCTTTGCCTTACTCGCGACGCCGTCAATCGAATGCAGGAGTCCCATGAAGGGTCGCCAACATAGGTATTTCGCCCCCCCGACATCCTCGCCGGCAATGACATTCGGCGTCGAATCGATAGTTGGCATACGAAGCATGCGGTGATCGAATGGTTGAATCCGAAAAACCGAGATTCGCGTTGCCAAGATGGCGACCCGGCGCGGCCTGTGCCCAGCGCGCCTCGCGGGGAGTCGACGACGCGCCGGGGACGTCGTTCGTGCAAGCGCTCTTCAGCGGCGGGTGCGATGCGGGCGATTTTGCCCTTGTCGAGGACGGGCAGACACCGGATCGTGTGCCCACCGCATGATCGGCGCCGGCCCCGTGACTCCCGCCCCACCGCACGAGGAGTGACATGCGCTTTCGTGGGCCGATCTTGCTCGCCGCGATCTTCGCGATCGTCGCGATCATCGCGATTTGGCGCGCGCGCCCGCCGGAGGTTTCCGCGCGCCCCGTTCGCACCGTCTCGCAGGCGCTCGGCCCGGGGCCGCACGACGACGGCTTCGCCCGAGTCACCGAGCCGCGCGAGTTCCACTTTCCCGCCGACCACGGCCCGCACCCCGCGTTCCGCAACGAGTGGTGGTACTGGACGGGGAATCTGATCGCGTCCACGGGGCGTGCTTTTGGTTTCGAGCTCACCATCTTTCGGACCGCGCTTGCGCCGGATCAAGATCCGCACCGAGCGAGCGCCTGGGCGCCGCGCGACATCTACATGGCGCACTTCACCATCTCCGACCTCGCCGCCGGCCGCTTCTACGCGTTCGAACGCACTTCGCGCGGCGCGCTGGATCTGGCAGGCGCGAGGGCCGCCCCGTGGCGCATGTGGGTGCTCGATTGGTCTGCCGTCGGCCCCGACGACGATGCGGCCGCGCTCCCCCTTCGTCTTCGCGCCCGAGAGGGCGACGTCTCCCTCGATCTTTCGCTCGAGCAAGGTAAGCCCACCGTGCTGGAGGGGGACCGTGGTCTCAGCCGCAAAGGGGCGGAGCCCGACAACGCGTCGTATTACTACTCGCTCACGCGCATGCCCACGTCCGGCTCGATCACGGCGGGGGGCGAACGCTTCGATGTCCGCGGCGAGAGCTGGATGGACCGCGAATGGAGCACGCGCGCACTCTCGACCGAGCAGATCGGATGGGACTGGTTCGCGCTGCGCCTGGACGACGGGCGCGAGCTCATGTACTTCCACTTGCGGCGGCGCGACGGAAAAAAAGATGCTTGGAGCAGTGGGACCTTGGTCGATCGCGATGGGACGTCTCGCCGCCTCGGCGCCGATGACGTCACCGTGCAGCCCATCGGTACCTGGACCAGCCCTCGCTCCCACACCGCCTATCCGGCCGCGTTTCGTCTCGCCGTCCCGGCCGCCGCGCTCGATCTCCAGGTGCTTCCCCTCCTCGCCGACCAAGAGCTCGATCTCACGTTCCGCTACTGGGAGGGCGCCGTCCGCATCGAAGGTACCGCCGGCGCAGGGCTGGCGAAAGGGCTCGGGTACCTCGAGCTCACCGGGTACGGCGACGAATCGCGTCAACCCCGTTGATGGATGCTAGTTTCCGGACCCATGTCGAAACCGAGCGCCCCCGCGTCCAGATCTTCGCGAACCAGCGGCGGAACCAAGTTCCTGCTGGGGGGCGCGTCGCTCGTCGTCTTGGGTATCGTCGCGGTCGTTCTTTACACGCTGGCAACGCTCAGCGTCAGCTATTCGGACGGCGAGCGCGCCGGCGTCCTGCAGAAGTTCTCGCGCAAGGGGTGGATCTGCAAGACGCACGAAGGGGAGCTGGCGGTGTCGTACACGCCGGGGATGGCGCCCGTCATCTGGTATTTCTCGGTGCGCGACGAAGCGGTGGCCGCCAAGGTCAAAGAGGCGCAAGGCAAGCGCGTGGTCGTGCACTACGACGAGCATCGCGGCGTTCCCAGCGACTGCTTCGGCGAGTCGCAGTACTACGTCGACGGCGTGCGCGTGATCGAGTGAGCGCGGCTCTGTCGCACGCGCGCCGCGCGGCGCGCCCAGCCGAGGGTCGTCAAACCACCGACCAGCCCGGCCACCGTGCCGATCGCGACTCCGCCCACCATGGCGTCGGCCGAGAGCGCGCCGAGGTGCGCCATGTCGAAGTCGCTGGTGGAAACGGTCACCCACGCGCCTCGCCTCAGCAATCCCCCCATTTCGATGTCGAGCGCGATGATGAAGAGCGCCGTGAGTGGATTGGCGATGTTGGTGGCGACCCAGGCCACCGGGAAATCGAGGCGCAACGGCACGGTCAACATGAGACAGATCAGCGTCTGGATGCCGTAGGTGGGCATGAACCCGACGAAGAGTCCGACGCCGACCGATCCCGCTGCGCGCGCGGGGCGCAGCTCGCCCCCGCGTAAACGACGCCACGCGTCACGAAGCGCGGAACGGATGTCCGTGCGACGCCGCGATGTCACGCGGCTGTCGCCGTCGTCATGCGCGCGGTACGCGCCCCATCGGCTCGCGTCGACCGAGAAAGCACGCGTTCAGTGCCCTCGGAGAAAGCTCGGGAGAGCGAGCTCATGATAGGGACTTGGCGCCGCGCACTTTCTGCTACATTGCGCCCCCGCCATGTCATTGTTTCCGAATCCCACGTCTGGTGATCCTATCACGATGGCCTCCGGTAAGCTGGAGGTTCCCAATCATCCCGTCGTTCCCTTCATCGAGGGTGACGGGACCGGTCCCGATATTTGGCGCGCCAGTCGGCGCGTTCTCGATGCCGCCGTCGCGAAGGCGTACGGAGGCAAGCGCACCATCGCTTGGTACGAGGTCTACGCGGGGGAAAAGTCGTTCACCAAATTCAAGACCTGGCTCCCCGACGAAACGGTGGAGGCGTACCGCAAGTATCTGGTGGGCATCAAAGGCCCGCTGACGACGCCGATCGGCAAGGGGATCCGCTCCCTCAACGTCGCGCTCCGCCAGATGCTCGATCTCTACGTCTGCCTCAGGCCGGTCCGCTGGTTCAAGGGGGTACCTTCGCCGGTACGCGACCCCTCCCAGGTGGAGATGGTCATCTTCCGCGAGAACACGGAAGACATCTACGCCGGCATCGAGTGGGCCGCGGAAACGGACGAAGCCAAGAAAGTCATCGCCTTTCTCGAGGGCGAGATGAAGGTGAAGAAGATCCGCTTCCCCAAGACGAGCGGCGTCGGCATCAAGGTCATCTCCCGCGAAGGGACGGAGCGGCTCATCCGCGCCGCCCTTCAATACGCACTCGCCGAGAAACGCAAGAGCGTGAACATCGTCCACAAGGGGAACATCATGAAGTTCACCGAGGGGGCTTTCCGCGACTGGAGCTACGAGGTCGCCACGCGCGAGTTCCGTGATCGCATCGTCACCGAACGCGAGAGCTGGATCTTCGGCAACAAGGAGAAAAATCCGAGCATCACCGTCGAAGCCAACGCCCGCGAGATCGAACCGGGCTACGAGATGGCCCCCACCGACATGCAGGCCGGCTTCAAGCAGGAGGTCGAAGACGCGCTCAAGCTCTGGGAGACGCACGGCGAAGGCAAGTGGAAGAAGATGCTGCGCGTGCGCGACAGCATTGCCGACATCACCTTGCAGCAGGTGCTCACGCGACCGGCGGAGTTCGACGTCATTGCCACCATGAACCTCAACGGCGACTACCTCTCCGACGCGCTGGCAGCTCAAGTCGGCGGTATCGGCATCGCCCCCGGCGGCAACATCAACTACCTCTCCGGGCACGCCATCTTCGAAGCGACCCACGGCACCGCGCCCAAGTACGCCAACCTCGACAAGGTCAATCCTGGATCGGTCATCCTTTCCGGGGAGATGATGCTCCGCCACTTGGGCTGGCGCGAGGCGGCGGAGCTCGTCATCAAAGGAGTGGATGGCGCCATCGCCGCCAAGACCGTGACCTACGATTTTGCTCGCCTCATGCAGGGGGCAAAAGAGGTGAAGTGCAGCGAGTTCGGCTCGGCCATCATCGAGAGCATGGGTTGAGTCCAATTTCATCGTCCGGAGGCTTCGTCATGTCGAAACGAAAGAAGATTGCGTTGATTGGTGCCGGCAACATCGGGGGAGAGCTGGCCAACCTCGCCTGCGCCAAGCAGCTCGGCGACGTGGTGCTCTACGACATCGCGGCCAAGGAAAACTTCGCCAAGGGTAAAGCCCTCGATCTCGAACAGAACACGACCATCCACGGCTACGACGCGTCCGTCATCGGCACCTCCAACTGGGCCGACTGCGCCGGCGCCGATGTCGTCATCGTGACCGCGGGGGTTCCGCGCAAGCCCGGTCAGAGCCGCGACGATCTCATCGCCATCAATCTGCCGATCATTCGGGACGTTGCTGACAACGCGAAAAAACACTGCCCGGGCGCGTTTTTTATCGTCATCTCCAATCCCCTCGACGCCATGGTCTACGAGCTCAAGCGCCGCGCCGAATTTCCGAAGGAGCGCGTGGTGGGCATGGCCGGCGTGCTCGACTCGGCACGATTCCAGCTCTTTTTGGCGCGCGCCGCCGGCGTG
>DATHES010000044.1:0-70305 GCA_035318465.1 Polyangiaceae bacterium
GGATTCCTCGAGACCTCCGCCGGCCACGGCGTTGAAGTCGAAATGCCAACGATCGCGCAGTAGCGAAAACATGGCACCGAGCTCGACCTCGCCTTCCATTTCGGCGAAGCCTTCCGCTTTGTAAGTTCCCATCGCGGCAAGTGCCCAGCCGTCCTCGAGGCTGCCCAGGATGCGGTACGCGAGGCTCGCGCTCGGGGCAAAATGCTTGTCGTCGAACCGCTCCGCCGTCGCGAGGAGAGTCAATCGGTTGATGGGCGAGCCGTACAAGGTCAACCCTCCGCCGCCTACCGAACCGCTCGAAGCTCCGGTGCCGTGGCCGAAACCGTGCGCCCCCACTTTGCCAGCTCGCGCACCGAAGGCCGAGTGGGTGAGCGCGATGACAGGCACATCGGAGCGGACGTCGGAGGGCAATGCCGTCAGCGGTTTGGTTTGATCGTTGGGCGATGGCGGACCGTGCGCAGAATCGCCGATGGAGACGATCGGCGCTGCCGTGGCCGACGGTGTCAACGTCGGAGCCGGCTCGGCCGGCGCGACGCTCGGCGAAGCAGGCGCGGCCGGCGACGCCGGATCGACAGCCGGCGTTGTGGGAGGGGCCGGTGCAGCCGCCGGCGGATCGGCAGAGGCCGGCGCGGATACGGTTACGAGCGCAAGACTCGCGAGACCGGCGCCCGCAAAGTGCGCGGAGCGCCCGCCCCAAGATGCAATGGTCAACCGGACGATCGCACGTCGAACGACTACCTTTTTCATGTTGCCTCTCGTCAGTCTTGAGTGGACCCGCGACGGCGCCGCCGTCGCAAGAACGCCGCCAGTGCGCCGAAAATACCTAGGCTGAACGCCGTTGGCTGATTGCGATTCGACAGGTTGCAATTGCAGCCCGAGTCGTCGCTGGGCGGGGCGGTGCCACCTGCGCCGCCGGTTGCTCCGGCGCCGCCTGTTCCCCCGCCAGTTCCGCCGGCACCGCTCGACGTCCCCGCTGAGCCTCCGGTACCCGCCGCACCGCCGCTGCCACTCGCGCCGCCGCTGCCGGCCGCGCCCCCCGTCCCAGCCGCACCGCCGGTGGTGCCGCCTGCGCCGGCAGCGCCGCCCGTGCCAGCGCCGCCCGTGCCAGCGCCGCCCGCGCCTCCGGCGCCAGCGGTGCCTGCAACGCCGCCCGTGCCAGCCGTGCCGCCGCCATCGGGTCCGGTGCCGCCCGCGCCGGCGGTGCCGCCGGCGCCTCCTGCGCCGCCCGTTCCTCCACCACCATCGATGAGGGGGCAGCTGTCCATCGACGGTTCGTCGATTTGCCAGACACCGCGCCCCATGCTCGAGGCGACGACGCGTTTGAAATTCGGGTCGTAGCGAATGTCGTTCACGTGGACGTTCGGCAAGTTCGCCCCGATCTTCTCCCAGTGCTGCCCTTCGTTGCAGGTGAAGTAGACGCCGCGGTCCGTGCCGACGAAGATCGCCTTGCGGCTCTGCACCCACGCCGAATCGACAGTGTTGACCGGGACGTCGGGAAGATCGCCGTCGATCCCCGTCCAGGTGTTGCCGAGGTCCTTGGTCATCTTTACCTGGTCCGTGCCGAACCGGGGGACCGCGACGAAGACGGACTGATCGTCCCACGGGGGAATCGAGAGCTCGCGCGTGATGCGCCTCCACCCTTGCGCGTCGGTCTTTTCCGTGAAGGTGACGCCTCCATCGCTGCTGACGAGGACTTTGTGATCGTTGGTGGCCGCCCAGAGGATCTGAGGATTGCTGGGCGCAATCGCGAGCGCGCGAATGGCGTAGGGAGCACCGCCCGTCAGATCGCCGCTGATGGGCGTCCAGTTCGAGCCCTGGTTGGTGCTCTTGTAAACGCGATGCGTGGCGGTGAACACCGTCATCGGATCGGTCGGGTGGAAGATGGTGACGTGGTAGAATGCCGTGCGATCGCTGGTCGTGATGCCGGTGGCCGACTGCGAGAAGTTCGTTCCCCCGTTGATCGAACGGTAGAGGGAGCCGGCGTTGTAGACCGTGACGAACATCACATTGGGATTCGCGGGATGCAGCGCGGTGTACCCCCCGTCACCGCCCTGCACGCTTCTCCACATTCCTTTGGCCGTGGAGAGGTGCGACCCATTGTCTTGGAATCCGCCGAGCAAGAAGTCGCGGTTGGTGGGGTGAATGGAAACCCCCGCGTAGAGCTGGGTCACACCGTATCCCTGGTTCATGCGCGTCCAGGTGGTGCTGCCCGCGGCGCGGCGGTTGATCCCGCCATCGGTCCCGACGATGAAGTCACCGTTGATCGCCTGCGCCAAGGCTTGGTGATCCGAATGCGCCGCGTTGGCCTGCCCCCAGCTCGTGCCGCCGTTGCTCGTCATCGTCATGCTGACGCCGCCGGTAAAGACGATGTCGGGGTTGGTCCGATCGACGACTAGGCAATTGTCATAGTTGCCCTGGTTGCCGAGGTAGTTGCCGGCCATGGTATTCACCCAGGTCGCGCCGGCGTCGTCGGACTTGTAGAGGCCGACGGTGACGGATGCCGTGCTCGAGATGTCATTCCCGGGACCGGCAATCGAAGCGTAAAGACGATTGGCGTTACTCGGTGCCACGGCCAGGACGGTGCGCGCCGGGTTGGCGGGGTAACCTCCTGCGAGCTTGGTCCAAGTGTCACCGCCATCGGTGCTCTTGTAGACGCCGTTGCCGGGATCGCCGAGCGCCGCACCGATGGCGGCGTAGAGCGTGTTCGGGTTGTCGGGCGCCATGGCGACGTCGGATGCATCCACTGCGGGAAGTCCTCCGGCAAGTTGACTCCAGGTGGTGCCGCCATCCGAAGATCGAAAAACGCCGCCCGGGCCGGTCGACAACGGGTGCCCCTTCATGGCCGTGATGCCGCCCGGGTACCCGAGTCCCGGGTGGGCGATACTGGCGTAGAGGATCTGCGAATTGGTCGGGTTGATGACGATGCGCGAAAAGGCGCGCCCCCCGAAGGTATCCGCCGCGAGGACCTGCCACGTCGCTCCCGCGTCGGTCGACTTGTAGAGACCGACGCCGTAGTACGCGTGCAGACCGGCGTGAGGTTCACCCGTGCCGGCATAAATGATGCTGGGATTGGTGGGATCGACCGCGACCGCGCCGACCGGATTGAACGGCATCTGGTCGGTGAGCGGTGTCCAGGTGCCCCCCTGGTTTCGCCAAACTCCCCCGGTCGCGGCGCCGACGTAGAAAATGGTGGCGTCCGTGGGGTGAGGAGCGACGGTGATCGTGCGGCCGTTATCGCCATTGCCGAAGGGAGCCGGCCCGATTTCGGTCCATTGTGCGTTCGCGAAGCCGGCGCTGGCCAGCACGCCCAAGAGGACAGCCGCCGAGACGTGCGGAGCTTTTGACGTTCTCATCACTTGCTCTCCGAGACTTCGAACACGAGCTCGCCGACGCGTTCACCGTCGGGCTCATTCTTGACGAAACGGATGACCCAGCGGCCAGCCTGCGAAATCTGAAAGTGAGCCAACCCACCTTCGCCCGTCGTCTGATGGTCGATGCTGCCGTCCGGTCGCAAGGCGGCGACAGGGACGTGCTCGAGCTCCGCGAAGCGGGCGGAGAAAATGACCCCCAGCTCGGAGCCGACGCGTAGATCGTGCGGCGCGATCATGGGCGTGACCTCGAAGGGAAGCGCAGTTTCATGCGTGACGTTGACGGTGGTGTCGCGACGGCGGTTCTGCGCGTCGGTGACCTCCACGATGGTTTTGGTGCAATGGGTGACCTTTTCCCAAAGAGCACCCACCGGCGGATCCACCTTGGGCCCTGCGCAGAAGAGGAACATGACCGGACCCGACTCCGAGAACGTGTAGGTGAGGCCGCGTTTCGGGTCGACCTTACTCGTCTCGATCGACTCCTGTCTGTCGTCGATGCGGACGTCGAACCTTCCGACGTTCGCGTCGACCCAGCGCTCGATGCCGGGCAACGCCAGGCGAAACGACAGAGGCTTTCCCACGCGTGGTCGCATGTCGACCGACGGCGTTTCCCCGCGCAGCGTGAGGTACGATTCGGGGTGCTTGGTGAGCACCGTGACGAGACGCTGTCGCATCTCCGAGCGCTCGGACGCCGGAATCGCCATGTGTTCGAGCTCCTCTTCCGTGGGCTCGACCGCTTTGGAAGCCGCACGCGATTGATCGACGCTGGCCTGTCGCGTCTTGCATCCGAGGAGTCCCGAAACCGCGAGCGCCACCACCCACATTGAAGAACGTCGCATGCATGCCCCTTAACACGTTGCACACGTGGCGGGGAAGACTCGCTCGCCCCAATCTCTTTGAAATGCGTGCAATAAATTCGGGTCAAAAATTTTGATCGCGTCAACGCTAGCCGTGCTCGAACGGCACCATCAGAAGATCTCAACCGCACCGGAGCGGCCGTCCTTTGGGGGCGTGCGCCGCCAGCCGAGCGGTGTTAGAAAGACAGGGCGGCCATGAGCGAAATCGAAGGGAAATTGGAGCGGCTTTCCGCCGACATCAGGGCATTGCCCTCGGCGCTGGTTTGCTATTCGGGTGGCGTGGACAGTGCGTTCGTTCTCGCTGTCGCAACGCGGCAATTAGGGGAACGCGCCATCGGGATGACTGCGGTGTCCCCCTCGCTCCCCCCCGGGGAGCTCGACTACGCGCAAGCTTTGGCCAAGGAAATCGGCGCCGACCACCGCATCGTCTCCTCGATGGAGATGGACGACCCGCGCTACGTTTCCAATAACTCGGACCGTTGTTTTTATTGCAAGAGCGAGCTTTACGAGATTGCCGAGGCCAAACGTAAGGAATGGGGGCTCGCCGTTACGTTGAATGGAACCAACTGCGACGATCTCGGCGACTATCGCCCCGGTCTCGTCGCAGCAAAGAATGCCGAAGTGAAAAGCCCGCTCGTGGAATGCGGTTTTAGCAAAGCGGACGTGCGTGCGGCCGCGCAGGTGATCGGGCTCGGCGCGTGGGACAAGCCGGCCTTGGCTTGCCTCTCCAGCCGTATTCCGTATGGAACGTCGGTGACGACCGAGCGGCTGGCCCAGATCGGCGGATTCGAGTCCGACCTGAAGAAACTCGGCTTTCGACAGGTTCGCGTTCGCTACCACGACAAACTGGCGCGCGTGGAGCTCGATCTCGAGGAAATGGCGCGCGCGGTCGACCCCTCGGTTCGCGGCGAAATCGTGGCCGCGGGTAAGCGCAACGGTTTCCAGTACGTCACGCTCGACCTCGGTGGTTACCGCATGGGCAGCCACAACGAGATCATCGTCGGCAAATCGCTGCGCATCGTTTAGGACCGAACCTCGCGTCGACCGGCCTAGGCGAGTCCGGTCTTCCGGCGCGCAATCCAGTGCGCTCCGACCGACACGGCCGCCAGGAGGCTCCACGTCCACGGCGGGAGGAGGGGCTGCACCCTCCGCTCGACGGCGACTTCGGTCGCGGGGGGAAGCGGAACTTGACCCGCATCCGCGGCGCGGAGGAATCGACCACCCGTCGCACGGGCGATGTCGCCCAAGCGCGCTTCATCGGGCCTCGAATCCGCCCACTCGTCCCCACCGCGTTCGCAGGCGAAGTCCTTCCGTGTCGACGGCCCCGTGCCCACCCATACGCGCGCGCTGTAGCCTCCAGGCTCCAGCTTGCCGACGTCGACGACGAGAGGTTCGCCTTGTTTGACGGACTTGGGCTGGTGACGCACGACGACCTGTCGCCCCTCGAGATGCGCGACCTCCACGTTCAAGACGCCTTCGCTGCCGGGCAGCGGGCGGACCTTGAGCGAGAGAGGAACACCGGCCAGGCAGACGTGCTCGAGATCGATCTGCGCCGGTTCGTAGCGCGGGTCGCGCATGAGCCAGCCGAGAAGCCCGTCCCAGAGGGCAGCGTGGGCGCGCCCCGCCGTCTCCGAGCCGAGAGCGCTGTAGGCCAGTCGATAGGTGCCGTCGATCCCGAGGGCGATGGCGCGCCCGTCCCCTTTTTCTCCGAGCGCAAGCACCGGCATCGGTGCGCCGGACGGAGTCTTCAACTTGGGGTGGGTCCAGAGGACCGATGATCCGGGCCGGGCTTCGCCAACCCGGTTCGCGCCGGCCATCTCGGGAAGTGCGTCGCCGTTGAAACTGCGCAAGGAGCGCAACGCGGGCGCGCTGCGCGCGACATCGGTGTAGTTGGGCTTGAAAGGGGCGAGGTCGAACGCGGACGAGGACGATTCGAGCGCGACGGGAAGGACATCGGCGAGGCGCGTGCCCGCATAGTGCCCGCCGGCGAACGCGTCGGGGCCGCCGACCATGATGAGGCCGCCGCCGTGCTCGACGTAGCGAGCGAGGGCCGGCAAATGCTGCAAAAGCTCGTAGGGCTGGGCATTGAAATCCTGGAGGACCACGGCGTCGAAGCTCGGCAGGTGCTCGCTGAAGAGCTCGTGCACGGGGAACGGGATGAGCGCGAGGTCGTCTTCCCCCGCGTTCACGTCGTCGCCCGGGGTGCGTAAAATGAAGAACGCCACGACGTCGACCGACGCGTCGGATTTGAGCCACATGCGAAGGGCACGCACGTCGTAGCTGGGACGCCCGGCGACGTGCAGTACGCGCACCCGGTCACGCGCGACGTCGAACGCCACGAGCCGCCGATCGTTGTCGGGGATGGTATCGCCAGGGGGCGACTGGATCGCGACCTCGACGATGCGCGAGCCCGCGCGATCGAGCGTGATGGTGAGCTCGACGGTCGCCGAACCCTGCGTGACGTGGGCGATACCCGAGGCAAGCAGCGCGGGGGGACCACCATCGATGAGCTCGCGCGCGCTGACGGTGAGATCGTCGCACGCGAGCCCCCCATCGCAACCGATCTGAATCGTGAGCGGCATGGGCTGGTGGGCAACCGCGGCGCCCGCCGTGCGCACGGCACGGATGCTGGCGTCGGGCACCGACGTGCGCGCCAGGCTGACCGTGTGCACGGGAACCCGAAGGCCGTGCAGCGCTTCGAGCACGGCTGCGCCGGCCTGCTCTTCGGAGGGGCGATCGAGACGCCCATCGGAGAAGACGACGATCGACGCAGGGCGCTCCTCGGGAAGCCCGGCCAACGATGCCAGCGCGGCCCCTAGGTCGGAATGAACGGCCGGCGCGACCTCGGTCAAGCTGGCCGGATCCCACGGAACGGCGGGACCTTCGCCGAACCCGAGCACGCGTACCCTCGCCTGCCCCGCCGCGGACCTGAGACGCTGAAGCGCGTGGGCAAGCGTTTCGCGCCGCGTTCCTTCGTCGCCGGGCAGATCGAGGCTCCGCGAGCGATCGGCGAGCACGATGAGGCGCGGACCAACGAGGCTGCCCCGCGACATCACCGTCGCTGGTCGCAGAACGGCGAGTGCCAGGAGCGACGTGGCGAGAAGCCCCGTCATCGCCACGAGGAGACCGCCTCCCTGCCGCCGGCGGAGCTCGATGCCGAGCAGCAGCAAGCTTGCCAGCGCGAGCGCGAGGGCCGCATAGGCGAGCGGGCGAGACAGGTCCACCGAGAGTGCCCACGAGCGCACCATCACGGCACGTCGATGGCACGTCTGCGCATCAAGAAGGGAGCGTGGACCTGATCGTCTTTGTAGTTCGAGCAGAGGACGTACATGGCGATGTTCACCGCCAGGCGGATCGCTCGTTCGCGCTGGATCTCCCCTCCGGGCGCGACGGGGACCGACCACATGCCGCCCGCCGACTGCGCCAGCGCACCGCCGAGATCATGGGCGCTGAAGATGACTTGCGCGTTGCCCCCGCGCACGATCGCCTCGAGCTTGGGGGGGCCCTCCAGGCGCCCGAAGGGGCGGCGAATGAAGTAGAACGTCCGAAAAACGACGTGCTCGGTCCCCAGCGCGATCGGCGCGGCATCGGGAAGCACCCGCGCGAGCTCGCGCTTGGCGTCACGGCCGAAGACGCCGGTCTCGGGGGCGGCGTCGTCGACGAAGAGCACGCCCCCCTCCGCAAAGAACCGCCGCAGGTGAGCGATCTCCGAATCCGTGAAAGGAGCGAGTGCCGCGTCACCGCTCAGGTAGGCGAAGGGTTCGGACCAAAGGGCATCGTCGTCGGCGCGCACGGGCGTCGGCGCCAACCGTGCCGGGGCGCTGGTGCGATTGACGAGCTCGCGCGACCAGCGCGCGGGCGACGTGGCGCGAACCCCCTCGAAGGCGGATCTTCCGGTCAAGAGCGGACGCGGATTGAAGGCGCCGTCTTCACCGAACGCACGCGCCGGGCGCGCGGGCAGCGCCACGAGAGCGAGTCCGAGAAGGGTTGCATCGGTCAAAAAATCCCGCCGCGACGAGCGCCGACTCAATCGAAATCCTCCACCTTCCACACGCCGCCATCGCGCCGGAGCTTCACGAAGTGGCCACCCTGAATTTGAACGGACGCGACGTCCCCCGAGACCTGCACGTCGAGTCCGTCCGGATGCGCGAGCCCGTCGACCAGCGATCGGAGGTCGCTCTCGATCGCGCTTCGCGTGGACGGCGAAAGGACGCGCATGAGCCCCGCGTAGCTGCGGCGCGCGAGCACACGGCGCAATTGCTCGAGCGCTTCGTTGGGCGTTCTCGCGCCGGCCGGCAGTGCATCGGCCGAGCTAATATGGAAGCTGCCTTCCTCGACGTCCAGCGTGGCGTCCTCCCCATCGGCGTAACGGACGCGTGCGCTGGCGCGCACGGCAGCGCTCGGGTCCTGCATGGCCTTCGCCTGCGTTGCCAGCTCTGCCCGCTCGTCGGCAAGGATGCGCTCGACGTCGGAGACGGCGAGCGATTTGCGGGAGCGCTCGCTCAGCATGCCGTGGATGGCGCGCGCGTCCCCTTTGGCTGCCGCCGTCTCGTAAGCTCGAACGGTGTCGCGTGGATCGGGGATGGTGGCGCGGGCGCATCCTGCACCCATCGCCACGGCAGTCGCGAGGGCGGCCAAGGACGTCCGCGCGCCGCGATCTCTACCGATTTTCGCCCTGGCCATTTCGACGGTCGACCTTAGCACCGCGTGCCTGCAGCCGGCGCCAGATGGCCTCCCTGGATCGAAAAATGCCGCTCCGAAATGCTGACCGAGACCCTACCCGACCTTACCCGAGCTCCAGCTGGCCAATCGAAAGCACCTTCGATAGGCTCGAGGCAAGATGCGCCGGCTCTTGGCTGCGTGGCCCATCCTCGTGATAGCGGTCGCAGACTGTGCGACCTCCGAGGCGAGATCGCCGAACCCGACGCAACCGCTCGATGAGCGCCGCGCCATCACCGTCATCACGCAGGTCTACAAGGACGTCGGAGCCGCGGCGACCGATGGACGCACCGTCCGCTTCGCCAACGGCCATTCCTTGCGCGTCGACGTGGGCACGGAAGGTCGCCGCTACGGCATTGCGTACCTGACGGGAGCCGATCAGGCGCTCCTCGATCCCAAAGCGGATCTGCCGCCGCACACGCCGGGGGGCGATCTCCCCGTCGTGCAGGGAGCCGGACCGGACGTCGATGCCGTCATCCTCGTGCTCTTCGCCGAGGACTATCAATACGACGATTTCCTGGGAACCGGTCGGGAAGCCAGTGGAATCGCGGCCGAACGCAAGCTGGCTCGCGACGTGCGTGACTTTCTGGCACAAGCGAAGCTACGAAAGCTCCCATGATGAAATCCGACGCCAACGTTTCGCTTCGATTCCTGCTCGGCGGCGCCACGCTCCTCGTTCTGGGCATCGCCCTTTCAGCAACCGGCGAGGCCATGTTCGGCTCGCTGCTCACCATCGTCGGCGTCGCCCTGCTGGTATCGGGATTGCACACTTTCGGCCGCGCCGGCCCCGATACGGGCACAACGTCGTCGGGCGCACCGTCGTCGAGCACACCGTCGTCGGGCGCACCGTCGTCGAGCACACCGTCGTAAGATCCGATGCACGGTCCTCGGCACGCACTCGCCCGGGTGTTCACTTCTGCCCTCGTTTTCGCGGGCTGCGCCGCGCCGCGCTCGCCACTCGCCGAGTCGAAGACGCCGCCGGACCCCGCGACGGTCAATACGAGCGCGAGCGGCGAGCCTTCCACCGTCGTCGAGGGCAACGCGGCCCATGGCGACACCGGAAGCGCCGCCAGCACTGCCCTCAGCGAAGGAAGGAACGGTGCGCCGTCGACGGCGAGCTCCGATCGCGCCGCGATCCCTCCGGCGCCGGTGGTCGACGAGCCGATCTATTTTCCTGGCAACCGCACGAGACCCAAAGGGTCAGCCGTCGAGGCGAGTCGCGACGACGAGATCGTCGCCACCTGGAACCGCGGAGGCCTCAGCTCCGAACCGACCAACGGGAGCAAGGGCAAGCCGATCCACGCCGCGCCGCGTGTCAAAGTCGACGTGACCGAGGTGCGTGGTGATGCCAGCGAAGCAGATATTCAGCGCGTCGCCCGGCTCAAGAGTTACTGGCCTTTCCGTATTTGCTACGAGCAGGGGCTGCGCCGTATGCAGAAGCTGCACGGGACCATCAAGCTTCGGCTCACCATTGGGCCCGCCGGGCACCCCACCGGGGTGCAGCAACTCGCCACCGAGCTCGGCGACGCGGCGGTCGTCAGTTGCGTCGTCAAATCCGCGATGGGACTGGGCCTCCCCGCGCCCTCCAGCGGCACGCCGCAAATCACGCTCGACATCTCCTTGTGGCCCGGCGACGAGCCGGTGAGCGTCAAGACCGCGCCCCGAAGAAAGAACGCGACGCCCGCCGAGGCCACGGCCATGGTCGACCAACTGCGCATGCATTTGACGGAAGTCCGAACCTGCTACGCCGCCGGATTGGGTAGGCACGAAGGGCTGTGGGGTCGACTTGCCTTGGAACTGCGCATCACCTCTGGTGCCGTGGACGAGGTGAACGAGATCGAGTCGCATTTCCCCGATGCCGAGGTCACCGAATGCGTGCGCAAAGTTTTCTTGCGCGCCTCACTTCCATCTTCCGAGCGGGAGGTCACCATCGTGTATCCGCTCCGTCTCGGTCACGCCCCAGATGCTCGCGACGCACGGCGCTGAATGGTCGAGTTTTTCTTGACGATCGTGCTCTCCATCCTCAACGTCGTCGTCCCCTACGCCATCATCCGCAACGACCGCAGCCGGCTCGACGCCGAGCAGCGCGCACGCGCCTGGAATCATGCGAGCTTCGCGTGCGCCATCTACTTTTTCGGACCACTCTCCCTGCCCGCCCACTTCTGGGTCACCCGGCGAAAACCGGCAGCGCTGCTGCAAGGCGCGCTGTGGACCACGCTCGTCTTGAGCGCGGAATGGCTCCTCGGCACGATTCTCGAGCAGGCCCTGACCTAGTCGTCGCGTTCGAGGCAGCGCTCTCTCAGGCCGTCACGGGGCCTGCGCGACGACCGGCACGAACAGCTCGGCCGGCGGCGGCGCACGGTCGATCAGCTTGAGGTCCTCGAGCTGACGAGCCAGTGTCGCCCAACGCTCTGTCGACATCGTGCCGAGGCCGAGCTGCTTCGTCTGCTCGGTGGCAATGAGCGGCTTCTCCGCTTCGACCGCCGCTTCGAGCGTGGCCGCATCCATCGACGGATTGAGCCGCCCGAGGACCTGATTGGTCGGCCCCGGGTCGGCGAGGTACGTCGTCCAACCCTCCGCGGTCGCAGCGACGAAAGCCCTCACCATCTCCGGCTTCTGTTCGACGAGCTCCCTTCGCGCGACGACCACGTTCGTGTACGGATTGTACCCGGCGTCGGCGATGAGAAAGACCTGCGGGTCTCCGCCTTGTTTCTTGGCGGCGATAGGCTCGGACGTGACGTAGCACTGCTGGCTGAAGTTGGGATCGGTGAGAAAACGCGCCACGCCGCCGTCGTACGGCACCACTTGCAAGCCGTCCCAAGGAAATTTCCGCTTGAGGTAGGCGGCGTAGGCCATGCCCGGCTCGATGGCGAGTGTCCCCGAGCGGAACACCTCGGCGATGCTCGTGAGGTTGCGAGACGCGTGCACCATGATGCCCTGCGGTGACGTCTGAAAGGTCGCGAAGACGGCGACCACGTCGGCGCCGTGAGCGCGGGCCGTGAGCAGCTCGTCGGCACCGATGGTCCCGAAGTGGGCGCGCCCCGTGGCTACCATTTGCACCACCGGGACACCGGCACCACCGCCGATCACCTCGACGTCGAAACCCCGACGGCGGTAAGCGCCCCCCTCGCGCGCAGCGTAGAAACCGCCGAATTCCGGCTCCGGCACCCAATTGAGAACCAGCTTGACCTTCGTGGCTCCGCTTGCGCCGTCCAGCGCACCGCCCGGTTGGCTCCTGGAACACGCGCCCAGCAAGGCCAGCGTCACGATTCCGATCCCAGCGCGGGCCCAGCCGTTCATCCCTTTCATCTATCATCTCTCCTCGGCAAAATAGGGCGCCCTTACGCCTCGTCGCCGTCCGGCGCCACGGCGAGCGGCGGTCGCAGGGCCGCGCGTCTTCAAACCGGCGCACGGAAGCGGCGGAGCACGAGAGCGGAAGCGGTGTTGACGGCCACGAACAACGCGAGACCGAGGAGCGACGCCAGAATGACCGCGGCAAAGAGCAGGTCGGTGCGCAGTTGTCGATAGGCGGCGAGAACGGTGATGCCGAGCCCTGCCCGTCCCTCGGAGAAGCCCGCCACGAACTCGCCGACGATGGCGCCGATCACCGCCAGGCCCGACGCGACCCGCAGCCCGGTCGCAATGCTGGGCAGGGCGAACGGCAGATCGAGCCTGAACAAGGTGTCGATCCGGCTGGCGCCGTAGAGGCGGAAGAGATCTTTGAGGCGGGGATCGACACCACGGAGTCCCGACAGCGTGTTGGCGATGACGGGAAAGACCGACACGATGAAGGCGGAAACGGCGACCGCGCGCAGACCCGGCCCGAACCACAGCACCAAAAGCGGAGCCACGGCGACGATGGGGACCGTCTGCAAGAACAGCGCGTACGGGTAAAGACCCCGCTCCAATGTTTTGGAGAGCGACAGCACGAGTCCCGAACAGGTCCCGATGATGGAGCTCAGAAAGAAACCGAAGAGCGCTCCGCGGGCGGTGGTCATGGTCGATCCCGCCAGCGTGGCGAGGTCGTTGATGAGCGCCGACAGCACCGCCGAAGGGGGCGGCACCAAGAACCGCGGAATGTCGAGTACGCGCACCGCGAGCTCCCACGCCATCACGATGACCACGAAGGTCGCGACTGGCGGCCCGACCAGGCTATACGGGCGCGTTTTCGGGCGAGTCATATCGTTCGAGCGCTTCATAGAGGACTGCGGTCTGGCGGGCGAATGCGACGTCCGTGCGGATGCCCCCTGCTCGCTCGAAAGGGAGGTCGATGGGGCGGTCGAGCACGATGCGCCCTGGCCGTCGCGACATCACGATGGCCCGCTCGGCGAGGAACACCGCCTCGGAGAGCGAGTGGGTCACGAAGAGCACCGTCGTTTTCCGCCTTTTCCAGAGGTCGCGCAGGCGCTCGTCGAGTCTTTGTCGCGTGAGCTCGTCCAGCGCGGCAAAGGGTTCGTCGAGCAAGAGCAGCGGTGGCTCCGTCACCAGCGCCCGCGCGATCGACACACGCATCCGCATCCCGCCCGAGAGCTCGTCGGGAAAACGCCGAGCGGCATCGCCGAGCTCGACATCGGCGATGCACTTCAGCGCGCGTTGCTCGGCTTGTTCGCGCGGAACGTCGCAGAGCTCGAGCGGCAGCGCGACGTTCTCGAGCACCGTCCGCCACGGCAGGAGGTGGGCATCCTGAAAAACGAAACCGATCCCCGTGGAGACGCCTTCGCCCGCTCGGGCGTGCGCGCACTCCACGGCGAGTGATCCTCGAGAAACCGTCTCCAGGCCGGAGATGAGGCGCAGCAACGTCGACTTGCCGCAGCCCGAAGGACCGAGCAGCGCCACGAACGCCCCGTGCTCGATCTCCAGGTCGATGCCGTCGAGCGCCACCGTGCCGTCGCCGAAGACGTGCCCGAGACCACGGGCACGAACGCACGGTACCGCCGCGTCACCGCCGGGGGAGGACAAGAGGCTGCTCGAGCTTTTTGCCTATCTCGCGCTGAACGCAATCCCAAAGCTCGTCCCCTGTCTTCGTTGCCGTCCAGCGGCGCGTCTTGGCGTCGACATCGAAATGCCAGGCGCTTCCGCGCGCGGCCATCCAGATCTGACGCGCCGCCCGATGGCTGTTCACCACGAAACGCTCGCCGTCCTGAAACTCGATGCTGAGAATGCCGCTCTCCAAGTCGACCTCGATGCCGTCGATGTCGTTGAGCGCCCCTTCCAGGGCGCGCAGCGCACCGTCCGCCAAGTCGTCGAAGGTTGCTTCGTCGATCGGATCAGCCATGGGAGAAGAACGTAGTACGGCGACGATTCAGTGTCCCGTGGCCGAGCACCTGATCTGGCACTGCAGGTCGCCCGGCGCGCAGCCGCACGGGCTTTTCGGCTTGGGGGGAGGCAAGGGCGTCGCCGGGGCCGCGACGACCGGTGTCGTCGGCGTGCCCGCTTTGGTGGCTGGACGAGAGCCACCGCCGCCGGCTTTCCTCACGACCTTGGCAGGCGCCGCGGAGTCCGCGGGAGCCGCCGTCTCGACCGGCGCTGCGGTCACGGGAACCTCGGGAGTTGGCATCGGAGCCGCGGACAATGCCGCTTCCGCCGGCATGGGGGGCACTTCCTCCTTCTTACCTCCCGCGAGGATCGCGACCGCGATGGCGATACCCGCCACCACGATGCCGCCTCCGATGAAAAGCGGCATCGACGACTTGCCCTGCGCTTGTGATTGCGGAGCTTCGACCGTTCCCAGCGCGGCCGGGAACATGAATTGCGTTGGCGGGGCAAGCTGCATCGAAGCTTCCTCCGCGGTACGCGACTGCTGCGCGCGGGCCAGCGCGTTCAGGTCGATGAGGCCGGAGTCTTCGCCACGGGCGCCTCCCGTCGTGGGACTCGCCGCCGGGGCGGTGGAAGGCTTCGTTCCTCCGGTGAGTGCATTGAGAGAAAAAAGAACTGACTGCTCGTCACGGGTTCCCATCATGCCGGCGGACCTCTGTGGCACGGCCTGGCTCGGGGCGCCACCAAAGGATGGGCTGGCTTGCGCGAGCACGTGCGCCGGCACGCTCGTCGCCACCTCCTCTTCGACCGGCTCTCGTGCAAACATGTCGCCACCGCGACCCAGATCCCGACGGGCGGCGCCGCTCGACTTCGCTGACGCGTTCCCCGCCGAACCTCCGGAGGGCGCCGCGTCGCGCGCGTTCGATCGATCGAAGGGCGCGGCGGCACTTGCACCACCGCCCGCCTGGTTCAGCGCCTCGACAATCTCCGCGATCTCCGAAAGCGCCTGCCAGTCGGCCATTCCCTCCTTCCACAGGTACGTCTCGGCTGTGATGACGCCCGTGTTGTAAGCGTCGACCACTTCCGGCAGCTGCATCGAACGCTCGTCCCCTTCGGCGACGTTGACGAGCCACGCGCCCGGCGCCGACGCTGGTGGCGGCGCCGAACCGTTGGACGCTGCTCCCGTGCTCGCATCGACGAGCACCGTGGCGCCGCACTTGCGGCACCTGATTTTAGCGACCTTGCCCTGAATCTTGTCATCCGCGATCGTGTACTTCGACTGGCAAGCCTGGCAGGTGATCTTCATGGGTTCCTTGCCCTGCGGGGCGGCGAAGGCGCTTGGGCCAACGCTAGGCCCTTACAATGGACCCGTTCGACCCGGTTTCGCAAGCCCTCAAGCCAAGTCGGCGGCGCCACTTTTACCAAGTTGCCAAGGTGGAGACGCCTCGTCAAATGGGCGTTCGATCTACAGTCTAGCGCGCGCACTTCCGCCGCTAATCCGCACCCCCGTCAGCACCGACGGCCGAATTGACGTCCGCGACGCCAGCATCGGGGCAACCCGCGTCGTCCGGAGGCAAGGGGACGTCGCCGAAGGAATTGGGGAGGCGATAGGTCTTCACCTCCGAGTTCTTTCCTTCCATGTCGGTCTGCCATAGCTGAATGTGGTTCTGCGGGCGGGTACACGACACATCGACCGCCAACAAACTCTGGTAGGCGCCTTTGTCGTCGGCTTTGACGATGGACCCGACCCCCATCTCCTCGTTCCAGAGCGCGACGATCGCGCCATTGCTGGCGCCGCTGCCCTCGACGCGGATGCTGCTGCCGCCGGCGAGGAGCCTGGCCAGCGGCTCTTGAAGAGCCAGGGGCTCGGGCGGCGGCACGGGCAGGGTCGGGCTGAGGCAGCCACCCAGCACAAAGCAAAGGACGACCGTGAGTGCCGCAAAGGCCTCCGAACGCACGCGCCTCGCAACCATTTCGGGGTTCTCTCGGCTCACCCTAGCATACCTTGTGCCTGCGAAATTGCGTCATAACCGCTGGATTTGAGAGGCCTTCGACGCCCGCGATCGGCCGATGTCGCCAACGCCGTTGGCAACGCTGCCCAACAGCGCCAACGCCGAAGGCACGGCGCAGGGGTGCAGCAGTAAGGGCGGTAAGGGAAGGTCAAGCTCGTCAAGCTTTCGCTAAAAAGACAGCGGTCTCTCCTCGTGTGGGTGCTCTGGGAGGGCCCAGATGAGCGGCAGTTTCTGGTAAGGAGCGGGCGAAGATGGTAGCCCGCTCTCGTACGCGACCCCGCGGGGCCCGGACATTGGCGGCATCGAGCATCCATGCCCAAACGTCGACTGCGCTCGTTTCATTGGCGTCGGGTTCCCTTCGCGCTCCTTTTCTGCGCCGCGATCGCGATCGTCGCTGCTCGCCCACGCGCGGGCGTCAGCCGCACGGCGGGGCTCGTGCAGGCATTCGCTGCGGAAGGGCTCACCGCGACTGACGTGGTCTGGGTGGACAAGCCACCCTCTGGCATCCTGCGCGCCATGACGTCCTCGGCGCGCGCGCTCGTGCGCGCCGCCCTCCGCGGCGAGCAGCACGACATCTATTTGGCGCGCGCGCGCCTCACGCCGGAAGGGGCGCTGCTCGGTGTCGTCGGCTTTTGGAACCTGACGCGTACGGCGAGCGCGGAGGAAAGTGCCCCCGTCGTCGACGGTGAGCTCGCCATCTACACCGCGACCATCGACGGGGTGCCGACCAGCATCTTCGCGGTCGACATGTCGCATGAACAAGCGTCGGGCGAAGTCCTCGGTCGCGTCGCCCGGGCGCAAGTGGCGCTCACCAATCTCCAGGACACGGGACAGCTGGCCGGCATCACACGCCGCGGATGGACGTTCGATCCATCGCCGTCCCAGGTCTCCATGCGGCTGTCGCCGGGAGTCATCGAAGTCTTCGCCGACGGCCGGCAGATCCTGCTTCCACGAGATGGCGAGGAAGCCCTGTTCGGTGGCGAATTCGTGCGTGCCCATCGGACGGCGCGAGCGCGGCCCGGAAATCTCGTCACCTGGGCGGTCGACCGCGTGCGCAACGTCTCCTGGTTCGGCGATGCGCGAATGCAGAGCTTGAAAGCGACGACGTTCGGGCTGAACGACGCCTTCGTGCGCCTCGGACGATCGGTGATCGGCGATACCAGCGCCAAGGACATCGCCTCCGATTTCGGCGGCATCGGCAAGGGCAAAGCCGTCACGTACACCGACCCCGAGACCGGCTGGCCCCCCGCGCCCATGAAGCCGATGATCACGCCCGCTCTGGCGACAGAGGGCGCATGGGTTCTCCTCGGAGGGGACCCCTTCATTCTCACCAATCCCGGCGCGCCGGCAGCGTTCGCCACCAGCTTCGTGCGAACCGATCGCGAGCGCCTCTATACCCGCGTCTACGTCACCATTTGGGACCCTCGCCAGGTCGAGATGCACATGGTGGCCGGCACGGTGGAGCCGGTGGGTGCATCGGGCGAAACGGGGCCCGGCATCATCCCCCGTACACCGGAAATCATGGGACGTGTCGTAGCGGGCTTGAACAGCGGCTTTCAAGCGTTGCACGGCGAATTCGGGATGATGGGCGACGGCATCATGTACCTCCCGCCCAAGCCGTACGCGGCCACGGTGGCCGCGCTGCGCGATGGCTCGACGGGATTTGGCGAATGGCCGGTCGACGACACCATCCCCGACTTCATCCTTTCGTATCGGCAGAACCTCACCGTGCTGGTGAAGGACGAGAAGTTCAATCCTTACCGCCGGACGTGGTGGGGGGGCACGCCGCCCGGGCAAGCCGACAAGGTGCACACCACCCGCAGCGGCATCTGCCTCACACGCGATGACTTCGTGGCGTACTTTTACGGAGCCGAGCTTTCCGCCGAGGCTCTCGCGCAGGGCATGATCCAAGCGCGGTGCAAGTTCGGCATTCACCTCGACATGAACGTCGGGCACACCGGCCTCGAGTTCTATCGCGCGGCCCCCGCTGCCGATCTCACGGCACTCGGACGCCCGGTGCAATCCGACTGGGAGGCGGAAGGTCCGGTGAGCGGTCTTGCCGGTTGGAATTTCCGCGGGCGGCGGATGATTCGTTACATGCCGCTCATGAACTTCCCGCGCTTCATCCACCGCGAGCAGCGTGACTTCTTTTACCTGACGCTCCGGCACGTGCTGCCGGGCAACGACCCACCAGGTTCCGTCGAAGGGCAGCATTGGCGCACGCGCGGGCTGCCCCAGCACGGTTTTCCCTTCGCCGTCGCCACGGCAACGACCGCGCTCGACGCCGCACGTCCCGATGTCGTGGCCAAACTGCTCAAGATCGATCCGCGCGTCGTCGCCGTGCAAGGGGCGCCTGGCGTCGATGATGCAGCGCCCGCGGTGGTCGTGTTCTCGGGCATCGCGCGCGCCAAAAACGATCGCCCGACCCTTTGGCTCTCCCGCGGCGGCTTTTCGATCGCGGTGGAGCCGCCCGACGGGGGCACCGGCCTTTTTTCGGGGCTGGGGGCGGCAGAGCGTGCGACGTCGAATGTGGGCGCAGCGGTCGGGATCACCGACGAGGACGGCATGCTCGTGTACGCAGAAACCGAAGCTCCGGAAGCGGCTCGCGCGCTCGATCAGCTTCTCGGCAACCTCGGATGCTCGAGCAAAATGTTGCTCGTACGCGCGCTTGCGCCGGCACTCGGCGGCACCACTGGGCTCGACGGCGCGCCCGTTGCCCCGACGGACACCGCGTCGGTGCGCCTCGTGCGCCGCGCGGCGCCGGGGGCCAAGTCGATCTTCGAGGATACCCCGGTCGTCCCGCCCGAAGTATGGCAACCTCTCCAAATGCGGAGAATTCGCTACTTCAAGAAGCCAACGCCTACATCAACCCCGACAGGCAGTGGCGCTCCTGCTACCCTCTCGCCACCCAGCTTCCCCCTGCAATCTTCCAGTGGCCGTCAAACGGAAAAAGAGTTGTCCGAATGAACCATTATACCAGTCTTCGCGCGAGCTTAGTTGACGTTCTCGCCCCGCCCGCGCTAAAGCTTACCCATGTTTGACACGGTCAAGCATGGGCCGGCTCGCACGGCCGCCCCGCGACCTCGCGCTGGTGGAGCATCCTTGCCTAGTCCTCAAACTTTTGGCCCTTACGAGCTGACCGAACGAATCAACGTCGGCGGTATGGCAGAAGTCTTCCGTGCTCGTGACGTCGCCCACGAAAGGCTCGTGGCCATCAAGCGCATCCTTCCTTCCGTTGCCGAAGACGAAGAATTCATCCAGATGTTCCGAGACGAGGCGGCCATCGCCAGCCAGCTCGACCACCCGAACATCGCGCGCATCTACGATGTCGGACGCGTCGATCTCAGCTACTACCTCGCGCTCGAGTTCGTACGCGGCAAGGACCTGCGCATCATTTTCGACCGCGGAGCCAAGAACAAAGAGCCGATCCCGCTCGACTTCATTCTCTACGTCATCTCGCAAGCGTGCCGCGGTCTCGACTATGCCCATCATCGCACCGATGCACGGGGCAAGGCGCTCGGCGTCGTGCACCGCGACGTCTCGCCGCAAAACGTGCTCGTTTCATTCGACGGCGAGGTCAAGATCATCGATTTTGGAATCGCCAAAGCGTCGGGCAAAGTGGCCCGCACGCAGGTTGGCACGATCAAAGGGAAGTTCGGATACATGTCGCCCGAACAGGTGCGCGGTCTGCCGATCGACCAGCGCTCGGATGTCTTCTCGCTGGGCATTTGCTTGTGGGAGCTCCTTACGCTTCAGCGTCTCTTCGTGGGCGACAACGAGGTCGCCATCATGGAGAAAATCCGGCGCGGTGAGGTCCCGGACCTCGCTGCCATCGCGCCAGAGACGCCACTCCAGGTCGAGCAGATTGTCCGCAAGGCACTCGCCAACGATGTTGACGAGCGCTACCCTACGGCAACGGAGCTCGATTCGGATATCACTGCTTTCGCACGTGCGAACGGGCTCGTGCTCGAGGCGGCACAAGCCGCGGACTACATGAGACGTATCTTTGCCGGCGATCCGGCCATCGATGCGTCGCTCGAGGAAGGTGCATCAATGGCGGACCAGAAGACCGGTTCAGACCTCGACGTTTTTGACGGGTTGCTCAAGAAAAATCCTCCTCCGGCCGACGATGAAGCGCCGACACCGTTCGCGCCTCACGTGGCGAGCAACATCCCGAACAACGTCAAAACGGTTCCCCCCCCTCCCCTCCGGCGCGCGACGCTGGTCGGCATGCCCAACCCGATAGCGGGCGGCGGACCCGGGGGAAACAACAACGCCATGATGGGTGGGACGCCGAGTGCTCCCCCTTCTCCCTCGACGCAGCCCGGCACCGGCCCTTGGGGACCAAGCCCAACCGTTCCGACGTCGACGGGCGTGTCCGCGCTCCCGGTGCCGATCGCCGGCCTACCGACGAGTCCCATGGCCATGGGCCCCATGTCCGGCGACGGCGACATGGACTGGGAAGAGGACGAGAAGACGACCATCTTCGAAAAGAACGAAACGACGACGGTCTTCGAGGCCCGTTCCGATGGCAATTCGGCGCGCTCGTTTCCGGCGCCGCCGCCGTCCGGGCTGCCGCCGCCGCAGCGTCGTTCGGGCGGCATGGGGAGCATTCCTCCCCCTCCACCGGGACCGCCTCCCACCGGGCGCTTTTCGAGCACGCCGCCTCCGCTTTCCAAGCTGCCGAACGCGGCGCGCACGGCGCCGATGGGCGTCCCGGCGGCGCGGCCTCTCTCCGCCACGCGGGTGATGACGCCCGATTTCAGCCGCTCGGGAGTGACGAGCGTCGTGTCCGCCATCTCAGGTCCGCAACGCGGCAAATACTTGGCGGCCGTGGTGGGCGCGCTGCTCGCCGCATCGGCATTTGCGTTCGTCGCCATGCCTCGCGGCGGCAAGATTGCGGTGTTCGTCTCGGGGGTCGGCAGCAGATCCCTCTCGGCGGTGAACATCTCCGTCGACGGCGTGCAGAAGTGCACCGCGTCACCTTGCAACCTCGAACTCGACAAGGGAATCCACGCCATCAAAGCGTCCGCCGATGGCTACACGCCGCAAGAGCAGGGCACTACCCTGCGCTCCGGCGACGAGATCGCCCTCAACTTCAAGCTCAACAAAGCCTCGGAGGGGACGGGCTTCAAGGTGAGCGGCAAGCAAGACGGGGTGGAGCTCTTCATCGATGGCAAGGAAATCGGTCCCCTGCCGCAGGAGCTGAAGGACCTCGAGCCGGGGCTGCACAAGGTGCTGCTCAAAGGGAGCGACAGGTACGCCGCCGAGGAACGCTCGGTCACCGTCGAGGGTGATGAGCTGAAAGATCTGGGCGTGGTCGCGTTGAAAGTGCTGCGCGGGCTGGCGACATTCGATGTGCGGACCCCGGGCGTCAAAGTGACGCTCGTCTCCGGGCGCGATCGACGTCAGCTCACCGACTTCTCCCAGCCGGTCGAAATCGAAACCTCCAAGAACTGGACCATCGAGGCCACCAAGCCAGGCTACGACGACTTGCGACAGCCGATCACGTTCGAGGATCGCGCCGAGAAAGTGTTCGTCATCGCTTTGAACGAGCGCTCGGGAACCGCCTCGGGAACCGCGGTGGCCGAACGCCC
Organism: Polyangiaceae bacterium; assembly: GCA_035318465.1. Lineage (GTDB taxonomy): Bacteria > Myxococcota_A > Polyangia > Polyangiales > Polyangiaceae > DASWDH01. The sequence continues at coordinate 21,810 of DATHES010000044.1, forward strand.
CGAACGCGTCGAACGTGCCGAACGCCCGAGTGTCGCCGCGGTTGCCGCCGCACCGGCACCGCGATCTCGTCCGCCGGCGGAACCGCGCCCCGCTCCCCCGCCGTCCAGCGACGACGACACGGGCGGTGGTGGAGGCGGCAACTGCACGCTCAACTTCAATTCAATCCCCGTCTCCAACGTGCTTTTCGACGGGCGCCCCCTCGGCGGCACGCCGCGGCTCGGCGTCTCGGCTGCGCCGGGCACGCACACCGTCATCTTCGTTTCCCCCGAGGAAGGAAAGAAGTCGATGACGGTATCCTGCAAATCGGGAGAAACGAAGACGGTCGCTGCTCGCCTGAGCCAACAATGAGCTGACCGCTGACGAGTTCGCCCTCCGAAACGTGGATTCGCCGTCTTGCGGTGGCCGCCTTGGCCCCGCTCCCCTTTGCCGAATCGCTCGCGGGCCAGTTCGTCTATGACGACCACCTTCTCATCGAGGAGCGGGCCGGCATTCATTCGCTGAGCCGCGTCGACGAGCTGTGGCAGAGCGAGTTCTGGCATGGGCTCGACGTCATTCACTTTCGCTATCTGCGCCCGCTCGTCTCCACTTCCTACGCGCTGGATTGGTCGATCTGGCGGGGCCACCCGCTCGGGTTTCACCTCACCAACTTGTGTTTGCATGCGCTCGTGTCGCTCATGCTCTACACGAGCTTGTGCCGGTGGTCGGCCGCGCCATTCCCGGCGCTCCTCGCCACCCTGGCGTGGGCATGGCATCCGAGCAAGGTCGAAGCGGTCGCTTGGATCTCGGGTCGAACCGATCTCCTGTGTGCCCTCGGCGTGCTCATGGCGTGCGCGGGGATTCGGCGTCGCTTGCAGGGAGCGCACGCTCTGGGGAGCACGCTGGAGTTGGCGGGACTCTTCGTGGCGCTCGCCTCCAAGGAGCATGGCGTGGTCGCACCCGCGTTCATCGCCGTCGAGGCGTGGTGTCACGGGGGAAGGCGCGCCCTCGATCGCTCCGAGCTCGCACGCCTCGCGAGAGTCGTCGCTCCGCACGCCGCGGTCGTGGCGGCTTATCTGCTCTTTCGCTTCGCGATGTTTCCGATCGTGCCGGAGCGGACGGCGAGCCTCTCGTTCGTCGATGCCCGCCTCTACACACTCGAAACCATCGGCGAGTTCGCGCAGATCGTCTTCCTTCCGCTCCACCTCTCGATTCAACGGGCGCCGATCCGCGTCGACGACGCCTACCGGGTCATCCACGACACTGCGCGGCTGACCGCGGGGGCCGCGTTTCTCGCGGTGGTCACCATCGCCCTGCTCGCGTGGAACAAGCGCGGATCGACGGCGCGCATCGTGGGGTGCCTGCTCGGGCTGGTAGCGCTCATGCCCGTGGCCAACATCGCCGCCGCCAAAATGGTTTTCCTTTTCGCGGAACGGTTTGCGTACATCCCGCTCATGGGCTTTGCCCTGTGTCTGCTTCCGAGTGCGCGGCTCGGCTGGCAGACGCTGGTGCCATGGTCGGCGGTGCTCGTCGCTTGTGCCATCGGTTCGGCGCGCCACACCCGGCATTTTCTCGATGATCGCCGGCTCTGGCAGCACGAGCTCGCCGAAAATCCGAAGCAGCCGCTGGCGCTGCGCTTAGCCTGCCAGGAAGCGATGAAACGGCAGCGGTACGATGAGTCGCTCCATTTGGCGCTGCGCGGCTACGAAGCGGCTCGTGGCTGGCCCGTGGCGCAACCGGATCGCGTCGAGTTCGCACTTCGTGCGGCCCGCTCCCTGGAAAGCCTCACCCTCGATGCGAATCGCAGCGCGCTCGAGCAGGTGGCGGAGTTCTACGACACGTTCTTCCGCGCCAGCGGCACGGCGCGCATCGACATCGATCCCGTTCACGTGGCCATCGACGCCGGCGGCAGCGAGGCCCAGAATTTCCGGCAGCGGGACGCGCCGCGCCTGGCGCAAGTCGAGCTCTGGAGAGCGTTGGTCGCGGCGCGCCTCGACCGCTGCGAGGGGGCGATCGCGGGCGTGCGCGACTATCTCGCGCGCACGGCTGAACCATCGGGGCGGGTCAGCGCGGTGCTCGTTCTCGCGCGCTGCTCACAATGGGGCGAGGCACGTGCCGCGACGAGCGCGCTCGACGCGACGCAACCGGCGATCGCGGAGCTCGTGCGCAACCTGGCGTGGATCGAAGGGAACGCCGCACGGGTGCAGGACGACCTCGATAGCGCGTTGCGCTGGTCACGCGCGCGCACGCTCCTTCTCGACCGCGGAGGGGCTTATCGCGCGCTCGTACCATGGCGCGACGTCATTCTGGCCGAGGAAGATGGGACGCTGTTCTTCGCGCGCACGGCCTTCGCCGCCGGCGAAGACGCGGCAGCGCGGAGCGCGCTGGCCAGCCGGATGGCTCCCGCGCAGGCCGAAGAGCTTTTCGCCCAATGGTCCCGCGAGCTCGGACGAGTGCGGTGATTGTGCCTCCGGTCGGCGGAAACGCGCGATCCGGTGCGGGAGCTACGGCGAGCGCTGGCGCGTGGCCCAGTCCGCCCAGCTCTCCGCGCAATCGGGCGATGCTCGGTCCGCGCCGACACAAGACGCGGGTTGGTAGGGTGGGCCGAGAACGAGCACGCCCGTGCGCGACAAGAACGGAAAATCGCGCCCCCACATCTCGTTGAACACCTCGGAGCGACGCTTGGCGTCGTCGAGCGCGGCCTCCTGCCGCAGTCCGGCGAGCTTGCCCGCGACATTGGCCTTGAGCTTCTCGTCGTCGGTAATGTGGTACACGCGCTCGAGAAAGGCGATGGCTGCCTCTCGGTTCCCTTCCCGCGTGAAAACACCGGCCGCGGCCAGCGCCTGCCAATGGACGTTCTGGTTATCCGACACGAGCTCGGCCGCGCGCGCCAACATTTTCGCTCCCGCGGCGCGAAACGCCGCCTTCTCGGATTCATCGGTGAGAAACTGGGTGCCGATGAAGACCATGAATTGGCCCGCGGAAAGCCACAGGTGGCCGTCGGAGCCGCACATTTCGAGCCCCTTCTCGAGCAGGCGTCGCGCATGGCGGACTTCTTCCGGCCCCGGGCTACCCACCGGCTGATAGATGATGAACGTATCGGCGTAGCGGTAGGTCTGACAAAGACTCGGATCGAGCGCGACGATGCTGTCGAGGTACTGACCGACGAACTCCCAGCGCCGCCGCTCCTCGCCATGAATGCCGTACGAGATCACCGTGCTCGTGTAGAGGAGATCGGCGAGCGCGGCGCGGTAGCCGAGCGAAGCCCGAACGAGCATCTGCGGAGGGGGCAGCGTGAGCACGTCGGAGGCGAGCTTGTTCTCTCGCACACCGGCCACGGCCTTCGGACGAACGTAAGCGATCGCGAGCGCCGAAGCGAGGAGCAGCCCCCACCCGAAGAGGCGGCCCGACATCCACCGACGCGTCCCGTTTCCGCTCACTCCACCTCGCGATCGACGTACATGCCGGGCAGGATACGCGCGCCGTTGGCATCCGCTTCCCCTTCGATCTCGAAGGTGGAGACGACGCCGTCGCCATCGAGATCGCCGTGGGCAGTCGCCCGAAAATGCGCGAGAGAAGGGGTGCGCGTGCTCTCGAACGAGAAGCTGAAGGCATGCGCATGATCGAAGCCGAACCCGAGCGCCCTCCACGTCGGTTGATCCCACGCTCCCGGCGGGTCGTCGGCGCGGACGCCACGCGGAACGTCGGACGGCGTGAGCGGCGCGGAGGGAGGAAACGCCGGCTCGGCGAGCCCCGCGGCGGCGACGCTCACCGCGCTGGCCGCGATGCGCTTCAGTCCATCGACCGGCTCGGCGAGCCGCGAGGCATGGAGGCCGCGCACGAACTCGGGAATGGCGACGGCGAGAACCGAGCCCCCCAAGGCAAACGCGACAGCAGCTTCGACAGGGGTGAGTGATCGCACGAGGGCTCCTTCAGCGCCGAACTGAAGCAAGTTTCACGGACCGGCGCAAACGGAAAACACGCCCACGAACGATAGGCGCCGAAGCGAGCCGGCGGCGAGCGCCGATGACCGACGTCGCTCGGAGCATCACCCAAGGTCATTCTTCGGGCTTGTCTTCCACGAAGTTCGGCGAAACGAACACCGTGCCGGCAGTCACCTCGCCAGCGAGGGCGAACGTCGACGTCGTGCCGTCGCCATTGAGATCACCGTAGCCGCTCGCTGTAAATTTCCCCGTTGCCCCTACAGTCCCCGCGTAGTCGTACATGTAATACTGAGGATCGCTGATCGTGAAACGCAGGCAGGCGAAACCAGCGCCAGGGGTTGCGTCGTCCACCGTCCAGTCGCTCGACGCCGATTGGTACTTCTGGCCGGCGATCGATGCTTTGGCGGCGGGAACGGGCTTCGTCGCGCTGGTACAGAGGTTGTTGGAGACCGCTGCGCTGGCTCCGCCCGCAAGAACCGTAGTAGCCATCGATTCACGCTCGTATGCCCCCTTGGCGTCCTTGGCCATCTGTCCGACGGCATTGCGCACTTCGGCCGTCTTCGAATTGAGCAAGTATTTGCGAACGCCATAGATGGCGAGGGCAGCCAGCACGCCGACGATCGCGACGACGATCATCAACTCGATCAGCGTGAAACCTCGACCACCGTACTTCTTCAATGCGCGCATCGGTCGAAAACTCCTCTCGTGTGGGTGAATTCAGCGTGTTCCTGCGAATGTCCGGAGCGTCGATCGCTGTCGGCCCCCGACTTGCGCGCCTCGTTGCCTGCCAGCGGTCGACCCCTGACGACGAGCCAGTGAGGACAGTGCGACCTTCGGGACGTGGTGGAATGCGCTGTTCCGATGTGGCAGCCGAGCTGCAGTCTGCCAATCGGTGAGTTGGAAGGTGGAAGGCATGCGTCGCGCAACACCCCCGACTGCAGTTTCCAAGCCGCAGATCGGGCGCCCAGGACGGACGCGACAAGGGCCCGACTCCAGGCGAATCGCCACCGGGCTGACCGAGCGAGAGACGGCCGATCCGTCGATCGGTGCCGAAAAGCGTCACTCGGCGCTACGCAACGATGACAATTCTCGCTAGAAGTTGCGCGGCGCGCGCTTGCTCACGACCACATCGCTTACAGCGCCCCATAACGGGCGCCTCTCCTCGTGGTTCGTTCGGTCTTCTATTCGCCTTCCGCGGACGCGACGGGCATCGATCCCGAAGCCGGCTCGTCCTCGTTGTCGTCATCCCCCGCCAGATCGATGGCGTGCTTTTCCAATCGATAGCGCAGTGAGCGAAACGAGATGCCGAGAAGCTTGGAAGCCGTCTTGCGCACGCCGCCGGTGCGCTCGAGCGCTTGCAACATGAGGCGTCGCTCGACTTCGCCGAGCACGGAGTCGAGCGCGCACCCTTCGGGCGGCAGCTGAGCCAGCAGCGGCGCTGGGCTGCCCGAAAGGCCGCTCACTTCGGAGGGGAGATCGCCGAGACCAATCACCGACGACGACGCGAGGGCGACCGCGCGCTCCATCATGTTCTCGAGCTCGCGAATGTTGCCGGGAAATGCATAACCTTCGAGGGCGCGAATGGCGTCGGCCTCGAGCCCGCGCACCTGCTTACCCAGCTCGAGCGCGAATCGCTGCACGAAGCGATCGGCCAAGGTGGCGATGTCCTCCCGCCGCTCACGCAGGGGGGCCACTTGAATGCGGATCACGTTGAGTCGGTAGTAGAGGTCTTGGCGGAACTTGCCGGCGCGCACCTCTCCTTCGACGTCGCGGTTGGTCGCGGCGAGGAGGCGCACGTCGACGGGGATCTCCGATCCTGCGCCGACCGGCCGCACCGTGCGTTCCTGCAGGACGCGCAGCAATTTGACCTGGAGCGGCGCCGGCAGCTCGCCGACTTCGTCGAGAAGGACGGTGCCGCCATCCGCCTCGCGGAAAAGCCCGGGACTACTGCGCTGAGCGCCGGTGAAGGCACCCTTCTCGTGTCCGAAGAGCTCGCTCTCCATGAGCGCTTCCGGCAGGGCGCCGCAATTGACGACGAGAAAGGGCTTCCCTGCTCGTTCGCTCTGATCATGAAGCGCGCGCGCGACCAGCTCCTTGCCCGTGCCGCTCTCGCCGGTGATGAGCACCGTCGTGCGCGTGGCGGCGGCTTTGCGCACGATTTCAGACAGCAGCTTGGCCGCCGCGCCGGAGCCGAACATTTCGCGTTTTTCGAGGTGCCGCACCTTGGCGCGCAGCTGCTCGTTCTCGGCAACGATGGCACGCTTTTCCAGGGCCTTGCCAATCAGGGCCGCGATCTCGGCGTTGGCAAATGGCTTGGTGATGAAATCGTAGGCGCCGCGCCGCATGGCATCGACGGCCGCTTCCACCGTCGAATGTGCCGTCATCACGACCACCTGGGTCGCGTCGGCCCGTTCCTTGGCGGCGGTGAGCAGGTCGAGGCCCGAGCCGTCGGGCATCACCAAATCGGTGAGGACCACGGCGAACGGCGTCGGGCTCTGGCGGATCGCTTCCACGCCCCGCCGAAATCCCGGCTGCGCTACGACGTCGAAGCCCTCGCGGCGGAAGAGGATGCTGAGCATCTCCCGCAAGCTCGGCTCGTCATCGACGAGCAGGATGCGCTGGCGCACCGGAGGGATCGAAGGCACCGTAGAAGGCTACCACACCGTGGGCGACCGCAGCGCCGAGCGCAGGATGCGTGCTTGCGCTGCAAAAACAAGGGCTTCGAGCGCACAGCGAGCATCGAGCGTGCCCCCCGAACGCGCTTCGCGTACGAGAAGACGAAACGCGAGGTACATCCTGCCGTCGAGGCCCAACAAGAGCGGCACGGTGGCGGCGTCGCGGGGGGCTTCGGCGGAGCCGAAGACCCCCGCGGCGCTAGCGAGCACGCGCGTGACGAGTGCATCGCAGAGCTCGATGGCGCGAGCGTAGCGCCGTCCGGCGATGCAAGCTTCGACCTCGCGCACCTGCTCGCGCTCGGCGTCCGGCCAGAGCTCGGCCAGCGTCGTTCCCGCCGCTGTCGACCGATCACTCTTCACCACGGCACGTGCCGCCACTTCTCCGGGCGCTTCCGTCCCGCGATCGAAATCGTCGCGCGCCGCGTCCGAGCCTGCGCTGCGTGCGATCGGTGGATCGGTCAAGCTGGCGATGACCGACGGGGCCTGCGCGAGAGGGTCGGCAGCATCCGCGTTGCGCAGGGCCTCGCCGAGCCCCCCCTCGATGGCTTCCAGTTCGGCCGAGATCTGGCGCTCGCCCGGGGGGATACTCGATTCGAAGGCAGTGACCACGAGCCGGGTGATCGCATCGAGCGATTCGTAGACGCCGTCCCCCTTGGTGGCACAAGTGCCGAACGACGGCGCCTTGTGCGGATTGAGCATCTCGTCGAGCTCCCTGATGGTGAGCAGGTCGCTCAGATCGCGCTTGTTGTGCTGGAGGATGTGCGGAAAATCGTCGAGCGAACGACCGTGCTCGCGCAGGTTGTCCCGCAGGTTCTCGATTGCCTCGAGGTTGGAATCGACGCGCCCCGCCTGCGAATCGGAGACGAAGACGAGCCCATCCGCGCCGGTCAGAACGAGCTTGCGCGTGGCGTTGTAGTAGACCTGTCCCGGGACCGTGAAAAGCTGGAGCTTGACCCCCATCCCCCGCACATTGGGTACCCGGATAGGGAGGAAATCGAAATACAGCGTCCGGTCGACCGGGGTGGCGAGCGACACCATTTTGCCCCGGTGCTCGGGGCGAGCGCTGGCGTGAATGTGCTGGAGCGTACTGGTTTTGCCACTAAGTCCGGGCCCGTAGTAGACGATCTTGAAAACGAGCTGCCGCCCGAGTGCATTGACCGAGGCCATGTCCGGGCGAGCGTATCACCAGTCCGGCCAAGCGAGAGACTCGGCGAAGGGCCTGGCGCCCCCGGCAGCGGACGCTTATAATTCGGGGAAGCGCGCGTTCGTAACCCGCTAAAGGACAGCCACGATGATAACCATCACCGAGAAAGCCGCGGAGAAAGTAAAAGAAATCGCCGACGCCGAGGCGCTGCATGGCCAAGGCCTTCGGTTGCGCGTGATCGGGGGCGGATGCTCGGGTTTCTCCTACGACCTTTACTTCGAAGACAAGCCCACCGACATGGACGAAAACTTCCAAGCGAACGGCGTCAACCTCTACATCGATCCCCTCAGTTTCCAATACTTGGATGGCACCGAGATCGACTACGTCGAGGGGATGCACGGTTCGGGCTTCAAGTTCAACAACCCCAACGTCAAGGGGACCTGCGGGTGCGGCAGTAGCTTTTCGGCGTAGCGTCTCCGGCTGCCCGTTCTTCGCTGTCAGATCGATCGCACGACTGGCGTTTCGGGGGTTAGCGTGAATTTCCGCCGACCTCGCGGGAACGTTGCGTTGCGAATCCGGTGCACTCGGCGAATGTGATGGGTTTGCCGCCAGCCTGGCGAAGTCGTTGGGGCTGACGTATCCTCCCGCCGTCGCAGGAGATCAGGCAATCGCTGGTTTTGGCGCCGTTTCGGCGGTGCCGAACGAGAGGAAAGTCCGAGCTCCACAGAGCAAGGTGCCGGGTAACGCCCGGTGAGGGTGACCTCGAGGAGAGTGCCACAGAAAAGAGACCGCCTCACCTCGGCCTTCGGCCGACGCGAGGTAAGGGTGAAACGGCGGGGTAAGAGCCCACCGCGCGGCCGGTAACGGTTGCGGCACGGCAAACCCCACCTGGAGCAAGGCCGCATAGGTGGACGCGACCGATCGGCGCGAGTCGATCGGCCCGAAGGGCTGCTCGCCCGAAGTCCACGGGTTGGCTGCTCGATGCGCTCGGTGACGATCGCACTAGAGGAATGATTGCTAGCCTGCCGCGGGCGACCGACGGCGGGCCACAGAACTCGGCTTACGAGAACCTGCGACCGCGACGCCCCGGTGACCTCTCGCGAGGGAGCCGGGGCTTCGTGTTTACGGGGCTTCGTGTTTACTGGGCTGCAAAGATGAAGGGGACGTTGACCTGCGATCCCTCCGACGGCGGGAACTTCCATTTCGTGACCTGCCCCTGTACGCAGCTCGCGAGGCCCGGGAATCCGTCGCCGCCAGTCGTGGTCGCGCTCGGGACGCTGCCATCGCGCGCGACGTTGATGCGGACCTCGACGCGCACGCTGGAGGGGGCATTCGGTGCCTTGGCGCCGAGTGCAGGTTCCCAGCACTGCCGCTTCACGAACGCGCGATGCGACTGCACCACGCGCTCGACGTCGACTGCCTGCAACTGTCCTCCGCCGCCGCTCGGTGCGATCCCTCCGCTGGGCGCCGAGGGGCCACCGACCAGACCGCCCAGTCCCGTGAGGCTGGTGCTGAGCGGCGCAGCCGGAACTCCAGGCGCGGCCGGCTCGGCTGCTGCTTTGCTCCCCTTCGTACCGGAGCCTTTGCCGACGGCGATCGGAGCGCTCACCTCGATGGGACCGATCGTCGTGTTCCCCTCGCCTTCGGCTAGCTGCTGCGCGACCGGGGCGGCCGGGGCGGGCACCATGACCGAAACGATTTGCACGGAGGGTTTGACGTTCGACTTGGGCAACAGCACGACCATCGCGCCGACACCGAGGAGCATCCCGCCGAGGGCGACCACCAGCCACAGCGCGGGGTGGGCCCGTCGGCTCTGCTGCATTCGGGTGCTAAACCCGGCGGCGTGAAACTGGACTGGCTCGAACACCTCCGGAAGGACGGGAGCCGCGGTGACGAGGGCGGCGGCAGGCGCGACGGCCGGCTCGAGTGACGCGGCCGGCGGCGGCCGCACCGAGTCGTCGAATCTGACCTGCTCTTCGAGACTCGGCTCGCTAAGCCCGTCGATTTTTTCCGCCGTCGCACCCCGCGCTGCAAACGCGAGTACGTTGCTACGGGATTGTGACGCGACCGCGCGCGGCGTGACGGAAGGACGAATACCACTGCCCGCGGGGGAAGCCGGAGTGCGCGGCAGCGGCGCATGCGCACGACCGGCGGGGATGGAAGCGGCCGGGCCGGGCGTGGGCGTCAGCGACGTGCGCCCTGAAGTCGCCGACTCCTTGAGCATGGCGGCCAGCTCCGGGAACGTACGAAGCGGGACCCATTCTTCGAAACCCTCGCGCCAAACGAGCGACTCTTCGGTGATGAGTCCGTTGGCTGCTTTGCGACGAAGATCGCTCAGGCGAACAGGGCCCACCGGAACGCCGTTGATCCCGACGTACCATTCCTCGGTGCTCGAGCTCGACGAAAGCACGGCCATGGCCGCCGACACCGAAGACGGGTCTTCGTGCGGCGCGGAAACGGCTTTGGAGAAGGCTCCCGCGAGCCCGGCGCCGCCTGCCGGAGCCGGTGTCTTCGTGGTGCCCCTCCCTCCGGGCGGACGTGACGACGAGGGAGCGACCGTCGGCAAAGGCGTTCGCTGTCGCACGCCGGGGAGACTGTTGCTCATGGGCCGGGGCGGTGGGGGCGCGGGCCGGGGCGGAGGGAGTCCGGACGCCGCCGCTTGCACGGCGCCGCCCTTCGCCCCCGAGACGCCTGTCGAGGCGCCCGGCTTGCGGCGATCTTCGTCAGGGTTGGTGGCAGCAACCGAAGTTTCGGTGACGGACGCTTCCACCTCGATCATATGGTTGCACTTGCGGCACTTCATCCGCACGGTGCGGCCTGCAACTTTGTCGTCGGCGATTTGATACTTCGCCTTGCAGTTCTCGCAGAGAAATTTCATCGGCTGAATCGACCCCGAGCAACTCTGTCGTCCCCGGGGTGCGGATGGGCTCCGTCCGATGGGAGGACGTCGATCGTACCCGACGGCGTTGGCTGGTTCAACCCGGTTCGAGCCATTCCCTTGCAAAAACGGCGAGCTTACGCGACGCGATGGCTTCCCGCGCCCGCTGGAGGAGGTCACCGTAGACCCAAAGGTTGTGCTGCGAAAGGAGACGAAGGACGAGGATCTCGCGAGCGATGTACAAGTGTCGCAAATAGGCGCGGGAGTAGCCGTTCCGGCAACAGGGGCACCCGCAGTCCTCGTCGATGGGGCGAGGGTCGTCGCGGTACTGGGCCTGCTTGATGGTCACAGGGCCCCGGCGGGTGATGGCTTGGCCGTTGCGCGCATTTCGAGTGGGCAACACGCAGTCGAACATGTCCACCCCGGCGAGAATGGCGATAAGTAGGTCGCGCGGCGTCCCGACGCCCATGAGGTAGCGCGGACGCGCAGGATCGAGGCACGGCACGACCTCGGGAAGCGCGGCGTGCATCTGCTCGGGCGGTTCGCCCACCGAGAAACCGCCCAGGGCGAGGCCGTCGAAGGGCAGGTCACCGAGCTCCGCTGCGTGCCGCCGCCGCAGGTCGAGATGTACCCCTCCCTGCACGATGCCAAACACGGCCTGGGCAGGGTCTCTAGCCGCGAGCGTCCGCTTGGCCCAGCGCGTCGTCTGTTCGACCGCCGCCTCGACCTCCTTGCGCTCGGCGATCCCGGGCGGACACACATCGAGCTGCATGGCGATATCGGAGCCGAGGAGCCCCTGCACCCGCATCGCCTCTTCCGGCGTGAGCAGGCGCTTCGAACCGTCCAGGTGCGAACGAAAAACGAAACCTTCGTCGGAAAGCGTCCGTCGCTCGGCCATGGAGAAGGCTTGAAAACCGCCGGAGTCCGTCAGCACAGTGTGGGGCCAGCGCATGAACGTAGAGAGCCCACCTTGCCGCGCGACCACCTCGGGACCCGGGCGGAGCCAGAGGTGGTACGTGTTCGCCAGCACGATGCGAGCGCCTGTGGCCTCTACCTCCGCGGGCGTCAGCGTTTTGACACTGCCTTGCGTTCCCACCGGCATGAAAGTGGGGGTCGGAATCTCGCCTTTGCGGGTGACGAGGACGCCGCTGCGGGCTTGCCCGTCCACGGAGGTCACGCGAAAAGCGAACGACGGCGCGGTCACGGAGCCGTTCCCCGAGCGCGTGAAACCAACGCTCCGTCGCTATCGGCCCGGCGGGGGATCCACATCGCATCGCCATACGAAAAGAAGCGGTAGCCCGCGCGCACGGCCTCGCGGTACGCAGCGAGAATCCGCTCTTGTCCCGCGAACGCCGCCACCAGCGCGAGGAGCGTCGAGCGAGGCAAGTGGAAATTCGTGAGGAGCGCGTCGACGACACGGAATCGGTAGCCCGGCTGTAGGAGCAAGTTGGTCTTTCCCTCGGTGCGGACGACATGGCCTTGTCGCTCGGGATCCGCAGCTGCTTCGAGGGCGCGCACCACCGTCGTGCCGACGGCCACGACGGGGGCGCTTCGTGCGCGCGCCGCGGCGATCTCGCTGACCAGTGCGTCGTCGACCTGCATCCACTCGGCATGCATGGGGTGCTGATCGAGATCGTCCACTGCCACGGGCTGAAACGTGCCGAGGCCGACATGGAGCGTGAGAAAACCGATGCGCACGTCGCGTTGGCGCAGCTCGGCGAGTAGCTCCTCGGTCAAATGCAGGCCCGCCGTGGGCGCGGCGATGGCGCCGGCCGCGCGCGCGTATACGGTCTGGTAGCGTTCGACGTCGGTCGCATCGTCGGCGCGACGGATGTAGGGCGGAACCGGCACGTGCCCGTGCTCGTCGAGCGCGGCCTCGACGGAACCGGTGCGGGCGACGAGGGTGACGTCGAAGAGACCCTCGGTGCGGCTCGGACCTTCGACGACGGCCGTGAGCGCGCCTTCCCCGAAGATCAGCGGTTGCCCCTGGAGACGGCCGAGCCCCTTGCCTATCGCGCGCCATTTTTGTTCTTTACCGCCAGCACCGGACGGTGCCGTCGAAGGTTCGACGAGAAGGAGCTCTGCTTTTCCGCCCCCTGACGGCTTGGTGCCGAGAAGACGCGCCTTGACCACTCTGGTGTCATTGAGAACGACGAGCGCCCCCGCCGGAACGAGCTTCGGCCAATCGCGTACCTCGCGGTGCCCGAGCTGCGACGTCGTGGAATCGATCACGAGCATCCGCGCCATCTCGCGGCGCGCTAGCGGTCGCTGCGCGATCGCGCTCTCGGGAAGCTCATAGTCCAAAAGCTCGACTCTCACGCGCCGTCCCTTAGCACTACTCTGGCCGCTCTTCGCCCCGGGGAGGAAAGATCGGGGCAGTTTCGGCCGGGCGTCGTCCCGCTGGGTGCGACGAAGCCGCCGTCAATCGATGGGGGAGAGGAGTCGCCTCGCCGTTCGTCGAGGTTCTATCGCGGATCGAAAGAAATGCCGAGACGCGTCATCTTTCGCCAGAGCGTGGTGGCCGAGATACCCAGCATGTCGGCGGCGCGCTCGCGGCTGCCGTCGCAATCGCGCAGCGCCGTTTCGATGGCCTGACGCTCGGCCCCGTCGACGACCTCGGCCAGGGCCCGACCGCCGGCCGCGTCTTTCTTGCGTTTGCCGGGGACGATGTCGTCGAGCTCGATGGCTCCGCCGCCCGAAAGCGCCACCGCTTGCTCGACCATGTTCTCGAGCTCACGGATGTTGCCCGGAAAGTCGTAGGCAACGAGCGCTTCGAGGACGCCCTCTTGCAGCCGCGCGTGGGTCTGCATCTTGCGGTTATACTTGTCGAGAAAGAAATCGCAGAGGATAGGGATGTCCTCGCGGCGCTCGCGCAGCGGGGGGAGCTGAAAACGAGCGACGTTGAGGCGATAGTAGAGGTCCTGGCGAAAGCGCTTTTCGGCGATGGCCGGGCCCAGATCTTGGTTGGTGGCGGCGATGATACGAAGGTCGACGTGAATCGCCTTGTTCTCGCCGAGCCGCCGGATCTCCCCTTCTTGGATGGCGCGAAGGAGCTTCGCTTGGAACGTGATCGGCGTCTCCGAAATCTCGTCGAAAAAGAACGTGCCCCCATCGGCTTCTTCGAAGAGCCCCTTGCGGGCAGAGGCGGCACCGGTGAAGGACCCGCGGGCGTGGCCGAACAGCTCGCTCTCGAGAAGCGTCTCGGTGATGGCGGCGCAGTTGACGGGGATGAACGGGCGATCGGCGCGACGGCTGTTGGCGTGAATGGCTTTCGCGACCAACTCTTTGCCGGTGCCGCTTTCGCCCGTGATGAGGACGGTGGCGTCGGTGGGCGCGATCTTGACGATGCGCACCAGGACGTCGCGGATCGCCTGCGAGCGTCCGACGATGTTCTCGAAGCCATACCGCTCGCGAAACTCGCTGGCGAAGGCTTGCACTTGACCCAAAAGGCGGCGGTTTTCCAGCGCCTTTTGCACCTTCAGCAAGAGCTCGTTCTCGGTGAACGGCTTTTGGATGTAGTCGAACGCGCCGACGCGCATCGCTTCTACGGCGCTTTCGATGGTGCCGTAGGCGGTCATCACGATGACCTCGGTCATCGCCTGCGCTTCTTTCACGCTGCGCAACACCGCCAGGCCGTCGATGGGACCCATGCGCAAGTCGGTGACGACCAGATCGTAGGCGCCCTTCGATCCGAGATCGACGCCTTCGGCGCCGTCCGCCGCTTCGTCTACTTCATACCCCGCGCCACGCAGCATCATAGCCAGCGTGGTTCTCATGTTGCGTTGATCGTCGACGACGAGGATCTTGGCCATTCGAAGGCGGTAGCGCTAGCGGCGCGTTACCCGGGTGGTATTCGATGTACTTGCTCGCGTGATCATCGATGGCTCCCCCCTTGCGAGGCAAGGTACTTCATTTCGGTCCGATTCGCTCGGCTTCGTAGAGCGCTCACCTACTGGCGACGGAATTTCGCGGCCGGATGGGTCCTCCCGATCGTGGTCGCGGCGTTCGAACCGAGGCCCATGACCTCGACGCGACGCGCAGGGTCGACGCTGAGACGCTCGAGCAACAGCTGTACCGTCTCCACCTCGGCCGGCGCCCCTAGTCGCTCGGCGACCTGCTGCGCATCGAGCCCCTCGCCCTTCGCCGTCGCGAGGAGGTCCAGAATCTTGCCTTGGAGCTCGATCACCCGTGCCGCCGCCTTCTTGCCCGCCTCGACGCCCGGCTGGTGGTAGGCATTGACGTCGACGAGCGAGGCGTAGAGGCCGACAGCGCGCTCGTAAACGGCGATCAGCGCCCCGATCGAACGGGCATTCACTTCCGCCAAGGTGAGGGTGAGCGAGTCCCTACCGTTCTCGTAGAGCGCTTGGCGCGTGCCGAGAAGAAACCCGTCCAGGTAATCGGCGGAGGTGATGCCTGGCTCAACCTCGAGGGGCGCGCGAGCACCGAGATTTCCGGGGCTCAAGACCCGCACGAATGTGACGAAGAAATTGTCGATTCCGTCACGAAGCTGCTGGACGTACGCATGCTGGTCGGTCGAACCTTTGTTGCCGTAGACCACCAAACCTTGGTGGACGATGCGCCCCTGGCGATCACGCTCCTTGCCGAGCGATTCCATCACCAGCTGCTGCAGGTAGCGACTGAAGAGCTCGAGCCTATCCTTATAGGGAAGGATGACCATCGCCTTCTTTCCGCGACCTTCGCCCGCGTAATGCCACATGAGTGCCAGAAGAGCGGCGGGGTTCTCGGCCACATGGGGGCGACGGGTGACGACATCGGCGTCGCGAGCGCCGCTCAGCAGCTCGTCGACGGGGATCCCTTGCAGCGCGGCAGGTAAGAGTCCCACCGCCGAGAGCTCCGAGGTTCGCCCCCCGACCCAGTCCCACATGGGAAACGTCGCCAGCCACTCTTCTTGCTTGGCGGTGCGATCGAGCAGGCTCCCCTCCCCGGTCACCGCGACGGCGTGTCGCTCGAATGGGAGACCGGCATCTTGGTAGGCGGCGCGTGCCTCGAGCATGCCGTTGCGCGTCTCCTTGGTGGCTCCCGACTTGGAGATGACCACGGTCAGCGTTTGTCCGAGCCTGTCGCCGAACGCGTCGAGCGTGCGCCGCATTCCATCCGGGTCGGTGTTGTCGAAGAAGAAGGGACGCATGACGTCGCCCTTTCCTCCGAGGGCCGAGGCGACGAACTGCGGACCGAGCGCCGAGCCACCGATGCCGATGACGAGCAAGTTGGCGAAGCGCGCACCGCGCGCTGGGGCGATCTTGCCGCCATGCACGTCTTTGGCAAACCGGACGATGTCCGTTTGAGTTCGGGTAATGGCGTCGCGAAGCTCCGCGCTGGGAGCGAGCGCCGCATCGCGAAGCCAGTAATGGCCGACCATTCGACCCTCGTCGCCGTTGGCAACCGCGCCTTTCTCGAGCTCGTTCATCTCCGAGAAGGCGCGCGCCATGGGGCCGCTCATCCGCTCCAGGAAACCGTCTTCGAAGCGCATCCGGCTGATGTCGAGCGAAAGGTCGATGGTGGGGCAGACAGCGAGGTATTTGCAGTACCGGTTCCACAGAGCATTGGCGTCGGTCATGGCGGGTTCCTCGTGGGCGATCGAGCTCGGATCACGATGTGGCGGCGTAGCGAACCGCGATGAGCGTAAAATCGATCGCTCCCGCAGGTCGCTGCACGGTGACGACATCGCCGGCGGTCTTCTTGAGCAATGCCCGGCCGAGGGGTGATCGCCAGCTGATGCGCCCTTGGCTCGGATCGACCTCGTCCTCGCCGACGATGCGGTACTCGCGGCGGGCCCCCTCTTCGTCTTCCACGGTGACCCAGGCGCCGAAAAAAACGGACTCTCCGTCGTGGGTCTCGGTGATGACGCGCGCGGCCTCGAGTCGCTTGGTGAGAAAGCGGATCCGGCGATCGATCTCGCGTAGGCGCTTTTTGCCGTAGATGTAGCTGCCGTTCTCCGAGCGGTCCCCCTCCGCCGCCGCCGTGGCCACCTCGTCCACGACCTTGGGGCGCTCGCGGGTCTTCAGCTGGTCGAGCTCCCGAGAGAGCTTCTTGGCGCCCTCGGGGGTGATGTAATTGGGGTCCGGCATGAGGCGCGTCGGATGATAGCGCAGCCCGCCCGTCCCGCGAGCCAACCGCGACCGAGCGCCGTCAAGTGGCGCGCGGCGGTCGCTCCTGCGGGGGCCGCGAGGAAACCCGCGGTCGCTGGCTTTCGGGGCGGCCCGAGCCGACCCGGCAGCGGCCAATGAGCGGCATGTGGTCAGAAAGTCCGTAGAAGGTCGCCGCGCGGTCGCCAAAAGCGTGGGTCTCGTCGAAATCGATCCAGCGAAGGGCCGGACCGGTGAAGATGTGGTCGAGGTGCATGCGCAGCCGCATGAAGCCAGCCGTTGGCCACTTTCGCAGCTCGTCGTCACTCATGCGATAGAGCTGGGCGAAGGGGTCCCGATAGCCCTGCTGGGTGACGAGGTACTGATAGACCGGGGACCCTGGCAGGGAGTTGAAATCGCCGGCGATGAAGAAGCGATCGCTGCGGCGTTCGGCTTCCACGAATCGGATGAGATTCTTGGCCTCCTCGATCTGATTGGGGCCGTAGCCCATTCGTTCGGGGCGCGTCCAGAAGTTGCGCGAGAGCGTGGTGGGCAGACTGAGGTGGGTGTTGAAGACATCGACGGCGTGCCCGTGGCGATCCTTGAAGCGAATGTGCGCGCAGATGCGCGTTTGTTTGAGCCGGCGGACGGCATGGATGCGCCGGAAAGTGATGTCGGCGGGGCGTTGGGAGTTGTGGTGGTGCACGTCGAAGTCGCGGTGGGTCAAAATAGCGAGCCCGGTCGTATAGATCTGCGTCTTCGGACCGAGGCCGTAAGCATGCGCGGGAAAGTAATATGCGTCGTAGCCCTCGGGCTTTCCTGCTGCGGTGAGGGCCTCCTCGAGCATCAACATGAGGCGGGTCAGCTGCGTCTCCTCGGGGTCCGCGCGGCGGTGGGCCACCGTCGATCGAAGCGAAGACGTCTCCACTTCCTGAAGGCAGACGATGTCGGGAAGGGGGTCGAGCGCCGCGATGGCGCCTGCGATCCGCTTCATGGCGTTGCGCGTGCTGGCAATACCGCGCGTCGTGTGCCCGAAGTACCGAACGTTGTAGGACAACACTCGTAGAGCCGACACGTGCATCTAGTTCTTCCTCCAAAGGGGGAATCGGTCAACCGCCCCGGAACATAATGATGGCCCCCACCGGAAGGAGGATAGAGAAGGCGACCCGCAGTGCTACCCTGACACCCGCCCCGACATGACCCGCGAGGACCAAGACCTCTACGCGCGTCACCAGATGCTGACTGCCCTGGTGAACGTGCTCGTCCACGACCTGCGCAACCCGCTTCACAGCGCGACGCTCCTGGTCGAGGCGATGGGCTCGCCTACAGCGGACATCGGCGCTTTGCGCGGCAAGCTTCGTGCGCAAATCGGCAAGCTCGACGGGCTCATCGCGGAAACGACCTCCACCATGAAGGACTTGGCTCTCGAGCCTTGCGTCGAGGTCATTACCGTCGAAGCCTTGTCGCGCGCCATCGCGGACAACTACCCCGCCATCACCGACCAACCGGCACTGTTCGTGCTCCCCGCCGCTTCCAGCCTCGAGGTCATGACCGATCGAAGGCTCGTCGAACGAGCGGCCATCGAGGTCGCTGCCGTCATCGCCGAGCAGCAAGGACCCGACGGCGCAGCTTCCCCACCCCGTGTGCTCATGACCATCGACGAGCCGGAAGTGGGCATGGTGCGTCTGTGTCTCGGCGATATCGCGCGGACGCTCGGCGATTCTCTGGCCAAGGCGCCCTTTGCCATTGCGGGTGGCGGCATCCGATTGGCGGTGGCCCGCTCGTTGGCGCAGAGCGCCGGAGCGACGCTGCGCCTCGAGCAGGGCGCTGACGGCGTGGCACGCTTCGCCCTGTTCCTACGCAAGGCGGATTGACGCAACGAAGATCGTCCGGGTCGCACCAGTTCAGAGGGGACGCTGCAGTTTCCGAACACCGGAGGTACCGGCGACGATCACGACATCGGCGCGTCCTACGAAGATGCCCGTCTCCACGACGCCGGGGATGTCGCGCAGCGCGCGATCGGTCGCCGCCGGATCGGCCAGCCTGCCCGCGTAGACGTCGTAAATGACGTTGCCGGTGTCGGTCACCACCGGTTTGCCGTCGCGCATGCGGCGGACGGCGCGCCCGACGTTCGACAGGAGCCGCGCCGTCGCCAGGTGACCGAAGAGCAGGACCTCCACCGGAATTGGCCACTTTTCACCGAGGTGCTCGGAAAGCTTGCTCTCGTCGACGATGATCACGTTGCGGCGCGAGGACTGGTTGACGATCTTCTCGCGTGTGTGCGCAGCTCCACCCCCCTTGATCAAGTTGAGGCGCGCGTCGACCTCGTCGGCGCCGTCAACGGTGATCGCGATGTCCCAGGGACCACTGTCCTCGAGGAGCGGGATACCGGCGCGCTCGGCGTCTTTGCGACTTCCTTCCGAGGTCGGGACGCCCTGGTAACCCCGCCCCCGCCGTACCAAGGCGCCCACCTCGGCGATGAACAGTCGCGCCGTCGATCCCGACCCTAACCCGATGATGCCGCTCGGGGGCAGCTCGGCCGTCGCCGTCCTCGCCGCGAGCGCCTTGGCCTCGTCCTCTTTCACGTTCCTCCGATGGGTGCCGCGCTATTTTGCCAATGCGCCGCCCACGCCATGCAAAGCGTCGAACGCGCCCAGCCGATTCTCCCCGTGCGATCGACGAGGATGATGCCCCCTGCCGATCGCAAGCGTCCCGCGAGAAGGGCGATGGATTGGCGAGCCGCTCGCTCGGGGTCGAGTCCAGTCCGCATGGCGTCGACGGCCGTCTTCCCGAGACACGCCCGCAAGATGCCCTCTCCTTGCCCGGTCGCCGATGCCGCTCCCGCCTCGTCGTCGGCGAAGGTGCCGGCCCCGATGACCGGTGTGTCGCCGACTCTGCCGCGCTTTTTGCCGAGAATGCCGCCAGTGCTCGTCGCTGCCGCGCAAACGCCGTGGGCGTCGCGCGCCACGGCGCCCACCGTGCCCGTCGGCACCGACTCGGGATCGATGGCGCCCTTGCGCAGCTGCTGCCAATTGCGCCGGGCGCTCTCGGTCGTCATGAGCTCGGATGTCGAGGGCTGGAAACCGGCGGAACGCGCGAAAGCAGCGGCACCCTCGCCGGCGTAGAGCACGTGCCGCCCATCGGTGAGGACGGCGCGCGCGATGTCGATGGGATTTTTGAACGGCGGGAGCGCGCAGACACCGCCCGCCTGGAGCGATGACCCCTCCATGATGGCCGCGTCGAGCTCGATCAAACCGTCCTCGGTGAGGCACGCGCCGGTGCCGGCGTTGAAAAGCGGGTCGTCTTCGAGCACCCGCACCGCCGCTTGCACGGCGTCGAGTGCGCTCGCGCCGCCACCGAGGAGAACGCCGGCCGTCGCGGCAGCACGCTTGCAGCCCTCGAGTCGTCCCGCATCGTTGTCGGACCGCCCCGCGCCCCCGTGGACGAGGATGACCCAGGCGGGTGACCCCGCGGTGGCCGCATCTGCGCCTCCCCAGGAAGCGGTCACGCCCACGTGCGACCTCGATGAAGAGCCACGGCGTCTGCGAGCAAGAGCAACGGCGGAACCACGAGTGTCATCGCACCGATCCGATGGGCGGCAACGAGATGGAAGACGAAGACCGCCGCCGATGCAACGGCGAAGCTTACCAATGCGCGCCGCAAAGGGGGCCCCGGCGCTGCCGCCCACATCGGGAACGCCACCGCGGCGAGAACCAGGGCGACGAGCGTCGCCGCCAAGGGCATCGAGGAGACCGCCGTAAGCTCCACGGCTCTAGGAGACCCCACCCGGCTGACCCACCCGTCGGCCGCGACGCGAACGCCCCGCGCGTGATCGAGCCAAGCTCCATTTTCCCGAACCCAGCCTCCCTCGACGGGAAGAGCATGCGGAAAGAGAGGCGTCAGATCGATCCCCGGAACGAGGGCGAGGGCGACGCCGAGGAGCCCCACCACTGCGCCGCCGAGCACGGCCCCGAGCGACGCCCTGGCCGGCGTCAAGCCCGTCGCACCGAGGGCCCGCATTTCGCCGCGTGACCGCGCCTGCGCAAGGGCGAGGAACGCCGCCCCGCCGCCCGCGAGCGCGGTAAGGGCCGACAATCGGCCGAGCCGTCCGGCGTGGGTGCTGGTGGCGTCGTCAGTGCCCAGCATCCCGAGGAAAATGAGCAGCCCGAGCGCGACACCGAGCGCGACGGTACGGCGCGCGAGCAGCGCATCGTAAGCGGTCAAAACCACCTCTTTCGATCGTTCAGTCGCCTATCCATCGTCCGTTCGGTCGCCTTTCCATCGTCCAGATTGGCCCGATCTCGGACCCGTGCTAGTTTCGCATTATCGCCTGTTGGTTGGGGCGGATGCCCCCGGATGGTCCGACGGAGGAGCACCTCCGTACTGCAGGCAAGTGAAACCGGGATCTCGTGTCCCAACCTAATTGAACACCCGCCGAATCAATCCGCTCGAACCATTTTCGGACGGACCCGGGTGCCGGCCATGCCGGAGGAGGATAGTCACCATGCAGAGTACCTGTGGCCCTAACCTGGAGGCTGGACAAGGGTAACCGACTGTCCTGGACCCGTCGCGGTTAGGCGGGTTGCGAGTCCCTCTGGTATGGGGCCCGGAAATCGGCGGGTCGGGTGGCACAAGAGATGCCACCCGGCCCGTTTTTCGTTGGTAGCATCGCTCTCCCACGAAACGACGTGCACGTGCGCTCCGTGACGAAGCCTCGGGTCAGCGAAGACGCGCTCTTCGGCGGGCGCATCGCGCTCTTTCAGCCCGCGGCCGGTTTCGGCTACCGCGCCAACGTCGATGCGCTTCTTCTGGCGGCCTTCGCCGGCCAACATCGTCGTGGCGTCCGCAGCGCCGTCGACCTCGGCGCCGGCGTGGGTGCGGTGGGGCTGTCGCTCTTTCATCTCGGAGTCGCGAGGCATGTCGACTTCATCGAGCGCGACCCCTCCTTGGTCGCGCTCTGCCGGCGCAACCTCGCGGCCAACGGGTTCGACGAGCGCGGATCTGTCTTCCTCGGCGATCTCGAACGACCGCTCCGAACCATCGCCCCGGGGCTGGTGCACGCGGCGAGTCTCGTCGTCGCCAATCCTCCCTACGTCGCCGGAGAGCGCGACGGCCGGCCCCCGACCGCGCGAGGCCAGGCGCGGCAGCGCGCTCGCCACGGCGATCTCGCACCGTTTTTACGCGGCGCTGCCGACGCCCTTGGCCGGCGCGGGCGCGCATGCTTCGTCTACCCTGCCCACGCCCTTCTCGATCTGATGATGCTCGCCCGCCAAGTGGGGCTCGAGCCCAAGCGATTGCGCTTGGTGCACGGAAAAGCCGATCGCCCGGCCCGCATCGCGCTCATCGAGCTCGCCTATGCTAGGGCCGGCGGCCTGGTCGTGGAGATGCCGCTCATCGAGACGGAATCGAACGGTCGCCCTGCCGAGGAGGTGGCGCGCCTCGTGCGACCCTAGCTGCCCGACTCGCTCACCGAAAGAGCGATGCGGCCCATCATCCGTCGCGCGTTCCGAGCAGACGGTCGAGCACGATGGCACAGGCCGCGCGCACACTGAGATGATTGTATCCCGTTCCCGCACCGTCGAGCGGCGCCAAGAATACGTCGGAGGCGTCGATGACGGCCGGCGTAAGTCCCCATCCGGTGCCGAACATGACCAGGGACGTTCGCGCGCAAGCGCTCATCCTCCGGCGCGCCTCGGCATAGGTCGTTACGCGTCGCCCTTCGCCGCGTGCGCTCGTCACGTAGAGATCGACGTTCGATCGGCCGCCGAGCGCGGCATAGACGTCGTCGATGGCCGGCACGACCTGGACGAGCGTCATGGCCGCTTCGCGCGTCGGAATGCGGCGCGCGCCCGAGCCGCTCACCCAATGCGCCTTGACGCGCAGCGCGAGCTCACGCTGCGCGGCGACAGGGTGGACGACGTACAGCGCGGAAATGCCGTAGCTGCACGCACTGCGCGCCATGTCGTGCAGGTCGAGGTTGGTGATGGCGGTGGTAATCACCGCCCCCTGCCGATCGAGAATGGGGTGATGAACGAGGGCGATCGCGACGCTGTTCATTGGCGTGGTGAGCGCGGTGGCTGGGGCAATGTTTTATCAGCGTCGAGCAGGTCCGGACGGCGCTCACGCGTTCGTTGCAGCGCTTGCTCGCCGCGATAGCGCGCGATCTCGCCGTGGTTGCCGCCGACGAGCACCTCGGGCACGCCGTTGCCACGAAACTCGGCCGGCCTCGTGTACTGCGGATATTCGAGGATGCCCCCACTGCTCAGACTGTGGGACTCCTCGGTGGCGCTCGCTTCGTTGCCGAGCACGCCTGGCAGGAGCCGGGCCACCCCTTCCACGATGGCCATGGCCGCGACTTCCCCCCCCGCAACCACGAAGTCGCCCAGCGAAATCTCCTGATCGACGAACGACCGCACGCGCTCGTCGAAACCTTCGTAGCGACCGCAAACCAGCAAGAATGCCGGTTTGGCGGCGAGATCGTGCAAATGCCGCTGGGCGAGCCGCTCTCCTTGCGGCGTGAGCAGGACCCGATGCGCCGCGGCGCCTCCTTCCCGATCGCCGTCCAGGGACTCCATGCACGCCACGATGCAATCGACGCGCATCACCATGCCCGAACCACCGCCGTAAGGTGTGTCGTCCACCTTCAGATGGCGACCGATCCCGAACTGGCGCGGACTGCGGATACGCACCCGGACGAGACCGCTCTCCACGGCGCGACCGACGATGCTCGTCGTCAAGAGCGGCTCGATGCACTCCGGGAAAAGCGAGACGATATCAATCTGCATGGGACGACTTCTGCAGGGAGCCAGCCACGAAATCGAGAGCCGCGCTCGTCAAGCGAACTTGTCGCGCGTCGACGTCGATTTCCTCGATGTACTCGTCGATGAGCGGGATCTCGCAGCGTGTGCCACCGCTCAAGCGGCCGACGATCACGTCGGCCGTCGGATAGCTCGTCAGATCTTCGACGATGCCGAGCTCGCCGTCGGGGCCGAAGAGCCGCGCGCCGACGATGTCGCACGCGTAAAACTCCCCCTCTTCGGCGGGGGGAAACGCGTCGCGCCGCACGCAGAGCTCGGCCCCGCGAAACGATTCGGCGGCGTCCCGGTCATCGACCCCTTCCAGCTTGGCGAGGAAGTACCCCGCGTCGGCCCCGCGCACCGATTGGAGGCGGATGGTGCGCTCGACGCCATCGCGCTTGCGCACCATCACCTCGGGCAAGGTGGGCAAGAGCTCCGAATCGGAGTTGTACATCTTGACCCGAAGTTCGCCGCGCACACCGTGCGGCCGCGCGACCTCCGCAAGCGGCACCCAGCGAACCTCGGTCATCCTACGAAAGAACGTCAGTCGACGATGTCCAGGTGTGAGCGGCGTCCGAGCTTGGTGGACGCCGCGGTGAGAATCGTGCGCATCGACTGCGCCGTGCGCCCTTCCCGACCTATCACCTTACCAACGTCGTCCTTGGCGACGCGAAGCTCGATGAGGAGGTTGTGCTCGCCCTCGATCTCCGTAACCTCGACGGCTTCGGGATCGTCTACGAGGGCCTTCGCAATGGTCTCGATCAATTCTTTCAAAGCCATGCTCCGCCTCCGCTTCCACCGCAATGCGAGAGCGTACCGACAGCTCTCTCGCGAGCACCGGGAGGCCTACCAGACTTTAGGAGAACTTCTGCGCCGCGCGCCCCTTCGGTGAGGGGGCGGGAGAGCCGGCCGCTTCGGCCGTGATGGGGGCTGCCTTCAGCAGACGCTCGAGCGTGTGGGATGGCTGCGCACCGCAACCGCGCCAGTAATCGAGCCGCGCGCGGTTCACGATGAACGCGCTGGCATCCCCCGAAGGGTCGTAGGTTCCAATCTTCTCGATAAAGCGCCCCCCACGGGGGCTGCGCTGATCGGCCACGACGACGCGATATTGGGGCGCCTTCTTGGCGCCGACGCGGCTCAAACGGATATGAACGGCCATTGAGGTTCCTTCGTCCTACTTTCAAAGCCCGCTCTGTTGCGAGCTTAGCACCCGAGGGTGTCGGTGCCACTTGCGCTAAACCCTCGACAAGAGGCCGCGCAACCTACGCCACGCCATCGGCCAGGTCAAGCGCGACGGGCCTTTGTGATAGGCTGACTCGTCATGAGCGTTCCGCAGGAGAAGCTACTCAAGGTCTGCGAAGACATCCTGGGTCCGCTCATCCGCGCCGACGGCGGCGAGCTCTTCGTCGTCGCCATCGAAGCCGACAGCATCACGCTGCACCTGGCCGGCAAATGCTCGGGCTGTCCGGGCGCTACGCTCACCTCGACGGCCATCATCGAGCCTGCCCTTCGAGCGGTCGCCCCCGCCATCCGTGTGGTGGTGACGTCGGGCTTCCAAGTGCCGCAAGGCGCAGCGCTCGTCACGGGGGCGGGAACGGTCTGATTTTCGGCTATTTCTTCTTATTGGCTGGCGCCGGGGGTCCCGCGTGGGCTTTGCCTGTGTACGCGTCCGCCGCCGAAGCATTGGGGTCGTTGGCCACTCCACCGCTGGTGGCCGCGGCAATCGCCGGGTCGATGGCGCCCTGGTTGTCCTTGTGCGATGCGCGATAGGCCAGCATGCGCTCGGCCGTCCCCTTTTCCTCGTAGACGAGGCCGAGGATGTTTTCCGACGAGCGGTCGATGGCCCGAACGTGCGTGGAGCTGTCGGCCCAATCCACTTCCGTCGTGTTGCGGCCTGATGCGGCGTCTTCAGCGAGCACGCGTCCCGCGACGTTGAAGCGCTTGGTCAGCGCGGCAATGGCGTCCTTGTAGGTCGCCCCGAGCTCGCTCTCGGCTTTGAGCGGGACAGCGTCGTAGATTTTCCAAAGACGCTTGCTGGCGAAAAAGAAATAGCGCGTCACGCCCTGACGCGTCATCGACATCATCGTTTCATTGTTGTTGTAATTATATTCGCCTCGCAGCGGCGTGTTGTCGATACCGGTGGGAAGCGCGCCGAAGTTGACCTCGCTGCGGGGAAAGGCCGTCTTCTGGTCGGCGAGCGCGGCGTCGACTTGCTTCATCTTCGGACCGACCGGGGTCACCTTGTAAATGGCGACATAGTCCTGATCGAGCACTTTGTTATAGAAGTCGACGAGTTCGTTGCTCGCCATGCCGAAACGGAGCCCTTCTGGCGTCAGACGGATCGGCTCCTTGACGAGGGGGGGCGGCTTGGGCCCCTTGGCGGCCGCTCCCGCCGCATAGGCGTCCGTGACGCCGGAAACCACCGCACCACCCATGAGTCCCACTGCCAAGAGCGAGACCAGCCCAAGAGAACGCAATCGAATCATCGCCTGCCTCCGAGAGATTTTCGGTCCCCTCTATTGCGAGGATGCCTACCTAGTTCTTAGACGAGCGGCTTCGCTCATCAATGGACCCGAAAGCTCTTCTAGCCCCGTTTTCGTCGTGAGGCACTAGCCTTTGTGGGAGATCGGCACCAATCGTCTCCAAGCGCCTTGTTGCGACTATCCGCACCCCTCGGCCCGGCGAAAGTTCCGTGCTAGGGACATCGGGTCCTTTGCGCACCTACATTGGTTTTTCTGTTCTCCGCGGTCTTTGCCTATCCGCAGCGCTCTCGGCGGTGGCCTGCGGCAGTCGGGCAGCGGCAGCACCTTCGCCCCAAAACTTCCCTGTTTACGCGGGCAACGCCGTGCAGCTCTTCGATGACCGCATCGAACCGACGGCAGTCGGGCTGGCGGACGTGGCCGACAACCCTCGGACCGACGCCGTCCTGCGGGCACGCACCCAACGTGCCGAGGTGGTGGCACGGGCTCGCATCTCGACGGTGAGCGTCGACTCGGCCGGCGGAAGGCCGGTCTATCGCCTGCGCTTCACGTTCGTCGAACCGCTGGTCGTGTCGCGCGGCTTTTCCGGCAACCAGATCGAGATCGCCGTGCGGGACGACTCACCGGCTTTCGGCATCGTGAAATGGCTCGACACGAGGCTCATCGGACACTCGTTCGTCGCCTTTTTTCACCGTTTTGCGGGAAACTACGAACCAGAGGTGCGGTTTCACCTTTCGCCGGACGACCCACAGGTGCTGGCCGCCGTGCGCGATGCCAGCGCCTTGAACGAGCTTTCCAAGCCTTGATGCGCCCGCACTCGATGCTCGAGGGTGGCCGCGGGGCTCGCCGGAGCGCCTGTTGACCCGGGGCGCACAAGGCTTAGAGTCAGTCGTTCGCAATCCTCTTTTCCGATGAGCTCCGTCGAGATCAAATCAACCAAGGAAATCGACACGCTGCGCCGCGCGTGTCGCCTGGCTGCGGAAACGCTGCTCGAGGTCGGGCCTATGATCCGATCCGGCATCACGACCGACGATATCGACCGCTACGTCCACGAGGACACGCTCCGTCGCGGGGCCCGGCCAGCGCCGCTCAACTATCACGGCTTTCCCAAGAGCGTGTGCACTTCGATCAACGAGGTGGTGTGTCACGGGATCCCTGGATCGCAGCGCCTCAAAGACGGCGACATCATCAACGTCGACGTCACGTCCATCTACGAGGGGTTCCACGGCGACACCTCGGCGACGTTCTACGTCGGACGCCCCTCCAAGGACGCTATCCGCGTGACCGAGATTGCCCGCCGCTCGCTCGAACTCGGCATCGAACAGGTCCGCGAAGGAGCTCGTCTCGGCGATATCGGCGCCGCCATCCAGGAGTACGCCGAGGGCGAGGGCTGCTCGGTGGTGCGGGCGTTCGTCGGCCACGGGATCGGGCGGCGTTTCCATGAACCGCCGCAAGTCTCGCACGTGGGCACGCGTGGCTCGGGGCTACGTCTCAAGGCTGGCATGTGCTTCACCATCGAACCGATGATCAACGCCGGCGGCTACGAAGTCGATGTGCTCGACGACGGCTGGACGGTGATCACGCGCGACCGCTCTTTGTCGGCCCAGTTCGAGCACACGCTGGTCGTCACCAAGGCCGGGTGCGAGGTCCTGACCGCGCGCGACCGGCCCCTCGTGTCGAGCGAAACGCTGATGCCCCTCATGACCGCGCAGGCGTCCCCGTAGGCGTCCGGCAGGGGTGCTCGGTTGGTCGGGCGAAAGCAGCGTGCCGACACTCTTTCGGCCTTTGCGACCAAAGCCGCATCGCGCTAGCGTGACGACGTGTTCGGCATGTCTTTCGGGGAGATGTTGATCCTGGGCGTCATCGCCCTGGTCGTCGTCGGGCCACGCCGTCTGCCCTCGATGATGCGTAGCGCGGGGGGGCTCATCGGCAAGGTGCGCCGCATGGCCATGGAGATCCGCACCGAAAGCGGCATCGACGAGATCCTCGACGCGGAAGGGATTCGTTCGGAGATCGACAACTTTCGACGGCTGGCCACGGGCGAGATATTGCTCGACGAGCCCAAACGAACCATCCTGCCCGATCGCGAGCGCGAGTACCCGGGTGTGGGCTGCGACGCCTATGGGGCCCTCTCCGAGGACCTCGTGCCCTATGTCCCGACTCCTCCCGCCGCCGAGCCAACCGCTGCCGAGCCAACCGCCGCCGAGCCAACCGCCGCCGAGCCAACCGCTGCCGACGAGGCGCCGGCCGCGGTCGACGATCCTGGCCCGTCTGTGGGTACCGACAGCGGCCTGTCGCCCACGGGTGCCGACGAGGCGCTGGCGGCAGTCGACGATCCTGGCCCGTCGGTGGGTACCGACAGCGGTCTGTCGCCCACTGGTGCCGAAGTCAAAAACTGATCCGCGATGAACGAAGCGGCCCAAGCGGGGAAGATGACGATATGGGAGCACCTCGACGAGCTGCGCTCGCGGGTGATTCGCGCCCTCATTGCCTACGTCGTGGGAGCAAGCGTCGCCTGGACGTTTCGCGACGAGATCTTGGCCTGGATGTGGAAACCCTACGCGGAGTCGTGGAGGGCCCAGAAAATCCCCGGCGATCCGACGCTCAACTTCGCGGCGCCGAGCGATGCTTTCAAGGCGTATCTCAATCTCTCGCTCATCGGCGGCCTCATGATCTCCGCGCCGGTGATCTTTTACCAGCTCTGGGCTTACATCGCGCCTGGGCTCTACAAGAAGGAGAAGAAGTACGTCCTGCCCTTCGTCTTCTTCTCCACCGTTCTCTTCGTGGGAGGCGGGCTCTTCGGGTGGCGCGTCGCGTTTCCGCTGACGTTCGACTACCTCCTCTCGCTGGCAGGGACGGCGCAAGACATCGGGCTCGCCATCCGGCCCGTCGTGATGATGGGCGAGTACATCGACTTCGTCAGCCGGATGCTGGTCGGCTTCGGGATCTGTTTCGAGCTGCCGCTCTTCATCCTGTTTTTGTCGATCGCGGGACTCGTCAACTACCTGCAGCTCATCCGCTTCGGAAGATGGTTCATCCTCATCGCGTTCACCGTGGGAGCGATCTTCACGCCACCCGACACGACCAGCCAGATCGCGATGAGCGTTCCGCTCTGCGTGCTCTACTTTCTCTCCATCGGCCTCGCCTATATCTTCGGCAAGCGCCCGAGCAAGGAGCAGATCGCCAAGGATCGCGCCGCGCGCACCGCGCGCCGCGCGCTGGAGAAGGCCGATCGCGCGGCCCGCATGAAGACCAAGGGCAAGCCGCCAGCGAGCGACGTCTAAGCGACCACCCAGCCGTCGTCGCCCGGCTCCTGACGTTGCAATGGCCGGCGAGCCTCGATGGCCCCTCCCTGCGGCTCAGCGCGCGTAAGGCTCGTTGCGCAAGATCGTCACCGCCCGATAGAGCTGCTCGGCGAGGAAGAGCCGCGCCAGGCGGTGCGGGAGCGTCATCGCCGAAAGGCTGAGTTTCTCGTCGGCGCGGGCGCGGATCGGCTCCGGCAGCCCCTCCGCGCCGCCAATGACGAAGACCACCTTGCCCTTGCCCTGCGTCATGCGGGCGTCGAGCCACCGGGCGAAACCATCGCTCGACATCGCCTTGCCCGCCACGTCGAGCGCAACCACGTGACCGGGGGAGGACAACCGCCTTTCCAGCGTCGCGCCGAGGGCGGCCGGCGGTGCGTCGCGAACCTCGATTTCGTCGATGGGGAAATGCCGGGCCACGCGACCGATGTAGTCGTCGATGGCTTCGCGAATGCCGCGCTCTTTGATCTTGCCCACCGCGAGGATGGAGAGCCGCACGGTAGCGCTAACGTGCGCTAGCGCCGGGAACCGGCAGGCGCGCCGCGTCGAGCCAGAGCCCTTCGATATCGTAGAGACCGCGGGATTCTTCCTGGAAGATGTGCACCACCACGTCGCCGAAATCGAGAAGCACCCATGCCGCTGCCGGCAGCCCCTCCACCGAGAGCGCGCGCATCTTTTTAAGGGCGCATGCTTCCTCGACGGCTTGGGCCAGCGCATCCACCTGCCGGCTCGAGCGCCCGGTCATGAGGACGAGGAAATCGGCGTAGTCGACCTTCCCGACGACATCGAGGATTTCCACGGCCAGCGCCTTCTTTTCGAGCGCCGCGGTGGCAACGACGAGCGCAAGGTCGCGGCTTTCTTCGGCCGCGACGAGCCTTGCCGCACGCGCGGTCTTCTTGATGGGGGAGCGGCGCGCGCTCTTAGCAGCCGGCATCGTCGGTCTCGATCATGGGGTTCTCGTCGGTGCGGCGGCACTAGCCGCGTACCTGGCCTCCTCCATACACGATCCACTTCTTGCTGGTGAGGCTGTCGAGGCCCATCGGCCCAAAAGCGTGCAACTTGGACGTGGAAATGCCGATCTCAGCGCCGAGACCGAGCTCCCCGCCGTCGTTGAAGCGGGTGGAGGCGTTGACGAGGACGCAGCTCGCGTCGACGGCGGTGAGCCAGCGTTGAGCGTGGTCGTAGCTCGGGGTGCAGATGGCCTCCGTGTGGGAAGAGCCGTATTTTTCGACGTGGGCCAGCGCTTCGTCGATGCCGGTAACGACGCGGATGGCGAGGATCTTGTCGAGGAACTCGCGCCCGTAGTCTTCAGGGGCGGCGGGGACCGCGGAGGGGACGACGGCCAGCGTGCGGGGGCAGCCGCGCAGCTCGACGGCGTACGTCGCGGCGCGCGCAGCGAGGGCCGGCAAGAGGAGCGGAGCCTCCTCTTCGTGCACGAGCAGGCATTCGAGCGCGTTGCAAACGCCGGGGCGGATGGCCTTGCCGTCGATGACGAGCGCGAGGGCCGTTTCGTGGTCGGCGCCGCGGTCGACATAGAGGTGGCAGACGCCCTGGTAGTGCTGGATGACGGGGACTCGGGCATGCTCGGCGACGAACCGCACGAGCCCCTCCCCTCCCCTCGGGATGGCGAGATCGATGAGCCCTGTCATCGACAGGAGCGCCCGGATGGCGTCCCGATCGCCGGGGGGCACGAGCTGCACCGCGTCGACCGGAAGCGCGGCGTCGGCAAGCGCGGCGCGTACGAGCTCCACCAGCGCGGTGTTGGAGGCGCGCGCCTCTGACCCGCCGCGCAGCAGGATGGCGTTGCCGCTCTTGAGGCAGAGGGCCGCGGCGTCGACGGTCACGTTGGGGCGCGCTTCGTAGATCATGGCGATGACGCCGATGGGGATGCGCACCTGGCCCACCAAGAGCCCATTGGGGCGTCGCGTCATGCCCGTAACCGCGCCAATGGGGTCCTCCTGGGCGGCGATCTCTTCGACAGCGCGGGCCATCATTTCCAGCCTCGCCTCGGTAAGGGTGAGACGGTCGACGAGCGCCGGCGTGGCCGCCGCACTGGCGCGAAACCGCGCGACGTCGGCCTGATTGGCCTCGAGCAGCGACCCTTGGGACGCTCGGACGCGGCCCGCGATGGCGCGCAAGGCGGCGTCCTTTTCGGCTCGCTTGGCACGAGCGAGCGCACGAGCTGCGAAGCGCGCGCTCGTGGCGAGCGCCCTCGTGGTGCGAACGATGTCAGCGTCGTCCATCGTTCGACCCGTCCCCGAAACCGCCGTCCCCTGGTTCGAAAGGACCGGGATCGTCGGCGCGCTCGTATTCGGGCGGCGGACCGGCCACCTTGCGATGCCGCGCGCCGGCACACGCCGTGAGGGTCAGACCCGCCGCGCATGCCGCCGTCCAGGCGCCGAACGTCGTCGCGCGGGAGAACCTCTCGGCACCCACGCCAGCGAGCCTCATCCTCAATCCCAAAGCCCCTCGCTCACCGCGCGCACGCTCTCCTCCAGACTCCGGGTCGGCGCGTAGCCGAGGGTGGCGCGCGCCCGCCGATCGTCGACCATGCACACGTAACGGACGTGGTCGAGTTCGGGCACGGGAAACGACGCCATGCGCAGCCGCCACAGCGGGGCGAGCATGGGAGCCGCGAGAGCGTGGGGGATCGGCACCGTGGGGCGCCCGGTCGTCTTGACGATTCGCGAGAGCGGCGCCGGCGGCGGCCCGGCCAGGTTGAAGATGCCGCGCACGCTCGGCTTTAGCGCGAGCCCGATGGCGTGCACCAGATCTTCCTCGTGGATCACCTGCACCATCGGATCGAAACCGAGCAGCGTGGGGATGACGTTGAGGCGCAGATAGTTGGAAGGAGCGTTGCGCACCGTGCCGACGATGTGCACCGGCCGCAGGATCACCGTCTCGATCTCGGGATGCTTCCAGAAGAACGACTGGGCGAGCATGTCCACTTCCACCAGATCGCGGATCTCGCTGAAGGCGGCACCACCGAGCAGCGGCGCATCTTCGCTCAGAAACTGGGGGTTGTCGGGGCGCGGACCGTAGACATTGGCGCTCGACAAGAGGACGATCTTGGGGATCTGGTAGAGCGCGACGTACTCGAGGATCTTCTGGAAACCGGCCACGTTCCAGGTGTGATGGTCAGCGGCGCTGGCCCGCGGGTCGTGCATCACGCCCAGATGGACGACGGCGCTGATCCGCGTGGAGCGAAAGACGTCACGCGTCTTCTTGCGACGGATGTCGATCTGGTAGTGCTCGATGTCCTTGGGCCGCCCCTCGAACGGACGTCGATCGATGCCGATCACGCGGCGATCGCGATGCATCCGGCGGGCGAGGCGACGGCCGAGCCGCCCGACGATACCGGTGATCACCACCGCCGGCTCCTCCGTCGAAGACGCGGCGAGCAGGGCTCCGTCGTCCGAATCGGGCGCCTCCCGACCATCGGCCTCGTCGACCGCGATCGCGTCGGGGGACACCGTCGTAGGGGGTGGGTGGCCGTTGGTGGTTCGGTTGGGCATCAGAAAAAGAGGCTCTTTCGCTCCATCAGCCCGCGGTTGAGCATCGACTGGATGGTCGCCTTGACGACCCACACCTTCTCCTCGATGACGGCGTCGTCGTCGTCCGGGTCGCCCCGGAAATGCAGTGGATCGCCGAACTGGATGCGGTAGCGCGTCGGCAACGGGAGTGCGCCGCCGGGCAAAAAAAGCTGAGGAATGATGGGAAATGAAGGCATATGCAGCGTTTTGGCGATCGATCGCAGGTTGGCGACGCTGATGTATTGCTCCTCCGCCCCGATGACGGCGACCGGGAGTATGGGCGTATCCGTGGCCAACGCCAGGCGCATGAAACCGAGCCCGAAATCGGTGAGCTCGTAACGGTGCTGAAACGTCTTGGCAAGGCCCCTGGTGCCTTCGGGGAAGACCAAGAGCGGCTCACCCCGCTGCAGGATCAAAGCTGCGTTTTCCGGAACGCCGACCACCTGGCCGCACTTGGCGAAGAACGTCGATATGAAGGGCAGCGTTTGCGACCACTTCTCGACCATGGCGCGCACGATGCGCGGTGGGTTGGCCTCGAGGAACACCGAAATGGCAATGATGACGCCGTCGAGCGGGATCTGGCCGGAATGGTTGGACACGAGGATCACCCGACCGGTGGGCAAATGGTCGATCCCCGAGACCACCGTGCGGAAGTAGGAGCGTGACAAGGCGGTGGCAGCGGCGATGACGTAGCGCGCGTAGTCCGGGTCCCAGCCGAAGGGATCGACACCGTGGGGCGCCAGCTCGTGGCTCACCCGCCGAAGACGCTCTTCCAACTCGCGGCCGAGCAGCGTCGAAGCGACGCCATCGAGCGCGCCACGTGCCCGGCGCATCAAGTTGCGAGCGAACGGGAGACCGTCCTTACGAGCGAAGTCGCCGAGGCGTACGAGCTGACGGGCAGGATCCATCGGGACCCTCGCTTTTAGCCTTCCTTGCGCCTCGTATCAATCGGACCCTCGCTTATCGATGGAGTTGCGGTGGCACCGCTCGTCGCTCCTTTGCCAGTTCTTGCTATCGTCGTCGCGTGATCTTCCCTTCGCCGCTCGAGCCGGGCGACAGCGTGGCGGTGGTGGCTCCTTCGGGGCCATTCGATCGGGCGGCTGCACTGGCAGGGATCGCGTGGCTCGCGCGACGCTATCGCGTCATCTATGGCAAGACATTGTTCGCCCGCGACGGCTTTCTCGCGGGTGCTGATCGCCGTCGCATCGCGGAGCTGCAAAAGGCGCTCGATGCCGACGTGCAGGCGGTCGTCGCGGCGCGCGGTGGGTACGGCCTTGCACGCATCGCTTCGCTCGTCGATTGGCGCTCCGCACTGCGCCGACCCAAATGGCTGGTCGGATTTTCCGACTTCACCATCTTGCACGCCGAGTCTTGGCGACGCCGACTCGCCACCATGCACGCACCGATGGTGTGCTCACTGGGCGGCGCCACCCTCGCCGCGAGGCGACAATGGATCGACACGCTGGAAGATCCGATGCGCGAGCGTCGATGGGAGGGGCTCGCGCGTTGGCATGGCGGGCGGACAGTGGGCCGGCTCGTGGGAGGCAACCTCGCTATTTTGCATTCGATGGCCGCCGCCGGACGTCTCGAACTTCCGAAGGGCGCGGTCGTTTTGTTGGAAGACATCGGCGAACGCCCCTATCGCGTCGATCGCATGCTCACCGACCTCGTCGCGGGCGGCCACTTGGGGCGCGCGGGGGGCGTCATCGTCGGAGATTTCACCGATTGCGCTGCCGGTCCCGACGGGCGCACCGTCGAGCAGGTTCTACGCGAGCGACTCCATGCGCTCCGCGTTCCCGTGGCGGCCGGCTTTCCCAGCGGACACGGCAAACGCAACGACGCCATCGTCTTCGGA
This sequence comes from Polyangiaceae bacterium, assembly GCA_035318465.1. Classification (GTDB taxonomy): domain Bacteria; phylum Myxococcota_A; class Polyangia; order Polyangiales; family Polyangiaceae; genus DASWDH01. The sequence goes on from DATHES010000044.1 coordinate 56,481, forward strand.
CACCGAGCGCGCCTCGATGCTCACCGCGGGGTCTGCACCGTCGGCTAGCGTTTGGGCGCTCGCGGCGGCTCCGGTTGTTCTTCCAGCTCCTCGACCAGATCGACCTCATCGACGAGATCGGAGTCGTCGACCGCGAGAATATCCTCCTGCTCGGAGGCTTCTTCCCCGTTGGCGGTATCAGCGCCGTGGGCCGCCTCGACCTCGCCAGCCGCCTGCACGCCGACGTGATCGGTGTCCTCGGGCAGCTCGCGCGTGCCATCGAACGTCTCGTCATCGTCGGTGTTCGCGGGGACGACCTCTTCGCCGGCCGCTACTTGGTCGTCCTCTCCGAGCGCACCCACGACTTCTTCGGACTCGTCCTCGGTCGAAGGGTCGCCCATCGGCGGTAGGTCGGGCGGCTGCTCGTCCGCATCCGACTCCAGCGGCGGCGGTGCCGCCTCCTCGGCCTCGCGCTGGGTCAACATGCCCGTCTTGGCGCGCTCGAGCCCGGCCTGAGCGTCGACATCGCCCGATTTCATCCGCAACACCCGCCGCCAAGCGTCGGCGGCTTCACGCGGATCCTTGAGGCGCTCCTCCCAGAGCCGCGCCACCTTGCGAGCCAGCTCGGCACGGGCTTGAGGATCTTTGTGACGGAGGATCTGATCCTCTAGGACGTGGACCATCCCCCGAAAGTCGCCGAGCTCGGTGAGCAGGACCGAAAGCTCATCCATGACGCCGGTGTCGGCTGGCGACAGATCGTGCAGCTTTTTCAGGTCTTCGGCCGCGCCTTGCTTGTCGCCCAGATCATCGCGTCGCAGCTTCACGCGGCGTGCCAGAAGCTGCCGAACGAGGGGACCGTCGAAAACCTCGGCCAGGGCGCGACCGAGCGTGCTCTCCGCGCGCTTCAGGTCGCCCACTTCTCCACCGAGCTCCTCGAGCGCATCGAGCGATTCGCTGTCCACGTGCGCGATGAGCGCGTCACCCAGCCAATCGAATGCTTTGTCGGTGTCCGCCAGATCGCGCTGGGCGATCTGGGCCGCGCGGCGCAGCAGGAATCCGCGCGTGCGACCGCCGTCGCGAGCGCTCTGCCCGCCGCCGGAGAGCGCCTCCGCCAGGGTACGGCGGAGCGACGTGCCCCCTTGCTCGCGGTCCCCCTGGTTGGCGGACAGCTCCAGCAAGAGCAGCGTCTCCTCGGGGGTGCCCGTCGAGATCGCGAGCTCGTAGAAGCTCTTGGCGCGGTCGAGCGCACCGCGCTCGCCCGCGACCTGAGCGGCGCGGGCCAGGGCGGCCAGCTTGTCGGCGGGCGCCTTGCAGCGGCCGATCTGTCGCTCATAGACGTCGATGACCGGGCCCGCTGCGTCGACGAGCCCGGCGAGGCGCGTCAGCAGCGGCTCGACCTGCGCGGCCGGCACGCTGCTGAGGCCGGTTTCCCCGTGCTGCTGCGCTTCGACTGGGTCGACGCCCGCCTGGACCAAAATCTCCGCTTGGCGCACGAGCTCGCTGGCACGCTCCGAGCCCGCGAGCTCACGCGCCAGAAGATCGTGGGCGACGCTTATCGCCTCGAGGTCCTTGAGACCCAGCGCGATTTCTTCGAGCTTCTCGGCGAGATCGTGGTCGCCGGCCTTGGAGCGGGCAAGCTCCATGGCCACCTTGGCGGCTTCCTCGAACCGCTCGACCCCGAGAAACCGCTGGAACGCGTCACGCAGGGCATCGTTGCGCGCCGGCGTGGGCAGCGATTCTCCATGCCATTCCACCAGCTTGCTGGCGACGATTCCTTTCCACCCGAGGCGATCCGCGAGCTCGACGTAGGCGTCGCGACAAGGCTCGTCGCCGCCGTCAGCCGGCACTTCCAGCGCCGCCAGCGCTTCGTCGCCGCGGTCGAGCTTGGCCGAAAGAATGTCGGCGAGTTTGCGGGTGAGCTGCGAGAGCTCGTCCTCGTCCCCCTCGATCTCGATGAGCGCCGCGAGCAGCGAAGCCACGCGCGGCCAGTCACCCACCTTCTCGCAGAGGGCTTCGAGCCGCGCCGTGGCTTCGAAGTCCTCGGTGTCGAGCGCGCGCACGATGTCGAGCGCGCGGATGGCCCCCTCGGGGTTGTCGAGCGGTCCTTCGTAAAGGCCGGCCAATCGCCGGGCGATCTCGAGCCGGTCCTGCTGCTCGATGCCCATCTTGAGCTCCCGCTCCAGCGCTTCCGCGACCTGCTCGTGATTGCCGCGCTTTTCCTCGAGCTCCGCGATGCGCCCCACCGCTTCGCGGTTCTTGGGGTCGATCTCGTCCAAGATCATGAGAAACCGCGCGACGGCGCCATCGGCGTCGTCGAGCGCGTCAGCGAGAAGATTGGCCTCGCGCATCGCCACGGCCACCCGCTCGTCGGTCGTCTTCATGAGGGGAAAGAGGCGGTGGAGGAACTCCTGCGCTTGCTCGGGGTCGCCGCGCTCCTCCGCGTCATCGGCCAGCTTGACGAGGAGATCGGGATCGTCCCCGTCCTCCAGGGCCTTGAGCAGAATCTCGCGCGCCACTTCCGCGTTACCGAGCTCGTCGGCGTGGATCGCGGCCGCACGCTTGCGTAGAGCCTGGCGCTTGGCCTTGTCGTCGATCTTGTTGCCGCGCGCCGCGAAAAAATCGGCCAGATCGGCGAAACGCGAGGCCTCGCTGTAACGGCGCTCGACCTCGCGCGCGTACTCGTCGTTGTAAGGGTCGAGGGAGCTCGCGTTCTCTACCTGGAGCAGCGCGCTGTCCTCGTCGCCGGCTCGGCTCAGGAGCGTGGAAGCTTTGACGAGCAGCGCTGCGCGGGCTTTCGCCTCGCTGGTCAGCTCGGCACGCTGGCCCACCACGTAAGCCGCGCGGTCCCAGCGCTCCCCCGCGGTGAAGGAACGCTCTGCGGCTTCCCACATCTTGGGGCCGGCGTCCGATTCCGCAGCCTGAACGTAGGCCTCCCCCGCTTCGCCGAGGTCTCCGGCTTTCTCGTAGAGCTCGCCCATCTTTTGGTAGAGCGCGGCGCGCACGCCCTTGTCCTCGACGGCCGCCGAACATTCACTGATCACCTGGCAGGCGAGGTCACGACGCTGACCCTTCTCGAAGAGCTTTACCGCCGTTTGAATGGGGGCTTCGTCTCCGGTCAGCATCGTCGCCAAGCGGGCCCACGCCTCTCCCGCTGCCACGAAATCCTTGCGTTTTACTTCGTGCAGCTGGGCGAGCTTCTTCTCGAGGGCGATTTTGGCCTCGGCGTCCGACGAGCTCATCGCCTCCTGCTCGAGCAGCGCGGCAAGCTCGTCCCAGCGTCCGCCGCGCTCGAGCAAACGGCGCAGGTGCTCGCGCGCCGTAGCATCACCGCGATCGATGGTGCAGATCTGCTTCCAAGCTTGAATCGCCGTTTCGAGATCGCGCAGCTGCGTCTCGCAGAGACCGGCCACGTCGAGCAGCTGCTGCTTGCGCGTCTCACTGGAAGCATGGGGCACACGCGCGGCCTGCATCAGCACGTCGCGAAGCTCCGCGTACTGCCGTTTCTGGCGCAGATAGTCCTCCACCCACGCCAACGCCTCGGGGTGCGCGGGATCGCCCGCGAGCACGCTCTTGTATTTGGCGAGCGCCTGCGGTTTTTGCCCCCGGGCGGCGAGCGCCGACGCTTCCTGCAGCGTGCGCATCACTTGCTCGGTGCGGAATTCCGCGGCCCCTTCGCCGCCGCCATCGTCCTCGGCCGGACCTGGCAGAGGTCCGAGCGATCCGGTCTGACGCGGAGCATAGCCGCCGATGTCCGGCGCGCCCGTCTCGCGGCGCGCCTCGGGGGCCATGGCGCCCCCGGGGTTGATCTGGAGGTACTCCTGCCAGCGCGGATAAAGCTCGTTGGAACGGCCGAGCTCGCGTGCATAGTGCCCGGCGAGCTGCATGGCGCGGTCATGCCCCGGTGACGCGTCGAGCGCCGCCGTGGAATACGCGAACCCGTGCTCCCCTGGATACATTTCCGCCAGCGACACGAATAGATCGGCGGCCTCTTGACGCTCGCCGTGCGACACCGCCTCACCGGCGTGCATGCGCTCCAAGATCGACGCCGCCAGCTCCTGCACCAGCGCGGCGTCGTCCTGCGCGGTGTTGCGGGCTTCGCGGAGCACTTGCGTCGCGCCCGGACGATCGCCTAGCAGCTTGCGGATTTCCGCCTCGTCGCGATAGAGCGCGAGCTTGCGCTCGACGTCGGTGACGATGGCCTGCTCCATCGCAAAGAGCGGCAACGCATCGGCGTACTGCTCGGACTGCTTGTAGAGCTCGCGGAGCGCGTAGACGGCGTAGGCGGATGTGTTATCGAGCTCGATGGCGCGACGGTAATTATCGGCTCCCTTTTTCGGGGTGGAAAGAGGCGCCTCCGTCCACAACCTGCCGAGCTCTTCATGAATGCCCGCTAAGTGCAGCCGCAAGTCGGGATTTTGAGCGGCGAGAGGATTCAGGGCTTTGGCCCGCCGCTCGAGCAGCGCAACCAGCGCTTTGTGCTCGCCTTTGTCGCGGTAGAGCTGCGCGAGCCGCTCGGCTGCCGTCTCCTGGGTCGGGTCCTTGTCGACCGCCATCATGAGGACGCGCGCTGCGCGATGTGGGTCGCCCAGCGTGACCGACCAGACGTTGGCTGCCTCGCTCAGCCAGTGGCTGGCGTAGCTCGGATCAGGGGTTGCATTACCGACCTTCTCGAGGAACACCGCATACGACTTCGGGTCGGCATTGCCGGCGTTGTGGGCGTAGGCAAGCGCTTCCTGGTCGTGCGGATTCGCAACGAGCCGCTGCACCAAGACATCAATCTCACTCGCATCCATGGGCAATCCGGACGCTATCACGCGAAGAAACCCGTCGGCAACGCGGCGATTTATGCACGGACACGGTAAACGGCCGCCAGGTAGCCCAGCCCGGTTGTCGGTCCGGAGAAGCCCGGGACTCCTCGGACTTCCGGCCGCCCCATCGTAGGGGTCGGAATAGCCCGAAATGGGCACTTCGAGAACTCCGACGCGTCAGGACGAGATTCATGGCCGGCAAGCGCTATACTCGATTTGTTGAAGTACGGCGACGACGCTCCCATCCCCGATCCTTACCTTCTTCCAACAGGAGCTCCCCCGACCCCTCCCGTGGAGCAACCTACCGCCGGGGGACCGCCGCCGGCGTCTCCACCGACGCCCCCCAGCGGTTACGCGGTGAAGCCCTTCGCAGCTGTACCCGAAAGTCCGTACGCCACGTGGGCGCTCGTCATCGGCGTGTTCGGTCTCATCTGTTTCGGTGCGGGCCCCGTGCTCGGCATGATCGCCGTCGTGCTCGGGGTGCTCGGCTGGAGACAAGTTTCCAGGGCGGGCAGTGGAATGCGCGGCAAGTTTTCCGCGGCCGCCGGCATCCTCACGGGCGTTTTGGCCATCGGTTTTTTCGCGGGCGAAGTCGCCTTGTACTTGACGCTCGTTCGCCCTCAACGGGTCGCCACTGGCTCTTCGGCCAAAGCGCTGGAGCCGTCTGCCGCGGTGTCATCGACCGCCGATGACGATTCGAACGGAGCCGGCACGACGCCCGCCGAGCCGCCTTCCGGCGCCAGCGCAGTCACCACCGTTGGACACATCACCGTCGTCGACGTGGCGCTCGGTGTCGCCTCGCTCTCGAACGAGCTGCGCCGGCAGCACGCCGAAGCAACCGCCAACGGCGAGAAGCTCTTGCTGGAGACGACGGCAACCGGCTGCCCGCAATGCCAGGGTATCGCTTCCTCGCTCCCCGATCCGCGCATGCAGTCGGCGCTCGATCACGTGCGCTTGGTGCGCGTCGACCGCGACCCGTTCGAAGAGGATCTCGCGGAGCTCGAGATCCCGTCGCGTCCGCTGCCCGGATTTTTTCTGCTCGACTCCGACCTGCGCGTCACCGACGCCATCAACGGCGGCGAGTGGGACGAAGACATCGCGGTGAACATCGCGCCCGTCATCGGACCCTTCGTGCGCGGAACGTACGCCAAGCGCCGTGCGCCCTGGAAAAAACTGCCGCGTCCCGGCGGCACCGTTCTCTAGCTAGCGCGCGCCACCGCCTACCCCGCGCCACCTCGGGCCCCGCCGTAGTCATTGTGCGGACATGGCGCCGAGAACTCTCCTGGCGATGGCGCGGAAGCTCCGGGCCGGCGAGCACCTTCCCGTGAGATCCGTCAGCGCGGGACCAGCCGCTCGAGGCCCGCGGCGGCTGAGGCGCGTCTGCCGCGGGACGCACCTCGTCGGGTGAGAAATCGCGCGGTTCCAGCGGCCCCGCCGTGCATCGTCGGCGAAACTTTGCGACGTGATCGATAGGCCGGGCCTCGCTCCTCAAGTTTTGGACTTCTTCAGCCGCAAATCGATGGTAGCCAGCGGGTTGCTCCGCAGCCCCCTTCTACGTATCGTGCCTCCCTCGATGCAGCACGCTCAACGTCTCGACAAACCCGCGCCGCAAGGCCAGACCCAACCCGCCCAATCGCTTCGTTCGGAAATGGAACGACGGCGTGGTCAGGGGAGAGCCTTTTCCATCAAAGAGGCGGTCAACGTCATCGTTCCGCTTTGTGTCGAGGTCGCACAGCGACATGGTCGCGGCGAACGTCTGTTCGTCCACCCGTCGTCGATCATGCTGACGGGGACCGGTCAGGTGCAGATCGCCACCGAGCTGGCGAACACGCCCCCCATGCTGGACCGCGATCGCGCCTGTCTTGCCCCCGAGGAAAGGCACGGGCAAGCGGGGGACGCTCGATCCTCCGTCTTTACCATCGGCGCCATCTTCTACGAGCTTCTCACCAACGAGATCGTTGGGCCGGCGATGCCGCGACCGTCGCAGGTCGTGCCGGGGCTTCACCCTGCCGTCGAGATCATCCTCGGCAAAGCTCTCGTCACCGATCGCGCCCACCGCCCCGACGATCTCGGCGCCCTCGCGCAGGCTTTGCACCACGTGGTCCCTTCGGAAACGGCGCCCCCCCCAGCCGACGAATCGCATCTCGACCAAGGCGCCGATTTCGCGGTCGACGTGTCGCTTTCCATGCTCCCGCCGCAGCCGGTTCCCGAAGCGCCGCCCGGCGCTGCAGCCGCAGGTGCCGGCGCGGCGCCAGCCCCCGCGTCCCGAAACGCCCACCACGCCCCAGACCCCTATGCCATGGCGGTCGTCCAGGCGCCGAGAGCCGCGACGCGGGGGCCCGACCCCACCGCGCAGCTCGCCGACGTCAAGGGTCGCCTGGAAGCCGACCCGCGCCCCCGCTACGTCGTCATCAAGGAGGGGATGGACCACGGCCCCTTCAACGCCGTCGAGCTACTGCAGCAGATCGGGTCCCACGCGTTCGAAGGAAAGCACATCCTGCGGGATACCCTTTCCGGCGACGAAAAACCGATCGAAGATTGGACGGAGTTTGCCCCCTTCGCCGAGCACGCCAAAATCAACCGCGAGATCGTCGCGGAAAAAAAGGCGATCGAGCAGGTCGTCGTCGCCGAGGCGAAGGGCACGCGCGCCAAGACGTTCGTCGGCATCGGAGCCCTGGCCGTCCTCCTGGCCGGTATTGCCGGCTGGTACGTGCGGGCCCGCGGCCTGCGCAACGACGCCATCCAGATGGCCAATGAGCAGGGGATCAGCGTCGAATCGGCGGGCGGCTTGAAGGGTCAAAACCGCAAAGGCGTGGCGGCGCGCCCGGGAGGCGGCGGAGGGCCGGGCCTTCCGAGCGGTCTGTCTTGCGAAGGCGCACGGGCCAAGTACATCGAAGAAATCAGCATCGGCGGCCCCAAGGGACAAGCCGATCTCACGGCGGGACAGTTTGCTTCGGTTCTCAACAACGGAAGCTACATCAGCGGCTGCGGCACGCCCGGAAGCATGCACGTCAACGTATGCGCCGCCGTTCAAAACGGACACGCCGTCGGCGTCACCGTCACCACCGAGCCTCCCAACGGCGGCATCGCCAGCTGCATCGCCGGTGCGGTGCGCCGCATGAGCTTTCCCTCGAATCCGAAGCTCGATATCGCAACCACGCGGTTCTGAACCAGTTACCGCCGGGTTAGCGCGCCTCCCGCGCCGGGCTTGGTGCCCGCCCCCGCCGAGTGGGCGGTGGTGATCTGGTATGGCGAAGACCGGACGGAGTGGTGTTAGATACGCGCGTGCGTGTCCGTCCCGCTCTCCGTGCCCTGCTCCTGCCGATCGCGCTCGCGACGGCGTGCACAGTGCCGGTCGCCGGCGGACTCGAAGAAGGGCAAGCCAACCGCATCGTCCTCGCCTTGGACCGCGCCGGCGTAGGGTCGGAAAAGGAATCCGATCCGGCCACCGAGGGACGTTACCGGGTCATCGTCGAAAGGGACGAGGCGCCCCGCGCCATCACCGCCATGCGCGCCGAGGATCTCCCCTCCCCTGCGAGCCCGGGCCTGCTCGACTCGATGGGCAAAGGCGCGCTCCTCCCCAGTCGATTGGCCGAGCACGCCCAATTCTTGGCCGGATTGAGCGGTGAGCTCGAGCGTACCCTCCTCGCCATCGAAGGAATGCTTTCGGCGCGCGTACATGTCTCCCTCCCCGAAACCGATCCGCTGCGCGAAGGGCCACGCATGAAAGCGACGGCTTCGGTGCTGCTGCAGCATCGCGGCGCGACGCCTCCCATCGACATTCACGAGGTGAAACGGATCGTCGCCGGCGCGGCGCCTGGGCTTGCCCCCGATGACGTCGCCGTGGTGATGGTTCCCCGCGCCGCGGGCGCTGCCGCGGACCGTGCTCTCGCGCGGCTCGGACCCATCACCGCCACGCGTGGCTCGGTAGGCCTCTTGCGCATCGTAACGGCCGGTGTCGTCATCATCGACCTCGCCCTCCTGGCTGCGGTGCTCCTGCTCTGGTCCCGGCTGCGCCGACTCCGCGCCCTGGCCATCGAGCCACCCCCCCTGCAACAACCGCGGCGGTCCGGCATTTGATTCAAATTCAGCACCTCTCCAAGACCTTCGTCCACCCCGTGCTTCGCAACGTCACGTTGCGTGTCCCCGCGGGGTGCCTCTATGGGTTGATCGGCCCCGGAGCGAGCGGGAAGAGCGTGCTGCTCAAGATGATCACGGCGCTGATGCGCCCCGACGCTGGCACGCTCCACGTCGACGGCCAGGACGTGCTCGGCTTGAGCGAAATCGAGCTTGCCAGCTTTCGGCTCAAATTCGGGATGCTATTTCAAAATAACGCACTTTTTGACTCGATGACGGTGGCCGACAACGTGGCATTCCCATTGCGGCGTCTCGGGCAGCTCAGCGAGACGGAGATCGCCGCGCGCGTGCGCGAGCGCCTTTCCGCCGTTTCCCTCGCCGAGTTCGCCGAACGCATCCCTTCGAGCCTCTCTGGCGGCCAGAAAAAGAGGGTCGGGGTGGCACGCGCCACCATCACCCAAGCGCCGATCATCTTCTATGACGAGCCGGCCGCCGGGCTCGATCCGGTCACCTCCCAGAAGATCTTCGACCTTCTCCGCAAGGAGCAAGAAACCGCCAGGACGACGGTGATCATGGTGTCGAGCGACGTCGACCGCCTGCTCACAGTCACCGATCGCGTCGGGATGATGTACCGCGGCTCGCTCGTCTTCGACGGCACCACCAGCGAGGCGCAAACGAGCGAGCATGCCCACGTGAAGCAGTTCATCCACGGCCTCGCGGAGGGACCGCTGTGAGCAAGATGTTCTCGCCCATCATCGCCGCTCGCGAGGGTCTTTTCAGCCTGGCGGGAACGCTCGGCAAGATGGGCATCATCGCTCATCAGATCGGTCGCCGTTTGTTTCGGCTCGACTTCGACCACGAAGAGTTCTGGCGCAACATGTACAAGATGGGCGTCAAATCGCTGCCCATCGTCGCTCTCACCGCGCTTTTCACGGGCGCCACCATGGTCGTGCAGGCAGCACCCATCGTGCAGCGCTACGGTGCGCAGCAGCTCTTGGGCTGGGGCGCCGGGTTCGGCATTTTGCGTGAAGTCGGCCCGGTGCTGACCGCGCTCATGATTTCGGGTCGCGTCGGCGCCAACAACACCGCCGAGCTCGGGACGATGACGGTCACCGAGCAGATCGACGCCCTGCGCGCCCTCGCCATCGATCCCATCGCTTTTCTCATCGTGCCACGATTCGTCGCCATCGTGCTCACGCTGTTCTTGTCCACGCTCTACGCCGACGCGGTGGCGCTCATCGGCGCCGCCTACGCCGGCCAGGCGCTGGTCGGCGTCGACCCGTCGACTTTCTACAATGGCCTCACCTCCGGTTACATGGGCATTGCCGATGTGACCAATGGGCTCATCAAGAGCATCATTTTTGGCATCGCCATGGGGCTGGCCAGCTGTCATTTCGGGCTGGCGGTGAGCGGCGGGGCCCCGGGCGTCGGTCGGGCCGTCAACGCGACGGTGGTCGCGAGCGCGGCCGGCATTTTCGTGGTGGACTACTTCGTGAGCTTTATCCTGGGCTAGAGGCAATGAGCGTCGACGCAAACGTAGAAACGACGAGCGCGCTCCCCAGCGAGGGCGGACTTGCGGCGAGTGTCGGCCGCGCCGTTTTCGAGGCCATCGACAGCGCGAGCCAGATCTACGGCGTCCTGGTGCGCACGCTCTACTACGTGGCCCGCGCCCGCATCGACCGCGATGCCGTGATCCGGCAGATGTACGAGATCGGCAACCGCTCGGTCTTCCTCCTCAGCGTGGTGATTGGCTTCATCGGGATGATCTTCGTGCTGCAGGCGGGCTTGCAGATGCAGCGGGTGATCCCCGATCTGACGATGCTCGGCGCGTCGTTCCTCGAGCTTCTCGTGCGCGATCTGGCGCCATCCATCGTCGCGCTCATGCTCGCCACGCGCGTCGGCGCGGGCATCGCCGCCGAGATCGGCTCCATGGTGGTCACCGAGCAAGTCGACGCCTTGCGCATGTGCGGTGCTGACCCCGTCGATTACCTCGTCAAGCCGCGGTTTCTCGCCAGCTTGATCATGACCACCATGCTCACCCTCTGGAGCGGCGCCGTCTCGGTCGGGAGCGGCATGGTCACCGCCGAGGTCATCTTCCAAGTCTCGCCGCGAACCTTCTGGAACCTTCACCTCGTCCACGCCAGCGATCTCGCGACCGGACTCACCAAGTGCATCGCCTACGGGGCTGCCATACCCATCGTTTCCTCCCACTGCGGCCTCTCGACGTTCGGCGGCTCGGAGGGGGTCGGCTCGGCCACGACGCGCGCCGTCGTGCAGTCGTCGCTGGCCGTCATCGTTCTGAATTTCATCATCTCCAGCGCCGCCTTCATCGCCTTCAAATGATCTCGTTTCGCAACGTCTGCAAATCGTTCGGACCCAAGCGAGTCTTGACCGACGTGTCGTTCGACATCGCCGACGGTGAGGTCTTCTTCATCATTGGAGCGTCGGGGGTCGGCAAGAGCGTGCTCATCAAGCAACTGGTCGGCCTCTTGCGCCCCGACGCCGGGGACATCCTGCTGGATGGCGACGAGGTGAGCCGCTTCGACGAAGAAGCCATGTACGCAGTTCGCAAGAAGTGCGCGATGGTTTTTCAACACTCCACGCTCTTCGATTCCCTGACCTGCCTGGAAAACGTGGCTCTCCCTCTGCGCAAGCATCGCGGCCTCGGCCCGCGCGAAGCGCTCGTCGCCGCGCGCGAACGCCTTTCGCAGGTGCACATGCAGGAATTCGGCGACCGGTACCCGGCCGAGCTCGGCGACGGCATGAAAAAGCGAGTCGCCATCGCCCGCGCGCTCACGCTCGACCCGCGCTACGTGCTCTTCGACGAGCCGACCACGAGCCTCGATCTGGTGAGCGCGCGCCGCGTCGACAAACTCATTCGCGAGCTCGCCGATCGCCTGGGCGTCACTTGCATCGTCGTTTCGCACGACTTGAACTCGATCTTCGGCATCGCCACCCGGATCGCCATGCTCTACAAAGGGCAGGTGAGACTCCTCGGCACGCCCGCTGATTTCAGAGGCACGACGGACGAAATCATCCAACAATTCATCCAGGGCCGCGCCCAGGGCCCCATGGAGACGTGAAAGGACCGCCAACGTGAAGGAGCGTGCAATCGAGGTCAAAGTCGGCCTCCTCATCTTGGTGGCCCTGGGTCTCCTCGGGGCTTTCGTGCTGGTCATGGGGCAGATCAGCTTCCAACCGAAGTTCACCGTCTTCGTCGACTTCGACAATCCCGGCGGGCTCGCCATCGGCTCGGCAGTGCGCGTGGCGGGCGTCAAGGTCGGCAAGATCGACGAGATTCAATACCGCGGTGGTGAAATGAATCCGGTGACCCACCGTCGCGAGCCGCTCGTCCGGGTCAAGGTCTTGCTCGAGAAACGCTACCAGCAGGCGGTGCGCGACAACTCCATCTTCTACGTCACGACGCAGGGCGTGCTCGGTGAGCAGTATCTACAGATCGACCCGGGCAGCGGGGATCGCCCCATGCTCCCCGACGGAGGCGTCGCCCGCGGTCTCGACCCGCCGCGCCTCGACATGCTCCTTGCCGAAGGATTCGAGCTCCTGCACACCGGCGTCACCGTCTTGCGCGAAAACCGACAACAGATCTCCGAGACATTCGACGGGCTGCACGACACCCTGCGCGGCACCGGAGATTTCTTGAAGCGCAACCAGGACCGGCTCGACCGCATCGCCGAAGGAATCGAGAAGCTTGCCACCGACTCCGACGAACTCGTCAAATCGGTGCGCGGTCGCTATGTCGAAAACCCGCAGATCGGCCGGATCATGGACAGCATCGATCAGACCACCGCCGTCGTGTCACGCGACATCGAACCGCTCATCAAGGACGTGAAGGAGACGCTCGCCAACGTCGAGAGGTTGACCAAGACGGTGTCCGGTCCGGAAGAGCAGGCCAAGATCAAGTCGGCCATCGGCGACATTGCGACGCTGGCCAGCCACGCCAAGGTCACCGCGGCCGATGCGCAGGCCATTGTTTCCCACATTCGCCACGGGCAGGGCTCGGTAGGCGCCATGGTGATGGATGAGCAACTCTACGACGACATCCAGGAGCTGACGCGCGATCTCAAGCACAACCCCTGGAAGCTCTTCTGGCGGGAGTAGTGCTAGTCGGGCGTGCCGGTTCCGGCGTCGACGGTGGCGGTGCCCGCCTCCCGGCGGAAGTTGACGCTGGTGAGGTCGCTCGTGCACCGCTCGTCGAGGCAAACCAGGCCGGCCGCGCATTCCTCTGCCCGAAAGCACTCCGCGCCCGCGCCCCCCTCCTTCGCCGGACCGCCGCAGTGCACCACGCCGAGCACCGCCGCCCCTATCGCCGCTCCCACGACGGCCACGCTTTTCCCCATCGTGCTCAGAATACCACGAAAGCAAATTTCGCTTCGGTCTACCCCGGCGAGAATGGTAGGGTCCCGCCGCGATGGCCACCAACGTACAGGCGCACATCACGGGAACCGTTTGGAAAATCGAAGTAAAACCGGGCGAGTTGGTCGAGGAGGGGCAGACGCTCGTCATCATCGAATCGATGAAGATGGAAATGCCCGTCGAGTCGCCCATCAAAGGGAAGGTCGAGCAGATTGCCGTCGCCGAAGGGCAGTCCGTCGATGAAGGCGCCATCCTCCTCACCATCGCATGATGCTTCCGCGTGGTGGCAGATGCGTCACCACGGGCCTCTTCGGCTGTCCTGCCCACGATCGATCTGGCACCGAGTCCGGGGAGAGTCGTGCTAGGCAGTAGGGCTTTGCTCCGTGCCGCCGGCAGGCTAGGCTACATCCGCGTTCGTTTCCCCGGCCGAACGCACCGAATCCAGTACCCGAAAAAATTCGAAGGAGCCCCGATTCATGGCTGAACAGAAGGAAAGCTCAGTTCTCTTTTCCCTCAAGGAGCTCATGAACCTCGAGGAGGATCGCATCAAGCAAGAGGACGATGACAAGAAGAAGCGCGCCGAGTCG
>DATHES010000045.1:0-203419 GCA_035318465.1 Polyangiaceae bacterium
TTGGACGTCGCCCCGGCCAGCCGAACACCATAGAGCGCGGCCTGGTCGACGGTCTCGGCGGGAAGTACGTCGCCGCGCTGCGCGTTGTTGAGCACCTCGAGCATCAAAGAGGACAGGATGCGCTCCGCGTCCTCGGGGCGCCCGAGGGCGAGCGCCTTGTCGGCCAGCGTGGACAAGAGGGGAAAGGAGTCGACCCTCTTGGTGTCCTTCGCCAGCTCTTTGATGGGCTCGGTATGGAGCTTGGTCGGCTCGAGTGAGTGGGGGCGCGCATAGGAGCTCAGCGTCTGCGCTCCCGTCGTGCTGCGACGAACGTACTGCGGTCCCGCCGTCGCGGGGCGGGCCATGATCGTCATCTCCTGCGATCCGATGACGATGCGGTCACCATCGAGGAGCACCCGCGAGGTGTCGATCTTGGTGCCGTTGACGACCACACCGTTGCGACTTCCCAAGTCCTTGATGAGCACGGATTCCGGACTGACGACGAGGAGTGCGTGCTTGCGCGAGACCAGTGGATCGTCGAGCGACAGCTGACACTCGGGGCTGCGGCCGATCGCGAACTCACCGAGTCCGAGCTCGAAGTCGTGCTGCAGGTGGCGCAGCCGAAAGGGCATCGGCTACCCTCCGTGCAGTGCGGCGCGGAGGGTTTCTAGACGAGCCAGCCCTTCCACCTCGCGAGGGCTCAATTTCCCGATCGGCGCGCATGCCACCAGATCGTCGAGCTCCTCGGCAATGCTGACCAACGAGGACGCCGGAAGCCGCGACACCCCCTCGGCGAAGCTTCGCGCGGGCAGCTTGCGCAGCCTGCGGTAAGTTCGCAGCACCCACTTCGCCCGCACGGCATTGTTCTGGAACTCGTCCAGCTTGAGTCCCTCGAGGCTCAGCGCTTCCATCTGGCTTTCATCGATCTGCTCGGGCGATCTCAGACGTTCGTCGACGTTGGCCATGGCCTGCGCCATGATGCGATCGGCATCGGTCTGACGGCCTAATGTCAGTGCCTTGCGGAGCATGTCGATCAGCATCTGCAGGGCCCAGTTGAGGCGGCCCTGATCGTCCAGAACGCCGGACAAGGTGTTGTCTTCCTCGACGTGGCTCGAGCCGCAGCTCGGACAAGCCGTGAGCTCTTCCGGATAGGGGAGCTTGCAGCTGGCGCAATGGCTGAGAAATCCCGTGCGATGCGCGGCGAGCTGCACCGACGGCACCTCGCTGAAGACGAGCTCCTGGGTGCCGATGCGCAGACGATCGCCGTCCGAAAGGGCCTGCACCGAGCGAATGAGCCGGCCGTTGATGCGCGAGCCGTTGCGGCTGCTCAGATCGGTCAATGTGGCCTTCGATGCCTCGATGCGCACCTTGGCGTGGTGGCGGGACACGAGGGGGTCGACGAGGGTAATCCGACAGTCGGGGCCCCGCCCAATCAGCGTATCGCCTGGAGGCAGATCGAATTCTTGCAGCGAGAACCTGAGGCGGTAGCGGGCCAAGGACTCTCCGTTCGGCGGCGTTTACCGCTAAAGGCTAACCGGCTGCGCGCGGCCCGTCAAAAACCAGTCTGCAAGGTGCGACGTCATTTTGGACCCGCCCGCCACCGCGGAGAGCGAACGGATCCGGGAAGTGCTCATCTTCGGCGCTACGCGGGCGACGCAAAAGCGCAAAGGTAGTCATGGGTACGTGTACAGCACCTGACGAGGCTCCGGCACGCCGTCTGACCGCTTCCCGCTCCGCGAGCACCTGACCTCGACTCGGGGGCTCGCGGTATTCCGGCGCGGGAGCGTGCGTCCGCGCCGTGCGCGGTGACCTCCTTTTACCGGCAGATGCCGTCTCTTTCCGGCTCGGGGTGTCCCCTCCCGACGGGGCGCAGATGCGCGCCTGCCACGCGACCGAATGCACCTCGCGTACGCGCGCGACGTGCTCGCGATGAGCGCGTGTCGGCACGACGCAGCCTCGATTTGCGGGGCGCCTGCCAAAAAAAGCGCCTTTTTTAGCCCCAAAGAGCATTTTGCTGCACCACTCTGCCGGCGGCTGGATGTAGAGTGCCGCAAAAGACGCTGGCCCCCACCATCATTCGGCCGGCTCACATGAGGAGATTCCACGATGGCGAAGCCCAAGAGCAGCGGAAAAAAGAGTCTGAGCAAGAGCGCCCTTCTGCAGGCAGTGACCGAGGCGGTCGGTGACGGCACGTCGCGCAAGCAGGTCAAAGCGATCATCGAATCGCTCACGGACATCGGCCATCGAGAGCTCAAGAAGAACGGCCTGTTCGTCCTGCCCGGTTTTGCGAAGTTCGTGGTCGTGAAGCGCCCCGCGCGCCCCGCGCGCAAGGGGATCAATCCTTTCACGAAGGAGCCCACCACGTTCGCAGCCAAGCCGGCAAGCAAGGCAGTGAAGGCGCGCCCCATCAAGGCGATCAAGGACGCAATCGCCTAAGCACCACCGTGTCAGACCCGACGAGCGCGCGGCTTCAGCCATCGCCGCGCCTTCGTCCGGGTGGCTGTATCGTTCAGGCTTGGCGGGGCTTTTCGAGAGCGCGCTCGATGGCGGCCAGGAGCTGGTCGACGGCACAAGGCTTCGGACAAGCGATGGCCCCAATGCGCTGAGCGATTTCTTTGACCGTCGCGTCGCCGGAGACGACGACGATCGGCAACGTTGCACAACCGGACCCACGGGCGCGGAGCATTGCGACGATCTCCTCGCCCGTCGCGTCTGGAAGCGTCCAGTCGAGCAGCAAGACATCCGGCTGCCACTCGGTGGCAATGGCAATCGTCTCCGCGGCGGTGGCCGCTGCGCGCACGTCGAACGTTTCGCCGAGCACCATCTCGAAGACACTCCGCACATCTTCGTCGTCGTCGGCGAGCAGAACCCGCTGGCGCGCCCCACCGACGCGATCGCCAGCACTACCGTCCAATTTTGGCCTGTAGGACTCCATGGGCCGTCTTCTGGTACCAGCGCTTGGCGCTGCTGGCCAGCTTGTCGTTTTTTCCCCGCAAGCGCGCGCTGTCCGGCAGGGCGACGCTCCACGACCGGAGGGCCGATCGAGCTCAGTGGGCGCAGCAGGATTTGAACCTGCGACTTCGTCCGTGTGAAGGACGCACTCTACCGCTGAGTTATGCGCCCGAGTGCCGGAGCGTCCTACCTTAGCGCCGCCCCGCAGGCAACTACGCAAACCCGTCGCTCGTCCGCCATGTTCGGTCGATGAATGCCGGAAAGGCGCACCGAGAGGGCCTTTGGCCGGAGGGCGGAAGATAGGCCGGAAGCAGGCCCGGCCCGAGAGCAATCGCGGCGAGGAGAGACAGGGGATGGCCCGGCCAAGATGGCGATTTTGAGCCGAAAATGGCAACATGTCTTCAAACTGACGTGGCAAGGATCGAACTCAGCGCGGAAGTGAGGGCCATCGAGTCCTTGATCGACGCCGGCGAGCACGGTGCGGCCTCGAGTCGTCTCCAAGCCGCCCACACGAACCTCGGTCGGCGCCCAGAGTACCGCTACCTCGTCTGCCTCTACGACTCCACCTTCCGCGTGCGCCCCGACCGCGACCTGCTGCAGGAAATGATCGAGCTGGTCGGTGACCAGCCGGATCTCATGGAGGCCGCCGCGCTCCTCGCGCAGCTCTACGCGCGGCTCGGCGACGAAGCGCGCGCCGATCTTTTTGCACATCTCGCGCTCGAATCTGCCAATCCCGCAGCGCGCGCTCGCGCCGAAGGGGTCTTGAAAGGCCGCGGCACCGACGCCGAGGAACCGCCGAGCTCGCGCGTCAAGCAGGTCGAGCGACCTCCCCCGCCTTCGAGCTCGCGGGGCGCGCGTTCGTCGATGTCTGCACCGATGAGCTCCACTTCGCCGAGCACACGCGCGTCGAGCGCGGCGCCGCCGAGCGTGCCTCCCTCGCGTCCCTCGAGCAGCGCACCGATCAGCGAAGCGCCGTCTTCGAGCTCGCGCCCCCTCGCTCACCATCCGAGCGTGCCACCGCCGAAGGACCAGCCTTTGGCCGATACGTCCGACGTTCCACCGGAGTCTGCTTCTGCGCCCACGGCACTCGGCGCTTGGTTCGAACAAGCGCGACGCGAAGTCGTCCACAAGCGCGGAGCCACCTACGGCGTGCGGGCCGGTCAATCGATCGTCGGCATGCTGCTCGATTGGGGCAAAGCGGTCGCCGAGGGCAACAGCTTCGTCGCCACCGAGTCGATGCCGTTGAATCGCGACGCGCTGGCGAAAGTCGACGACGCGATTCTCTCCCTGCGTCGTCAACCGGGGAGCCGCAACGCTTCGCGATCGGACACCTCGTACGTGATGGCTGCCGCTGGCTTTTTCTTGGCGGTGATCCTGCACGAACTCGACGCAACGGTGCTCGAGATCGCGCCCGACGATGGCGGATGCAAAGTGCTTCTCCCGTCCGGGGCGGGTGCCCGCCCATTGCTCGTCGCGGCTGCTTTCTCCGACGGAACGGGACCGAGCCTCGTTCAGACCTTCGATCGCCTTGCCGCGGCGCGAGAGCTCGCGTCGGGAGGGCCGTCGACCGAAACGTCCTTCCGGCGCCCCGCCAGTATTCCGTCAGCACGTCCACCTTCGCTCACGCCCGTCTCGTCAATCGCCCTCGGCAACCCGCGCGACGAGCTGGCCATGACGCGCCCCGAAGTGGAGGCGGCCACGATGCGAGGGCTCGATCGGCCCATGCACCCCGCCGATCCGCCGCCTCTCAATATGGCAGCCGTGGCAGGGGCGCTCATGCGCTCCGCGCTCAGCCAGGACATCGCCGCCCGCTCCGGCGCGCCGCTGTCACCGAACCCGGCGAGCATCGAAGCGCTCGATTCGTTCTGTATGGCAACGCGCGGCGAAGGGGGCGCTGCCCCGGAGCGCAGCGTCTGGCCCACGTCCGACGAAGACGAGGAAGTCATCCTCACCTGGGGCGCCCTGCTCGGTGAAACACTCATCGCCGCTTACGGCGGGATCTGGGAGTGCGATCCCAATGCGCCCTCCGACCCTCGCCTTTTTCGCGTCATCTGCGAAGACCGCGTGGCGGCGTGGCCCATGGCACTCGTCTATCTGCGACTGAAGAACGGCGGGCGTCACAGCTTGGTGCAATTCGTGGCGGAAGTCGGCAAGCTGCTGGAGTGATTGCCGCGCTTCAGCGGCGGGCCTGGGTTGGCGCGGGCGCCACGGGCTTCGCGTTCAGGCGATCGTAGATCACGTCCAGGTTTCCGGTGAGGGTGAGAAAAAAGCGCGCCTCGGGACTGTAGAGGACGTTGCGGCGCTGGCCATCGGCGCCGATCTGCGAGGTCAAATTGTAGTACCCGAGGCTCACCGTCATCTCGTCGAACGCGTCGTAGTCGAGCGAGGCCAGGGCCCAGGTGTTCACGCGAAACGACGCCGGCTCGCCGAGCGACGTCGGCTCGCTGCAGGTCGGTTGAACGGTGCAGATGGGCACGTCCTTCGGCGCATAGGTCCACGAGTTGGAGAGCACGTACGACGCACCGAAGCCGAGCCGCGGCAGAATCTGCACGCCGCCCGTGAAAAGCAGGGTGAGCGAGTTGGCGACGTTCATGCCGGGCCGAAGCTGATCGGAGACGATGCTGCGTCCGGCGACGTCCTGGCGTGCTTGCTCGATGTCGCCGTTCACCGGCGTGGTGGCCCGGTTGAAGGGATGCATGTAGATGGCCGTAAAACCGAGGCGCGCGCTCGTCAGCGCCTTCGCGTCCTTCGGCGCGATCGGAAGCGACTGCGTCGCGCTCGCCATGGCTCCGAGCCCGAAGAGCTGTCCGGCGCTGCGCGACGCTCGGTCGGTCGGAAGCGTGGCCCGCGGTCCCATGCTGACCACGCTGCGGTACCCCTCGCGCTCGTACAGGGTGTACGCGTACGTGGCCCAGAGGGTGGTCGGGCCGACCACCGGTTCGTGCCGGGTGGTCGTGGTATCGCTGTTCGTCAGCTCGAGATAAAGGTTCATCCAGAGATGAAGGCTCAGCGCCTCCTTCTCTTTTTCGAAAAGGTAGTAGCGGGGTTTGAACGCGAACCACCATTCGTAGAGATCGTTGCGACTCTGGTAGTCCTTGCCGACGCCGATGGTCTGGGTGGTGACCGATTGGTCGAAAAGGAGCGTCGAACCTCGCCAAGGCTGGCGCTTTTGCTCGACGTCCTCCGTCCCCGCGGCGCGGCGAGCGTCACGCGTAGCCGCGGCCCCCGGCTGTGCTCCGGGCTCGCTGCCGCGCACATCGACTCCTTGGGCCAGGGAGCCCCGGGCCCCGCCGAGAAGCAAGAGGCCGAGGCTCACCGAAAGAGAAACACGCGCCACTGCCACCACTCTGTCAGATTTTCGCTGCCAGATCGATCGTTGGAGTAGCCATGCCCCACTCAACGGCCTGACCGAACAGGGGCGGAGTTACCCTCCAAAGAATCCAGTAAGGCGAGCGCCTCGCGGCTGTGGTCATCAGAGCGGCTTTCGCGGCGGCCTCGCCGCATCTTACCTGGCCGCCTCGCTGAAGTGGCCGATCGCGATCTGGTATGGCGTAGATACGGACAGAGTAGTGCTAGAGGCAAGCGTAGCTTCGCCGTGCGCGGGCGCGGAGCAAAATGTTCTTCGGCTTCGGCCCCCGATTGAAGCGGCTCGTGCGCTCTGGAAGCGAGAGTCGGACGCAGGAGTGCTATGCCAGGGGGATGGAAAGCGCCCTCACCGGCCTCGAATTGACCGCCCTCTTGGGCCGAGGGACCCGTTTCGACGGCAAACTCTATTTCAGCGGCCGCCTGCGCATCGACGGCAGTTTCTCGGGCGAGATCCGGAGCGAAGACGTTCTCGTCATCGGCGACGGGGCCGAGGTGACCGCTGAAATCGACGTCGATACGGTCATCGTGCGCGGTGGGACAGTGACGGGAAACGTGCGCGCCCGGACGGCCATCGAGCTCTATGTCCCCGCGCGCATCATCGGCAACCTGCGCTCGCCGTCCATTTTCATCGACAAGGGCGTCAAAATCGAGGGCTCGTGCACGATGGCGCCGGTCGAGGCCGAGGCGGAAGAAGGCGGCAAGGCGCGCCGCGCCGAGGGTCAAGCGAGCGACCCCGGCTAGGCACGTCACGCACGCGGCGCAGTCGGGGCCCGATCGCCCCGCCGCACCTGGGCGCCCTTTGCAACATGCTGGGTGTCAGCCCGGTTCACAGCGGGACCGAGACCGACCCGAATCCGGGCAGATACGGGCCTCTCGCACGGGCACGGGACGTGCTTCAATACGATCGCACGCTCATGACGGGCGCCGTTTTGGATCGTATGCTCTGGAGGCGTTCGATCGTCCAATGTTGCTGGTGAGGCGATATCCGATGGTTCGATTGGGGCACGTGGTCTTGGCAGTTCTGGCGATGGGCGCATTCGGCGCGGTGGAAGGCGCCGCGCGCGCCGAAGCGACCGGGCAAGCGGAAATGGAGCGCCTTGTGCGCAGCCACGCTACCGAACGCTACAACGTGGCCGTGCAGGGCTACTCCATTCGCGCGGGCGGCGGCATGACCGCCATCAACGCGTCGCTCTCCACGGTGCGGCGCACCGTCACCGACTACGGCCACTACGCCGATTTCATGCCTCGCTTCCAAAAGAGCCGCATCGTCGCCAAGAGCGGTCCCAACACCGATGTCTACCTGCAGGTGTCGATCCTGCACGGCGCCGCCAACATCTGGGCGGTCACGCGCTTTGGTCCGCCAGTGCCGGAAGGTGCCGGCGAGCGCATCGAAGGGCGGATGCACGGGCAGGGCAACGTCGACGAGATGCTCGCCATTTGGCACCTTACGCCCGTCGATGAAAACCGCACCATCGCCAAGCTCGAGCTGCTCATCGTTCCCAAGCTCCCCCTGCCGGGTTCGGTGGTGACGCCCGAGCTCGAATATGCGTCGGACCAGGCCGTCAGCGCGATGCGCGATCGAACCGAAGCGCAGAGTCGGGGCGCGCAGACCGAGCATCGTCAGGACACCGCCGCCAACTGACGTCTCGCGGGCCCGCCGCAACGCCGAGGGCCATCGCCACGCTCCTCCAGTCGTGCTAATCGGTCGGCGTTCGTAGCGACCCGAGTGACAAGGGCGAGAGCTCGTCGACGGGCCGTTCTGCGCTTCCACCGACGAAATGATCCGAAAGGAAGACGGGATTGGCAGTCGCGCGCCGAGCGTCTGGACCAGGCTCGGACAGACGGCCTTCGGGCTCGCTCTGATCGCCGCCTGCAGTCGCGGTTCGAAACCCACCGCACCTGGCTGCTGTGAGAAGAGCGGACCAGGATGGACGGACGACGCCGGTCAGGACAGTGCCGCGCCTGCGTCATCGGCGTCAGCCAAGCCGCCCGCACGGTTTCGCATCGAAGAGGGGTGTGCGCGCGATTTCAAGAGCGCCCAGGATCCCAGCCGCGATCTCGGCGAGCTCGAGCGACTCTGCGCGCAGGGGCTGGCGCCCATCCTCGCCCCTGCGGACACCACGCGGCCGACGGGAAGCGACGTCATCGAGGTCCCCTTCCGGGTCGGCGGTTCCACGGCATGCTTGCGTGCTGGTGCCGTCGGGGTTGCGGCGGGGCAAGCGATCTCGCTCGAGACTGCACAGGGCAAAGTGCTCGCGGCCGCTACGTCGACGGACACGATCGCCGTCGTTCCGGTCGACGGCACCGTTTGCGTCCGCGAAGCAGGTGTCTATCGGCTGGTGGTCAAGCCTTCCGCGGGTTCCGAAGCTAGGACATTGACTGTCCAAGTATGGCAGGCGTCCCGCGATTAGACCGGGTAGGAAGAAGGTTGCCGTGACACGCCGCGCCATTGACCTGGTTCCCACCGAACGCCACGTCGAAGAGGCGCTCGCGCGAGGCGAGGTCGCACGCACCTGGCGATCGTTCGTCGACGATCTGGCGCGTACCTCGGGTTTGCGCCCGGCTGACCCGGAGATGACGCGGTTGGCCACGGCCGCCGCGCTGGCGGAGGTCGAGCACGACTTCGGAGCGAGCGGTCCCTTGGCGCTGGTCGCGTCACTCGACGCCGCGATCGGCGTGTTGCGCGAGAGCGGCGTAGAGGCCGACACCTTGCGGCGCACCGGCCGCCCGCGCGCCGAGCTTTTCGCGCGTCTCCTCGAGACGACGGGAGCGCGGCTCGCCGAGGCAGGCGCGTTCGATCGCCGCAGCGCAGGCTTTCTCGCGGCACTGGCCATCGAACGGGCACCGCTCGACGCGCTACCGAGCGCGGTGCTCGTGGAGGGTCTCGTCGACTGGACTGCGGCCGAGCATGCCTGGGTGCAAGCATTGGCGCGTCGCGTCCCGACGACGGTGCGCATGCCGCACTGGACATCGGCGTCGAGCGCCGTGACGAGGGCGCCCGACGGATTGCTCTCATCGCTGGAGGAGCGCTGGGAGCACGATTCCCGCGGTCCCGAGCTGGAGCTCGTGGAGGGCGCCTTCCCCCGAGCGCTCGAGCTGCTCGAGGCTTCCAGTGACGGCGCCGAGGCGCGCGCCGTCGCCAGCGCCGTACGCGATGCGCTTGCGGCCGGGGTTCGGGCAGCCGACATTGCCATCGTCCTGCCTTCGCTCGACGAGAGCTTCCTCGAGCCGCTGCGCGCCGCGCTCGACGAGGCCCGGGTTCCCTTCTCCGAACCGCGCGGCCGCCCACCGATCGCCACACCGATCGTGCGCGCGGCGCTGGCATGGCTCGAAATCGCGGCGGGGCCGCTGGCGCGCGACGCGCTGGTCGACCTGCTCCGCACCACCGTCGTCGATCCTGCGCCCTTCGTCGACGGGTCGACGGCGCGGGAGCGCCGCGAACGCGCGCTCACGCTTTGCCGGAGGCTCTCGCGGATCCCGGTCGGCGTCGATCGCGACGGAACGCTCCTTGGCGATCTCCTGGCCGCCGAAACGGCCGAACATCCCGGCGAGCCGTGGCTGCTCACCAGTCTCGACAAGATCCTCGCCGCCCGTCGAACCTTGCAGACGGATGCGCCGCGAAGCGTCCTCGCGGCGTGTCTCCTCGACGTATGGGGCGCGATGGGGCTCGGCACCGCGCCCCTCGCTGCCGTCGCGGACCTCGTCGCCCTCGAGGAAGCACCACCCTCGGACCCGGGCGACCCTCGCGCCGACGAGATCCGGACGCGCACGGGGCGCCTGCTCCGCGCGCAACTCCGCGAGCAAAGCGCGGGCCAAGCGGCGCTCCTTCTGGCGGTCGAACGCGTGCAAACGGCGGCCGATGCGCTGGGGCTTGGCGCCGAAACGATCCCCATCGAGCGCCTCCGCGCCGAGATCGAAGAAGCGCTGGCCGGGGTGGCGCCCGTGGCGACCTACCGTCCCGCTGCGGTGCGGATCGTCCGCGTGGCGGAGGTCGCCTTCCTTCCTTCGGCGTTTCTCGTCGTCGCGCGCGCGAGCGAGGGGATCTTCGAAACCGCGCCGACCGTGCAGCCGGTGCTCGGCAATGAGCTCGTGATGTCACTGCCGGCCAGGCAACGCCCCAACACGGCGTCGCTTGCGTTGGCCGCTCGGCGCACGGCGCTGCTCGCCGCGATGGCTTCGGCGCGCCGCATTCTGGTCACGCGGTCGGTCACCGACGCCGAAGGGCGTCCCGCGGCCCCCGCCGCCCTGTTCAGCGAGCTTGCCTCCGATCGAAGCGTCGCCGTCGGCGCTTCGTCCGTGCTCGATCCCCGCGGGCGACCGCTGTCGCAGCGCGCGGCGGAGCTCGTGGCGCTGAGCCAAGGGGGAGGGACATCGGACGTCGACCTGGCGCGTCGTGTCGCCATCGAGCAGGCGCGCCTCGACTTCTTCCTCGACCCCCGCGTGCCGGCCACCGCGGTGACGGGCGCCATTGCCGTCTCGGATCCCGCTGTCGCCGCGCATCTCGGGCGTGCCATTGGCGGTAGCGTCGAGCGGCCCATCGCTGCCACGGCGCTGGAGCGGGCCGCGGCTTGTCGTTTCGCCGCCTTTGCGCTCGGCGTGCTCGGCGCCGCGAGCACCGACGCGGCCGGCGAGGAGCTCGAACCGTGGCAGCGAGGGTCGCTCGTGCACCGGGCCCTGCACGTCGCCTTCGAAGCCACGCGCGCGCACTGGGACGATCGCACGAGGCCCGATCTCATCGCCGTAGGCACTGCCGCCGCCCGGCGCGCCATGCTGCGTGATCGCAGCTCGCCACTCTATCGCGCGGAAGTAGAACGCGCGCTCAGGGACGTGGAAGCCGTCCTTGCCTGGTCGATCGACGACGCGTCCGGCTTTCGGTTCGCGTACGGCGAACGATCGTTCGGCGAGATGCGACCGAGCGACGGGCGCACCGGCGACGGCGGTCGGCAAGGGCGCGCCGCATGGCCACCGCTGCGGATCGGCGATGGGCGTGACGCGGTCTTCGTCAAGGGCCGGATCGATCGCATCGACGTCACCCGCGACGGCACGCGCGCCCGCGTCATCGACTACAAGACGGGAACGCTCCCCGCGTGGAAAGACGTGGGCACCCTCGTCTTTCAGCCGCCCCTCTATGCGATGGCGCTCTGGCTGCAGCTCGGTCCCCTCAGCATGCCGGAGATCCGAGCCCTCTACCTCGACACCTCCAAGCGTCCACCGCGCGTCTTTCCGGCCGAGAAGAGTCAGGTCTTTTCGCCCGACAGCATGGCGTCCGCGCAGCAACGCGGGAGAGCAATCGTCGAACGGTTGCGCAGCGGTGACGTCGCGCCGCGTCCGGCGGACGCCCTGGTGTGTGCCCGCTGCAGCGTGCGCGACGTCTGCCGGCGTCCTGCGGCGATGCCCATCGACGACCCCGAGCTCGACGTGGACGGCGCGCCGTCATGACCATCGACGACGTCCTCTACGCCTTTCGAACCAACCTCGTCGTGACGGCCAGCGCGGGGACCGGAAAGACGTTTCGGCTCGTTTCGCTCTACGCCCTCCTCACGCTCGGATTGACGTCGAAAGGGGAATCCACCGACGATCGGGCCGCCGCGCCGGTCCTCCCCTCGCGCATCGCCGCAACCACGTTCTCCCGGGCCGCGGCGGCGGAGATTCGCGAACGGGTGGAGCGCGTGCTCGGGGCAGTCGCGCGGGCACGCGACGACGCCGCGACACGGCCATACCTGACGGTGCTCGCCGCCCGCGCCGAGCAGACGCGCTCGCCTCCCCTCGCCTCGCGCATCCTGCGCGAGCGCGCCGAAGCCGCACTCGGCGAGCTCCCTCACGCACTCATCGATACGCTGCACGGTCTCGCGGGACGCCTCTTGCGCGGCTCGGCGCTCGAGCTCGGACTTTCACCGGGCTTCGGCGTGCTGGAGGACGAAGGCGCGCGAACGTCCACCGATGCCGCGGTCGACGACGTTTTGTCGCGCGCCATCGAGCAGAGCCACCGCGGCGCAGTGCCGCTCCTCGACGCTGGCGGAGGGCTGTCCATGATGCGGCGCCGAATCGGCGAGCTGCTCGACAGGGTGGACGAGGAGGGCGTGGCGCCGCACGAGCTCGGGTGCACGGAATTCGAACCGGTCGCCCGCACATGGATGGAGCGACTCGGAGTGCTGGCGAGCGCGCTCGCCACGGAGCGCAGCAGGGCCTTCGGCGAGCCCGCTCTCGCGGGGGCGGTGGCGGCGCATGCTTGGCTCGCTGGAGACGCACGAGCGGCTGGGCGGCGCGCGGTCGAAGAGCACCTGGCGAGCGTTCTCGAGCCGCTTTTTACCCGCCGCAGCCCGGCGCGCCCGTCGCCCGCCGAAGAAGCCTTCATCGCCTTCCGCGAGTCGGTTCGCGGCGAAACCAACGCCGAACGCGCGCGCCGCTTGGCGGCGTTCGTCGCGGGCGCGCCCGACCTCACGCGGAATGCCGTGGGCGCGCGCGATTTACTGGCCGAGATAGCGGCGTCGCGCTGGCGCGCTCGGCGGCGCGCCGCACGGCTCGGCTTCGGCGATCTGCTGCGCGCGGCGCGTGACGCGGCCCGTGACATCCCCGCGGTGGGGGCCCGTGTCCGCAGCGCTTACGACGTCCTGCTCGTGGACGAGTTTCAAGACACGAGCCGCGTGCAGCGCGATCTCGTCTATTTGCTGCGCGAACGCGAGGACCGCGCCGGCGAACGACCGGCCGGGCAGCTTCCCGCCGCCAGCGACCTGGCGCCCACCGGTCTTCTCGTGGTCGGTGACCGCAAGCAATCGATTTACGGTTTCCGCGGCGCCGACGTCACCGTCTTCACCCAAGTGTGCGCCGATCTCGGTGGCCGTCCGGCAGTCGAAGCGCTCGAGCTCGGAAACGATTTCCCCTCGTCGGCGGCGCCGGTGGCCTCGCTGGTCACCCTCTCGCACAACCGCCGATCGCACGCCTCCGTGCTCGATTTCGTCAACTGGTTTGCCACGCGCGATTTCGAAGTGCGCTCACCCTACCCTTTCGACATCCGTTACGCGGAAAGTGAGCATCTTCGCCCCGCGCGCAGCGACGTGCACGGCATAACCGCGGGCGGTGTCGTCATCATCGACGATCGCAACGATCTGCCTGGCGACGCGCCGCCCCTGGTGCGCAGCGCCACCGGACCGATGCGGGAGGCGCTCGTCGCAGCGGGGGTCGTCGATCGCGCGGTACATGAAGGGGCATGGGGCGACCTTCGCCCGCGCGATATCGCCGTCTTGGCGCGACGGCGCGCGACGCTCCCGCTGCTCGAATTCGCGCTCGAGCGCGCCGGTGTTCCCTATTTCGTGGCGGGGCGCGGGCTCTTCGAAACGCGCGAGGTCCGGGACGTCTTCGCCTTGCTGCGCCTCTTGCTCGACCCGCTCGATCGGCATGCCCTGGCAACGGTCTTGCGTGGTCCGGCGCTCGGCCTCACCGACGCGTCGCTGGCCCTCCTCTCCGAGCCCGGCCGCGGTCTTGCGCCCTTCGGGTCGTGGTTTCGTGGCGAGGCGGGCACCGCGTCGGCGCTCCCGGACGAGGAAAGGCAGCGCCTCGCCCGGTTCGATGCGCGTTTCACGGCACTGCGGAAGATCGCGCTGCGGCTCGGGCCGAGTGACGCCATCCGCCACGCCGTGGAAACGTTCGATCTCGACCGGGTGGGTGCCGCTCTCCCCCGCCCCGTACCACGGCTCGGCAACCTCGAGCGCCTCATCGCGCTCGCCGCCCAACGAGGCGGGGGAATCCCCTCCTTCGTGCGCTGGCTCGAGCAACAGATCGCTGACGAGAGTGACGAACGCGAAGCGGCCGAATCGCTGCCTTCCGACGATGCCGTGACCCTGATGACGATGCACGCCAGCAAAGGGCTCGAATTCCGCGCGGTGGTCCTGGTGGACCTCGGCGCGGCGGTGCGCCCGCTGCCGCTGACGCTCGGGCTCACCTCGGCTCGCGGCGCCGAAGCGCCGCGTTTGGTTCTCCGGCACGTGCGACCCGAGGGCGGCCCCCTCTTCACCCCGGAGGCGGCCGAGTTCCGCCTGGAGGCCATCGCGCGCGATACCGCCGAGCGGCGCCGGCTCACGTATGTGGCCATGACGCGCGCCAAAGAGCGCTTGTTTCTGCTCGTGCCGCCGCAGGCGCCCCAGGGATCGGCCGCCGCCACGCTGCGCACGCATACGGCTGACGGCGCCTGCCCGTGCGCGGCCATCGAGAACGCGGCGTCGTACCTCGGGCGCGAGCCCATGCGCCACCCGCCAAGCGTCGCGATACCGGCGGCCCCTTACGTTTCGCCGCCGGTCGGCGATGGCGGCCCTTTGCACATCTCGACGACGCCGCTGGCGACATTCGCTGGATGTCCGCGCCGCTACCGCCTCGTGCACGAGCTTGGCCTCGACCCTTCCCCGACGGGCCTTGCCGCGAACCGGAGCGACGCTTCCTCGGCGGGCCTTGCCGCGAACCGAAGCGACGAACGCGAAGAACGGCGCGCGCTCGGCATCGCGGCCCACCGCGTCCTCGAGACGTGGCCCATCGCGCGCTGGGGTGAACCGACCGACTCGCGGCAGGTCGCAGTGCACCTCGCCGCGGAACTGTCGTGCCACCGCGCCGAGCCAGTGCGCGCCCTGGAAATGGCGCGCTCCATCGCCGCATTTTTGAGTGGCTCTTACGCTGCACGCGTGCGGGACGCGGGGGCCGCACGCTACCGGGAAGAACCGTTCGTCGTCACCATTGCGCGCCCCGAAGGAACGCTGCACCTGCGCGGCACGATCGATCTTCTCGTCGCGTTCCCCGACGGCTCCGCGGAAATCGTCGACTACAAGAGCGCTTGGCAGGACGATGCCGCCGATCCCACTTTCCAGCTCCGCGCCTACGCGCTCGCCGCGCAACACCTCTGCGCGCTCGCGCCCATCCGGGTCGGGGTGCTCGATCTCGGCTCGACCGATCCCACCCCGTCGTTCTCTTCGCTCGAGCACGAGACCCTCGCAGCGTTCGCGGATCATCTCGCCTCCTTACGCGGACCCTTCCTCGCCGCACGAAGCTCGGACCGCTTTCCGGGCGTCCCCCGCGCGCGCTGCGAGCAACTTGGATGCGGTTTCCTCGCGGCTTGCCATGATCGAGGTTGGGGCTAGTAAGTGAGAGGTCGTCGTTCGACCGCCCACACCGCGCGTCACGGACCATAGCGCGTTATCGACAGTCGATTGATCGGCAACCAATCGAGAGATGACGCATTTGTCATGTGTCCGCAATCGACCCGTTGACAGTGGCAA
The DNA here is from genome assembly GCA_035318465.1 of Polyangiaceae bacterium. Lineage (GTDB taxonomy): Bacteria > Myxococcota_A > Polyangia > Polyangiales > Polyangiaceae > DASWDH01. Next base: position 15,558 of record DATHES010000045.1, read on the forward strand.
GGCCGGTCGGTCGTACGGTGTACGCGAATCCCCACCGGCCTTGCTGCTTCGCCTCGAAACGACCGATCGACGCAATCAGTATTCTCATGCGCGCCGGCAAGCAGAATCGAAGGGGCCCTTGCGATGCCCGAGAAAACTGCGTGCAAAGGCGTCTGCGCGTCTCATCCGCCGCCAAGAGCTGCGTCGGAGCCGATCCCATCTTGGTCCTGAAGCGAGAGTAAAGGAATGGCCCGACGGACCCCGACCCGCCCATTGCCGAGTCAGATTCGCCCATGGTTAAGTCGAATCGTTGAGTCGAATCGTTGAGTCGAACGGTTAAGTCGAATTGTTAATTGTTAAGTCGAATTGTTAAGTCGAATTGTCAATTGTTAAGTTGAGTTGCTTGCTTCGTCATTGCGAGCTCTCTATGTGAAACGAAGGTCGTGCGTCGGATCAGGCGCACGAGGAGAGCAGGCATGATCCTGCCGGGAGAAAAATCATGAAGCGAATCATTGGACTTCTTTGCAGTTCGACGTTCGCAATCGCTTGTGGTGCGGCGCCCTCCGATACTGGACCGCAGCCATCGGGCGATCGCGCAGCGGTGGCCGAGCCAGGCGTCAACACCGCCGCGAACGAAGGTGCCAACCTGAGCTCGCAGCAGGCCGCGGCAGGGCCCCATGGATCGGAGGCCGTCGATTCGGAGGAAGCCATCCGTCGAAAGGTATCAGCGGGCGACATGGCGGCGGCGCGGCAGGTGATCGAGCAATATGAGCGACGCGGAGTCTCGAGCCGTGCCACCGCGGCGGCCCGGCAGCTGATCGAGCAATACGAGCAAGGCGGTGTCTCGCGCCAAACGTCAAAGCCCTCCGCTCCCACCGCTCCCGGGCAAGGCGAATTGAGGAGCGCGCCCATCACCGACCCTCGGTCGGATTGTCTGGAAGACTGCGCAGAGGACTATGCCTTTTGCCTCGCTGGGGCCGTCCTCTGCTTACCGCTTGCCTCTATCTGCGGTGCGATTTGTATCGCGCAGCTCAACGTTTGCAGGGGCCGTTGCCCTCCTGCTGACCCAGGCGATCCGCCTCCTCCCCCTCCTCCCCCGGACTGCCAGGTTTGCTGTGATTTCGACGGCGAAGGGAACTGCACGCACTGCGTTGCGCCACCGCAGGTGTGCCCGTGATCGTCGATCGCTGAGCGGAGTTTCGAAGTCAGGTCGCGCCGGCGACGCGTTGTCGATTCCATGCACGGAGAGCCGAGAGCCGCCCGGCCCTCCGTGTCGACATCACTCAGTCGATTTGGGTGTCGTCTTCGGCGTCGGCGCCGCCGTCGGCGCCATCATCGCCCGCGTCGACACCGGCGTCCTCTCCCGTGTCCGGCTCGGCGTCGGTTTCCGCATCCGGGCCCGTGTCGGGCGTCGCGTCGGCATCCGCGCCCGCGTCGGGCGTCGCATCCCCCGCATCGGGCGGTGGAACGGTGTCGGGCGTCGCGTCGGGGCCGCCGTCTGCGTCCGGGGGCGTCGTGGTGTCGGGCATGCTGTCGGGCACGCTGTCGAGGCCGGGAACGTCGAGCGGCGTGTCGGACGGTCCCTGATCCGTCGAGATGTCGACGGATACGTCCGAAGTCTGATCCAGCCTCGCGTCGGGATTCGGAGGGGCGTCGCCCGTCGTGTCGAGGGACGCGTCCGTCGTCCCGCCGGCAGTCCCGCCCTGACCGGCGGTTCCGCCCGAGCCGCCGGTTCCACCGGTGGCGCCACCGGTTCCACCTTTGCCCGCCGTACCCCCCGTGCCTCCCGCAGCATCGGGGGCGCCCCCAGCGCCGGTCGGGATTTCGTCACGATCGACGGCCGCGATGAGCTCGCATCCCACCACCGAACATCCGAGCCCAAGCACTGCACTCGCTGCCCAAAATCTCCGCTGCCACTTGGTCGTCATCGTCGATTGACCCATTCCTGGTTAGAACCGAACCGTGGCGAAAGCGCCGGCCCGCTGCGGCGTGAGCACCGGCGTAAACTCGAATCCTGTGCGAGGCGCGCGCACCGCTGCGCTGTCGCTTCCCTTGTTGGTCAGCAGAAGAACCGTTCCGGTAAGCCCGAGGGTCAGCGCGGCAGCGAGCGCCATGTCGGCGATGAGCGCGTTCTTCTCGACAGAGTCTGCCTTGTCGGTCGTCTTCTCGCCGTTGTCGAAGTCCTTCTTCTCCTGCAGTGCTTTCACACCGAAGATGCCTCCCACGATGGCACCGGCACCGGCGACGCCGATCACGACGTAGGCCGCGACATTGGAACGCTTCTCGGGCGGCAGCTCGGGCGGCTTGGCCGGCGCTGGCGCGGGCGGCGGTGGAGGGGGCGGCGCCTCGGCGATGGGCACGTTCTTCTGCAGCACCGCGTCGACGGTCAGCGAGGCTGCATTCGCGTCGAGTTCGATCTCTTTCTCGAAGGCGTCGTAGCCCGGTGATGTGACCCGCACTTTGTGATGACCGGCCGGCGCCTTGACCTCCATCGGCGTCGTTCCCATTTGCACCACGCCGTCCACGTAAACCGAGGCACCCGGCGGGTCCGATGTCACCTTGACCATGACCGGGATCTTCTTCTTGAGGTCGGCCACGCGCGCCTGCGCCTCCGCCACTTTCGGCTCCATCGCGGGGGGCGGGTTCGACCCGAGGAATGCTTGGTACGTGGTGAGCGCCTCCGACGGTTTGTCGAGCTTCTCCAAGGAAACGGCCATCTTGAAGAGGGCCTGCGATGCCGGGACGGCTTCGTTCGCTGCTTTGTAGGCCGCGTAAGCGCCTTCGTAATCACCGGCCGCGAACTTCGTCTCGCCCTCGGCGTATTTCTTTCTCGCCTCGGAGCGCTTCGGATCGTCTTCGGGTTTGGCGGGCTTGGCCGGTGGTTTTTTGGCGGCCGGTGTTGGCTTGGGAGGAACGGCCCAGGCCGTCCAAGGCACCGAGCCGACGGCGATGAAGCTGCTCAAGAAGACCGCCAGAACCTGGTGCGTTCGTGCGCGCTGCGCTACTCGCATGGTTTTCCTCTGACCTCCCCGTTTTGGCGACGGAGGAAGCGACGATGGGCCGACCCACTTCTGCCAGCCACGCAGACTACAGGCCCTTCGCCCGTCACGACAAGCTTTTCCGGTTCACCGAGACGATGCAGCGCTGCGGTTTACAAGCGAAAGGCGCCGCCGTCGCGTGCGTCGTTGGTCCAACGACCGGGGTGCACTTATGGAAGAATCACACTCAGCGCCGTCGTCACGTTAGGCAGACGGCGGATGTCCTCGAGCACCGACCCTGGCAGCGCCGAATCGAGACTCCAGAGCGACGCGGCGTGCTTCGAGCCCGGCGAGAGCCCGACCTGCAGTCGCGACACGTTGATCTTGGCGTGCCCGAGCACGGTGCCGGCGGCGCCGATGACGCCGGGCCGGTCGTCGTTGAGGAGCACGAGCACCGAGCCGGCCAGGTGCGCATCGAGCTCATAGTCGCCCCAGCGCACGAGCCGCGCGCTGCCGTCGGCGGCGAGTGTCCCCTCCGCGCGTACCACCGTGCCCCCCGTCTCCTCGATACGCACTGAAACCAGCGCGTTGAACCCGCCCGAACGGGGACTCGTCTTCAGCTCGCGCAGCGCGATGCCCCGGTCCTTCGCCAAGTGCGGGGCGGAGACTTGGTTCACGCTCGCCTCGAGAAAGCGTTCGAGCACGCCGGCCACGGCGGACGCGGTGATCGCCGACGTCCCGAGATCGGCGGGCTCACCCGTGCACTCCACTTCGATGGTACGTGGGGTGACCTTCTGCACCTGGGCGAGAAAGCTCCCCAAGCGATAGGCCAGGTTGACGTAGGGGTTCAAGCGCGGCGCCACCTCCCGCGACACGGAAGGGACGTTCACGGCGTTGGTGATCGTCCCCGAGGTCAAGTACTGCACCACTTGCTCGGCGATCTCGACCGCCACCCGCTCTTGCGCTTCTTCCGTCGAGGCGCCGAGGTGCGGCGTGCAGATCACGTCTTCCCGCGCGAGGAGCGGGTTTTGCCCCGGTGGCTCCTCGACGAACACGTCGAGGGCTGCGCCGCCCACCCGCCCGCTCTCCAGGCCGCGCAAGAGCGCCCCTTCGTCGAAGATCCCGCCCCGCGCGCAGTTCACCAGCAAAACGCCCTTCTTCATCTTGGCGATGGAGGCATCGTTGACGAGGCCCTTGGTCTCGCTGGTGAGCGGCGTGTGCACGGTGACGGCGTCGGCGCGGGCCCAGATGTCGTCGAGCTTCACGAGCTCGACGCCGAGCGCGGTCGCCCTCTCCGGCGTGACCACCGGATCGAAGGCGATGACGTTCATGCGCAGGCCGCGCGCGCGGTCGACCACGATGCGGCCGATGTTGCCGAGCCCGATCACGCCGAGGGTCTTGCCGGCCAGCTCGCGCCCCTGAAACTTGTTCTTTTCCCATTTGCCGGCCCGCATCGACGCCGTAGCTTGCGGGATTCGGCGAGCGAGCGAAAAAAGGAGGGCGAGCGCGTGCTCGGCGGTGGTGACGGCGTTGCCGGTGGGCGTATTCATGACCACGATGCCGCGATGCGATGCGGCCGGCACATCGACGTTGTCGACGCCGATGCCGGCGCGGCCGATGACCTTGAGCCCCTTGGCGGCTTCGATGACCTTGCTCGTCACCTTGGAGCCGGAGCGAATGACGAGAGCATCGAAGCCGCCGATCGCTTCGGCGAGCTCCGCCTCTTTGAGCCCCGGCTTGTAGACGACCTCGAGTCCCGGAGCGTTCTTCAGAACGCCGAGACCGGCTTCGCTCAAGGTATCGGAAACGAGAACACGTGCCGCTGCCATGGTTAACCTTTCGCCTTCTTCTCGAAATTGCTCATGAACGACACCATTGCCTGCACCGCCTCAAGAGAGACGGCGTTGTAGGTCGATACCCGAATCCCGCCCACGCTGCGGTGGCCCTTGATGCCGACCATCTTCGCCTTCTTGGCCTCGCTGACGAACTGCTCTTCCAGCGCTTCGCTCGGCAGCCGGAACACGACGTTCATGAGCGAGCGGCTCTCTTTTTCGACCGGTGCGCGGTAGAAATCGGGGGCGGCGTCGATGGCCCCATAGAGCACGCGACCCTTTTCGCGGTTCGTCTTCTCGATCGCCGAAAGTCCTCCCTGGTCTTTGATCCACGAAAGAACGTTGCGCACGAGATAGACCGAGAAGGTGGGCGGCGTGTTGTAGAGCGAACGATTGTCGGCGTGGGTCTTGTAGCGAAAGATCTTGGGGATGTCCTTGCGACCTTCCTCGACCCAATCTTTTCGCACGATGACGATGACGATGCCGCTCGGCCCCGCGTTCTTCTGGGCGCCGGCGTAGACGAGCCCGAACCGGCTCACGTCGAACTTGCGCCACAAGAAATCGGACGACATGTCGGCAACGAGCGGGACCTTGCCCGTCTGAGGAAAATCGAACCACTGGGTGCCGAACAACGTGTTGTTGGAGGTCAGGTGGACGTAGGCGGCTTTGGGATCGAGCTCGATCTCGCTCGCGGCGGGGATGCGCGTGTATTTGCCCCCTTCGGCCGTCGTGCTCGCCACGCGCGTCTGGCCCACGATCTTGGCCTCGTCGAGGGCCTTCTCGCTCCAGCCGCCGGTGAGGATGTAGTCGGCGCTCTTTCCCTGCGGCAAGAAATTCATCGGCACCATCGCGAACTGCTGGCTCGCGCCGCCTTGCAGGAAAAGGACGTGGTACTGGTCGGAAACCGAGAGAAGCTCGCGGACCAGCGCCTCCGCCTCGTCGTGGACGGCCTCGTACTCCTTGCCGCGGTGGCTGTGCTCGATGATCGACATCCCCGAGCCGCGGAAGTCGATGAGCTCGTCCCGCGCGCGTTCGAGCGCGGCGAGGGGGAGGGCGGCGGGTCCGGCGTTGAAGTTGTAGACGCGAGCCATGTCTCTTTTTGCCTTTCGAATCGGGTTCCCTTGAGTGACGTAAGCGCTAGACGGTCCTTTGGGGGTCGAGCGTGTGGATCGTGAGACCGGTCAGGACTTTCGGATAGAAATACGTCGACTTTTGCGGCATCACCTCACCCGCTTCTGCAACCTCCCGAACCTGGGTAACGGGGGTCGGGTTCATCAAAAAGAGCACCTGTCCCTCCCCTCGCTCGACGGCGGCGAGCCCCTGCCGCGGGTCCTGCAGATAGAGGAGGTTCGTCTTCTTCTCCTGGGCGGCGATGGAGATGCCGAGCAGGTGCTCGAGGATCCCGCTGTGAAGGATGGCCGCGTCGGTCGAGCGCACCGCCTTGGGCCGCTGGCCGAGCGTTGGGTGCTTGGCCAGATCCGCGTTCGGTTTCAACGTGAGCAGGGCCATGCGCCCGGTCCCCTCCTTCGGCGCCGCCAAAGCGACGAAGGACGTCCCTTTGCGCCCCGACTCGGCGAGCCGCCCTTCGACTTGACCGAGGTCCCCCGAAAGCGGGCTGACTTCGAAGAGCGTGCCCGCGTGCCGGAGGAAGTCGTCCCAATCGAACGACGAAAGGGAGTGCACGAGCCGGTGGGTGGCGAAGACGAGCAGATCGGGATCGTCCCCGTTGCATAGAAACGACATGAAATAACGGTGCTCAGCCCGCGGACCATAAGGCTTTTCGGCTCGCGCCGCATCGACTTCGCGCGCGTAATGCAACGCCGTCTCGTAGCGGTGATGACCGTCGGCGATGAGCAGCGAGCTCTTGGCGATGTGCTCGGTGATGGTCCGGATGGCTTCGGCCCCCGCCACCTTGGAAAGACGATGCTCGATACCGTCGGCCGTCACGAACGCGGTGAGCTTGGTCCCGCTCTCGAGCGGCGCATCCAGCACCCGGTCCGGATCGCGGTAGAGCATGAACCCGGGCGAGAGGTTGGCGCGCGTGGCGCGAAACAGCTTGAGGCGGTCCTCCTTGGGGCCGGACAAGGTCCGCTCGTGGGGCAGGACGACGCGGTCGGAGAATGGCACCAAGCGCACGAGGGCCAGGAAACCGCGCCGCGTGCGCTGCGCCCCTCCCCCGGGAGGCGTGAAGGTTTGTTGATAGCGATAGAAGGAGGGCGTCTCGTCTCGCGTGAGCACGCCTTCGTTGCGCCACCCGCCGAGGAGGGTCGCCGCATGGCCGTACTTCGCATCCCCTTCGCCGTCCGGCAGGATCAGCCGGACCACGTTGTGGGGCGAGCGCGCCATGAGCTCGGCGCGCTCGGCCGGAGAAATGACGTCATAAGGTGGCGCCACCAGCGGAGCGAGGTCGGGCGCTTTGTAACGGAGCGGACGAAGCGGAGCGATGTCGGCCATGTGCTACCTCACGTGGTCGTTGGGCCGAAGGCGCCGATCGTGATCGGGTCCAGCGAAGAATTGACGAAGTCGTAGCATTTCGGATCTTTCGGGTCTTACCTTCTAGCCCAAAGCGGCGCGCGGGACGACGCCTGCGAGGTCGCTTTCTCGGATTTGCCCTTGACGAAGCACTTGCAGTTGTCCGCCGTCGATGCGTAGGAGCGTGGAGGGGGCCCCGCCTGGCGCGCGTCCAGAAACGACTAGCAGTTCGCCCCGCGAGATAGCACCGGGAAATGCTACCTCGACTTCCACGGCTTGCTCCGCTGGTGGGTGTCCCGCCAAGTTGGCGCTCGTGGCGGTGAGGGGCGCCCCGAAGGCGGCGGTGAGGCGGCTCGCGTCGGATGGCCCCGCCCATCGGACGGCGACCGTTCCCTCCGACTGTAGCCGCGCGTCGACGCCCGGCCGCGCCGGCAGCGCCATGGTGAGCGGGCCTGGCCAAAACGCATCGGCCAGGCGTGCCGCCAGCGGTGGAATCTCGAGGACGAGCGACCCCCACGCCTCGCGGTCTGGCAGGAGCAGCGCTATTCCCTTGCCCGCCTCGCGCCCCTTGAGCGAAACGACGCGATCGATGGCCGTCGTTCGACGACCGTCCGCGAGCAGTCCGAAGAAGGTCTCTGTGGCCGCGGCCACGACGCCGCCTTCGGAAAGCACGCGCAACGCGCGCTGGAACTCTTGGTGGGTCATGGCGTCCATGGGTCCGCGGTCCGCTCGGCGGCGCGGGGCGGTGCCCAGAGGGGCTTTGGCTCAGCCCGCGGCAAGCTTGGCTTTCACCCTGCCGTCCGCTTCCGCGACCTTCGCCGCTTCGCGCTGGCGGAAGGCTTCGAGCCGCGCTGTCAGCACGGCGTCGGCGGCCGACAGGATGGCCGCTGCGAAAAGCCCGGCATTCTTCGCGCCTCCGATGCCCACCGACGCGATGGGGACGCCACCCGGCATTTGCACCGACGAGAGCAGCGCGTCGATGCCGCCCAGCGTGCCCACCGAAATGGGGAGTGCCACGACGGGCAGCGTCGTGTTGGCGGCGAAGACTCCGGCCAGGTGAGCAGCTCCACCCGCCGCCGCAATGACGACGCCAACCCCGCGTCCGCGGGCTCCGCGAGCCATCTCGATCACGCGATCGGGCGACCGGTGTGCCGACGCTACCGTGACCTCCACCGGTATCTCGAAATCCTTGAGCACCTTCGCGGCGGGCAACACCTGATCCAGATCCGAATCCGATCCCATCACAATGAGAACTTTGAGTGCCATCTCTTCCCTCAAACGTTTGGCGTGGAGCGCGACACGGGCGCATCGATTGCACGCGACGCGATGTCGCGCCGGACTTGCATCCCACGAAACCGGATGGCGCGCACCCCTTCGTAAGCGGCTTCTTGCGCGCCGGCGAGATTCGCGCCCGTCGCGGTCACGACCAGCACGCGGCCCCCGGCGGTAACGACCTTGTTCCCCTCGCGGCGCGTCCCGGCGTGGAGCACGTTCACGCCCGGCACGCGCGCCGCCTCGGCGAGCCCCTCGATGACGTCGCCGACGCGCGGCTTGCCTGGATAGCCCTCCGCGGCGAGAACGACCGCGACGCCGTGACGCGACGAGCGGGAGAGCGCTCCGCTGTCGAGACCAAGCGACGCCGCGCCGGCCAATGCTTCTCCCAAATCGCCGTCCAGCAGATCCATGAGCACCTCGGTCTCGGGGTCACCGAAGCGCACGTTGTATTCGAGGACCGTGATCTCGCCGTCCGGGCCGATCATGAGACCTGCAAAGAGAACGCCGGTGAAAGGGATCCCGAGCTTGACCATCCCGCGAAGGACCGGCTCGATGACCGAAGGGGCGATTCGCGCTTCGATCTCGGGGGTGACGACCGGCGTCGGACCGTAGGCTCCCATGCCCCCCGTGTTCGGTCCGCGATCCCCCTCGCCGATGCGCTTGTGATCCTGGACCGCCGGGAGCAGAAAATAGCGCGATCCGTCGCAGATGGCGTGCACGCTGGCTTCCTCGCCGGGGACGCGCTCCTCGACCACGATCGTTCGACCCGCGTCGCCGAAGGCTTCACCCGACAACATCGATCGCGCTGCCACGTCCGCTTCGCTGGCGCTCGACGCCACGACCACGCCTTTGCCGGCGCAGAGACCGTCGGCTTTGACGACGAGGGGCTTGTGGTGGTGGAGGATGAAACGCGAAGCCTTGTCCGCGTCGTCGAACACTTCGAAGGGTGCGGTCGGTATGCCTTGCTGGGACGTGAAGCGCTTCATGAAGGCCTTCGAACCTTCGAGCCTCGCCGCGGCTTCGCTCGGTCCGAAGGTGGGCACGCCGCGCTGGCGCAGGCTGTCGGCGACGCCGGCCACGAGCGGCGCCTCGGGCCCGATGACGACGAGGTCGACACCTTCGCGCTCGCAGATGGCCCCGAGGTTCTCGACGTTCATCGCGTCCCCCTGCAGGGGGACGTTCTGCCCGACCTCCTCGGTGCCGGCGTTGCCCGGCGCCACGAGCACCCGCCCCACCGACGGCGACCGCGCCAGCCGCTTGGCGAGCGCGTGTTCGCGGCCGCCACTGCCGACGACCAGCACGGTGCGACCCGATCGGGAGCTCATGTCGAGCAGCCCCGTAGCACGGTTCCCTGCGCTTGGGGAGCCGGCGGGGCCGCGGCGAGCGCCTCGCGGCCCGTGCTCATCCGAGCAGGGCTTGGCGGCGGCCTCGCCGCATCTGACGCGGCCCTCGCTGCATTGGCCGATCGTGGTCCCGTATGGCGAAGAATTGACAGAGTAGTGGTAAGCGCCGTTGTCCGGTAGAATCGAGGTACGTGCCAGAAAAACCGCGTCCCCCGCCGACGATCCGAATCACGCGGCCCTGGGCCTCGGAGAAGGAGTTCATCGAAGGGGACCTCGCCTACCTCGGTCGGACCGGGGTCCTGCTGCCGAACGCCCCGGCCCGCGAGCCGGGAGAGCTGATTCGGTTCGAGATCGTCCTGTCCACCGGCGCGCCCGTTTTCCGCGGCGAAGGGCACGTCGTTTTGTACCACGCGCCCGGCGGAGCCAAGCCTCCGGGACTCGAAGTGCGTTTCACGCGCATCGACGCGCGCTCGAAGCTCGTCCTCGACCGCGTTCGCGAGCGCCGCACGGCCCTCGTCCGGTCGGGATCGATGCCACCTCCCGCCCTCGTGTCCCAAGCCCCGCCCGGGAGCATGTCCCTGGGACCACCGCCCCTCATCATGTCGCAAGCGCCTCCGCCCGGAGGCGATACGGGATCGTTTCGGATCATCGCCGTGCGCTCGCCCGAGACCGAATCCGCCATTTTGCGAGCCAAGGCCCGCGGTCCTATCCCCCCCCCGCCGAATCGCGAAGAAATGCTGGAGAGGCTGCGCGAGCGGGCCAAACGAATCACCGCGTCGGGTGGCTGGTACTTCAAGAAGGCATAAAAAACCCGAACGCTGGCACCGCGGTCCGAGGTGCTAATGTACGCGCTCCCATGGCCTGGCCGAACAAGAAGTCGCCCCAAGCGGAGGGCAAGAAATCGCTCGGGAAAGGCGTCTTTCGCAAATGCGACGGATGTGGCGAGACGCACCCCGCGCAGATCTTCATCGACCAATTCGAGGTGTGCCCGGCGTGCGGTTTCCACCACCGCCTCGGTATCGAGGGATGGCGACGTCTTCTTCTCGACGGTGCCAAGCTCGACGCGTGGGACGATCAGCTGCGCCCCACCGACCCGCTCGGGTTTTCGGACGGCAAGCGTTACGGGGAGCGCGTGGCCGCGGCGCAAAAGGCGACGCGCGCCGTCGAGGCGGCGGAAAGCGGCCGCGGCAAGCTCGGCGGGCATTCCATCGCCTACGGGGCCTACAACTTCGCCTTCATGGGTGGAAGCATGGGCTCGGTGGTCGGTGAGAAGATCACCCGCCTCTTCGAGGGCGCGGTGGCGGCCAAGCTTCCCGTCGTGCTTTTGCAATCGTCGGGCGGCGCGCGCATGCAGGAGGGGATCCTCTCTCTGATGCAAATGGCCAAGATGGTCGCGGCGCTGGAACGGGTCCACACGGCGAAGCTCCCCTTCATCAGCGTGCTGCGTGATCCGACGACGGGCGGCGTCGCGGCGAGCTGCGCCCTGCTCGGCGACGTGAACGTCGCCGAGCCGGGCGCGCTCATCGGGTTTGCGGGGCCGCGCGTCATCGCTTCGACCATCGGGGAGAAACTTCCCCCGGGCTTCCAGCGTTCGGAGTTTCTCCTCTCGCACGGCATGATCGACCTCATCGTGCCGCGGGCCGAGATGAAGACGACGCTGGCCACCTTGATCATGCACCTCGTCGCCGGAAAATCCGCGAGCACCAACGGCCACACCAAGCACCGGGACCGCCGGCCCGCCCTGTGACTTCATCGAAGGGCGCGGTGCTCGAGCGTCTGAATGCGCTCGCTCCTCGCGGTGCGCTCCTCGGGTTGGAACGGGTGCGCGCCGCCTGCGCTGCTTTGGATCACCCCGAACGACGCTTCGCCAGCTTGCACATCGCTGGAACCAACGGCAAAGGGAGCGTGGCGGCGATGGTGGAGGCCATGGCCCGCGCCGCGGGTCTTCGGGTCGGGCTCTACACGTCCCCTCACCTGGTCCGATTCGCCGAGCGCATCCAGATCGGCGGAGAGCCGGTCTCGGACGATCGGTTGCTGGGGGCGCTCGAAGGGGTGCTCGATCGTTTTCCGGAGCTCACGTTCTTCGAGACCGCCACGGTCACCGCCTTCGCGATTTTCGCGGAGAGCAAGATCGAGCTCGCCGTCGTCGAAGTGGGCCTCGGGGGAAGGCTCGATGCCACCAACGTGCTCGAAGCGCCGCGCGCCACCGCGATCACCCGCATCGCCCTCGACCATACCGATTACCTGGGGAGCGACATTGCTTCCATTGCTCGCGAGAAGGCCGGCATTTTGAAGCGCGGCGTGCCAGTCGTCGTGGGACCGCTCGATCCGGTCTCCCTGGCCGAAGTGCGCGCCCTCGCCGAGACCGTGGGCGCACCCATTCGCCTCACCGCCGGCGACGACGGGCTCACGTCGTTCGTCGCGCGTCATCCTCCCGGCCTGGCTGGGGCTCACCAAGTCGAAAATGCCAAGATCGCGGTGGCCCTCGCCGAAGAATTGGCATTGCCGCCCGACGCCATCGCGCGTGGGCTTGAACGAGCGCGATGGCCCGGCAGGCTGGAGACGATCAGCACTCCGGACGGTGCGGTGCTGCTCGACGCTGCTCACAATCCGGATGGCGCCCATGCACTCGCCGCTGCGCTCGCCGAGCACGCGTGCGATCCCGCCCGCTTGGCGTTGGTCTTCGGAACCATGGCCGACAAGGATGCTGCGGCCATGCTGACCATCCTCGCGCCTCGTGCGCGGCACCGGTTCTATGTGGCGCCCGAGGGGCGACGCGCGACCGACCCCGCTGGGCTGGTTCTGCACCAGCCGGGCGTGGTTGCCTCCACCGTTGCCGAGGCGCTCGCGCGCGCCCGGGCGGCGGTGGGTCGGGACGGGTTCATCGTGGTCACGGGATCGATCTTCTTGGTCGGTGCAGCGCGTTCGCATCTCCTCGGACTTGCGCGAGATCCCGCCATCGCGCTGTGAGCCGTCGGCGCGGTTGGCTCGCGGCTCGCTCCCGACTATGCTCCTGCAATGCCCTCGTTCGACATCGCTTCGAAACCGAGCTGGCCCGAAATCGACAATGCCTTGAACCAGGCGCAGAAGGAAATCGTCCAGCGCTTCGATTTCAAGGACACCGGGACCGAGCTCGAAAAAAATAGCGAAGGGATCAACATCTCCGCCGCCACCGAAGACCGCGCGCGCGCCGCGCTCAGCGTCCTGCAGGACAAGCTCGTCAAGCGCAAGGTAGCCCTCCGATTTCTGGATGTCGGCAAGATCGAGCCCGGACCGAAAGGGTCGAGCAAAATGCTCGTCAAGATCAAGGAGGGGATCGCCGTCGAGACGGCGCGCGAGATCACCAAGCTCATCAAAGATCAGAAGCTGAAAGTGCAAGCTGCCATTCACGAGTCGCAGGTGCGCGTGACCGGCAAAAACAGAGACGACCTGCAAGCCTGTATCCAGGCGGTCCGCGCCAATGATTTCGGCGTCGAGCTGCAGTTCGTCAACTTCCGTGACTAGCCCGACCTCCTCGGATTCTCGCCGCCCGATCGGCGGCCAACGATGACATGATCAAAAGGCGCAAGAAGGCACGACCCGTCGCTGCTCCCACCCCGGCCCGCAAGCTCTTTGGTACCGACGGCATCCGCGGCGTCGCCAACGAGCCGCCGATGACCCCCGAAGTAGCGCTCCGGCTCGGGCGGGCCATCGCCTACGTGGCGCGGCGCGATCCTCGCCGTCCGGTGCGCATCGTGATTGGCAAGGATACGCGGCTCTCGGGATACATGCTGGAGACCGCGCTCGCCGCCGGCATCTGCGCGATGGGGGGTCGCGTCATGCTCTCCGGTCCCATCCCCACCCCCGCCGTCGCCTACTTGACGACCAGCATGCGCGCCGATGCCGGCGTCGTCATCAGCGCCAGTCACAATCCGTTCGGGGACAACGGCATCAAGATCTTCGGTCCCGACGGGTTCAAGCTGGTGGACGAGAAAGAGCTCGAGATCGAGACCCTCCTGGAGGACGACCGGCTCAATCGCGAGAACCCGACCGGCAACGCCATCGGCAAAGCCGAGCGCATCGACGACGCCGCGGGCCGCTACGTCGTCTATTGTAAAAGCACATTTCCCTCCAGCCGCACCCTCGACGGCGTGGGGGTCGTCGTCGACGCCGGGCACGGCGCTGCTTACCGCGTGGCTCCAGCCGTGTTTGCCGAGCTCGGGGCGGACGTGCACGCCATTGGCTGTCGCCCCAACGGACGCAACATCAATCGCGACGCCGGAGCGCTGCACCCCAAGCACGTCGTCACCGAGGTGAAGGCGCGCGGCGCATCGATCGGCATCGCCCTCGACGGCGACGCCGATCGCGTCGTGGTGGTCGACGAGAAGGGTGACATCGTGGACGGTGACGCACTGATGGCGCTCTGCGCGACGCGCCTTTTGCGCGCCGGCCGCCTGGCGAAGAAAACGCTCGTCACCACCGTCATGAGCAACCTCGGCCTGGAGCGCGCCATGGACCACGCCGGGGGCAAGCTGGTGCGCACCGCGGTCGGCGATCGCTACGTCGTCGAGGCCATGCGCGCCGGCGGCTACAACTTCGGCGGAGAACAGTCGGGGCACCTCGTCTTCCTCGAGCACGCATCGACCGGCGACGGGATCGTTGCTGCGTTACAGGTCTTGGAGATGATGCTCGCCGAGCAGCGGCCGCTTTCCGAGCTCGCCCGAGAAATCATGGTGAGGGTCCCCCAGGTGCTGGAGAACGTCACGCTGCCCGAGCGACGGCCCCTCGACCAAATGCCGGCGCTGTCCGCGCTCTCTGCCAAAATCGAGCGCGCTCTGGGGCACAAGGGACGCTTGCTGGTGCGCTGGAGCGGCACCGAGCCAAAGCTGCGCGTCATGGTGGAAGGCGAAGACTCGGCGCGCATCGCCGCCTACGCCAAGGACCTCGTCGCCGCGGCGGAAAAAGACATTGCCCCTCGCCCAAATGGCGCGTCTCGCGCTCCCAAGGGCGCAGGCCCGGCGCGCCCCGCTACTTCACGACGACGGTTCGAAGGCTCAGCGTGACGAGGTCGTTGCTCTCGGGCACGAGCCCCCACACGCTGACCTCGTAGACGCCGGGACGCCCGCGGTCGTCGAGAGGCACGTCGACCGAGAACCGATTGCCCTCCACGCGAACCTCGATGGGGGTGACAAAACCCTTGGGCAGGTACGTGGCGTAGGGGGCGGGCAGCTGGTAGCTGCCCGTGCCGTTCAGATCGGCCGCCTCGCGCGGTTTCGGGTGATCGATGCGCGCCAGAGCTACCGCGCCGAACGTCGCCGGAGCCGTCATCTCTCCCGCCACGTGGATCTTCGTTTTCACGCTGGCTGACGCGGTGAGAGGCTCGTACTTGCCGTAGTGATCGACGAACTCCTGGGCGGCGCAAGGGACCGTGATCCCGATGGGCTGCGCCAGACCGATGCCGACGCGGTTGTGCCACGGGTTCAAGATGTTCTTGCGATGCCCGTCGTGAGGCGGTTTCTCGTTGACGAAGGCGCTCTCGATCCGTTCCAGCTCCGCTGCCAGAAAGAGCGCTCCCTTGTCGAGTTTTCGCTCGGCATTGTCGAAAAAGCAGGCCGCATTTTCGAAGGCGATGTCCATGCCGCCCGCGGCCGAGTAGCGCGTTTCGGGTACCGAGCCGTCGGTGCCCCAGTGGGCGGTGTATCCGTGGCCGGCCATGTCGTCGGCATGTTCCTGCGCCGCCTTCTGCGCCGTCGTATCCAGTACGACCGGTTCCAGTCCCTCGCGCTCGCGGTCGCGGTTGATGAGCCGTAGGAAGTACTTGCGCGCCTCGCCGAGCGGCATGGGCTTGCTCGGACGCGCGATGGGCGCCGGCTCGTGCTTCTCGTGAATGCGCGGCGGATGCTTGGCTGCCGCGCCGCGGAGCTCGCGCGGCGGAGGACCGGGGGTGCGCTTCGGTCCGCATGCCGCGAAGGCGCATGCCATGGCCAGCGGGATGAACCTGTGAATGGCCTGCATCCACCATCAATCTATCGCAAAGCTCGGCGTGACCCGGTCGGATTCTCGTTCCGAGGTTGGCCACCGGGCTCGGCCGACGCGGGCGCGAGAACGGGCAGCGTAGTTTCGACGCGGCGGCGCGGCAGAGTGCTAGGCTCGGCCGCGAACGGCATGCAGCTCGATCTGGAGATACCGGCGCTGGTCGGTCAGATGATCGTCGGTGGTTTCGCCGGCACGGCGCTCTCGCCGAGCTTCGCGCGCGAGCTCACCGCCAAGCGGCGCGGCGGCTGCATTCTCTTCAAGCGCAACCTGCCGAGCGTTCCCGAAGCGGCCGACCTCTGCGCCGCGATCCTGGAAGCCTCGCCGCGCGACTTGCCGCCCTTCATCGGCGTGGATCAAGAGGGAGGGCGCGTGACGCGCCTGCCCGCGCCCGCCCTCGCCCTACCGCCGATGCGCGAGCTCGCCTCCTTCGACGATCTCGACCTCGTCCTCCACGCCGCCAAGGCGGTCGGCATCGAGCTCGGCGCCATCGGATTCAACCTCGATTTCGCGCCGGTCCTCGACGTCAACACGCAGGCCCTGAACCCCGTCATCGGTGATCGCGCTTTCGGCTCGGATACTCGCACCGTGATGCGGTTCGGCGTCGCTTTCGTGCGCGGGCTGCAGAGCGCCAACGTGCTCGCCTGCGGCAAACACTTTCCGGGCCACGGCGATACGCAGGTGGACAGCCATTACGAGCTGCCCGTCATCGATCACCCGCGCCCCCGCCTCGACCAGATCGAGCTCCCCCCCTTTCGCGCTGCCATCGGAGCCGGCATCGCCGCGCTGATGTCGGCGCACGTCGTGTACTCGCGCATCGACGAAGGCGTGCCGGCCACGTTGTCACGCTCGATCTGCGCCAGCTTGCTCCGCGCCGAGCTCGGCTTCGAAGGTGTGCTCTTTTCGGACGATCTCGAAATGAAGGCCATCACGTCGCGCTTTGCCATCGAAGATGCCGCCCAGGAAGCGGTGTGGGCGGGGTGCGACGCACTGCTCGTCTGCAGCGACGAGGCGGCGCAAGACCGCGTGCACGAAGCGCTCACACGCGCCGCAGAGAAGGACGCCAGGTTCCGCGAGCGGTGCCGCGAGGCGGTGACCCGTGTTTTGCGATTGCGCCGCCTGTGCCCGCCGCGACCGATCACGTCGCGTGAAGGCCTTTCGGCCATCGTGGGCGGGACCGCCAGTCAGGAGATCGTGCGCCGCATCGCCCAAAAGCGGCGCCCCGGCAGTGCATGAAGACCTTCGTCGTCTTGGCCGGACGGGTGGTCACCGCCGATCCCGCCCGCTCCAGCGAGGCAAACCGTCTCGGTGCATTCGACGACGGTGGTGTTCTGGTCGAGGCCGGGGCCATCCAGCTCGTCGCCAAGCGCGCGGACGTTCTCGCCCGCGCGGACGGCGCCCCCGTGCTCGCCGACGCGCCGCAAGGGGTGCTGACACCCGGGCTTTGCGATGCGCATACCCACGCCGCCTTCGCGGGCTCGCGTCACGCCGAATACTCCGCGCGGCTGGGTGGCGCCTCGTACGAAGACATTGCCCGCGCGGGTGGCGGCATCTTGGCGACGCGAGTCGCCGTGCAAGGGACGACGCCGTCCGATCTCGTGCGCCTTTTGGTAGAGCGTCTGCAGCGCATGGCAGCGCTCGGCGTCACCACGGTGGAGGTGAAGAGCGGCTACGGGCTCGACGCGGACACCGAGCAAAAGCAGCTCGAGGCCATCGCGGAAGCGGCGCGGCGCGAAGATCTCCCCCGCGTGGTGGCGACGTACCTCGCGCTGCATGCCATTCCACAGGAGGAAGCCACGCGGCGCGCCGCTTACGTCGACGCCGCGGTGCGCCGCGTCGTCGTCTTCGCGGCGCGCGGGCTGATGCGCTACGTGGATGCCTACGTCGACGCCAGCGCCTTCACCGCAGCCGAAGCGGAACGCCTCGGCGAGGCTGCCCGCTCTGCCGGGCTCGGCATTCGCTTGCACGTCGGCCAATTCGCCGACGTCGGCGGCGCCGCGCTGGCGGCGCGGCTCGGCGCCGCTACCGCTGACCATCTCGAGAACGTGGGCGCGAGGGACATCGAAGCCCTGGCTCGCGCTGGCACACGGGCCGTGCTTCTCCCCGTGGCAAGCTTCACCCTGGCTCAGTCGCCGCCGCCGGTGGACCTGTTGCGCAGCGCCGGTATCCCGCTCGTCGTCGCCAGCGACGCGAACCCGGGAACGGCGCCCACCGAGAGCCTACCGCTCGCCCTTGCTTTCGCCGTTCGGCTCTATGGGCTCCGCCCCGACGAAGCTTTGGCGGGTGCCACGCGCGAGGCCGCGCACTCCCTCGGCGTCGGCCATCGGGTCGGCATGGTCAAGGAAGGTTTCGACGCCGATCTCGTCCTCTGGGACCTGCCCCACGAGCATGCCATCGTCCAGCCCTGGGGCACGCCCAAGACGAAGCTCGTCATGCGCCAGGGGCGCGTGCTCGTGCCCACGGGTGCCCCCTCGGCTTGATTCCGAGGGGGCACGCGGTGGATGTGGGCGCTTCGGGTGACCGAGCGTCAGCCCGCTTTGCCGGAGGCGCTACCCGACGCGCTGGCACTCGCCTTCACGTCGACCGACACGTTGACGTTGGCTTTGATGCTCGCGGCGGCATCCATGGCTCCCTTGAACGGAGCGGAGACACACGCCGTGAGCGCCGCGCCGACGACGGGGCTACCCGAGGCGGCGGCCTTGACTGCGCCCTGCGCCCCGTCGACCACGCCTTCGACGCTACCGGTAATCGACGCCACGCGGTCCTTCATCCCGACGGCAATCTTGAGAATCGGCGGCAGGTTCTTCTCGATCGCGCTCTTGTACTTCGTGGCCACGCTCGCATCGGCCGCGCCATCGACTCTCAGCGAGACCTTGGCCGGCGTGCATTCGAGCTTGCCGGAGACCTTGGCGTCGCAGCTCGCCTTGCACTCTGCGCTCACCTTGGGGGGCGTGACTTCGCCGGTACACTTCGGTGCCTTCATCTCCACCGAGCATTTGCCCGTGCACTGACCGTCGCACTTGGCCGCACCCTTGAGCTGACAAGAGCCGCCGCACTTGCCCTTGCAATCGCCCTTGGCGCCGGCATCACAGTTACCGTCGCATTTGCCTGCGCAGGTCCCCTTGCTGTCCTTGCCATCGCACTTGCCGTTGCAGGTGCCTTCGCACTTGCCGGTGAAGTGCGCATCGCACGAACCTTCGCAGGTACCGTCGCAGGTTGCCGCGCCGGAGAGCTCGCACTTGCCTTCGCACTTCGCGTCGCAGGTGCCGGAGAGCTCGCCCTTTTCACACTTCACTTCGGCTTTACCGCCCTGCACGTTCGCATCGCATTTGCCCGCACAATCGGCCATGGCGTCCATCGAAGCCGAACAGTGCGGGGGCACCATTGCCAACGAGGCTTTGGCGTTGGCGCCCATCTTGGCCCGGGCGTCGCCCATCGCCTTGATGGCCGCATCGCAGGCGGCTTTGCCGTCGGCAAAGTCACCACTCGCGCCCAGATCCTTGGCCAGGTTCCCGCAAGCCGTCTTGAGATCGCCGTCGATCTCCACGGCCAGCGCCTTCAGGTTGATGGCGGCAGCGAGACCACCCTTCAACTTGCCGGCAGCACTGGCGTCGAGCTTGAACTCCTTCTGCCAATCGAAGTTCGCAACAGCGTCGACATTGGCCATATCGGGACAATTGCCAGGCGCGCCAGGAACTCCCGGCACGCTAGGGGCACCAGGAACGCTCGGCATTTTCCCGCAATCGATGAGTAAAGGCGATCCGAGCGCCGTCAGCAAAACAGGCAAAGAGACAATTCGCCAATAGTTCGAAACCATCGTCATAACCCTCCGCCCGCCTTTCCTCGACGGGTCCGACGTCGTCCACTTCCAGCGCACCACCCTACACAAATGCGCGAACACAAGGAAGGCTCGTCTCGCGCTACCCATTCGAAATCGCATATCGATGTGCGCTCGTCCTACCGCCCATGCGCGTTCTTTCACATCGCGCCCGAGCTCCCGACCTGGTCGTGCTCGGGCGGGACGGCCTCTCGTTTTCGGCGCCGCGCACCTCGCACTACGCTGTCAGTTCTTCGCCATACCAAGATCACGAATCGGCCAATTCCGTGAGGCGGCCATGTAAGAGGCGGCGAGGCCGCTGCCAAAGGGCTCCGATGGCCGCGGCCGCGAGGCGCTCGCCTTGCTGGGCTTCGTTGAAGGGGCGTTTCGCCTGTGCGGTCAGGCGGTTGAGTGGGCGTATGCCTGCTCCGATGATGATCGGGCAGCGAGCAATCTGACTGCGTACTGCTAGTCAGCGCCGCCAGATCGTCCGCAGGTACAAGCCCAAAACCCCGGCCGCCACGAGCCCGGCGACGCTGGACGCCGCGTCCGATTTCGCGTGGCTCGACGAATAGTTGAAAGCCGCTCGTGCGGTGAGAAGGAGCGCCATCACCACCGCCACCGAAATGAGAACCTTGTGGGCAGTCAGCAGGCGCATAGGTGTGTCAGTGTCGCATGCGCGTCCACCAACAGCCAAGGATCGCGCAACCCCCTGACGGCGAAGAACTGAAAGCGTCGTGCTTGGCCACTCAGCTGAAAGCGTCGTGCTAAGCCGCTCAGCGTGCGCGAACGAGGCGGCGCTCGCGTTCCGGCACGCTTCGACCCGAAAAAAAAGCTACCAGCCGCCGCCTGCGGACGCCGCCCCTTTGGCGGGTGTCACCGAAGGAGCTGGCGGTGTGACGCCACCCCCTTCGGGCTTCTTCTCTGGACAACCTGCCAGGCAGGCCAGGGATGCTGTCCACAGCAACCACCGAAGGAGCGCGCTCATGGGCGGAGGATCGCATAGAGCGCTCGAAATGCACAAGCCACAAGGCACACGAATTGCTGGAGGACCATCCATGACCAACCAGCACGATCCCAGGTCGGACCCAGAAATCGGTCGCGACGCTCCGCCAGCACCGTCGCTCGACCAGCATCGACTCGATTCCATGGCCGACGAGGGGGGCTGTTCCGGCGCGCTCATGGAGATCGAAGACGACGAGGAACGAAGACACTTGATGCGGAAGCTGCGCAGGCCGAACCCTTTCGGCGGATGGCGCAAGGCCGCCGCCGCCTTGGCTCTCGTCGGTGTCGCGGTTTTCGCTTGGGGCTGGCTGAAACGAAACGCCTAGCACTACGCTTTCCGTTCTTCGTCATTACCAGTCTTCGACATACCCGATCGCGCTCGGCCAATTCAGCGGGGCGGCCACTTCCGTTGCGGCGAGGTCCGGTCCTGTCCCCCTACTAGCGACAATCAGTATGTCCGCGCTTCCAATCGCGAGAGGGTCGACCGGAAATAAAGGACAATCCGCCGGACATTCGGCGCGAGCTCTTGGTGACGTTCTGTCGAAAAGAATCGACGCACATTGTGCGCAACGAGGTACGCCGGCTCTTCGCGCGGCGTTAACGATTGAACCCGCCACCAGGGAGCACGACGCCTTCCCCGATTAGGGTTGACTCGAGGGCGGAAAGAAGCGATTGGCCATGGCTCACATCAGGGAGTGGGAGGATGGTCATGGCGAAGACGATTTGCGGCGCTGCACTCGTGGCGGTACTGATTTCGGCCTGTGGTGGCGAGGGCGAAGTGATGCCGCCGCCGCAAGCTCCGCCGCCGCCACCACCGATGGCCGCGCCGCCGCCCGAGCCGACTCCGGCGCCGCCCCCCGAACCGCCCAAGCCCTCCCTTCTCGAGCTCGAGAAGCAATCGGCTCGCGCCGGCCTCGCAGCGCTCAACGCCCACGAAGCGGCGAAGTTCGCGGAGGGGTTCGCTCCCGATGGCGTCTCGATCACATACGGATCCGGCGAAATGAAGGGGCGCGAAGCGATTGCTTCCGACATTCAGAAGTTCTTCGATGGCTTTCCCGACTTCAAGCTCGGTGAATCGAACATCTACGCCAAGGGTGAAATCGTCGTCGTCGAATGGGTAATGAACGGCACGCACAAAGGGGAGTTCATGGGGATCAAGCCGACCGGCAAACCCGTGGGCATCCGCGGCGCGACCGTCTGCTGGATGACGCCCGAGGGGCTGGTGAAACAAGAGCACCGCTACATGGACGGCTCCACGCTGATGGCGCAGCTCGGGCAGGTGAAAGCGCCCGCGCGTCCGGTTGCGCCGTTGCCGAGCGGCGATCCGACGTGGCACATCGCCAAGAGCACGCCGGAGGAAGACAAGCAGACCTATGTCATCAAGGGGATGTACGCTGCTTTCGACAACAAATCGGAAACCGACTTCCTCGGCGCGATGGCGGATGACGCGACCTGGAGCGACATCAGCATGCCCAAAGACGCGGCAGGCAAAGGCGAGCACAAGAAGTTCTTCCAGTCCTTCGCGAAAGCGTTTCCCGACGGCAAGCTCGCGGTCGATACGATTTTCTCCGTCGACGAATTCGCCGTTGCCGAAACGACGATGAGCGGCACCCACAGTGGGCCTATCGGTCCTCTCAAAGCGACCAAAAAGCCCGTGTCGTTGCACAGCCTCGACGTCTTGACGATGAAGGACGGCAAGATCCAGGCAGGCACGGGGTACGCCAACAGCGTCGAGCTCCTTGCCCAGACGGGCCTGCTTCCCAAGCCGAAGGCCGCCAAGGCCGAAGGGGACAAGAAGCCTGCCGCCGACAAAGGCGCGGAGAAGAAGCCGGGCGACAAGGCCGAGCCCAAGGCGCCCCCCTCTGCCAAGTCCGACAAGCCGGGGCCGAAGGCCGATGCGCCGAAGGGCGACAAGGACAAGAAGTAGGACCGCCGGCGGACCGCGCGCTCTCGCCCCACAGCGGGAGCGCGCTCCTTGGCGGTCGCCTGGCGGTCGCGAGCGCTGCCCGGGCTACTCGCTGGCGGTGCGGCGCGCGGCGCCCTCGGGGGCCGCCGCCTGGTACTCGTGCTCCTTGTCGGGGAACGTACCGGCGCGGACTTCGTCGATGAAGGTCTGCGTTGCGGTGACGATCGCGTCGCCAACTTCGGCAAAGTGTTTGACGAAGCGAGGCGAGTGCCCGCGCGACATGCCGACCAGATCGGTACAGACCAGCACTTGACCGTCGCAGCCGCGTCCCGCGCCGATGCCGATGGTAGGAACGCTGACAGCACGCGTCACGCGCGACGCAACTTCGGCGGGCACGGCTTCGAGGACGATGGCGTAGGCCCCTGCCTGCTCGAGCGCCACCGCATCGGCGATGATGCGATCGGCGGCCTCTTCGGTCTTGCCTTGCACGCGGAATCCGCCGAGCGCGTGCACACGCTGGGGCACGAGTCCCACGTGCCCCATCACCGGGATGCCGATCGCGACCATCGCCGCGACGCGATCGGCGACTTCGGTTCCACCTTCGATCTTGACGCTCTCGAATGCCCCTTCCTTCATCATCTTGCCGGCGTTCTCGATGGCCTGCGCCGCCGAGACCTGGAAGCTCATGAAAGGCATGTCGCCGACGAGATGGGCGCGGCTCAATCCCCGCGCGACGGCGCGGCCGTGGTAGCAGAGCTCGTCGACCGTCACCGGCAGCGTGTTGGGAAGGCCCTGAAAGACCATGCCGAGCGAATCGCCGACGAGGACGATATCGACGCCGGCCTCGTCGAGCAGACGCGCCATGGTAAAGTCGTAGGCCGTCACCATCGCGATCGAAGGGCCGTGGCTCTTTCGAACGCGAATCTCGGGGACGGTGACCTTGCGAAGCTTCTCGCCTTTCGGGAGATGGGTCGGACCGTACATTCTTCCTCCGGGTCGCGGCCGGTAAAGATCCGGTCCACGCCTGCCAGGCAGCCTAGCACGATTGCTTCGGCTCCTCGCTGTCCGATCGATCGTCGAAGCAGCCATGCGACCACGCAACTGTCCAGTTGTTCACGCCGGGACGCGCGCCATGCGATACTTGGGGTCGGGCACTAACGCTCGCGGAGGCTCCTCTTTTGGCGGGCAAATCAGTCAAACCGGATCGCAAGCGGCCCCCGCGCCTCGATTCGGCGGCGCCGTCGCGCAAGACATCCCGCCCCCCGGGCGCCACCTCGCACCCTCCTTCGGCCTCGGCGCGACCGCCGCTCAATTCGGCCTCGGTGTCGCGCTCGAGCCGTTCGCGCCCTTCGCGCCTCGATGCGCCCGGTGCCGACCCCTCGCGTCACCGGGCCTCGCAGCCGGAAATCACGGTGCGCCGCGCCGTTGCAGGCCACGACACGCTTTCCGCCGTCGCCGACGAGCTGGCCCGCGAGCTGCCGAAAAAACATCGCCCCAAGCTCGATACGCTCGGTTACGAAGACCGGCCCGCACCCCTCACGCGCCCTGCACAAGGGTCGTCTCCGGAGGTGATTACCATCGGAGAAGCGCCCCTCGGGCGCGCCACCATGGAGGCCATCGACGAAGCGCTGGCAACCGAGGCTCGGGCGATGATGGCTGCGGCCGAGGCTCGCCACGGTGCGTCATCGGCAGGGGGGCGCACCGGACTCGCGTCGCGACCGGACCTTCTGCCGGCCCAGATCTTCGAGGTCTCGACTTTCATCGTCGAGGGGGACGAGATCTTCAGCAAGGCGTCCGAGCAATCGCGCCGCGATTTCGTGGAGCAGCGCCTTTTGCATCGTCTTCCGGCGCTGTCGATGGAGGAGGTCGTTCGGATCGACGTCTCCCGCGGAGCAGCTCCCCACACCGTCATTCTGCGGGTTTGGTCGAAGGTAGGACAGCCCCCCGGTTAGCCCTACGCCGCGCTCTCGGGCCGCGCGCGGCGCCCTCCGGCCCCTGGCGCCTCGCGGCCGTCGCCATCGGAGCCCCCTTGGCGCGGGCCTCGCCGCATCTTACATGGCCGCCTCGCCGAACTGGCCGATCGTGACTTGGTAGGGCGAAGAACTGGAAGAACTGACAGAGTCGTGCCGGGGGGAGGACCGCGAACATTTTTCGCGTGTCATCGCGAAATTCGTGACGATTTCCCGCTTGCGCTTCGTCGGAAAGAGAGGACCCTTGGGGGCTGGGCAGGCGAGAAAATGAGGACCTTTCATCCGTGGATGAAACGCAGCGCGACTGCGCTTTCGGGAGCCTTTGCCCTCATCGCCGCCACGGGCGCGGGCGCCTCCCTCATCAAGCCGAACGGCTCGCCTCCCCTCGTCATGCCAAACACGCTCCTCGTCGAGAGCGACGAGCCTCGGAGCGAAAAGGCCGAAATGGTCGTATCCGGCACGATGCGCCCCGCTCTGAACGACAAGCACAGTCCACGCACCTGTTCGGCAGCCGCCGTGCGCGTCCCCGACCGCGGCACGCGCATCGTAACGGCGCGGCACTGCGCCGACCACCGCAACGTGGAAGTGCTCGATGAGCAGCACCACCTGACGCCGATTCGCCAGGTCGACGCCGCTGGCGAAGTCGACCTGTCGGTCCTCGAGGTCGACGGCAAGCTGCCCTGGGAGGGGTTCGAAATGGCGAGCGCGGCCAGCGTTCCCCTCGGTGAACGCCTCTGCGCTTGGCACATGTGGCGCGGACCTTCCGGCCTCCTGCGCGAGCGGATCTGCGCGCGCCTCATCCGCCGACAAGAGCGCGTCGGAGCCGATCCCATCTTGGTCCTGAACCATCCCTACCCTGCCGGAACGAGCGGCAGCGCGCTCGTCGACCGCGAGGGTCGCGTGGTCGGCATCGTCGTGGCCTCGACCGGAGTCTCCGGTCTCGCCGAGCCGATCGACGGTGTGCTCAAACTGCCGCCCCCTCCGACCTTGGCCGCAGCCGACAGCCGCAAGCTCCTGCGGCGTTGACGCGCTGGCGCGCGAAGCCAAATATGCGACCATAGCCCCCGTCATGAGGGTCACGGTCAACGGCTCACTGCGCGAGATTCCGGCGGGAACGACCGTGCGCGAGCTCGTCGCCCATCTCGGCCTCGACGGCGGACCGGTAGCGGTCGAGAAAAACCTGGAAGTGGTGCCGCGCGCCGAGCACGCCGCGGCGGTGCTCAGCGAGGGGGACGTCGTGGAGATCGTTCACTTCGTGGGCGGCGGGTAGCGGGCTCGGCGGGCGGGCCCTCCACCGCTCCACGCGTCGGCGCCCCGTCCGTCGCGGCGAGCAGCGTGCGGTACGTGCGCGCGTTTTCGACGTAGTGCGCCGCGCCCTCCACACCGAGCCGCTTCTCCTTGGCCGTCGCCGGGCGCAGCACCTTGGCCGGCCTGCCGAGCACGAGCGAGCCGGGAGGAATCACCATGCGCGCCGTGACCAGGCTGCCGGCGGCGATGACCGAGTCGTCGCCCACGCGCACGCCGTCCAAAAGAATGCTCCCCATGCCGACCAGGCACCGGTGACCGACGTCACATCCGTGCAAGGTAACGCCGTGGCCGATGGTGACGTCGTCGCCGATGCGCACGTTCGATACTCCCCCGGTCATGTGGATCAAGCACAGGTCCTGAATGTTGGTGCGCACCCCGATGACGACGGTGCCGACGTCACCCCGCAGAATGGCGCCGAACCACACGCTCGATTCGTCTCCGATGGTGACCCGTCCGATGACGTGTGCCCCCGGCGCAACGAAGACGTCGCGCCCGAGCGTCGGCGTCACGCCGTCGAAGGCGAGCAGCTGCCCCATGACCTCAGCAATCCGTGGCGATCAGGGGCAACGTGCGGCGCCGCGTCCGGTTCGCATCGCCCGCCCGCACCAATTGCGATCGAGGCGTGATGGCGCCTTCCAACGAATGTTTGAAAGAGCGCACGATCGTGACCTCGACCATCTGACCGACGAGCGACGCGCCGTCCTCGTCCTCGATGTGCACGATCTCGTTGCGCTCGGTGCGACCGGTGACCTTGTGGGAGCCGGTCTTGCTCTCCCCTTCCACCAGAACCTGCTGCGTCGAGCCGACCAGCCCTTCGAGTTTGTCCCGCTGCAGCTCTTCGGCGAGCGCAAAGAGGGCGGTGAGCCGCGCCGATTTCGTCTTCTCCGGCACGTCGTCGCCCAGCTTTTGCGCCGGCGTGTAGGGACGAGGCGAGTACTTGAAGCCGAAGAGTCCCGCAAACCCGACGGCGCGCACGAGATCGAGCGTCTCTTGGAAGTCCTCTTCCGTCTCTCCGCAGAATCCGACGATGATGTCGGTGCTCAGCGTGAGACCGGGACGGGCGGCGCGAAGGAGCGCTGCGCGCTCGACGTACTCCTCTTTGGTATAGCGGCGGATCATCCGCTTTAGCATCCGGTTGCTCCCCGACTGCACCGGCAGATGGACGTGGCGCGCCAGGACGTCGAGATCCCGGTGCGCGGCGACGAGAGAGGGTGTCACGTGCCGCGGGTGGGGGCTCGTGTAGCGGAGGCGCGCAAGATCGGGCACCGCTTCGGCGATGCGTCGCAAGAGCGCCGCGAATTCGCTCTCGTCGGGATCGGTCGGGTCGGACGAAGGCGCCGGCGCGAGTTGCTGCTCCGGATCACGGTAGCTGTTCACCGTCTGTCCGAGCAGGGTCACCTCGCGTACGCCGGCAAGGGCGAGCGCACGAATCTCCTCGACCACTTCGGAGCTCGGTCGATAGCGCTCGGGGCCGCGCGTGTGGGGGACGATGCAGAACGAGCAGCGCTCGTCGCACCCTTTCATCACCGTCACATACGCCGTGGGGGAGACGCCTCGGCGCGGATCGGGCCGCGCCCGCAAGAACACCGGCTCATCGACGTCGAAGACCGTCCGCACGATGGGGGGCGACCCCCCTTGGATAGCTTCCACCAGGCGAGGCAGCTCGATGATGTTGTCGGGCCCGAGCACGACGTCGATCTGCTTCATACGCGCGAGGAGCTTGGCCCCCTCCTGCTGCGCCAGACAACCGGCCACCGCGATCACGAGCTCCGGTCGCTCGGCTTTGAGGTCGGCCAGCGTGCCGACCAGACTGCGCAGCTTGTGCTCCGCTTTTTCGCGCACGCTGCAGGTGTTGATGACGATGACGTCCGCGCTCGACGGCTCGTTGGCCAGCGTGTATCCGGCATCCCGAAGCGTCTCGTCGATGCGCTCCGAGTCGTGCACGTTCATCTGGCAGCCAAAGGTCTTGATGGTGTAGCTCGGCATGGGTCGCACGGACGGGGGATTCTGAAGACGACTCCGGAATAACGCCAGTCGCTTTCGCAGAAGACGCCAGGGGTGTTGTACTCGCTTGCGCCTCGCAGCGAAATGATAGTGTAATCCGCCCCCAATGACAGAGTCCCAGTCGATCGTTTCGCTCGTCGACGTCCTCGCCAATAGCGTCAAAAGGTATGGCCCGCTGGAGCTCTTCGGCACCAAGACCGGTGAGCAATGGCGCTACATCACCTACGCCGAGTTCGGCAAGCTCGCCGATGACATGCGCGCCGGTCTCGCCACGCTCGGCGTCGGACGCGGCGACAAGGTCGGCATCATCTCCAATAACCGCGTCGAATGGGCGGCCATCGCCTACGGGGTCTACGGCTTGGGGGCAATCATCGTACCGATGTACGAATCCCAGCTCGAGAAGGATTGGGACTTCATCGTGCGCGACTCCGAGCTGAAGGTGCTCTTCGTCGCGAACTCCGCCATCCTCCAGAAGGTAAAGGATTTTCCCTCCAAGATCCCGTGCCTGAAACACCTCGCTCTCATCGCCGACGCCACGGGCGGCACGGCCGCCGGGGTTCCCACGTACAAAGAGCTGCTGCAGAAGGGCGCCGCCCAGCCCGTCCCCGTCGTGCGCTCCGAGGGGAGCGACATCGCTTCTCTCCTCTATACTTCGGGGACCACCGGCAATCCCAAAGGGGTCGTCCTCTCGCACAGCAACGTCGTCTCCAACGTCCTCGGCGTCCAGACCAACCTCCCCATCGCCGACGGTGATCGCAGCCTCTCGTTTCTCCCGTGGGCCCATTCGTTCGGGCACACATGCGAGCTTCACATCCTCATCTCCATCGGTGCGTCCACCGGCATCTGCGACTCCAGCGACAAGATCGTGGCCTACCTCGCGGAGGTAAAACCCACCGTGCTTTTCGCGGTCCCGCGCATCTTCAATCGCATTTACGCGAATGTCGAAAAACAGATGGAAAGCAAGCCGCGCCCTGTCCGTGCGCTCTTTCGCGCCGGGCTCCGCTTGAGCGCCAAGAAACGGCAGAACAAGCCGCTCGGGATGCTCGAATCGGCCACCTTGTCGCTCGCCGATCAGCTCGTTTTCTCCAAGGTCCGCGCCCGGTTCGGCGGCAAGCTGAAATACGCGGTCTCCGGCGCGGCGGCGCTGGCGCGGGAGGTCGCGGACTTCGTCGACGGGCTCGGCATCACCGTCTACGAAGGATACGGCCTCACCGAGACGAGCCCCATCGTCAGCTGCAACGTACCGGGACATCGCAAGCTCGGCAGCGTGGGGCGGCCGATCCCCGGCGTCCGCGTCGTCATCGACACGCAGGCGACCGGCGATCCCAAGAACGGCGAGATCGTCATCTATGGGCCCAACGTCATGCAGGGTTACTACAAGAACAAGGCCGAGACCGACGCCGTGTTCACACCCGACGGCGGCTTTCGCAGCGGGGACATGGGGTACCTCGACGACGACAATTACCTCTACATCACCGGGCGCATCAAAGAGCAGTACAAGCTCGAGAACGGCAAATACGTGGTCCCATCGCCGCTCGAAGAGCTCGTCAAGCTTTCCCCCTTCGTCGCCAACGTCATGATCTACGGCGACAACAAGCCCTACAACGTGGCGCTCATCGTCGCCAACGTGGAGGCGCTGAAAGAGTGGGGCTCCCACCACGGCGTCAGTGCGAAGAAGACCGAGGATCTCCTGGCCGACCCCAAGGTGCGGGCGAAGATGCGCGAGGAGCTCGACCGCGTCTGCGCCGATTTCAAGGGCTACGAGCGCATCCGCAACTTTGCCCTCATCGCCGAGGACTTCACCCTCGAAAACGACATGCTGACCCCCAAGCTATCGGTGAAACGGCGCAACGTCCTCAAGCGCTGGCAAAAAGAGATCGACCGGCTCTACACCTGAGGCGAAGGGGGACAGTCGCGCAAGACGCGCAGCGCGTTATGCCGTAGCACCTTGGCG
Organism: Polyangiaceae bacterium; assembly: GCA_035318465.1. Classification (GTDB taxonomy): domain Bacteria; phylum Myxococcota_A; class Polyangia; order Polyangiales; family Polyangiaceae; genus DASWDH01. The sequence goes on from DATHES010000045.1 coordinate 45,413, forward strand.
ATCACGGCTTCGCGGAAGCCGGCGCGAAGGAGCGCGTCCGTCAAGAGCGGCAGATGGGCGGCATCGCGGAGACCCGGCGTCGGCACGATCATCCCGTCCCAATCCGATCCCAGGGCTGGCGTGTCTTCGCCGCCCACGTCGATGACGTGTTGCAAGTGGCGCACGACGTCGTCGATGCTGTCGCCCCCGAGAAAGCGCGGGCAGAAAATGATTCCCACCACGCCGCCTCGCGTGGCGACGGCACGGATCTGCTCGTCGTCGATGTTGCGCCAGTGTTGGTGAGCGCGCGTTACGCCGGTGTGCGAGACGATGGGAGGACGTGTCGTCATCGCACAGGCGTCCAAGAAGCCGCGGCGGTTGATGTGAGCCAGATCGACGATGACCGAAGCGGCTTCGCAGCGGCGCACGAGCTCCCGACCCCACGCCGTCAGCCCTTCGCCGTCGCGGCGTCCGGCGCCGTAGGCCGGGTAACCCGCTTCGTTGGCGCTGAAATGCAAGAGCCCGAGGTACCGCACGCCGCGCCGCGCGAAATATTCGACGCGATCGAGGTCGCCTTCCAATGCGTGCGCCCCTTCGATGCCGAGAAGGGCCCCCGTCACCCGCTCGCGATGGACGCGCTCGACGTCGTCGGCCGATCGCACCTTGCAGAGACGCCCTTCTTTCGCGGCGATCTGCGCTTCCAGCGCGTCGATCTGCTCGTCGATCGCGCGCACGTGGCCGCGCCCGGCGACGGGGAGGGAGACCAAGCCGAAGAACTGAGCACCGATGCCGCCCTCGACGAGCCGCGGCACGTCGACGTGACCGAAAAAGGCCGCCGCCGGAAAGAACGGCTGATGACGGACCCCGAGGTCGTAGCCGATCCAGCGTGCCCACATGAGCGTGTCGGCGTGCAGATCGATCGCCGGGTAGACATCGTGCAGCGCACGAGCCTCGGCGCTGCCGTGGAGCAGGCCATTCCACGCTCCGCCGAGGATCATCGAGCTATCCTGTCAGTTCTTGACATATCCGATGTGACAATCTAGACCACAGCCCGTGAAGCTCTCGAACAAGGGGCGCTACGGCGTCCGCGCCCTCTTCGACATCGCCTTCCACAATGACGGGCGACCCACCCAAATCAAGGACATCGCCGCGCGCGAGGCGATCCCCGCCCGCTTTCTCGAGCAGATTTTCCAGGACTTGAAACGGGCGGGGCTCGTCGGCGCCAAGCGGGGGCCACGCGGAGGGTACCACTTGGCACGACCGGCGGGCGACATCCGCCTCGGCGATGTGGTGCGGGCGCTCGAAGGGCCGATTGCCATCACAGGACGCGCGGAGGACGAGGACAAGCGCTCCGCCGGCGCCGACGGTAAAGAGGTCACCGACGCCGTTTTTCGCGAGCTGTCGCACCGCATCGAAGGTTGCTTCGACGCCGTCACCATTGCCGATATGTGCCGCCGCGGAGACGAGCTCGGCCTCCGCAAGCAGCACGACAGCTACAGCTACGTCATCTGAGCCACGGCCTGCCATGTCCGCTCCGACTCCGTCGACCTTGCCTCCGCTGCCGGCGCACCCTCTCGTCTATGGCAGCATTCTCGAGCTCGTGGGGGACTCGCCGATCTTCGAGCTGCGCCGTTTTGGTGCGGACGCGCCGCGCGCGACCTTGCTCGCCAAGTCCGAGCTCGTGAACCCCGGCGGATCGGTCAAGGATCGCATCTGCCTTGCCATCATCGAAGCCGCCGAACGTCAAGGCAAGCTCGGACCAGGCGGGGTGGTGGTCGAACCGACGAGCGGCAACACCGGCATCGGCCTGGCGCTCGTCTGCACGGTGAAGGGATACCGATGCATCCTCACCATGCCAGAGACGATGAGCCTCGAACGGCGCCAGCTCCTCGAAGCTTTCGGGGCCGAGCTCGTGCTGACGAAAGGGGAAGATCAGATGGAAGGCGCGGTCGCCAAGGCGCGCGAGATTGCCGCGCAAACGCCGCGCGCCTTCTCCCCCTCGCAGTTCGACAACCCCGAAAATCCGCGCTGCCATCGCGAAACGACGGCGCGCGAGATCCTGCACGTGATGCGCGATCGATCGATCGACGCCTTCGTGGCCGGCGTGGGGACGGGCGGAACGATCAGCGGCGTCGGCGAGGCGCTGCGCCGCGAGCGCCGCGAAGCCCGCGTCATCGCCGTCGAGCCCAAAAGCTCGGCGTCGCTTTCGGGGGGCGAACGTGGGCCCACCAAGATCCAGGGGCTCGCCGCCGGCTTCGTCCCGCGGAACTTCGACCGCGCAGTCGTGCACGAAATTCGCCTGGTAAGCGATCGCGACGCCTACGACGCCAAGGTCGCCCTCGCCCGAATGGAAGGCCTTTTGGTGGGCATCAGCGCCGGCGCCGCGGTACACGTCGCGCTCGAAGTGGCTCGCGAGCTCGGTCCGGGCAAGAACGTCGTCACCCTCCTGCCGGACACCGGTGAGCGGTACTTCAGCCTCGATGAATACTTCGCCTGATCGACTGTCGTCACTGCGCATCCTGCTCGTCGGAACCGGCGGCGTGGGGGCGCCGTGCGCCATCGCCCTCGCCGAGGCCGGCGTGGGCACGCTCGTCCTCGCCGACGAGGACCGCGTCGAGATGGCCAACCTGCATCGTCAATTGCTCTTCGATGAAAGCGACATCGGGCAAAGCAAGCTCGAGGCTGCCAAGCGCTCGCTCGAAGCGCGACGCCCCGGAGTCTCCGTCGAGCTCTTCCGAGGGCGGGCCCTTCCAACGACGGCGCATGCGCTGGCGCGCAACGTGGACGCCGTGGTCGACGCAACCGACAACTTTGCCAGCCGTTTCTTGCTCGCCGATGCTTGCCGGCTCGCGGAAAAACCGGTCGTCCACGCTGCCGCCATCCGGTGGATCGGGACCGTGGTGAGCGCCGGCCCGCGCGGCGGTCCTTGCTACCGCTGCTTGTTCGAAGATCTTCCGGAGACGGCACCCGACTGCGCCTCTGCCGGTATCGTGGGCCCCGTGTGTGGGGTCGTCGGCGGAATCGCGGCGGAAATGGCCCTGCTTGCCGCGCTCGGCGACGGGCGCCTGTGGGGTCGCGTGGCGACGTTCGACGGCCTTTCCGACGAGCTTCGCCTCTTGCCGATGGCGCGGCGCGACGACTGCGTGCTCTGTGGCCGCGCACCCACCATCGTCGATCTCGTCGAGACCAGGTACACCAGCGGCCACCCGGTCGCTTGATGAAGGAGAAATCGGATATGTCCACCATCGTTCGCATCCCCACGCCGCTGCGCGCCTTGACCGGCGGTCACGACGAGGTCTCCGCCGACGGCCGCACCGTCGGCGAGCTCATCGACAACCTCGAGAAAAAGCACCCCGGCATGCGCGACCGGTTGCTCGACGAAAAAGGCGTCCGCCGCTTCGTCAACATCTACATCGGCGAAGAGGACATCCGTTTTCTGGAAGGGCTCAAGACCGAGCTCAAGGGCGGCGACACGGTGTCGATCGTCCCTGCCATCGCCGGAGGTTCGGGCGCGTGAGCGTTTTTCGGCGTTACGCGCGGCAAATGCTCCTCGCCGAGATCGGCGAGGACGGGCAGCGCCGCCTCGGCGCCGCCGTGGCCTCGGTGGGGGGCGATGGTCTCTGCCACGAGATCGCGACGTCTTATGCGCGCCGCGCCGGCATGGGCAGCATCGCGCCCGGTTCCATCGACGAACGCGGGCTGGCACCGTCATTTCTCGAGCTCGCGGCGCCGCGTGCGGTCGTGGCCGGATCGCGGGCGGCGCTCTCGTCGCTGCGCGCCGCCCTTTTCGCGGGAACGGGAGCGCGCCGCGGATCATGAGCGACCACCGCCGATCATCATGAGACTCGCGTTCGTTCGAAGCCGGCTCCTCCGTTCCGTGGCCGATCAGGTCGGTCAAACGCCTTTTCTACGTCTCGAGCGCATCGGAAAAAGCGCGCCCAGCGTCGAGATCTACGCCAAGCTCGAATTCGCGAACCCCGGGGGCTCGGTGAAAGACCGCCCCGCCCTCTGCATGATGCTCGATGCCATCGAAGACGGCCGTCTCGCCAGCGGCAAGACGCTGCTCGATTCCACCAGCGGCAATACCGGCGTGGCGTACGCGCTCTTTGGCGCCGCGCTCGGTTACCCGGTCGAGCTGGTGATGCCCTCCAACGTCACCAAGGCGCGCAAGGACATCGTGCAGGCGTTCGGTGCCAAGATCGTCTACAGCGATCCCATGGAAGGTTCCGACGGCGCCATTCGGATCGCGCAGAAGATGGTGGACGAGCACGGCGAGAGGTATTTTTATCCGAACCAGTACGCCAATCCGTCGAACCCCAAGGCGCACTACCTGGGAACCGGGCGCGAAATCCTGGACGCGTTCGGCGACCGCATCACCCACTTCGTGGCGGGGCTCGGCACGACCGGAACCATGATGGGGACCACCCGTCGCTTGCGCGAACACACTCGCCCCATCCGCTGCATCGCCGTCGAACCGGACGAAGCGCTGCACGGACTGGAAGGGCTGAAGCATCTGCCGAGCTCGATCGTGCCGGCCATCTACGAGGCAGGCATCACCGACGAGACCATGCGCGTCTCCACCGAAGACGGCTGGAACATGGCCGACCGGCTGGCGGCGGAGGAAGGTCTGCACGTCGGTCATTCCTCGGGCGCCAACGTGTTTGCGGCCCTCCAGATCGCGGAGCAATTGCACCAGCGACAGGGGGGCGGGTGTGTGGTGACGATCATCGCCGATCGAGGTGATCGCTACTTTGCGCCGATGAAATGGGAGAAGAGGTACACGTGGTGACGGCTCGTCCTCTGCGCATCACGCGCGCGGTTCTGGAACGCGTGTCCGAGCACGCGCGCACGAGTTACGCGAACGACGAAGAAGCCTGCGGCTACCTCACCGGTCCCGCCGATGTCGAGCTCCTCTGCGACGACGCCGTGGCGCTCGCCAACCTGGCCAACCGCTACCACGCCGTGGACCCCGAAACTTATCCGCGCACCGGGCGAACGTACTTCCTCATCGACCCGCTCCAGTTCGCCAAAGCGATGGCAGCGAGCGCCGTGAACGGCCGGCCCCTGCGCGTCCTTTACCACTCGCACCTCGACGTCGGTGCCTACTTCAGCGAGACGGACGCCGCCGCGGCGACCATGGGGGGCGACAAGCCGTCCTACGAAGGCCTCCTCTACCTCGTCACCAGCATTCGCCAGGGGGTGGTCGACGATCACAAGCTTTTCGCCTGGGATCCCGAAGGAAAGGCGTTCGTCGAGGTCCCCCTGGAAGTGGTGGCAGCTCCGTGACGCCCCTGCTCCCTCCTCGACGAAGTAGTGCTAATGGGTTTCTAGAATTGATTCGTTCGTCATTTTGAAAGGACCTTCCAACATGTCGCAAAGTGGTTTCGTGGTCTGGTTCACTGGCTTGTCCGGCTCGGGCAAATCGACACTTGCCGCCATGCTCGCCGCGGAGATCGCGCGCCGCGGCGTCCACGTGGAGACGCTCGATGGAGACGAGGTGCGCCTCCATCTCTCCAAGGGGCTCGGCTTTTCCAAAGAGGACCGCGACACCAACATCCGCCGCATCGGGTTCGTCGCCAAGCTGATCGCGCGCGCGGGAGGATGCGCCATCACCGCAGCCATCAGCCCGTACCGCGAGATCCGCGACGAGCAGCGGCGCGCCACCGGCGGACGCTTCTGCGAGGTGTATTGCGCGTGCCCCATCGACGCGCTTTCCGCGCGCGACGCCAAAGGTCTCTACAAGAAGGCGCTGGCCGGCGAGATCAAGAACTTCACCGGGGTCGACGATCCCTACGAAGCCCCCACCAACGCCGAAGTCGTGGTGGAGACCGACAAGGAGAGCAAAGAGCAGAGCCTGTCCAAGATCGTCGCCAAGCTCGAGCAGCTCGGCTACATCCGCCGCGCGGTGGACGCCGCAGGCACGACCGAGATCGCTCAGCGTACGCTCATCCTTCCGCACGGGGGCGAGCTCGTCGATCGCTGGGCCCGCGGCGCGGAAAAAGACAAGCTCGCCGAGCGGGCCAAGTCACTACCGGCGGTGACCCTCGACGAACGCGCGGCGGCCGACGTGGAGAACATCGCGGTCGGTGCTTTCTCGCCGCTCAAGGGGTTCATGACGTCCAAGGACTACCTGCGCGTCGTCCGCGAGATGCGGCTGGAGAACGGCCTGGTGTGGTCGGTGCCGATCACGCTCGCCGTTTCCCCGGCCGAGGCCGAGTCCATCCGCGTCGGCGGCGAGCTCGCTCTCAAGATGCCCGACGGGCGCGTGGTGGCGGTGATGGAGGTGAGCGACAAGTTCGTACCGGACAAGGAGCTCGAAGCACGCGAGGTCTACCGCACCACCGAGGACAAGCACCCCGGCGTCGCGCACCTGAAGGCGTCGGGCAACGTTTACGTGGGAGGTGAGGTTCGCGTGCTCGAAAGACCGCGCTCCCCCGAGTTTCCGGCGTACCATCGCGATCCGGCAAAAACCCGCGAGCTTTTCCAGAGCCGTGGTTGGGCCACCGTGGTCGGCTTCCAGACGAGAAACCCCATCCACCGCGCCCACGAGTACATCACCAAATGCGCGCTCGAAATCTGCGACGGCTTGATGATTCACCCTCTGGTCGGAGCGACGAAGAGCGACGACATCCCCGCTCCGGTGCGCATGAAATGCTACGAGGCCCTCTTGGAGCGCTACTACCCCAAGGACCGCGCGCTTCTTTCCGTATATCCTGCGGCGATGCGTTACGGCGGGCCGCGCGAAGCCATCTTTCACGCCCTCGCGCGCAAGAACTACGGCTGCTCGCATTTCATCGTGGGGCGCGACCACGCCGGCGTCGGCAACTACTACGGTACCTACGACGCGCAGAAGATCTTCACCCAGTTCGCGGCGAGCGAGCTCGGTATCACGCCGCTCAACTTCGAAAATGCTTTTTACTCGACGACCGTCAGCACCATGGGCACCGCCAAGACGGCGCCGGGCGACGCGAGCACGCAGGTCTCTCTCTCCGGAACGAAGGTGCGCGACATGCTGCGGGCCGGACAGCTCCCTCCCCCCGAGTTCAGTCGTCCCGAGGTCGCACAGATCCTGATCGATTCGATGAAGGGCGGCTGACGGTGCCGAGCGGTTGCCAGCCGTGAGACAAGTCGTCTTCTGGCTGGCGATCGCGTTGACCTCCCTCTTCGCGCGAGGGGCCGCGGCCGATCTCGGGGCAGACGCCGAAGAGCTGGCCCGGCGCTGGGCCGCGACGGGGCAAAAGACCCTTCGGCTCGCGCCCATCTTCCTCGAACACGGGCGGCCGCGCGCCGTTCGCGTCCCCGAGGCGGCCCTCGACAACAAGGGGGCAGGCTGCACGACCATCGCTTTTCTCACCGGACGGTCGACCGATTTCGTCGTGCGCATCGACCCGCTGGCCAGCCCCAAACACCACGGTGCCGGCGGTCATCTGGAGCGCAGCATCGCGGGAGCGGTGCTCCTCTCGCAGTGCGGCGCCGCCCGCGACGCGTTCCTGCGGCTCGCGATCGAGCTCCGGGTCGCGCGCTCGGCGGTGGAGACCGTCGTGGCGGTGGGCGACGGCCCCGCCATGCCGATTGCGGAAGCATTGCCCCAGCGGGCCAGCGGTCCCATCGCGCCGCTGGCCGATCCCGGTCCGCGCTCCCCGCTCGAGCCACTGGCCGCGCGGGCGCGGCACGCCGAGCAACGGGTGAAGAACACCGGACCTTCGAGCACGCACACGCAAGTCTTCTCTGCCGAACCGGACGGCACCGGACGCGAAGTGGTGCGGCTCGAGGAAGGATGCCATCGCATCGAGCTCTTCGCCGAGCTGCTCGGTAAGAGTCCCATCGACCTCGACGCCGAGCTGCGCGAGGGCGCCAGCGAACGTCTCATGGCCCGCGATCGCAGCGATGCTTCCGATGTTCGCCTCGATTTCTGTGCGGGCAGCACCACCGCGGCCGACCTTCTCTTCGCGGGCGCGCCGGGCCCGGTGCCGGTGCTGCTGATGGACTCGCTCTACGCGTTGCCCAAAGGCGTCCCCACCATGTGGGGCGCGCGCGCGCGCGGCGGCCTGGCGGGGGCGCTGTGGCGCCGCAAGATGCCTCCGGTCGACGTCGATCCCATCGAGCAGCGCCTGGGTGTGGCGGGCCTCACCTCGATGGCCATCTCCATCGAACCGGGCAATTGTTACACCATGGCCATCGCCGCGATACGCGGCGATCCGAGGAGCCTCACCTTGAGCGCCCGCGTCGATACGCGCGTGACCTTCGATTCGAGCGCGGGCGTCCTCGACGGCTCGGCGCTCGCCTTCTGCTCGAGCGGCTCCGAAAAAGCTTACGTCGAGGTCGAGGTCCGCGGCAGTGCGGTGGCGTGGGTATTCGTCGTCTGGCAGCTCGGTTCTCGGCCCTTCGACGAGGGGCGATGAAAAACGTGGTCGCGCGATCGGGCTCGGATGGGATAAAAAACCTCGTGCGCCTCGCCGCCGCGGTCTTGCTTTCGGTCGTTGGTTCGCTGGCCGGCTGCCGCAGGACGGCGCCGCCGCCGGCCAGTGCCAAGGGTTTGCCTGCTCCGACGAGCGTGGCCGTCATGGCCGGTCAGCTCGACGGCAGCCGCTGGCTCTCGCGCGACGCGGAGGTCGCCGTGGGGCTCGGTGCGAACCCGCTGCAGGTCGCGGTCACCGACATCGCTGGTGATGGCGATCGCGTCGGCGGCTTCGTCACCGTCCCCGTCGACCAATGCGTCCTCGCCTACGCGCGCGGCTCGCAGGGGATCGAGGACCTCGATCTCTACGCCTACAGCGACGACGGCACGACGCTCGCGGCGGACGAGGCCAGCGACCCGCAACCCGCCATCGTCATCTGCCCGCCTCATCCAACGCGCGCCTACCTCATCGCGCGGGTCGCGTCGGGGCGGGGCGTCGTGGCCATCGGCGTGCATACCCTTGCCCCCAGCACCGCAGCCCACATCGGCAAAGCGCTCGGTGCGCGCGGAAGACCGGGTGAAGAGCTCGGCCGGATCGAAGCTTGGCCAGGACTCGACGAGAAGGTCAACCAGCACCGCCGCGCGATCGGGGCGCGCTGGGAGGAGGTGCGTCGTGTCGCCGTGCAAGCCGACGCGCGAGCGCCGACCCGTATTTCGGCCACCCTCGACGGCGGCCGCTGTCTCGACGTGTACGTGGTACCAGGCGAGGAGTTCACCCAGCTCGACGTGGTGGTGATGGACAGCGACGAGCGGGTGTTGCTCCGCGCGCCCGCCATCGGGCGCGATCGCACCGCCATCGTCTGCTCGCCGGTGCAGACGCCCCTTTCCGTCGAGCTGCGTCCGCACGCCGGACAAGGTCTTTGCGCGGTCATGCTGGCGCGCAGCTCGGTCGGCGCCGAGCGCGAGATCGCTGGCCCCATCTCCTATTTTCGCGTCGCCCCTTCCGCCGATCTGTCGATCGAACGCGCCCAGCGCGCCAAGCCGCTGCGCACGCTCGGCTACAGCGAACCTACGACGGTTGGCTCCGGAACGGCCGACGTCGGCCGCCGTCTCAGCTTTCCTCTGAACCTGCCCGAAGGGTGCGCGCGCATCGACGTCATCGGCGGTCGTCCCGTGGCCGGGCTCACTGCCGACGTGTGGGACGCCAACAACGCGCTCGTTGCCTCGTCCATGTCGGGCGAGGGTCCTACCCTCTTCGCTTGCGGCAAGGGCGGCCGCGCGCGCATCGACATCGAGGCTTTGAACCGGCCAGGACCATTCGCCATCGAGATGCGGCGCGAGCGGGTGCCCAACGCCCAGCTCGTCGCGCATCCCCTCGCCGCCAGCCGCTTGCTGTCCGCACTCAACGCTCGCGGAGAGAGCGTCACGGTGGGCGTCGCCAGCGACGTCAGAGTACTCGCGCTGGAGCCGACGCAGCTCAGGACCTTCGACGTCCCCCTCGCCGACGGTCGCTGTGGCGACGTCGTGGCCGCCCTCGACGCGGGCGGCACGGGTATCGACGTGCGGCTCACCGACGGGCAAAGCGGTGAGGAATTCTCCCTCTCGCGGGGCCGCCTTCTCGCGCAGAGCCGCGTTTGCGCCGCCGGCCGCGCGCGCACCCTACGCGGCGAAGTGCGGCTCGGTGCCGGCAAGGCCGACGCCCTCGTCGTCCTGCGCCTCACCCCGATCCTGCCCCCGCCCTGACATCGCTGTGGCAGCGCCACCCTGACGTCGCTGTGGCGATGAAGCGGGTTCACAAGGCGGGGAGGCGGGGAGGCGGGAGGATTTTCTTTATCCACTGGGCGGCAGAGCACGCGCGACGACGTCGCGCCGCTGCCATTGCGCGGTCCCGTGGCATCCACCCAAGTATCTCTCCTCCCCGCCTCCCCGTAAATTCTCTGCTCCGTCGGAGCCCGCCGTACGCGCCGTCGCATGGTCAGGCCGATCCTGGGTTTTATCTCCCGCCGCGCTCGAGCGGAATGAGATCGCGCAGCGGCCGTTCTTGCTGATCGCCGAGCTCGTCGGACAGAACGAGGGCTCCGGCTCCCGTCGACTCGACACGCAGCACTGCCCACGTGCGCGCTCCGCGGGTCGGTCGCGCCAGCACGTAGGTGCCCACGGTGGGCGCAAAATCCATGGGTGGCTCGGGACAAATCTCGGCCAGGTTGGTGTCCGATAGACGGCGATCGCTTTCCCATTCCAGCCGCGCCGTCCCGCGCTTCACCCCTTTGATCTGGGCCCCCATCCACACGCCGTCGCGCTCGGCGATGATGCGTTCGTTGAGACCCGGCCGCCAGCTGCCCGGAACGCGCGGGCGTCCGGCACTGCGCGCTCCATCGCGGAAAGCGCGTCGTTTGGCATTGCGATCGAACCGCTGGCGTACGTTGAGCTCGGTGACGGGGGTCGGGGCGAGGAGCTCGTGCCAAGGAAGGTCGGCGGCGGTCGCCTCGTCATCCACGACGCTTGCCCGCGCGTTCGCGGTTTCGATGCGACACCCCCGCCAGCGGTTGTCCGGCATGTGGCAGACGGCGTAGCTTCCTCCGTGCAGGGAAGGTCCGGCCAAGAGGACGTGCACGTCGCGCACGGGTTCGGCCGTAGGCGGCGCGCTCGGCGCCACGTCGTTCGAGGACGGCACGTACACTTCGGAGAGCGACTGATCGGTGACCTCGCCGGTCGAGGCGAGCTGCACCCGGGCGCGATCGCGCACCACCGCGACCACTGTCCCCTCCACGAATGCCGCGGTTGCATTCTCCACGATGACCCGCGCCCCCACGTCGACCCCATGCGCCCGCGGCGCGGCGTCGCCACCGATGTCGGACGACGTCCCTTGCTTGGTCTTCGCACAAGACGTTGCCAGGAGGACGACACAAGACGTTGCCAGGAGGACGAAAAGACTGGCGTGGCGGAGGAAATGGGAAATCATCGGGTCAGGTGCGCTGGGCTCGGCAGAGCTTAGTCGCAGCAGTGCCGATCGCTAAAGGCCATAAGCGCCAAGGTGGGCCGCGCGCTCGGGCGATCATCTCCGAGGGTGCCCGCGGGCCGGCCGCGTCTCGCCAGGGCCGGAAGGCACGGTGAGGCGCCCACGCTACGGGGATTGCCGCAAAATAGGCCCAATCACCGGGCCCTTGGTAGCCTACCGGAGATGGGTTCGTTGACGAAAGGGTGCGCAGGCCTCGGGGTCATGGCGCTGGTGGTGGCGGGGTGCGGTTCGGCAGGCTCGAACCGCGGACTCTCTTCGGCCGCCGAAACGCATTCGCTCTCGAGGCCCTGGACGGCCTGGCAAGAGACCGGTCTCGCCACGTACTACGCCTCGAGTCTAGCGGGGCGCCGAACGGCGAACGGCGAACGGTACGACCCCTCCTTGCTGACGGCTGCCCATCGGCGGCTCCCTTTCGGGACGCTGGTAGAAGTGCGAAGACGCGATGGAAAGCGCAGCGTCATCGTGCGTATCAACGACCGCGGGCCCTTCGTCGCCAATCGCGTCATCGATCTCTCCTTCCGCGCCGCCGAGGCGCTCGGGATCGTGCATTTGGGCAAAGCCGTCGTGGAGATCCACCCCTACGGCTCGCCGGATCGAAACGTGCCGCCCCGCTTCTGACGAACGCGCTGGCGACGCGTCTTGCGCGTTCAAAACCGCGCCTGGTCGCGGGCACTCGCGTCTCAGGGACCGACCCCGGCCAACCACTGCCCTGCCAGCCGCCGGAACGCGCGCTCGCGACGAACGATGGGCGCAATGCCCCGGCAAGGTGTCGACTGGTTGCGCTCGGGGCAAGAAGCACATGGCGTGCGATCCGGCCCGCGCCGCCGATAGCGCGTCACCAGGCCCAGCAGCGGGATGGCGCAGACGGCCGCGAATGCACAGCCCGCGAGGCCGAACTGGACGGCACGACCAAGCGCATAGGCAATGGCGAGCGCCGGCAGGAACCGCGAAACGAGCTTCGGCGCCCGTGCCCGAGACTTCGACCGGCGTGAGATCGTCGCGTAGACCACCCCGGCCAGGCCGAACGCTCCGAGCACCGCCAGGGCCGCGGGGGGCGCGGGCAGAAGGACGGACAGGGCCAAGCCCCCGACGCTGCCCGAGCCGACCAGGAGACAGCCGCGGCACAAGCGGTTGCGCCTTCCGAGCCGCACCACTTCGCCGCGGTACTCATCGCAGAGCGGGTGGTGCGCAAAACGATGAAAACGATGTGCCGTGCAGGCGAGCCGATCGATCCTGGCGGCGAGCCGCGCCGGAAGCCGCGGCATCGTCAGCGCGACGCTTGCTTCAGGATGACCGCCGTCCCGTAAGCGACGATCTCGTTCGTGTTCTGCATGAGCTCTCCGGAATCGAAGCGCATGCCCAAGACGGCGTTGGCGCCTTGGGCGATGGCATGGGCTTCCAGCCGGTGCATGGCTTCGTTGCGGGAATCGGTGGCCAGCGAGGTGAGCGCCGCGATCTCTCCGCCGAAGATCTGCTGGCAGCCCGCGCAGGCGGTGCCGACGATGCTGCGCGATCGAACGGTGATCCCCCAGCACGGTCCGACGACGTGCGTGATCTCCAAACCCGGAGGAGCGTCGAACGTCGTGAGGATCGGTATCTTGTGGATCGGAGCGACCTGCATCCTCGCTTCTCCTCTTGTCTCCCCCTGACAGCGCCGCGAAAGTTTAATCGACACGACCCAGCTCGTCCACGAAATCATGCCGCTTGCGCGCGGGCATCGGTCGGTTGGCGCGACCCTCGCGAAGAACCCGGGGGCACCGGCGCGACCCAACGCTCTTGCGGCATCGCGCTCGCTCTTTTCTGACCAAAGGAGCCTCTTGCCTATTGGATTTCGGCAGGAGGACGGAGTTATGATTTCTCCAATGAGGGGGCACCAGAGCCGGCAACCGGAACCTGGCTTTGACGAACTCGTCGGGTACCTGCGCGATCTTCCGCAAGGCAGGGTCGGACAAATCGTCAACTGCAAGCTTCATCTGTCCAATATCTGCCAGGCGGCGCACGCGCACACCCTGGCCGAGCTATCGGCAACGCTGCTCGCGGGCTCGCCGCTCGGCGATCCTGTCCCCCCCGGATGGACCTTCTTGACTGAAGTCGAGCTGACCCTCCCGCGCGAGACGCTGGTGGTCGCCGACATCGCCGGCTGGCGCGAGCCGCATGAACGCATCGTGGCGCTACCTAGCCCTATCGGCCTGGTGCCGGAGTGGATCTGCGAGGTGCTCGACCCCGGTACGCGCACGCTCGATCTCACCTCCAAGCGCGAGGCCTATGCCCTTGCCGCGGTGCGGTACCTCTGGATCCTCGATCCTACGGCGCGCGTGCTCGAAGCCTACGAGAACGTTCAGGGCCGGTGGTTGCTCTCGCTCGCTGTATCCGAGGACGAGGTCGCGTCGCCGCCGTTCGCAGAGCTTCGTTTCGACGTCGGGGATCTCTGGATGCCCGAGCCGCACCCCCGCCCGAGTCACCGCCCTTCGGCTTGACTGCGTCGACCGCGCCGGCGAAAAAGGGCGATCCCCCCCAAACCGCCAGCCAAACCGATGCACGCGTTCGCGTCGGTGCCCCGGTCGGTCGGCGCGAGACGCGCGAGGGAACAACGACCCCCTCCACCCGATGGAAAGAGCCCGCACACGGGGGAAAAACCTTGGCGCGGATTGAAGTCGCATTGGACAGCCGCCCCGGCCGGGTACACCGCGCAGATCCCCTGGATGTCGTCCGCGCCGAGCGTGCGAAAGCTCGAGGTACCGGCCGTGTAGGAGGACTGCATGGTGGCGTTGGGGTCGTGCGAGTGTGCCATCCCCAGGAAGTGGCCGACTTCATGGGTGACGATCGATTGAAGATCGTAGGCGGTGATAGGCACGGGATCATCGATCGAGAGGGGCTGGGTGGCGTTGATCTCCATGTCCGCGTCGAAGATGGCGCCCGTCTTGCGGCTGTAGGTGATGGTCGTCAGCCCGAGGACGACGTTGCCAGTTTCCTCGTACGGCCACTTATCGTCACGGAAAATGACGGAGTTCGCGTTGGAGTCGGTCTGGTTATATTCGTGGAGGTTGCAAGCAACGTCCCCGAAATGGTGATCGACGCGGATCGCGGCGGGGATCCCGGTGGCGGGACAGCTGACGTTCTGCCAAACGGCAAAGGCTTTTTCCATGACGGAGCTCGCCGTGGCCAGATTGATCTGTTTCGATGCGCGGTACTGCATGGAGTAGCTGACACACGACGTCTGCCATGCGATGGGCATGCCGCTCGGACACCCGTTGGCGTCGGGGTCGCATAGCGGCGGCGGGCACGTCGTGGTGCGACAGTACGCAGACGCCTGGCGCGGAGCGGTCGCGGCGAACAGCACCACCAGAGCCGTCACGATGGGCCGCAGCAGGTGCCACCGCCGGGCGTCGCGGCTCACCGTGCCTTTGGGTTTACGACCACCGCGTGTCATCAGCGCTCAACCCTTTCCTCCGCGCGCTTCCGGACCGACTCCGATCACGTTGACGATGACCTCCCGCCGATGCGGCCGGCGCCGGTGTTCCCACAAGTAGATCGCTTGCCAGGTGCCGAGCGCGAGACGCGCCTCTCGAATGGGGATGTTCTCCGAGCAGCGCGTCAGCACGGCCTTGGCGTGAGCCGGCATGTCATCGGGCCCCTCCGCATCGTGCTCCCAGGCGCGCGATTCGGGCGCCATGGTGGCGAGCCATTTGACCAGATCGCGCAGCACCGCGGGATCGGCATTTTCTTGAATGACGAGCCCGGCCGACGTGTGTTGAACGAACACCGTGCATTGCCCCGTTACGACGCCGCTGGCGCGCACCACTTCGTGCACCTGCCCCGTCAAATCGGTCGCGCCTTCTCCCTGGGTCGATACTTGGAGCGTGTCCTGGTAAACTCGCATGCTCAAAAATGGCTCGGGCCCCTCGGCCGCGCCGCGCGCTGTCCGACCCGCACCGGCGACACGACCATTCGTCTCCCGTTCTAGCATGACCTACCCCGACGACGGACAAATGCCTTCCAGGCTGCGGCGCCCCGCGATTCTCGGCGCACTGGCCTCCATCCTCGGTCTCACCTTCGCGGCCTACTCGAGCGTGGATTACGCGGCGCACCTCGATCGCCGTCTGCACGACGTCCACTGTAGCCTCGTACCCGGCCTCACCTCCGGCGCCGACGAAGAGAACCCTTGCCGCGCCGCCATGTACAGCGCCTATTCGGCCCTCTTCCGCGGCTCGTATTGGGGAGGCATCCCCGTTTCACTCTTTGCGCTCGGCGCGTTCTCGTTCTTCTTCGGCTTCTCGATGTACCTGCTCTTCGCGGGGCCGCGCGCCTCGAAGAGGGCGGTGTGGTTTTTTGCGGCCGCCGGCGCCACCCCCTTCGCAGTCTCGCTGATCATGTTCGTGATCTCCGTCACCAAGATCGGCTCGCTCTGCAAGACGTGCGTCGGGATTTACCTCTCATCGTCGTTGCTTCTCGTCGCGGCGCTCCTCGCCCTGCGGGCCGCGAAACCGAGCTACGGCGAGACGATGCCGCGCCCCGCGGGCAAATGGGGGCCGCCCGTGCTTTGGGCGCTGGCCCTCGCGGCAAGCGCGCTGATCCCTTCGCTCGTCTACGCCGCCGCTGTGCCCGATGAGCGACCGTTTCTCGGCAACTGCGGCAAGCTCGAAAAGGCCGTCGAGGCCCACAACGCCCTGCTCCACCTGAAAACGGCGCACTCGGTGAGACCCGCCATCCTCTTCGAAGACCCGCTCTGCCCCACTTGCCGGGCCTTTCACCAGCGGCTCATCGCGGAGGGCGCCTACGATCGCCTCGACATCCAGCTCAGCCTTTTTCCGCTGGACAGCGAATGCAACTGGATGTTGACGACGCCCTTGCACCCGGGCGCGTGCACCCTCTCCAAGGCCGTCATTTGCGGCGGCGATCACGCTCGGCAGGTGCTGGAGTGGGCCTACGATCAGCAGGACGACCTCGTCAAAGTCGCCAAGGCTGGCGACGGCGAGCTCCGGCGCGTCATCTCCAAGCGTTGGGGCCAGAGCGCCGCCACCTGCCTCGATGCGCCCGCCACCAAGCAGAAGCTCAACCAGCAGCTCCATTTTGCGGCCGACAATGCCATCCCCGTCTCGACGCCGCAGATGTACCTCGGCGACCGCAAAGTGTGCGACGAAGATACCGACCTCGGCCTGCGGTACACGCTGACGCAGCTCGCGCCGGAGGTGGTGCCGTGAAGCCCCCCGTCAACGCGACGCGAGCCGCTCTCATCGGGCTCGGGGTCGGCGTGGTGACGCTCATCGCCTCGACGTTGACGGTCTACGCCACCGTGCGATCAGCGCGCGAGCGACTCGTCATCGCAGCCGCTCCGAGCAAAGTCGCCGTCGCCGCCAACGCCGAGGATGCCTATTGCACGCCGCGCTTCAAAGAGGTGCTCGAGCGCGTGCTGCACTCGTGCGGCCTCTCCGAAGGGGAAGCGCGACGCGGATGCAAACCCGCCGACGTGAAGACTTTCGCCTCCATCAGCGGTCAGGACTTCAACGAGCTGTTCACGCCGCTACGCAAGCGCGGGGCCGTCATCCTCTTCGATTCCGGTAAAGAGGACCTCGACGATGGCGCCCAGAAAATCCTGGAAGAGCGCTGGCTCGACCGCAAGGGCGCCCGCTACTTCTTCGTCGTGGGCCGTGCCTCCAAGACCGGCACGGTGGAGACCAACCGCGCCCTTTCGCACCGCCGGGCCAACTCCATCCAGTTTCACGTCAAAGAGAAATTCGCCGACTCGGAGCTCGACAAGCGCCTCGGCCTTCTCTGGCTCGGCAACGAGTTTGCGCAGCTCGACAAGGACTTCTGCAACTGGGAGACGTCACGATCCGGCAGCAAATGCGACGACGAGTCGATCAACCGCAGCGCCTTCGTGTCATGGGTCGACTGCCGACTCTGAGCGTCCGCCTCGCGCTCGGCATCCTTGCCTGCGCAGGGGCGCCAGCAGCGTGCCGCGACGAGGCCAGCCAAGCCGCCGCGCGCGGCGCAACCCGCGAGCGCAGCGAAATCGTCGTGGCCAAGGGGGGATCGTCGGAGACCAAAGCGTCGAGCGCGAGCCCCGCCGCATCGCCGCCGCCCACACCGGCTTCTCCGCGCAGGCTCTGCGACGGACAGCTCGGCAAGCCGGGCCGCGAGCTCACGAAAAAGCCGCTCGCGCGCAAGTTCGCGCCAGGGGCGAGGGCGCCCACCACCACGCTCCCGACGGGCAGATGGCTGTGGATCAACTTGTGGGCCGCGTGGTGCGCGCCCTGTAAGGAGGAGATGCCGCGTCTTGCGTCGTTTACCTCGCGGCTCGCGCAGGCCGGACAGGAGGCGACGCTCGTTTTCGTTTCGCTCGACGACGACGAACGACAGCTCGAGCAGTTCCTCGCCAGGGGCGGCGACGGCCTCACCCGTGCTACCTATTGGCTGCGTGACGGGCGGGAGCGCGACGACTGGCTGACGGCCATGGGATTGCCCAAGGCGCCCGATCTACCGGTGCAGGTGCTCGTGGATCCGCGCGGCAAGGTTCGCTGCACGGTGCATGGCGCCATCGAAGACGCCGATTACGCCGAGATCGCCAGCGCGCTCGCCGCGCCGTGACGCGCCCCCGTTTTACCAGTGGGCGACGTACTCGGCGTCCGATGGGCGCGCACCGACGGTCACCGTGATGGACGGGTCGAAGCCGTGGCACCACACCGTTCCCTCCAGCACACCGCGCATGTACGCGTCCGCGAAGCAATAGACCCGGCGAAACTGGATGCGCACATGGCGCTCGCCCTGCTCGAGAATGGTCACCTCCAGTCCGGGCACGGTGATCGCATAGATCCGGGGAGTCGCCTGCACGACTTGCTCGAGCTTCTCGCCGAAGGCAAAGAGCACGATGCGCCCAGCCATGGTGGACGCGAAACTCGGATAGGCCAGCCACCCCACCCGGCGCAGCCCCTCCGCGAGCGGCTCGTGCGGGTGCAAGATCCCCGCTCCGTTCACCGCCAGATGCATGAAGTCGCGCAGCGGGTACTGCAGAAATGGCATCCAGCGGTTGGTCGTCAGCCCCTTGAGAAGCGTGCTCGGCAGGGCGCCGGTGCGCTTGACCACCGCGTCACGCACATGCTGAAAAAACGTCCCCGTCGTGGTCGACTCGACCGGGCAGTCCTGGATGAGCTGCGCGACATCGATCGTATGACGAAGACTCGGGCCCATCGAAGGGGGCGGCGGACGCATCTTCGTCGAAATTTACCACCACTCTCGCCGCGAGAAACGCGTGATATAAGCGCGCCTCCATGAGCAAGGAGCGCCGGCTCGTCCAGCTCAGCTACTCTCCGTGGTCAGAGCGGGCGCGATGGGCGCTCGATCATCACGGAATCGCTTACCGCACGGTGGAGCATCTCCCCTTCTTGGGTGAGCTTCGTTTGCGCCGCATCGTCGGAAAAAAGGACGGCCCTGCCACGGTCCCCGTCCTCATCGACGGTGATGCCGTGCTCAGGGAATCGTGGGACATCGCCCGATACGCCGACCGCACCGGCTCGGGTTCCAAACTCATTGCCGCGGAACAGGAGAGCGACATCCGCGCGTGGACGGAGCTTGCCGACCAAGCTTCGTCGCACGTGCGCGCGCTCGTCGTGTCGGCGTTGCTCACCAGCGAGGCCGCACTCGATGAAGGACTTCCCTTCTCGCTCCCCCCGTGGCTGAGCGCCACCATGCGACCGGTGACGCGCGTGGCGCTGCGCTGGTTCGCGCGCAAATACGGCGTTTCTTCTGGGGCGGCCGCCGAGCACGAGGACAGAATGCGACCGGCCCTCGACCGTCTGCGTAGCGCCGTGAAAACCTCGCCGTACCTGCTCGGCAGGTTCAGCTACGCCGACATCGCCATGGCCACGCTGCTGCAAGGCATTTCGCCGGTCGGAAACGGGTACATCCGACTCGGTCCCGCCACGCGCCGCGCATGGACGCGACCCACGCTGGAATCGGCTTACGCCGATCTGGTTCGCTGGCGCGACAACCTCTACCTCGAGCACCGGGGCCGTGCGACCGCACCGCCTGTCGCAGGCTGACGTCGCGCGGCACCAAAGCATCGGCCCTTGGTCGGAGTACGAGGGCCTCGCGAACCAACACAAGATCAAGGGGCGCACGTTGGCGCAAGCGACGAGCTCCTCTGGGGTTGAAGCTTCGCTTCTGGGGGGACGCTTGATAGGCGCCTGCTTGATAAGCGCCTGCTTGATAAGCGCCTGATAGAAGCCTGACAAGCGCCTGATAGAGAGAGACCAGAGCCTGATAGAGAGAGACCAGGGGGCCTGATAGAGGCCCGATAGAGGCCCGATAGAGCGTAATGATTTGCTCGTACGGCCGCGAGGGGGTCGAACCATACCCGCTTTTAGCCTTCTTTTGCATTTGTTATGGTGAAGTTGGGGGACGTGTGTCGTGCTGTTGCAGCGACGGCGGGTGCGTCGTAAGAAGTCTTACGCGAGAGTAGCTTCGGTGCGCGCCCGGCGCTGCTTGGAATGGGGGGTGGGAACGATGAAAGGCTATTGCCGGCTCGAGCTGGACATCGCCGCGCGCAGCTCGGTCGCGGCGGGCATCACGCATTCCGAGCAACCGCGCGGCGAGAATCCGCGCCATGAGGACCAACGATGGGTTATCGGGCCGCTGGAGACGACGCGAACTCCAGCATGAAAAAAATCCCGGCGAATCCAACGCTGGTCAAGAAGCCTCCGCGCCAGATGCGCGAAATGTTCGGCGCCTTGGATCAACGAGAGCAGATCCTCGCGACCTTGGATCTTCCCCGCTCCCTGTTCAAGGAGAGCGAGGCACCAAGCTCGGCTCGACGGCGCCGCACCAACGATCCTTCGCCTGCAGCGTCGGGTATCGCCGCCCCGCCGTTGTGTGTCCTCCTCATCGAGGACGGAGCCACCTCCGAAATTCCGGAGCGAGAGAAGCTGGGAGAGGGCTTCCGCATGCGCCGCGCTCCCTCGGTGCTCGAAGGGTGTGCCGCCCTCGGTCGCGATCATTTCGATGTGATCTTGCTCGACTTGCGGGTTCGCGACGCCGCCGCTGCCGAGTCGATTGCTCGCCTGAAAGAGGCGAGTAGCGACGTCCCTATCGTCGTCTGGAACGCGAGTCACGACGACGCGCTGCGGGTGGAGGCGATGCAGGCGGGCGCGTCGGGTTTCTTGAGCCGGCCCAAGGCGGACGCCACGCTCGGACGTTCACTCCACGCTGCCGTCGCGCGGCATCGGGAATACCAGCAATTTCGTAACCTCCTTCAGGTCCATCCCGACGGCGTGCTCGTCCTCGACGCCGAGGAGAGCGTGGTCTTCGCCAATCCTGGTGCGCTCGAGCTTCTCGGCCAGCCCGAAGGAGCACTGATCGGCAAACCCTTCGTCCTTGCGACTCCCGCCAACAGCGACGGTGATTTTCGGATCGAGGTGGGCAGCGGCAGGACGGCGGAAGTGCGCACGGCCGCGATCGAATGGCACGGGCTGCGCTGCAGGCTCTTGTGTCTGCGCGACGTGACCGAACGGCTGCTCGCGCACCAGCGCATCGCCAACCTGGTGAACGAGCTCTTGACCACCAACCAAAAGCTGGTCCACCAGGCGTCGCAGGATCCGCTGACTGGACTCCTCAATCGGCGCGGTCTGCAGGAGGGTCTGCTCGACGAGCTGGCGCGTATGAACCGCGCCAGCTCGACGCTATCGGTGATGCTGGTCGACTGCGACGATTTCAAGGGCATCAACGACACGCTGGGTTACGCCATGGGGGACGCGGCGCTCGTCATCGTCGCCAACACGCTGAAGGCAACCCTCCGGCCGCAAGACCGTGTGGGCCGCATCGGCGGGGACGAGTTTCTCGTCCTGCTCCCCGCCACACGGCCCACCGAAGCGGGACTGGTCGGTCAGCGGCTCCTGCAGGAGCTCGCCATCGCCGTGCTTCCCCCCGCGTTGCGCGAGCGAAAGCTCACCGTGAGCATCGGCGTCGATCGCGTGCCGCTCGAAGCGATCACGATCGAGGAGGTGATCTCCGCGGCCTCGATCCCGCTCCGCGTGTCCAAGACCCGAGGCAAGCAGCGGGTGTCGACGGCGGGGATCCCCTCCCTCCGCGACGTGACCATCGACGAGAAGCATGTCGCGGCCGTCCTTTCCGACGCCCGGTGCCTGCGCGTGGCGTCGCAGAACATCGTGCGCATCGCGGACAGCACCGTGATCGCCAGCGAGCTCTTGGTGCGCGGTCCACGCGGCGAGCTCGAGCAACCGGGCGTCCTCTTTGCGCTCGCTAGCAGCAGCAATTCGCTCATCGCCTTCGATCTCAATTGTCTCCGGGCGAGTATGGCCATCCGTACGCAGCTGACGACATCGGGGCGTTGTCACGTCAACGTTCATCCGCAGACGCTGATCGGCGTTCCTGCGGCGACCATCTTCGACATCATCGGCCGCCCTCTCTATCCGCACCAGCTCTGCATCGAGGTGAGCGAGCAGCAGCTCGTCGGCAGCCCGATGCGCCTGCGGGAAAGCCGCAACGCGCTCCGAGCCCACGGGATCGACATGGCGCTCGACGACGTGGGCTTCGGGCACAGCTCGCTCGAAGCGCTGATCGTCCTCGAACCCGACATCGTCAAGATCGACCGCCGCTTCGTGCACGGCGTGTCCAAGGACGCGGGCCGGAGCCGGGATCTGCGGCGGCTGGCCGGCGTTCTTCTGGGTCTCGGAGCGGAGGTCATCGCCGAAGGGGTCGAATCGCAAGCAGACGTCAATGCGCTCATCTCGATCGGCATCGAGCTCGGCCAGGGCTACTTCTGGGATGAACCAATCGAGGTGCTCGCGAGCGCTCTTTCCTCCTCCGCCGACCGGCTGCACTGACGAAAACGCCTTTCCGCTCTCTCTGGGATGTGGCAAATACCGGTCGGACGTTGAACAAGGGTGCAGGCTCGTTGCGCTGCAGGACCAAGGGTGGTCGGGCCGCCATCCTCACCGGTGAGCCGGTCGAGGGTCCATGGCGACGAGCGAACATTCGATCGAGAAGCGTAAGGCGAGACGCCTCCCATGACGGATGGGCGAACGCGCGGGGGCCCGTTCGGCACCGTCATGCGCCCGCTGCAGGCATTTCTGCGCCTCGAGGCGGCGAGCGGCGTGCTCTTGTTGCTCGCGGCCGCGTGCGCGTTCGTCTGGGCGAACCTCCACGCAAGCTACCTGCGTGTCGTGGCGTATCCGCTCGCGCTCGGTACCGGCGCGATCCAGACCCATTTCACAGTCGCCGAGCTCGTCAACGACGGCTTGATGACGCTCTTCTTCTTCGTCGTGGGGATGGAGATCAAACGGGAGCTCGTCGTGGGCGAGCTCAATACCGTGCCCAAAGCGAGCCTTCCCGTCCTCGCCGCGGTCGGCGGCATGATCGTTCCGGCAGGGATCTTTCTGGCGTTCAACTGGGGGAAACCCGGGCAACGAGGCTGGGGCGTCCCCATCGCCACCGATATTGCCTTCTGTGTCGGCGTGCTGACGCTCCTGCAAAAGCGCGTGCCGCGCGCGCTCGTCGTCTTCGTAACGGCGCTCGCGATCTTCGACGACATCGGAGGGATCCTGGTGATCGCTCTTTTCTACGGCCACCGGCTCGACGTCGCTTGGCTGCTCGGAGCGGCCGGATTTTCGCTGCTCCTCGGAATCTTCAATCGCCAGTATGTGCGAAATGGTCTTGCTTACGCCATCGTGGGCGCCGCTCTCTGGTACGCCCTGCACCGCGGAGGTATCCACGCCACCATCGCCGGCGTCATCACTGGTCTCATGATCCCCGCCCGACCGCCGCGTCCCAGCCGGGAGGTGATCGAGGACCTCGAAGCGCCTGCCCAGCGCTTCGTGAACGTCCTGCACCCATACGTTGCCTATTTCGTCATGCCGCTGTTCGCGCTGGCCAACTCCGGCGTGTCGCTGCGCGGCGTGGGCCTGTCGATCCTCGCCACGCCGGTCGCACTCGGCACGGCGCTCGGTCTCTTCGTGGGAAAGCAACTCGGCATCTTCGCGACAGCCGCGCTCACGGTGCGGCTCGGCCTTGCCCCGATGCCGGGCGGGGCCCCGCCGTCCAAGCTCTATGGCGTCGCGATCGTCGCGGGAATCGGTTTTACGGTGGCGCTCTTCATCGCCAACCTCGCCTTTAACGACGATCCCGCGCTCCTCGCCCAAGCCAAGGCCGGCATTTTACTGGGTTCGCTAGGGTCGGGCGTTGTCGGTGCCGCCCTGCTCGGCACCACTGCGGCGGTTTCTCGCTACCCGGTCGATCATCGAGCTGACGCTAAGCCCACGTTACCTGACCGGACAGGCACGATTTAGCTCCCCGCGCCGCTCGCCGCCCACAACAGTGTGCGGACCGTGCCGGCCGATCGGGCCTGCACCAGCAGCCCGCAGACCTTGAAAAAGAAGTTCAGACGCATTGGCAACCTCCCCGTTGAATGACCATTCGATTGTGGCGCTCGCTTCGTGCCAGCTCTGTGGAGAACTTGTGAGTTTGTGGTGCCACATGCCGGTTGCGCCCAAAGGCCCACCTATGGTCAACCTGCTCGTCGGCGGTTTCGATGCTGCGCCCCATCTACTTCGCTCTCCTCATTTTTTCCCTCCTTCTCGTGCACGGGTCGGCCGCGTTCGCCGAGCCCCCGCCCGCGTCGAGCGCCGCAACTCGGCAGGAAGAAGCGATCGACAGCGATTCGCCGCGCGCCGCGCTCTCGGACTACTTCTCGGCCTGCGATCGGGGCGACTATGCGCATGCCGCGGATGCCCTCGAGCTTCAGCCCAGTGAAAGCGCACGCGGGCCGGCGCTCGCGCGCATGCTCAAAGCCGTGCTCGATCGACACCTCTCGATCGATCTGGAAACCGTGTCCGTCGATTCGCTCGGCAACCGCGCCGACGGGCTTCCCGCCAATATCGAGGAGATTGGAAAGATAACCGACGCGAAAGGCAAGCTCCTGCCCGTACGCCTCGCGCGACGCCAGCGCAACAACGTCGACCGTTGGCTCTTCTCGCACACCACGGTGCAATACGTCGACGCTTGGTACGGCGAGCTTCCCCAGCGGTGGATGCTCGACCACCTGCCGGAGCCACTGCTTCGACCGGGGCCTCGCGGAGTTCTCCGCTGGCAATGGATCGCCCTCCCCCTGCTGGCGTTGCTGTCCCTCGTGGCGGGGGCCATCGCTAGCCGTTTGGTCGTGCCTGGCTTGCGCGCGATCACCTCGAGGACACCGGCCACATGGGACGACGCCATCGTCTCTCGCCTCGGAGGTCCCCTCGCGCTCGCCATCGCGGTCGCCCTCTCTCTCGCCGCCCTTCCGCTCTTGGCCCTCTATCCATCGGCCGACGAGTTCGTGTCGGGGATGCTGCACACCTCGTTTTTCGTAGCCTTCTTTTGGACGCTGCTGCGCTCGATCGACGTCCTCGTCGACATCATCCGGCTGTCGCCGTGGGGGATGAGTCACGGCGCATCGCGCTCTGTCATTTCGCTCGGCGCACGAATCGGCAAAGTCGCCCTCGGAATTATGGCCATGGTCGCGGTCATTTCCGAGCTCGGTTACCCGGTGGCGAGTCTCATCGCTGGACTCGGCATCGGCGGCTTGGCGCTCGCCCTCGCCTCCCAGAAGACATTCGAGAACTTGTTCGGCGCCTTCTCCCTCGGTGTCGACCAGCCCTTTCGCGAAGGGGACTTCGTCAAGGTCGAGGATTTCATGGGAACGGTGGAAGCCATCGGACTTCGCTCGACGCGCATACGGACGCTCGATCGCACCCTCATCACCATTCCCAACGGAAAGCTCGCCGAGATGCGCATCGAGTCGTTTGCGGCCCGCGATCGCATCCGCCTCGCTTGCATCCTCGGCCTCGTCTACGGGACAACGGCCAACCAGATGCGGCTGGTGGTGGCGGGATTGGAACAGATCCTGCGCGAGCACCCCAAGATCTGGCCCGAAGGCATCACCGTCCGTTTCCAGGACCTCAAGGCGAGCTCTCTCGACATCGAAATCATGGCTTGGTTCACGACCGCCGACTACACCGAGTTTCAGCTCATCCGCCAGGAGATCCTGCTTCAGTTCATGGAAGTGGTGGAGAAGGCGGGGACGAGTTTCGCGTTCCCGACGCGCACGGTGCACCTTGCCGGCGGCAACACGCCCTGAAGGTCACGCCGCGAGCGTCAAGCCTCGGGCAGCGCCGAGAGCCCCGCCGTTCTCGGCTTGGTCACCTGGGACGCCGGCGGACCGAGTAGCGTCTGAAGCTCGGTGCGGTCGACGGTTTCGGTCGCGAGGAGCGCCGCGACGAGCCGGTCGAGCGGATCGCGATGCTGCATGATCGTCTTCTTCGCGTCTTCCGACGCTCGCAAGAGGACGCGGCGCGCTTCCTGTTCGATCAAATGGATGGTGGCGTCGCTCGTGGCGCCCTCGGTGGCCAGCATTTGACCGAGGAATGGATGCTCGTTGCGGTGTTCGTAGAAGACGGGGCCGACGTTTTCACTCATCCCGAAATGGGCCACCATCTTGATGGCAAGCTCCGTCGCACGGCGAAGGTCGTTCTCCGCACCAGACGAAGGGTTTCCGTACACGATCCTTTCGGCGGCGTACCCCGCCATCAACACCCTGAGCCGCGCATCGATCTCGGGCTGCGTCATGATGTGCTTGTCGGCACTGGGCGTCTGGTGCGTGGCGCCGAGCGCCATGCCACGCGGCAGGATGCTGACCCGCTCGAGCGGCTCGGTCTCGGGTGTGAAATGCGCCACCACGGCGTGGCCGGCTTCGTGGACCGCGACCCGCTTTTTCTCCTCCGCGTCGAGCAGCGTTTCGCGCACGTCACCGAGGACGATCTTGTCGTAGGCCTGCGTGAAGTCGCGGGCGTCGATGGTCTCCGCGTGGCGCCTGGTAGCGGAGAGCGCCGCTTCGTTGACGAGGTTGGCCAGATCGGCCCCCGAAAACCCGGGCGTATTGTCGGCAATGGCGCCAAGGTCGACGTCGCTGCCGAGGGGCTTGTTGCGGCAATGAACGGCGAGGATCGCGCGGCGGGCGGCGCGTTCGGGCCGATCGACGACGATGCGCCGATCGAAGCGTCCGGGGCGCAGCAGGGCCGCATCGAGCACGTCGGGACGGTTGGTGGCCGCCATGACGACGGTGAGGTCGTTGCGCGTGAACCCGTCCATCTCCGAAAGGAGCTGGTTCAATGTCTGCTCCCGCTCGTCGTTGCCGCCGCCGAGACCGGTCCCGCGCGAACGCCCTACGGCGTCAATCTCGTCGATGAAAACGATGGAAGGGGCTTCCTTCTTGGCCTCCTCGAAAAGCGCGCGCACGCGCGAAGCCCCTACGCCGACGAACAGCTCGATGAACTCCGAACCGCTGATGGAGAAGAACGGAACACCGGCTTCACCGGCCACCGCCCGCGCCAGCAGCGTTTTGCCGGTACCGGGAGGACCAACGAGAAGCACCCCCCGCGGCACTTTGCCTCCCAGGCGCTGAAAACGCGCCGGCTCCTTCAAAAAATCGACGATTTCACGGAGATCTTGCTTGGCGGCCTTGAGACCGGCAACGTCGTCGAATTTGACGGGGACTTGCGACTCGTGGACGTAGCGCCTCGTCGGCCCGCGGACCATGCGCGCCAGCGGATTCTTGGACAGCATTCCTTGCGCACGTCGCGAGATCCAGGCCCAGGCACCGAGGATGAGGACCCACGGCAATATCGTGAGGAGAATCTGCACGACGAGCGGCTGCTCCTCGCTCTTGACGGTGACATTCACCGCCTTTTCTCGAAGGAGCGGCAAAAGATCACGATCTTCCTGCGGCGGAAGCATGCTCGTGAACGACGTGACGGACTTTCCGGCCACCGTCTCGGGGCCCTTGAGGGCGCCGATCACGTTCTGGCCCTTGATGGCCGCGCTCGCGACCTTACCCTCCGAAACGAGGTGGTAAAAATCGGTGTAGCTGATGCTCGTGTGTTTGCCCTCGCCCGGGGAAAAATACTGCCCCCAGGTCAACATGCCGAGCAACAGAAACGGGACGACCCAGGTCAACCACGAGGCGCGGCTCCGCTCGGGTTCCGGTGGCGTGCTGGAGGATCGCGGTGGTTGCGCTGCGCTCGGGTCGACGGCCATCGGCGTGGATTCACGTTAGGCACGTTTTTCGAGGCGGTCCATCGGCGCGCCGCGACTTTTGCGAGTCTAAGACCTTCGTCGCACGGCTTTTGCCCCGCGACGTTCCCACGCCGCGCCGAGGACGAGGTGTTAGCTGCTCGCTTCGCGTGCGCTCGGTGCGGCGATGGTTCCCCGCCCTTTGGCGGTGTCCACCACGACGCGCAGCGGCACCGCCAATCGAATATGGCGGACCGCACCTCCCACCGCCTCGTGAAGCGCGGGCTGCGCGTCGAGCCAAGCCCAGTCGATGAACGCCTCGGCCGAGCGACGCGCCACGCAGAGGTAAGCGATGCCCAACGACGTCAGATTGTGGAAGAAAGGCGACCCCTGTGAAGGCTCGACTTCGAGATCGGCGAAGTCGGTCTCCACGATGACGCGCGCCGCAGAGATCTGCGACCAGGAGACGGGGATGCGAACTTCGAGCGATGCCGCGGAGCGGCGCGGTTGTGGCGATGAATCGCTGGTCACGTGCGCCGTTCGAGGTTACACGTCCACGTCGCGGCCTCGCCGTCCCTTGCGCTCCCGAGAAGGACCGTTCGAAATGCAAAGATCGCCTGTGGTCGTCGCCCTTGCTTTCCTGCTCGCCTCGCTGGTCGTCTGCGGTTGCGCCACGGCCAACGGACCGAATTCCGCCGCTGCCCCGCCCTCCTCGACGGCCGCCGCAGCGACGGGCTACACCGCGGAGCTTCTCGCGCGCGCAGTCGGTCCGACCGGCAAAGTGTACGGTCAAAACCCGAAATGGGTTCTAGAACAATACGCGGAAAAGTGGTGGAGCAACCGGCTGACCAAACCGGTCAAGGTGAACCGCGCCGTCTTCCAAGCGCTCCAACCGGGCGGCATCTACGCCATCGTCGATCACAGTGCCCGCGCGGGCGCGGACGGGACCGATGCCAAGGCGCACCCTGCCTCGCTCGTACCGCGGGCGTGAATCCCGGATAATACCTGACATAAGGCTGTCATCTGGCATTGCTAAAGTCCTGTCAGCACTTCGAAATAACCAAGGAGACCGACCATGGATGCGAACACCGGAAAGCAGAAGAAGCACCTCGGCACCTGCCACTGCGGCGATGTCCGCTTCGAAGCCGAAATCGATGCCACCGCCGGCAGCCGATGCAACTGCTCGGTCTGCACCAAGACCAGCATCACCGGGGGGGTCGTCAAGCCCGCGGCCTTCGCCCTGTTGACCGATGAATCCAAGCTCTCCATGTACGAATGGGCCAGCAAGACGCAGCAGCGGTACTTCTGCAAACGCTGCGGCGTGCACTGCTTTGGCCGCGGGCACCTCGAGCAGCTCGGCGGCGACTACGTGTCCGTCAATCTCAACTGCATCGACGACATCGATCTGCGCGACGTCAGCCTGATCTTCTGGGACGGCCGCCACAACAACTGGCAGGGGGGTCCGCGCAAGGAACCGTGGCCCCTAGCGTGAGCTCCCCTTCTCGGTCGAGCCGCGCACGAGGTACTGCTTGGGGAGCGTCTCGCCGCGGACCACCTCCGCGCGCAAGCCGCCCCCCTCGAGCTCTTTGATGACTTGTTCGGCCGACAGCCGGTGCTCTTTCGGCGGGCCCGTGTCGGCCTCGAGCGTGAAGTCGACGACGAGGAGCGACCCTCCCGGACGGAGCGCGCGCGACAGCTTGGCTGCGTAGCCTGCGCGCTCGTCGATGTGATGCCAGGTGTTGACGATGAGAATGTGATCGACACTGCCCGGCGCGAGCCCGGGATCATCGGGGGCGACGACGCGCGCCTCGACGTTGGTGAAGTTGCCGCGTCGACTGCGCAGCTTCATGTACTCCACCATGTTCGGTTCGACGTCGAGGGCGAGCACGCGGCCCTGTCTGCCTACCGCCTTCGACAGGTACGAAAGAAAATAGCCGGTCCCCGCGCCGATGTCGGCGACGACCTGGCCCGCCCCGAGATCGAGAAAGCGCACCACTTCGGTCGGCTTTTGCCAAGCGTCGCGCTCGGGCCCATCGAAGTGACGAGCGAAGCGTTCCACCGCCGAAAAATCCATGTGGTAGCCGGTGTTCCCGTGAGCATGCTCGTGGTGATGACCATCGTGACTCGGGTCCGGTGTGGCGGGGGGCGGCGGCGGATCGCGCGTCTCGGCGAGCGAAGCCGCGGCGGGCGCCGAGCTTTGGGCCGGCGCCGCGGCGGGTGCAACGGCCGGCGGCCGCTCGGCGGGGACTGGCGCGGAGCTCGATGCCGCGCAGCCAACGAGAAGGAAGGTCAATCCACGCCCATCCATGGCATCACCTCGCGCGCGTTTCAGGGGATCGGCACCTGCGCGGACGACGAGGCCGCGGGGGACACGGTGGCGGCAGGTTCCAGCTTGACGTTGAACGTGCAGCGCTGCTTCAGGGCCACGGAATGGGTGAGACTGTTTTTTACGACGCACATGGGGATGACGCCGTCGGCGCCGTCCTTGCCGCGGGACGCGAGTTCGATCCGGCCACCGGGTACGAGCGTCGCGAGAAAGTCGGCGGCAGGCGCATTGACGGCATGGCAGGGCTCCGTGAGCTTGCGCATCGCCGCTTCGACGCCTTTGGAGTCCATCTTCTTGGCGTCAGGGCAATCTTCGACGACGAACGACGTGCCCGCCGAGGCGATCGAGGGCCCGCTTGCGGTTGATGGCGATTTGGCCTCCGCGGGCGGATGAGCGATGCGGCGCGTGCAGCTGGCGAGCAGAACCCCCGATGCGACTGCCCCTAGGGCGAAGAGCCGAACAACCGTCACCCTCGATGCATACCACCTTTGGACTCCAGCTGCCGAGGCGGGCGGCCGGCGCACGAGAAGAACGCGAACGCACGCCCCCGTTTTGTCCGCGACGCGAGACCCCTGTCGATGCGATCTCGACGGCTACGGATTCAGGCGGCGCTCGAGATGATTCAGATCGCCGCCAATGCCCACGGGCTCGCGGAATTGCTCTTCCCACACTCGGTAGCTGTCACCGCGGTCATCGACTTCGTAGTGAAACTCGAGACGCAGGGGGATGCGTTCGGGGACATCGCTCGTCGAACGTTTCTCGTTGGCCATAGCGTCCTCCTTCGGTGAAAGTTGGGGTCGGGGGCGAGAAGGGACGAGGTCACCTAATACCGATCTCGCGCGCTCGCAACCATTCGCAGCGGTTGTGGCAAGATGAGGTCTTGCGCGTGGGCGATGTCATTGAATCCTGGTTCGCGTAGCGAATGCGCAGCGGGCGGGCGAGCGCCGTTGCTTCGTGGCATGCGTCCTTCATCCCTTGCGTACTTCACGCGCTCGAAATTCGGTCGGCGTTTGCCCCGTCCAGCGCTTGAAGGCCTTGTGAAAAGACACCACGTCGGCAAAGCCGAGGAGAAAGGCGACCTCGCTGGTCGCCTGATTCTTTTCGCGCAGGTACTGCCGGGCCAGCTCCTCGCGCAATGCTTCCACGATCGCGCTAAAGCGGGTGTCTTCCTCGTCGAGCCTCCGGCGCAACGTGGCGACGCTCATGCCGAGCTTGCGCGCGACGTTCTCCATGGTGATGTCGCCGCGACTGAGCTCGGCGAAGACGATCTCGCGCACCCGGCCTCGTACGGTGCGATTTTTTTGCAGCTTTTCCAGAAGGCGCCGCACCTGGAGCTCGAACGCCGCCGAGACGCGCGGGTTGGCGCGCTGCATGGGAGCGTCGAGCCGATCGCGCCGCATCACGATGGCGTTGCAGGACGCGGCGAAGCTGACCTTGGTGCCGAACACACGCGCGTACTCACCGAGGTACGTCGTAGGCTCGTGCGCAAACTGCACTTCCGTCACGAGATCGTCGATCGCCGTGTGGCGTCGCGCGTGCGTGACGAGCAAGGCGACCACGAAGTCATTGGAGGCGGGCGGCGGCGGATAGGGAAGGTCGAGGCGATAGCGGATCGTCGCGGTCTCCCCGCTTTCGACGAGAGAAATTTCCGCCGCGTCGCTCAACAGACGCACGTAACGGCTGACGCAGCCGACGGACTCGCGCAGCGTGGTGCAGCTCTGCGCAGCGTACTCGAGGACATCGAAGTCTCCCGGCTCGATGAGCTCGCCGGCGCGGAGTCCCAGCGCCGGATCGCCCGAGCTGTCGAGGGACGCGTTGAGCAACTCGATGGCGTCGCGCAGGGCAAGCCGGGTGTCCGGATTGGCGTATTCGGCGGGGCCCAGCCCGATCTTCGACATCGTGGCGAGCGCGCCGGGGTACATGGCGGCAAGCCGCGCATACGGCCAGACGAGCCGGATCGATACCTGCGCCGGCGCACGCTGGGCACGGGTCACGCGACGCCACCCCCCCACCACGGCTCGCAGACGGCGCGCCTTGTACCATGAGCGCTGGAGACAATCGTTCTGAGCGCCCCAACGGATTGAAAAAAAGTCGCCCGCACCGCACGCTCGATGAAAGGTGACGCGATCGAGCCCCGGGGCGCGCCCGGCTCGTGTCGATCGTCGACCCCTGACCTCATGAAATCGCTCATTCGCATCGAAAGCGCTGCAATCCTCGTTGGCTTGACCCTCTTGCGTTGCGCCGGCGAGGAGCCCACCGATGATAAAGGAGGAGCGGGCCTGGGCGGAGCGGGATCGACGGGAAATCCCGGGGGAGGCCAAGACGCGAGCTTCCCGAGGGGCGGCGCCAGTGGGTCGTCCGGGGCTCCTGGCACCGCAGGCAAGTCCGGATCGGGCGGCAACGGCGGGTCCGGGTCGGGTGGCGACGCTGGCACGTCGGGTTCCGGCGGCACGGCAGGCACGGCAGGATCGGGCGGGGGCGGTCGCTCGGGGTCGAGCGGCGCGAGCGGCGCGAGCGGCGCGGCAGGTATGTCGCCGTCCGACGGCGGGATCGAGGCGTCACGAGGTGACACCGGCGGAACTGACGATGCGACCTGTACACCCGATCGGGCCGGCACGTTCGTGAACCTGGCGGTGACGCCCGGCGCACCGCTCGACCGTACGCAATCGGGCGCCCCTGTTCCGGGCATGTCGGCTCCTCCCGGTTGGAACTGGTACACGATCGACGGCGCCATGTGCCGGGACGGCTCGCCCACCGGATTTTACGTGCGCTACGGCTCGGTGAATCGGCTTCTCCTCTATTTGGAAGGGGGCGGCGCCTGCACGAGCCTCGGTTTCTGCGATCACAACCCCGCCAACCTCAGCCAAGTCTTCGCCGCGGGCGGCGAAACCGTGCTCGGCTCGACCTTCCTCTTGCCTGGACTTCAGCAGCCCGGCACGGCCGGCATTTTCGACATGACCAACGCCGCTAATCCTTTCAAGGACTGGAACCAGATTTACGTCCCCTATTGCACCGGTGACGTGCATTTCGGCAACAAGCGCGACGCGATGGTGACCGGCGTCACGGCGTTGCAGCAGTTCGTCGGTTATCCCAACATGCAGAAGTTCGTCGCCCGCATCGTGCCCACATTTGCCGGCATCGAGAGAGTGGTGCTGGCCGGGGCGAGCGCGGGCGGCTTCGGCGCCGGTCTCGACTTCGGCCTCGTGCAAGACTCCTTTGCCTCGGTGCCCGTCGCCATCCTGGACGACTCCGGCCCACCCCTTTCCACCAAGTATTTGCCGTCTTGTTTACAGAAGATCTGGCGCGACACCTGGGGCATGGACGCGTCGCTGCCCGCCGACTGCACGGAATGCCGCGAGGCCGATGGCAGTGGGCTCATGAACATCGTCGACTATTGGAGGCGAAAGTATCCGCTGGCTCGCGTCGCGCTCGTGGAGAGCGTGCACGACGAAGTCATCCGACTCTTCTTTTCGGCCGGTAACGACAACTGCGCCAACAATGACCCGATTCTCTTGTTCCTCGGCACATTGACGCTCACTTACGACGCCAACAAGTTCCAAGAAGGGCTCATCGATTTGCGCACGCGTTACGCGTGTTCGAATCAATTTGCCAGCTATTACGTGAGCACGCTCTTCAACGACACGCCTCATCAACAGATCTTTCGCGATCGGTTCTATCAACCCATTGCCAATGGAAGCACGGTAACGGTGGCGCAGTGGGTATCGGACTTTCTCGCCGACCGGATGACGCACGTCGGGCCGTAAGCCAGCTTTTGGACTGGGGCCGACGGCCCCTGCACGCGTCGCGATGTCCGTGCTATCGCGCACCCCTCGAAGGAGGCAGCGATGGCAGACCAAGACAAAGCAGCCCTCGGTACGGTGGCATGGGTCGACTTGCAGACGCCCGACCTCGACAAGGCGCGCAAGTTCTACGGCGAGCTCTTGGGCTGGTCGTTCATCGGCGGCGATGACCCGAACTCCGGGTTTTATACGACCGCCCAGATCCGCGGTCGCAAGGTGGCTGGCTTGGCCAAGCCGCCGCGCGAAGCCAATTCCCTACCGGCGTGGACCGTCTACTTGGCTGCCAGCAACGCCGATGACATTGCCCGTAAAACCAAGGAGGCAGGTGGTCAGGTGTTGATGCCGCCAATGGACGTGATGGAACAGGGCCGGATGGCGATCCTCAGCGATCCCACCGGTGCCGCTTTCGGCGTCTGGCAGGCGAAAGCACATCGCGGGGCCGAAGTCATCGACGAGCCGGGCGCGATGACCTGGCACGAGGTGTACACCCGCGACGCGACCAAGGCGCGCGAGTTCTATGCCCGCGTGTTCGGGCTCGAGCAAAAGCGCCTCGATAGCCCGAGCATGGAATACTGGACGCTGCACCAAGGCCCGAAGACGGTCGGGGGCGTGATGCAGATGACACCCGCCATGCCCAAAGACCTCCCCGCGCATTGGAGCACCTACTTCGCGGTGGCCGATGCCGACGCCGCGGCCAAGAAGGTGACGGCGCTCGGCGGCAAACTCGTGGCCCCTCCGTTCGACACGCCTTACGGGCGAATGGCGGCCGTCTCCGATCCATTTGGCGCTGCGTTCTCGGTCGTCAAGCTTCCGGCTGCCCAGCCCGGATCCTAGTCGAGGGCGGGCCCGGCCCAGGCCTGCCCACCGAAACCTTTTGCCAAAGCTCGCGTAGTATGGCTGGCTCGTGGACGTTGCGGAAATGTGTCGCGAGCCCGTCTCGACCGATTGCGGCTCGCGACATCGCCAACCAGAGAGCGAGGAGAGAGAATGAGCGCAGGAAAAACCCACAACGGGAAGTGTTTTTGCGGTGCCGTTCAGCTAACTGTGACGGGCGATCCGGTCGCCATGGGATACTGCCATTGCACGTCGTGCCGGACGTGGTCGGCCGGTCCGGTGAACGCCTTCACGCTCTGGAAGCCTGAAACTGTGAAGGTGACGAAGGGCGCGGAAAACCTCGGCACCTACAACAAGACCGAGGGTAGCGCTCGGAAATGGTGCAAGACCTGCGGAGGCCACGTGCTCACCGAGCACCCCAATCTAGGGGGTGGTCTCACCGACGTCTACGCGGCGGTGATCCCCGATTTCCCCTTCAAGGCGGGTATCCACGTCAACTACGGCGAGACCGTGCTGCACGTTCGCGACGGCCTTCCCAAACAGAAGGATTTTCCGAAGGAGATGGGCGGTTCGGGAACGGCCGTCCCCGAGTAAATCCGCGCGCGCGGGGTCACTTCGTCGCCATGGCCGAGTGGGCCATCAATTCGAACAGCGGGCGGGGGTCCGACAAATCTTGCACGACGACGTCCGCTCCCGCGGCGCGAAGCTCGTCCGCGTCGTGATGACCCGTTGCCACGGCAAACGCGACGCACCCGTGGGCATGCGCGCATGCGATGTCGAGCGGCGTATCGCCGATCACGATGACGCTGCTCGGGTCGGGTGACCAAGCCAATTGCTCGAGGCACCGTCGCAGCGCCAGCGCCACGAGATCGGGGCGTGTGCGACCTTCGTCGCCGAAGGCACCAATCTCGAACCACGCCGGGTCGAAGCCGCACGCCCGGAGCTTGAGCGGCGCCGCGCGGACGTAGTTGCCGGTCACGAGACCTTGCACGACGTCGTTGTGCGTCCTGCTGCGCTCGCGCAGGATGGCGATCGCCTCCTTGATCCCGGGCATGGCGCGCGCACGCATACTGACCAGCTCGAGCTCGGCGGCGAGCTCGATCAGGTACGCGTCGTGAAACACGCGATGTCCGTCGTCGCTCGGCGTAAGGCCATTGCGGGCCAAGGCGTCCTCGAGGATGAGCGGATCGAGGCGTCCGCTGGCCAGGACGCCGTCCCACCGGAACGCCTCCCCGTACAGTTTACGAGCGGCGCGCGCCATCCCGCGCATGCCTGCGCCGTCCGTGAGGAGGAGTGTCCCGTCGATGTCCCAGAGAAGGAGGGTGCGTTTCATTCGTCGGCGTTCCGTGGGTGCTTCGCTATTTTCGAGACACGCGCGCCGCGTGACCTCAGCGCTCGCGCGTGAAGCCGAAAGCAAGACCCGCATAAAGCGACGTCACCTCGGAGGGCGGCGCCCCGGGTGAAGTGATGGCATCGGTCACCGTCGCGCGGGCGTCGGCGCAGATGGCGAACGGCGTGGCGATCGCACAGAGCGTACCTTCCGCGGTGCGTACCGGCGAAGAGAGCGCGTCGTTGGTCGGCAATCTCATGGCGCTGAAACCCAACCGGAACCACGGGATTTGCAGCGCGGCGTAAGCGCCGACCTCGAGACCGGCCCCGAGAATACGGGTCTCGGCTTCGCCCGCGCGGAAACGCCCCGTCAGCACCGCACCGGTCGTCGCACCGAGCTCGAGCACCGCGCGGCGATAGAGGTACTGGTATCCCAGCTGTAGCTGCGGAAAGTCGATGAGCGATGCATAGAATGCATCGTTCCCGCGCAAATAAGCGAAGGCCCCGGCGCGCACGACCGGGCCGTGTCGCTCGCCGAGCGGCAGGCGAAATCCTCCCGCGAGGCTGCCGAGCAGCGTGCCCTCCAAACCGGCACCGCCGCCACCAATCGCCAGCCGGTGCATGCCATGGGTGCTGAAAACACCGCGACGGACGAACTCCTCGCCTTCCCCCGAAACCATGAGCCCACTTCCTTCGTTGGCGCGCGCTCCCCGAACATTGACCGCGCTTCCGCGCACGCCGAACACCCCCGAACAACCTGTCGACGACAGGAAGGGACCTTCGGCATCGGAATCCGCACATGCCGGCAGAGGCGGCGGAGTCGTGGGTTGCGCCGGTGTCGAAGACTCGACCGTCTGCGGGGCCGCCGGGCGCGCCAGCGGATCCGAAGGCGCTGCCGGCTCCACCTGATCGGCGCGGGCCGGGACGGCATCGGCGCGCGCCGGCAGCACGGCGGTCAGGAGCGAGGCGAGCGACAAGCAAGCCGCTTTCGTGTTCATGCTCTGCGAGAAGCAAATGCCGTTCCCAAACTAGCGCGCGTTCCGGGCTCAAAGATCGACCTCATCGGACAGCTCGTTCACGTC
The DNA here is from genome assembly GCA_035318465.1 of Polyangiaceae bacterium. GTDB lineage: Bacteria > Myxococcota_A > Polyangia > Polyangiales > Polyangiaceae > DASWDH01. Next base: position 82,236 of record DATHES010000045.1, read on the forward strand.
GCGCTCTCCTTCATGGGGGAAGTGGCGTGCAAGTTGTTCCGCCGCCGCATCGATAGCGAAAATGAGGCCTTCCGTAAACGCGTTGCGGCGAAAATACCCGGACAGGGACGCGGCCAGCTCGTCCCAAAAGGATTGCCCGACCCGAGCATGGATTCCGGCGTCACCGCGTACGACGAACCGGCGCCGAGCTGGCACGATGAAGAACAGCACCCCATTTCGTTCGCGCGTCGCGGTCATGCCGAGCCTCGAGAACGCGCTGTCGGCTGCCCGCTCGACGTTGCCCCAGAACCAGGGCGCGATCGAAACCCGAATTTCGCCGGAGGTTCTCCGTTCGGCAGCTTCGATGGCCTGCTTCACGCGGCCTTCGTCGATCAGTTTTCGAACGCGGTTTCGCGCAAAGATCATGACTCGCTCACCATGATCCCCGAGCTCCCCCTCCGCCCGATCTTCCGCCACCCCCACTGAAACCACCCCCACCCCCGCCCCCGCCTCCTTGGCGACCGCGACCGCTCGCCATCACGAAGAGCAGCTGGATGGCAAGCGAGGGATTGGTGAGAAAAAGCACCAGAAACGCAAGGGCCAGGATGCCGAACCCGATGAGCTGGATCTTGCTCGGGCCCTTTGCTTCGGGTGCGGGGCGGCTCTTGCCCTCGGGATCGACGAAGGGCTTTCCGTCGATGCTCTGGAGAATCGCTTCCACGCCGGCTTCGAGCGCACCGTCCGCGTCCCCCGCGGCGAGCTTGGGGGCCATGGTCTCGTTGATGATGCGCGAGGCGACGGCGTCGGGCACCTGCGGTTCGAGCCCATAGCCGACTTCGATCGCCATCTTGCGGTCGCGCGACAGCACGATGACGAGGACACCGTCGTCGGCCCCCTTTCTTCCGAGCTGCCACGCTTCGAAGGTCTTGACGGCAAAGTCGTCGAGAGGTCTGCCACCGAGGCTCTCGCCGATCCAGACCACGACTTGATGGCCGGTCTTCCGTTCGTACGACGCGAGCTTGGCGTCGAGGGACGCTCGCTGCGCGGGCGAGAGAAGTCCAGCCTGGTCCGTCACCCATCGCTCGGGCCGGGGGGGAATGGGGACATCCTGCGCCCATCCTCGGGTCGCTCCGAACACGAGCGCGAGGGCCGCCACCCAGGCTGGCCACCATCGCCGCGCCCGCGCGTCAGAACTGGACTTTCGGTGCTTTTTCAGCGCCGGGTTCGGCACGGAAGTAGCCCTTTTCTTGAAAGCGACTGCCGAACAGCGAAGCGAACAACACCGTCGGAAAACCGTTGCGGCGCGTGTTGAATTCGCGCGCCGCATCGTTGAAGCGCATTCGTTCTACCGTGATGCGGTTTTCCGTGCCCTCGAGCTGCGCCTGCAGGTCGCGGAAGTTTTGCGTCGCTTTGAGATCCGGATAGCGTTCGACCACGACGAGCAAGCGCGATAACGCCCCCGAGAGTTGATCTTGGGCTTGCTGGTACTTCTGCAGCGCGACCGGATCGCCCGGCGCGCTCGCCGCGGCTTGCGAGGCTGCACCTACCCGGCTTCGGGCCTCGGTCACTGCGGTGAAGGTGTCCTTCTCGAACGCGGCTGCCCCCTTGACCGTCTCCACGAGGTTCGGAATCAGGTCGGCGCGGCGTTGGTAGACGTTCTCGACCTGGGCCCACTGCCCTTGGACCTTCTGGTCCAGCGTCACGAGCTCGTTGTACGACGACACGCCGCAGCCGATGGGGAGCAAAATCGCAGCCGCGACGATTCCGAGGACGATCAGCGCTTTCTTGGACATTCGATCTCCTGGCCCACCCTCTTCATGGGCAAAGCCTCATCGGCGTGCGAGCGCGGGGGTGCACGCTCACACGAGGCGCGTCGCGATCTCGATTTCCGACTTGAGCGTCTGGTGAACGGGGCACTTGTTGGCGATGTCGAGGAGCCGCGCGCGCTGGTCGGCGTCGAGGGCTCCGACGATCTCGATGTCGCGCTCGATACGATCGAGCCTCCCCTCTTTCGTCTCGCAGTTCTCGCAGTCCGCGGCGTGGATCTTCATGTGGCGCAGGCGTACCCGGACGGCCTCCAGCGGCCATTGCTTGCGGCGCGCGTAGAGTCCCACCGTCATCGACGTGCAGGAGCCGAGCGCGGCGAGGAGCAGGTCGTACGGTCCTGGCCCGCTGTCGGTTCCACCGGCCGCGACCGGCTCGTCCGCAACGAGCCGGTGCTTGCCCGACGTGATCTGCTGGACAAAATTCTTCCCGCTGCCCTGGACCACGACCTCGGTCGGTTGATCTGCCGCCGGGCTCTTCGTCGCCGATTCCGTCATGTCATCGCCGCCGTCCGGCCGATGGCGCGCCGCCCGATGGTTCTGCTCGAAGTCGCTTCGACACGCCGAGCGTCCACGACGGCGGGTCGCTGGCGGGAAATGACTCGTCCAGCGTTTCGTCGATGAGAGACTGCCCGCTGAGCGGTTCCTCGCCCTCGCCCCTTGGCGGTGCTTCTAGCGCTCGGCTTGCAGATGGGCTTCGACGAACCATAGCCATTTGTCGGTCCCCCTCGAAATCTCGGTGAACATGTCGGTCGTGTCGGCGTCTTTCAGCTCGTTGCTCTTGTCGATCGCCTGTCGCACGAGCTTACCGAACGCAGCGAGCGACGAGGAGAGCGCGTCGACGTGGTCGGTCCCATTCGGCCCTTTGGCGGCGTATTCCGGCAAGGTGGACCGTTTGGCAACGGAGCGCGCGGTGCCCTCCGCGATCCCGCCGAGCTGTACCGCGCGCTCGGCGATGAGATCGACGTACTCTTCGACATCTTCGTTGACCTTGTCGAAGAGCTCGTGCAGGGCGATGAAATCCGGACCCTTCACGTTCCAGTGCGCCTGTTTGCATTGCGATTGAAGGTCGACGGCGTCGGCGAGCCGCGCGTTGCAAAGCTCGACGAGTTGCGCGCGCGCTTGTTGGGGGAGATCGTTCTTCGTCTTGAACATGTGGCCCTCGATTTCTGCGATCTAGGATGGGCGACGACAACCCATCTTCTTGCCGATCGACGGCCTGAAGTCGACCCCCATTCGACAGAAGTGCCAGACACGCGCGCCATCGTGGAGCGCGTGTTTTCGCGGCACGCGCGACGCTCGAAGCGGGAAAGGGCGAGCGGTGGGAAAGGGCGAGCGGTCCGACTTTGGTCCCGCGCTTTGCCGTCTTGCGGTGCCTGTCCGGCTCGCGCGGCAGGGCTCCCATGCTCACCCTCCTGGAATTGACCGTAAGATCATTTCTTCTGCCGTCAACAGCTCCGTCGCAAGTTTGCAGCACCACCAGCGCCGCGCTTTCCGAGATTGACGGTGGGAGCGCGGCGTGAGATGGGCGAGACGTCTCGGCGCGCGAAGTAGAAGAAGTAGATGACCGTGGTCCTTGTTCTTACGGAGGTAGCGCGCCATGAGATTGTCCGTTTCGCTCCCGTGCCTTCTCGCTCTCGGTGCGCTCACCAGCTCCGCTCGAGCCGTGCTGCCGCCCGCCACGAGCGGTCCGGCGCCCGGTGTTCTCGAACTGAAAGCCGGTGATGCGGTTCGCGCGTACGCTCCGACCGCTGGCGTCGTGCCCAGCGCGCGAGCATCGGCATGGAGCCGCTTTCTTCGGCTGGCCCGGGGGCAATGGGAAGGCACCTGGGACGCGCACACGGCCGTGCCCATGGCCATCACCGGCTCCGGTATCGCTGCTCCCGGAACGGTTGCCGACGCCGCCGAAGCCGAGCGCTTCACCCGCGCCTTCATCGCCGAGCACATCGCGCTTCTCGCGCCGGGTTCGAGCCTCAATGACATCCGTCTCGTCGACAACATCGCCGACGGCGAGATGCGCACGCTCGGGTTCGTGCAGACTTACCAGGGCCTGGAGGTGTTCGACACGCACCTCATCTTCGAGTTCAAAAACGATCGCCTCTTCGTCGTGGGATCCACGGCGATGCCCGACGTCCAGCTTCCGGCGGCGGCCACCGCCGCCACCCTGGACGCCCTCAAGACAGGTGCCACGGCCTGGCTGTCCGATCTGGGCCGCACGCTCGTGGCCAGCAAGGCCGCGAGCCCCATCGTGCTTTCGATCGTTCGCCAATCGGGCGCCATCGAGTACCGGCGCGTCGTTCCCGTCGAGGTGACGGAGCCGAACGGTCCCGGGTCCTGGACGGTCTATGTCGATTCTGCGACCGGGGCCGGCGTCGCGCGCAAAGACAACGTCGTCTACGCCGGTGGTGTGCTGAAGTACAAGGTGCCGGATCGCTCGCCGCTCTACGGCACCAGGGTGGACAGGCCAGCCGCCCTTGCCAACATCTCCGTCGGCGGGGTGGCGAGCAAAACCGACAACTACGGGGGCATCACCTGGACGGGCACCAGCGACGCCACGGTGACCACCAACTGCACCGGCACGCTCGTCACCGTCAACAACAGCAACGCGTCGGGGGCCAAGGTCACGGGCACGGTCACGGTCACGCCGGAAGGCGCCGGGATCTGGGATCTCGGCACGACGCCCACCTCCGATTCTCAGCTCACCTGTTTCAGCAGCGTCAACGTCGTCAAAGAGCACGTCGCGCGATTCGTGCCCCGTGGCCAGATCGCGTGGCTGAACAACGCGCTCGTCTGCAACGTCAATCAGAACCAGGTCTGCAACGCCAACTGGAACGGGTCGAGTATCCAGTTTTTCATCGCCGGGACGAGCGGCACCAACGTGTGTGAGAACACCGGGCGCATCACCGACGTCATCTATCACGAGTTCGGCCACGGATTTCACCAGAACGTCGTGACCGCGGGTGGCTCGGTGAACGGCGGCATGGGCGAGGGCGTGGGCGACACCTTGTCCGTCAGCATCACGCAGGACTACCGGATGGCACTCGGGTTCTTCACCGACCGCCCCACGACGCCCATTCGCGATCTCGATACCACCGATCAAGGCTGGCCCGCGCCGAGCACCGAGGTGCACGTGCAAGGCGTCACCTACGCCGGCTGGATGTTCGATCTGCGCAAGAATCTCAAGCTCATCTACGGTGACAAGGAAGGCAACTGGGTCACCGACCGTCTCTTTTACGAATCGGTGCGCAGGGCCACCAGCATTCCGACCAGCTACACGCAGGTCGTCGCGGCCGATGACGACGACGGAAACACGGCCAACGGGACGCCGAATTTCTGCGCGATCTACGAGGCCGCTCAAAGGCACACGCTTCCGACGTCGACCCCCACCGCAGCGGCGCTGGTCCCCGGGGTCGCGCCGCCGACGCTGAACGGTCGCGGCGTCACCCTGACGCTTCGGGGCAATAGCTTTTGCCCGACGGATCTGTCGTCGGCGGCGGCCAGCTACTTGGCTCCGGGCTCGAGCACGCCTACCTCGGTCCCCCTCACCAAGGACGCGAGCGGCAATTACATCGGCGATCTACCGGCACAGGCCGCGAATACCGTCGGTCAATACAGGGTCACCGCCACGTTCGCCAATGGCAAGGCCTACACTTTTCCGGACAACGCGGCCGACCCCGATTACCAGGTCTACGCGGGCACCGCGCAAAATCTGTATTGCACGAACTTCGACGACGCGGTGGCGCCGGCGGACTGGACGCACGGCGCGACGCCCACCGAGGCGGATGAGTGGGAGTGGGGATTGCCCGGCGAGATCGCCGGCACCAACGACCCGCGCGTGGCGTCGTCGGGCGCCAAGGTCTACGGCATGGACCTCGGCAAATGGACGACCGATGGCGTCTACCCGGCCGGCGCAACGAGCTACCTGCAAAGTCCGCAGATCAGCACGGCGGGCATGAGCGTCGTTCGATTGCAGTACCGGCGCCAGCTCAACGTGGAAACGGGGGCCAGCGATCAGGCCAGCATTTACGCCAACGGCGTGAAAGTGTGGAGCAACGCCACCACCGCCAACCACGTGGACAAGGAGTGGCGGCTGCACGATGTCGACATCAGCGCGCAAGCGGCGAACGGGACCGCACAGGTCAAGTTCGAGCTCGTGTCCAACGCCACCAACAACTTCGGCGGATGGAACATCGACGACTTCTGCATCGTCGGAATTCCCGGGCCTCAAACCGACGGCGGTGAAGACGGGGGTGCCCCCGACGCGAGCGAGGACGCGACTTCCGATGGCGCAAGCGATGTCACGTCCAGTGACGTCGACGCGAGCGACGGAGGCACCGACGATGCTCCGCTCGATGCGAGTGAGCCGGCGGACGCCGTCGTCGATGCGCGCAGCGATGGTGACGCGAACGACACGGGCGCCGCGGCCGACGCGCGAGATGGTGCGGACTCCGGTGCAACGGGCGGCACGGCCGGTGCTGCTGGCAACGCTGGAAGCGGCGGCGTTGCCGGCAACGGGGGCAGCGCGGGAAGAGGCGGCGCGGGCGGCACCGCGGGCAGCGCGGGAAGAGCGGGCGCGTCCGGTGCGGCCGGCAGCGGGGGAAACGCAGGCACGGCGGGGTCCGGCGGGGCGGGCGGCATGGCAGGACTCGACAGCGGCACGGCGGGCACCGGCGGCGCTCGCGACGCGGGCGGCATGGCAGGCGCAACGGCCAGGGATGGCGCCACAGATGCGCTGGCAGACACATCCCGACCGGGGGCCGACGGCGCCGCGGTCCCGGGAGGAGAGTCGGATGACAGCGGATGCTCTTGCCGCCTGACCCCCTCCAAACCGCGGCCATCGCTCGCGTGGCTGGCGATGCTGGCGCTCGCCATGCTGCGCCGACGTTCGAGGCGCCGCGCGTAAGGCGGCGCGTCCGATCACTCACAAAGGCGCCTTTTCAGGCTCACGGCCGAGGCGGCGCGTGCGATCGACGCGCCTCACGGCAAGGAGTCGGAGAAACCGCGACCGAAAAAGTCGAAGCCGTGGCGATCGCCCGGTGCTTGGAGTAGCGTCCGCCGGGCCGGCGCAGGGGCTGGCGCAGCCGGGGGCCCGGAGGTGACCATGTCGATAAGAGGACGGATAACTTGGAGGTTCGGCGCTGCCGCTTTCGCGGTGTGCCTCATGGGTTGCGACAAGGAGGAGGCGAAGGCGACTGCGCCGAGCGCGACTCCGCCCGCGCCCACGGTCACTGCACCGCCCGTCGCTTCGACCGCGCCCGTCGCGTCCGCCCCCGAGAAGAAGCCCGTCCACCCCTGCCCCGAGCGTTCGACGGGCAAAGGCACCTTCGACGATCCCTGCAAGGCCACGGGCAAGGCGCGGCTCATGGACGTTGCGTGGGACAAAAAGATCGGCGACAAGGGGCCGACTTTCAAGATCATCAACAACGCGAAGCTCGAGATCCTCTACGGCAGGATCGTCGTCTATTTCTACGACAAGGCAGGCAAGCAGATCGAGCTTCAGGGTGGCGACAAGCCGCGCCGCAGGCTCACCTGCGCCGGCAACATCTTCGCCGGAGCGGTCAAACCGGGCGAAAAGGTGTTCGTCAACTTCTCCTGTGTGAAAAAGGACGACGTACCCAAGGGCGCTACCGTCATCGAGGGCGAGATCGCGACCGTCGGCTTCACGGACGACACCGGAAAAAACGACACCTACTGGCGCAACGATGATCTCGTGCCCGAGGATCGCCCGAAGGGCGGCATCAAGTGACCTGACGCGTCGTGTTGCGGCACGAGCACGAAGCAAGATGGTGATGGGCGGCCTGGCCGGCAGCGGTTCGACGATCGTCAGCTGGGAACAAAGCATCGAGAGCTATCTCGATGGGATGCGCACCTGGTCGGCGGCCAACCGAGGCGGGAGCTTTCCGGCCGACGTCATCAACGTTCACTACTACACGTTCGGGCCAGACCCTTTCGGGACGCCGAGCCCGCGTCCGGCCATCAGCCCCGAGGCGGCCAAACTCGAAGAGACGATGGCGCTGTTGCGCGATTACCGGAACACGCAGCTGCCGGGCAAGGAGCTGTGGATCACCGAGTTCGGCTACGACACCGATTCGCTCTCGCGGCTGCGTGCTCCAGCTCTCGGGAGAAACTCGGCGCCGGTGGTTCAAGGCCAATGGCTGCTCCGTACCTACCTCGCGCTGCTCGCCGCCGGCTTCGACCGCGCGTTCATGTTCATGCTCCGCGATCCCTGCGACGTCGACGTCACCACCTGCCACGTGCAGTTCGACACCTCCGGCCTTACCACCGCCAAGGGCAAGTGGGTGCCCAAGCCGGCGTACTTCTTCATCGCGACGGCGCGAGCGCGGCTGGCCTCGTTCGGCTTCGACGGGCCGCTCCCCTCGGGGAACGCCAACGTGCGGATCGCAAAGTTCCGCGACTCGAAGAGCACCCAGCGGGCCTTCGTCCTCTGGGCGCCGACCAGCAACGACACCATCGTCCCCGCGTTCTCGCTCACGGTCGGCGCGGCGACGAAGGCAACGCTCGTCACGCTGGCCGATCAGCAGCTGAATGGCATGGAGTCGGCGCTGCCCATTCAGAGCGGGACCGTCGCGGTCGACGTCGACGAGTCGCCGCGGATCGTGCTCGTCGACGGACCGTGACGCTGGCCGACCGTGCACCCATGCGGCGATGCAACGGTCGACGTTACTGCCCGAAAAACGACACCTGCTGGAAGCGCAGGCCGGCCAGAATCTGTTCCACCCGCCCGTCGGACAGCGACCCGATCCGTTCGCCCAAGCGCGCCTTCTCGACCGAAGAGACTTGCGAGACGACCACGACGCTCCGCTCGGGAAGGTCCCCCTCGCCTACTTCGAGGAGGACGTTCCCCGGCTCGTTCGCTCGATGTACGTTCGATGTCAATGCGCACACGACCACGGTCGTGATGCGCGAGTGGTTGAAGACGTCGTCCTGCACCACCACGTGCGGATGGGAGTAGCCCGGGACAGGCCCGCGCGAGTCATCTGGGCCTATCCAGAACACGTCACCGCGGCAAATCCTCGCTGAAGGCGTGCCCGTGGGTTCTCCCGTGTTCGACTTCATGCGCGCTCACGACCGTGAAGCATGCTAGCGCTCCCAGCCGAACACCGATAGGTTACGCGTCATCCAGGGCCGTCCACTCACGGCAGTTACTCACGGCTGTTCACTCACGGCCGTCGACGTGCCGCGCCAGATTCGACATCCCATCGGAGGCTTCTCATGTCGAAGATCGAGCAAAGGTTGACGGAACTCGGGCTGACCCTCCCTGCGCCTCTGCAACTTCCACCGGGCGTCACGCTGCCATTTCCATGGGTCAGGATCGTGGGTACACGCGCGTTGATTTCAGGTCACGGGCCCACCGACGCCAGTGGCGCCCTTGCTCCGCCTTTCGGCAAAGTCGGCAGCGACGTTTCGGTGGAACAAGCCTACGCCTCGGCAGGTTTGACCGCACTGGCCGTGCTGGGCAGCCTGAAGCGGGAGCTCGGTGATCTGGATCGCATTGCCGCGTGGATGCGCATCTTCGGCATGGTGAACTCGGCCCCCGGTTTCAACAAGCAGCCGGCGGTGATCAATGGCTTCACCGACCTCATCGTCGCGGTCTTTGGCACCGAGAAGGGCGCCCACGCGCGAAGTGCAATCGGAATGGCCGAGCTGCCGTTCAACATGCCCGTGGAGGTCGAAGGAGAAATCGAGCTCGTTCGCGCGTGAAGGCCGCGGCGCGCGTCACGGCGCGGCGTCGGGAAAAAGAGCGACCACGCTGCCCACCCACTCGCCGAGCGCGCCGAACCCTTTGCGGTCATCGAAAAGGCCGAGGCGAACGAGCACGAGATCTTTCGACGGAACGACGACGACGAGCTGCCCCTCGTGTCCCTGGGCGATGAAGGTGTCGCGCGGTCCGCTCTGCACGAGTGCGCGATGCGGCTTCCCTTCTCCAGCCGGCGGCGTGATCCACCAGCCCGCGCCGTAGATGTCGCAATTGTCGGCGGTCGTCTTGGAGCGCGCGAAATCGACCCAGCCCTCCGGCAGGATGCGCCGCTCCTTCCAAACACCATCGCGCAGGTAAAGAAGGCCAAAGCGCGCCCAATCGCGCGCCGTCGCATAGACGAAGGCCGAGCCGATGAACGTCCCTGCCTTGTCGAACTCGGGCTCGGCCGACGTCATCCCGAGAGGACCGAAGAGCTCTTCCTTCATCACCTCGGACAGGCGCGCGCGCCGCCGGGTCGCGTCCGCATCCGAAGAAAATACGCGCCCGAGGGCGTCGGCGATCAGATTGACCCCGGCCGAGTTGTAGTTCCAGTGCGAGCCCGGAGGGTGCACGAGGGGCAGGCCCGCCGCAAAACCGGCGACGTCGAACCTCCCTTCGCCGAAGAGCATGCGCGCCGCGTCGTTGCGCGTCGGATCGGGCGAACCGATTTCGTCGTACTTCTGCCCGTCGACCATGTTGATCCACGCTCGCCACGTGATCGCCGCTCGCCCATCGCCCGCTGGCCAGCGAGGATTGCCCATCGGCTCGTCGATGGCGACGAGCCCTCGCCGCACCGCTATGCCCACCAGCGCCTGCGTGACGGATTTGGCCATCGACCAGGAGATGAGCGGCGTCTCGGGGCCGAAGCCGGCCATGTAGCGCTCCATGACGAGTCGTCCGCGCTGAACGATGACGACCGCGCGCGTCTCGCCGAGGCGCGCATCGCGCGCATTCACCACCGCCAGCGCGCGATCGAGGCGGTCCGCGGCAACGCCGGTTGGCAACGGACCGCTGGGCCAATCGTTTCCGGGCCACGGGACATCGGGCGCTTGCCGAGGAAGCGGCACGAGCGCGCCCGCTGCATCGCGGTTCTCCGGTTTGCCGGTTTCGTCGGCGCCGCGCAAAGGTGCCGTTCGCGCAAAGATCAAAAAGGGCAGAGCCAAGACGATCATGGCCGTGACGGGCCGGCGAACCGCGAGTAGCATGGCCGCGCATGATAGGTAGGGCGTTCAGCGGGCGCAAACCCATCGTCCTCGGGATCCTTGCCCTTGCCGTCTTCGTCATCGGCGGTTTCGTCGCCTGGCGCGCGCTCCGCTTGTCGGAACTCGGGCACATCGGCGCCGGCTACGCCGCCCAACAAACGTGCGCCTGCGTCTTCGTCAGCCACCGCGCGCTCGCGAGCTGCATGACCGACCTCGACCCTCTCGCGCAGCGGGTCGTTTCGGTGCGCGTCGGCACCGATGACGTGACCGCGCGCACGCTCGGCCTCAACCGGGCCGTCGCGCGGTACGAGCAAGGGTTCGGCTGTTCGCTTCGTGACTAAGGTCGACGGGAGCTGAATCGGATCGGACTGTGAACGCTGCGACTGTGGAATCCGAGCGACAAGTGTTGCCCGGGCGGCACAGTAGCTATCGGAGCTCGAAAGCAAGCGTCACGAAGTCGGGCGACGACACCTTGTCGGCCGTCACGGATAGCCGGCGGCCGTTGCGGTACGAACATGTCCCGCGGAAGTACAAGAAGCCGCCGGCGCGCCCTCCGGTGGTCAAGATCGTCTCGGCGGGAAACTCCTTCTCGATCCAGTCGGACCTGGTTCGGTCGAGTTTGTAGGCCGTCGACCTGTTCGACGAGGGATCGAGAGGCGCAAACCCGGCTCGATGCTCCCGATAGGGTTCGAACATCGCCAGCGCGCTGACGGCTTCGAGGCTCGTGCCGTCGCCGCAGATGAGCTTCGTTTGTCTTCGTTGGAGCAAGAATTTGTCGGCCGTCGCATTCTCGACGACGAGCTGCACGGGCGTGAAATTCTGGCTGACGTGGGTGCCAAAGGCGTTGGTCGACTTGGCGTAGGTGTCGAAAGGCTCGGCGCCGGCGGAGAGACCATCGGAATGGTACTTCGCCGCGTACGCATCGACTGCCCTGAGGGGGACGGCTTGCGGTCCGCCCTGAGAGCAACCGGAGAGCAGGTGGAGGAGCGGTAGGAGTGCACAGGATCGGAGTGCTTGGCTCATGCGCGGTGCACGAGCAAGAGACGCACCAAAGCGCGGCTTCGTCATCCGGTGATCTTCCGACGGCGCGCGACCTGCGGCAACACCCTGAGCGTGGATCGATGACGCGGCCACTCCCTCTTTCGCGCTATTCTCGGGGACGATGGGTACCGGCTCCTCGGACGACTACTACGCGTTGCTCGGCATCGACGCGAAGGCCGACGGCGCGGAGCTGCGCCGCGCTTGGCGGCAGCTCGCCCTTCGGTGGCACCCCGACCGCGCCGGTTCCGGCGCCACGGCCACGTTCCAGAAGATCGCCGCCGCGTACACGGTGTTGTCCAACCCCGCCGCGCGCGCTCTGTACGATCTGCGGCGAGGTGTTCCCGCGCACAGTGGCGCGCGCTCCGCCGCCGCCTCGAGCGCGCCGCCCGCCGCCACGGTACGTCGTGCTCCCGCCGTGATGCTCCAGCGGCTCTCCGGGCCGCTGAACGCGCTGCTCGCGTGCGGGATCGCCCGGCGCGCCGAGGGCGACGTCATCGAGCTCTTCCTCAACGCGGAGGAGGTCTCGGAGGGCGGCATGGTCACCATCTCTATGTACGTGCCCGTCCGCTGCCCGGCGTGCGCCGCGGACGCGGCGGGGTCGTGCGCTCGGTGCGGAACGAAGCGCGCCGTCAATGAGCTCTTCAGCGCCTGGCTCGCCGTCCGGCCGGGAGTCGCCGACGGCACCATCCTCATCCCCTCCGCGCTGCTCCCCGGGATGGTCCGTCCGGTGTCGTTTCGCGTGCGGCTCAGCGGCGCGGCTTGCCCGTAGGCGCATGGCCGCCGCGCGCCCGTCATTCACGCATCACTTCGCGGCAAGCGGCGCGACGTTTTCTTCCGCGGGCAGCGCGGGATCGTCCTGTTCGCTGAGCGCTGTGGCGACGTCGAGGTCGATGAGGTGCCCCGACCGCTTGGCCTTGGTTTCGAGATAGAGTCGGTTGTACTGGCCCGCTGGGATCACGTGCGGAATGCGGCCCGCCACGCGGATACCGTGCGCTTCGAGCGCGTCGACCTTCTTCGGATTGTTGGTGAGGAGCCGCACCGAGCCAACGGTGAGGCTTGCCAGCATGTGCGCGGCGACGGCGTAGTCCCGCTCGTCGTCACGAAACCCGAGCGCGAGGTTGGCGTCGACCGTATCGAGACCTTTGTCTTGCAGCTCGTAAGCGCGGATCTTGTTCATGAGACCGATGCCGCGCCCCTCTTGGCGGAGGTACAAGAGAACGCCGGCAGGCTCTTGTACGAGCCGATCGAGCGCGACACCGAGCTGATCGCGACAGTCGCAGCGCAGCGATCCCAGGGCGTCGCCGGTGAGGCATTCCGAATGCAGGCGCGTGACGACCTCGCTCGCGCCGAGCACATCGCCATGAACGAGCGCGATGTGCTCTTTGCTGTCGCGATTGTTCCAAAATGCCACGATCTGAAACCGGCCGGCACGCGTCGGCAGGTGAGCCACGGCCTCGACCTTCACGCAAATGCCGTGCTTGCCGAAGCCTTCGCAGTCATGATCTTTGTCGCGAAGGACGAGATCCCCGAGGCGCGGAACACGGGTCAAGCTGGCGATGCACGGAACGCGATTGGCTCGTTTCTCCACGATAAAGCAGCATTGCAGGGCATGGGCACGACGTCCAGCCAAGCTCCTTCGTTCCGGCGATCGTCGTCGATCCATGGGCCATAAGACGCACGTCGCTTCGATGGCGCTCCTCGCTCGAGCGAAGTAGCTCGCCCCCTCTCAGGAGCTTTCACGTAGATTGCCTCATGGTCGACGCCATCGGTTGGGCGAGCTCGTTCGTTTTGTTGGCGACCCTTGCCAAGCAGATCCACAAGCAATGGCGGGCCCGATCGAGCGAAGGCGTGTCCAAGTGGCTCTTCGTGGGGCAGAGCACCGCTTCGCTCGGATTCACCGTGTACAGCTGGCTCGTCCACAGCTGGGTCTTCATCGTCACCAACGCGCTCTTGCTCGTGGCGGGCATCGCCGGCTTCGTCATCACGCTGCACTTTCGACGCGCCGCCCCCCCCACCGCGCCGGCGCCGGCGATTTCATCCAAATCCGCCGCGCCGAGGTGACGGCGCGGGCTCGGCGAGTCGTGCCGGGAACCGACGAAGCCGTAGGTCCCCCTGAAGCGGTGCATGTCGTATAACGCCCTGCCTTCACGCGGTCGCCAGGGCAGGTTAGTCTCGCGAACACAACCTTTGGACCGAGAGGCCGCCAAATGATGGGTGATCGTTCGTTGTTGCACCTGGTCGCGGCGTCGCTGCTGTTGGGCGGCGGCGTCGCCTGCAGTGGCGTTACACAGTTCGCGGGGGCCCAGCCCTTCACGATCGCGGGGACGCCACCCCCTCCCCCACCTCCTGTCGCCAAGGAGGAACCGAAACCGCCGCCGCCGCCCCCGCGCGTCGAGCTGCGCGACAACAAGATCGAGTTCAAGGAGAAGATCCAGTTCGAAGTGAACAAGGCCATCATCAAGGAAGAGAGCTTTTCGCTCTTGCACGACATCGGCGAGGTCATCAAGAAGAACTCGCACTTGAAAAAGATCGCCATCGAAGGGCACGCAAGCGCCGAAGGCGATGCCAAGCGCAACAAGAAGCTGTCCGATGACAGGTCCAAGGCGGTGCTCGAGTACCTCGCCAAGAAGGAAGGCATCGAAGCCGCACGAATGACCGCCAAGGGCTGGGGCGAGGAAAAGCCCATTGCCAGCAACGACACCGAGGATGGTCGTGAGAAAAATCGGCGGGTCGAATTTCTGGTGATCGAACAAGACGTCACGGCCAAAAAAGTCGAGATCGATGCCACCACCGGTAAAGAGCGGGTCGTCGACGAGAAGAAAGAAACGATCAAGGCTCCCGAAGCTGCGACGCTCGCGAACGCCGAGACGCCCATCGCCGGCGAGCCGGCCACCAAGAAAACAGAAAAGAAGCCAACGGAGTCCAAGAAGGTGGAGGCAAAGAAACCATGAAAACGACGCTTCTGCTGGCTACCTCGCTCGCGCTCGGTGCCTGCTCCTTTGCGGCGCGCAGCCCCGAAATGTACCGAGACGACACGGCCCGCGCCCTCGCCACCAAAAAGGACGAAATCCGCGCCTGCTACGACGGCGTTCTCAAGTCGACGCCCAATGCGGCCGGTGTCGTGGCGGTCAAGTTCGAGGTCGAGACGGAGCAAGGTCGCATCTCGCACGTGACCGTCGACAAGACGAAGACCACCGCGCCCGATCCAGTAGCGGAGTGCGTCACGCGCAGCATCGAGGGGCTGACGTTGGCTCCTCCCGACGCGCGCAAGGGCGAAGGGACATGGGTCTACGAGTTCCAGGCGCCGCCGGCAGCGGCCGCAACCCCGGAGAAGACCTGACCTAGCGTCCCAAGCGCGTCACCTTCGTCACGGCGGGTCGAATCGACCGAGCCGTGACGAAGGCGGGCGACCTGGTGAAGGTTGCCGCCGTGCTAACGAAGGACGCGAACGTTCGCCGCCTGGAGTCCTTTCGGACCACGGGTGACTTCGAATTCCACCATTTGCCCCTCGGCAAGGGTGCGAAAGCCATCGGACTGTATCGCGCTCTGATGACAGAAGACGTCGTCGCCGCCGCCATCCTGCGTGATGAATCCGAACCCCTTGCTATCGTTGAACCACTTCACTTTTCCAGTTGCCATTGTTTCCTACTTTTCTTTCTTAGCGATTCGAAATCGCGTTCTTCGCCATGCTGTCAGATTCGACGGGATCGTTTCTACCGCGGGTGGGAGGTCGGCGGGCGAAAAGGATGCGTCTCCACGACCGGAAGGGTCATGCGGATGAGGCGCTCGATGTCGCGCAGTTGCGGTCGTTCCGCGGCGTCGCAGAACGAGAGTGCGGCCCCGGACGCGCCGGCCCGCGCCGTTCGCCCGATGCGGTGCACATAGGTCTCGGCGACCTCGGGGAGCTCGTAGTTCACCACGTGCGAAATGGAATCGACGTCGATGCCACGGGCAGCGATGTCGGTAGCGACGAGGACACGCACCGATCCAGCCTTGAAATGCTGGAGCGCTCGCTCGCGCGCGTTTTGCGACTTGTTGCCGTGAATGGCTTCCGCATGGATCGACCCTCGCGTGAGCCCTTGAACCACGCGATCGGCGCCGCGTTTCGTGCGCGTGAAGACGAGCGCACGGCGAATCGACTCGTCGCGGAGAACGTGCTGCAGAAGAGCACCCTTGTCTCCGCGGCCGACGAAATAGAGCGATTGAGCGACCTTTTCCGAGGTCGAAGCGACGGGTGAAACGGCCACGCGCGCCGGAGCGTTCAAAATGGTGCTGGCGAGTTTCTCGATGGGGGGAGGCATCGTCGCGGAAAAGAAGAGTGTCTGCCGCTGGCGCGGCAAACACGAGAGGATTCGCTTCACATCGTTCAAAAAGCCCATATCGAGCATGCGATCCGCCTCGTCGAGGACGAGCATTTCGACGCTCGAGAGCTGCACGAACCGCTGTGAAATGAGATCCAGCAGCCTGCCCGGCGTTGCCACCAGAATGTCGGCACCGCGCCGCAGGTCCTGCTCTTGTCGGCGCTGGCTGACGCCGCCGAAAATGACGATCGAATGAAGCCCTGTGTACCGCCCGCAGTTCTGGAAGTCAGCCGTGATTTGAGAGGCCAGCTCTCGCGTCGGCGCGAGCACGAGCGCGCGTATCGGCCGGCGACCGCCGCCCGAAGCGCGAGACACGAGGAGCCGCTCCAGAATCGGAAGAGCAAAGGCGGCAGTCTTGCCGGTGCCCGTTTGTGCGCAGCCGAGGAGATCTTTTCCGCCTAGCACGATAGGGATGGCGCGCGCCTGGATCGGCGTTGGGCGTTCGTAACGAAGCTCACGGACCGCGCGAAGGACGGCCGTACCGAGCCCCAGCTGATCGAACCGCTCGATCGCGAGCGGCACAGCTTGGAGGGGACGATGGTCAGTCGAAGGTGAAGCAAAAATATCGAGATTCTGGGTTGGAAGGGTCAATGGAGCCTTTGATTTCGAAGAGGGCTCGGCCGGGTCACGTGTCCCCGTAGTCCGTGTCATCTGGTCTTTGTTAAAGGGGTGTGTTTGGGAGCGGAAACGGTGCGACCCGATGAGTCCACACCGCACGTGACGCCCTCAGAAACATGCAATGATTGATGATTCGTGTCCTTCGCCACAGATGGCCAAGGAGGGCAACAGGGGTGGAGTCTACGCGCGTTTTGCCGCGGGTGCCAATCAAATGTCGATTTCGCGTGTTCTATCGCTCAGCTAGGCCGAGACCCTGATCGACCCGCTCCGTCTTACACGTCCTCTACGATTGCGAGAATGTTGCCCTCGGGGTCCTTGAACCAAGCGGCTTTCGCGCCGCCCCCGATCGCAATGCCATCTTTCGTCTTCACACCGGGCATATCGTATTCCTCGAAGACGACACCTTTGCCCTTGAGCTCGGCGACCTCGCGTTCGACGTCCTCCACCTGCCAAAACGCCTGGCTCGCGCGCGAAGTACCGGCGTTGGGCGTGGGATAGAGGAAGCACGCCGTGGCACCGGCGAACTCGTAGATGACGCCGCCATTGGCTTCGCGCTTCGGCTTGAAGCCGAGCTTTTGCTCATAGAACTGGCGAGCACGGTTCAAGTCCTTCGCAGGAAGGTACGCAAACATGGGCGATCGCTGCAGCATCGGAGCCTCCTGTCGGATAGGTTCGGCTCGCTAACCTGCAGGCGGGCGCGTGCTTCGACAACCGTCCGAAAGACCGGTGAACGAGCGATTCATCGCTGCGCAGCAGCGTCCGCAGCACCCGGCGAAAGGGACGCGATCCAGCCGCTTACGCACGCGAGCACGGCGTCGGGTAGCCGACCGAGTCCGAACGGCATCCGCTCGCCACAAGGTGGCGTCACCGCCGCGAGTTTCTGCCAAAGAAACGACTGCTCCGGAGCGCCCCGCACGACGCGCACCCAGTCCTTGCAAATCGACGACGGAACCTCGAAGAGCTGAGGCTCGAGCGGGGTTTCGACGAGCCGGAGCCCGAAGGCCGTCGTGTTGCCGCCGTGGCAGTTGTCCCAGCTGCATGCCACGCCGAAGAGATTCTTTTGAATCGACTCGCCGGTCGGCTCGCAGCGAATGGCGTTGAGATCGGGCAGCCAGCTCGGCGCATCGCCCGCGCTGGGCGCGTCTTGGGCGCTCTCAGCGTCGCTCTCGACAGACGTCACTGCACCAGAATCGGAGCAGCCTTGCGCGCCCGCTGCGGGCAAGAACGCACGGAGCGCGAGAAAGACGACGTCTCGCCGGTCCACGCTGCGCTGGGCGCGCGATCGGATCGTCCGATCACCCAGGACGACCAAGCGCAGCCGCCCGGCGGGAGTGCTCCACGTACTCGGACCAGGTCTTGGGACCGCCCGGCTCTTGAAATGCCCAGCGGCGCGGCCCGTATTCCCCGTCGAGGTGACGCCGCACTTCCTCGAGCGCGGAGGACTGGATGCGGCAACGCTTGGCCGCGACGTCGATACCGTAGAGCTTGGCCGAGTTGAGGCCGAAGATCTTGGCCTTGTTGGCTTTGTCGAGCGGCGGGTAGCCATACTGCTGTTGCAGCTCTTCGGGGATATTGAGATTGCGAAACCACTCGATGTACGGCTGGGGTGAACCGTAAATGACGCAGTCCGTTCCCCAGACGACCCGATCGACGCCGACGTACTTCATCAGCTTGCCGAAGAAATGCGCCGCCGCCGTGGCGTTCGTGTTCACCTGGTTGATGGCGCTGCCAACCTCGGCATACACGTTCTGGTTGGGACCGACGCCGTTGTCGATGAGCGAACGGATGAGCGCGTTCACGCCCGTCGGATTGGGCTCGCTGTCGTCGTAGGCCCCCTCCGGCGGGGCGGCATTGGTCGTCTCGAAGCCCGAGCAGATGCCCGAATGGTAAATGATGAAGTTCGCCTGCGGGTAAGCCTTGGCGACGATGCCCACCTCGCGGGGGTGGTTGTGCTCTTTCTCGAAGAAGCTCCCGATGGGCAGGCCCTTGTGCACGCAAAACCGGTTCAAGCCGAGGGCAAGTCCGTGCTCGATGATCTGCCGCGACTCCGGCTCGTCCAAAAAGTACCCTGCTGACCCGCGGGGATCGATGGAGGCCGCATTGAAGCCGGGATACATCTTCCATCCCGCGGCGCCGCGTTCGCAGTAGAGCTTCGTCATCAGCTCTTTCTGCTTGTCGACGCCGGTGATGTCCTTCGGCAAGACTTGAAAGTGCTGCACGACGCGCTGGGTGTTGAACGCGAGTGCATTGATCTTGTCGCGCGATCCGACCATCGACTCGTTGGAGAGCGGCATCCCGCAGGGATCCATGTTCGAGGGATCGTCGGGGCACGAGGTGCCCGGCCACGACGTGAGCACGGTCATGGCGGTGTCGCTGTTCATGAACATGCTGTTGATGTAGGCGTTTTCGTTGGCGATGATGAAAAGGGGCCCGAACTGCGCCAGAACCGACGGCGGAAAGCGCTTGGTGTCGTCGGTGTTGAACCAGTGGGTCTGCACGTCGAAGATGAACTCCTCGCCGGCCACGACGGTGCACGCGGCGGCCTCGTCGAACATCGCTTCGGGCGGCACGCAGAGGGGCCCTCCCGCTTCTTTGCCCGCGTCCACGGCCGGGCTGAGACCCGATCCGCCGTTGCTCGAGCAACCGCTCACCAGGTTGATGCACCAGAGCGTGGTCACCATCCCCATCGCGCTGGCCAGGAATTCGCGGCGATCCACGCCGAGACGGCGCGCGTTCTCGTCCGCTTTCTCGAGCACGAGACGGCGCAGCTTCGTCTCGTAAGGCGTTTCAAAGTGAAAGTACTCACCGTTCGAGCAAGGCCCCATCCACAAGGGCGGATTCAGCGGCAGCTCGGGATCGGTCTTCTTGCGCCTCTTCAGCCAGGGGAATTTGGTCTTCATTGGCAGGGCCTCTTCTCAAGCCGCCCGCTGCGGCGTCGCGACGCGAAAGTTCAGAAATTGCTGGCCGACCAGGGTCGGCCGGAGCTCGGCGCGTAGTATCCGAACATGTTGCACATCTCCCCGGTGTGGACGGCGTCCCCAAATCGCAATGTCACGGGGCCGTCATTCACCACTTCGCACTCCCACTCGATGCGGTCGCCGGCCTTGAGATCGAGCAGGCCGCTCCAGGCGCCGGACTGACGTGTGTCCGCGTTCCAGGGCTGATTGATCTGGAGGCTGTCGAACGTGAACATCTTGGGATCGTGCCAGTCGTAGTCCTCGAAAATCTGCCGGCGTTCCCCGCCAATGACGGAGAACGCGGAGAATCGGACGGTATGGGAATGGTAGTGACCGGTGGCGCCCACCAGCCTCAGATCTTGTGCCGCCGTCGCTAGACCCTTCGTGATCTTGGTGGTGGCCGGCGGGATATTGGCGGCGAGCCCGGCCAGAAAGAAGATGGGATCGGAGAGAACCTTCACCGTGCTCGCGTCCCGATAAATCACGTTGACCCAGGCTTCGCGCAGCATCGGAGTCGTCGATGTGTTGAGGTAGTGAAGCTGGAACACCGCTTGCGCGCGCGCCGTGAGCTTCTGGGCGAGACCGTCATTCTCGGGCGCGGGGTTTTGGCTGCGATCGATGTCGATGGTGGGCGTTTGCGCGCCGAGGATCATCGCCGTATCGAGCCCTTGATTGCACGCCTCCGGTCCATTGGAATCGGGCATTTCCGAGGAGCGGGTGAAGACGAGCAGGTGATGGGATCCGGGCCGCATCCGGCCGTGGTATTCCGAATGGAACACCTCGACGTCGTTGGGCGTCTTCATGAAGACGCAATCGGTCGTCTCTTCGCCGGGCATGAGGATGTACTTTTGGACCTCGGCCGGATCGTCGTAGTTCTTGGGACCGTAGTGAAGCTGCAACCCCAGGTTCGGCGGGGGTGGCTGGATGCAGAACTCGTCACCCGCGTAGCCCGAATGGATGTTGCAGGGCATCGCGCCGGGGCCGACCGGCGGGCCAGCTTCGGGCGTCGTCGGGGGAGGAGGCGGGGGGTTAGCGGCGCTCGGCGCGCTGTCAGAGCCACACGCCGGCACGAGCGCGAATGCGCAAGCAAGCGGTAGCCAGGAGAGAATACTCAAGTTTTTCATGAGGCCTCCTTCGGGGCTGCGAAAGCGCCATTCACTGTCAACTGGTTGGACCAGTAGCAGGTCCAATCGTATGGGACAAGGAAAAAAACCCTGCCGCATCAACGGTTGAGACCGCCGCCGCCCTTTTTCCTTGGGGGCGGACGAGGGCGGTCGCTTTCATCTCGATCCGCGCCGTCGCGGCCGCTCGGGGGCGGCCTCGCTCTCTGCGGGGGCCGTGCCGTCGAGCGACAACTCGTAGTTGGCGGCGAAGACAGCGACCGCCTCGCGCATCGCGACGCGAGTCTCGGTTTCGGCTCGAGCAGCGTCGCCGGCGCTGATCGCTTCGACGATCGATTTGCGATAGTCGTTGCTGCGAATCTCGTTGGCCGACCACTTTTCCGCCAGGGGTCCCATCGCGTAGAGGCCTTTGATGAGACTGTTGAAGGCGAGCTGGTAGGCCAAGTTGTCGGCGCCTTGCACGGCGCGCTCCCAAAGATGCACCTCCAGCTGAAAGAGACGCTGATCGCCGGTGGCCTTTTGCATTTCACTGGCAATGGTCAGGAGCTCGTCCTTGAGGGTGCTGGTGGCGCGCAATGCGCAGAGCCGGGCAACGTCGGCGGCGATGGCGGCGCGCATTTCGAGCACCGCCAACCACACGACCGCGACGTCCTTTCCCCCGCGCGCGTGCTCGGCCATGAGCGCGAGCAGATCCAAGCCGGCATGTCGTTTGAAGTCCAACACCTTGGTCTCGCCGCCCTGCGAAATCTTGAGCAGACCAATCTGCTCCAGCCGCTTCAGCGCCTCGCGCACGACGTGCCGATTGACGCCGAACACGTCGACGAGCGATCGTTCGGCGGGAAGGCTCGCCGAAGGCAAATAGCGACCTGTCATGATCTCGCTGGCGAGTTGCTCGAATACCTGGTCGGCAAGGGAGCGGTTTTGGATCGCACGCAGCGGCACGAAGTCTCTTATCTGGTTCCCGTCACGACGAGGCATGACCACCTTGGCGAAATCACCCGGCATAGGACGACGCTCACGGAAGACCGAACGCCACGAGGCCCCCCGGTTGGGTACCGCTGGGAAGCCATCCCCATCCGTGGCCGGCGAAGACCATTCCCCCGGAAACCGAGACGCCTCCCCCCATCGATAGCCCGACCGGCCGAGCCCAGAGCAGGTGGCCGTCGGCAATGTCGTATGCGCGCGCCTCGCCTGCCAGGGTAGGAACGAAGAGGATGCCGTTGGCGAGGGCGACACCGCCGAAGGTGCCCGGCGTCGTCGTGACGCGCCAGCGCACGTTGCCGTCCGCGGCATCGAGCGCGAAGATCGTGGCCTCACCGGGACCTCCGCCCACACCCGCGCTGCCACCGGTACTGCCATTGTTGGAGGCGACGTAGATCACGCCATCGGCATAGGCGCTGGAGGCCATGACGCCGCCATTGGAGCCTCCGGGGGTCAAAAGCGTGGTCCAGATCACCTCGCCGGTGTCGCGGTCGAGTGCGAAGTAGCGCCCGCCCTTGTCGCCCACGCCGACCATGGCGCGGCTGCCCACCTGGAAAAGGTTGGGGCTGGCGCCGACGTCGAAATCGGGACCGTTCGAGGTTGGAACCTGAAAACGGTCGCCCATGGTGAACTGCTGCGCCCAGGCGAGCTCGCCGGTTTCGTAACGGATGGCGATGAGCGCGTCTGAATAGGGCGAGGCGACGCCTTGCGTATACTCTTGCCCGGTGCCGATGAACGCGAGCTTGCGGCCCTTGTCGATGGCCGCAGAGGACCAGACCGATACGCCGCTTCCGTCGGTCAGAAAGAGGCGCCACTTGACGGCGCCGGTCTTGACGTCGACGCCCACCACATTGCCGCGAAAGGCCGGCGTGGCAGGCAAGAAAACCTGGTAAGAGCCGACACCGATGAGAAGCAGGTCGTCAATGACGACCGGCGACGACCACAGCATGAGCGAGGCTTGCTCGTCGATCCTCTGCTGCCACAGGATTTCGCCCGTTTTGCGATCGACGGAGGAAAGGAGCGCGGTGTGGGCTCCGATGTAGACGGCGTTTTCCGTGACGAAGGGGGAGTCGTTGACCTGATTGGGCGCACCGGCGGGCTGGACCGGGGTCGCCCAGATGGACTCGCCGCTGCGCGCATCGACGGCGCGGAGCACGCTGTTCCAGTCTCCGAAATAGGCGACACCGCCGAGCACGCACACGGTGCTGGTCACGGCCGTCTCCGAGAAGGACCACCGCGGCTCGAGCGTCGTCACGTTGCTCTTGGTGATGGTCTGCTCTAGCGGATTGTTCCGGCTGTTGTCGTAATCGCGCCCATAGGAGGGCCAGTCGGATGACAGGGGCGGCGCGGCATCCGCGCCGCCATCGCCCTCGGGGGGTGTGAGCGCCGACGTCGAATCGCTGCACGCGGCGATGGCCGCGGAGAGTGCGAGGCCCTGCGCCAGCGCACGCCCTGATTGAAGGAAAATCGCCCCAACAGGTCTCATCCGGTGGTTGGACCAGTAACAGGTCCACCCTCGATCGGCAAGGAAGAAATCGCAGGCCCCCTCCCCTTCCGCGCGTTCCCGCGCCCGAGCACGGAAGCTTTCTTCGCCCCGGGCTAACGCCGTCGTTTCGTTCGCGGAGCGCGGGCCAGGGCTGCCAACTTGCCTGATTCGAGGAGCTTGCGCAGGGCCCGTTCCATCTCGCGCCCGAAAAGAATCCGCACCGCCTCCATGCCCGACGGCCGGAGCGCCTGAAAGAGCGCGCTGGCGTCCTTCGACTCGATGAGGCCCTTTCCCGCGCGTTTCATGAAGAGATCGACGAGATCGTCGACGGTGCGCCGCATGTGCTTGCGAATGATGGCAGCGGCTTCCTTGGCCGTCTCCAGATCGATGCCGACCGATTCGAGCTTCAGGGCAAGCGTGAGGAGCGCCGGGCTGTGAAGAAGGTAAACGTCCCCGTGGCGTTCGATCACCCCCACGCGCAAGAGCTCTCCGAGCAAGCCGGCGCGCCGCGAACCGGCCAGGCGATAGAGTTCCTCTTCGGTCACCGTTTTTGGCTGATCGTCGGCCCATGACGCCTGCAGCTGCTGCTCCACGCCGAGCCATTCCGCCAGATCGAGCTCTCCCCGATCGATGCTGGAGAGCAAATCGCGGATGGCATCGATGCGCAGCCCACGGTCCTGCAGCTGCGCGATGAGCTCGAGACGTTCGATGTGCGGCTTGCCGTAGTACGCGACGCGACCGCGGATCTCGGGGGGCATGAGGGCGCCGCGCGACTGGTAAAAGCGGATGGTGCGACTGGGCACGTGCGACGCCGTCGCGAGGTCATCGATGGTGTATTGAGGGGGTTCGGGGCGGACTTCGGGCGAGGACATCTCGGGCTCTCGGCCCACCGTATTACCAGGGTCAGACAGAGTCACGCCATTGCGCGCATCACTTGCCGCACGCCCCCCTCGCGCGAGAGCTGCGCAATGTGCGCGAGGGCTTTGCGCAGCGTACGGCCCCAGGTGTCGGTCTTGTACGCGACTCCATGGCGCTCGCAGATGGCGCGAACTTCCGGGGCGATTTGCCGCAAGCGCTGCGGCGGGAGCGTGGGGAAAAGGTGATGCTCGATCTGACGATCGAGACCACCGCACAAGACCGAGACCGGAAGACTGACCTCGTAGTTGTTCGCGGCTTCGATCTGCATGGCGTACCAATCGGCGCGGCCGAGCGCCTTGGTCCCCTCGGGGTAAGTCGCCACGTCGTGTCCCACGTGACCGCAGAAAATGGTCGCCGCCGAATAGACGTCGCGCATGCGCTCGGCCAGCCAGTTTCCGAGAAGCACTTTCCAGAAGAAAGGGCCCGCCAAGGCCGGAAAGAACACATAGTTCTTGATGAAGTAAGGGATGTATTTGCGCAGCGCCTTTTTCCAGGCGGCGCGCACGCTCTCCTTGGACCGGTCGGTGATGAAGTCGAACTGCTCGGGTCGGCCATTTCCTACGTAGACGTCGGTGAGACCGGTAAAGTGCAGGTTCATCAGGAAACCAAAAAACGGAAACAGAACGCCCAGCGTAAACGGCAGCTGATAACGATGCCGCGCGTCGTGGGGCGTGTGCTCGGTGAGGCGCACCGGCCCGAAATGGATATCCGGATCTTTGCCGGCGACGTTCGTATTTCCGTGATGGCGCACGTTGTGCCCATAACGCCAGGACGCTTCGTCGATGGGAGTATCCCAACGAAAGGTCTTGGACGACAGCGCCTTTCCCCCTGGGATTCGGTCGTAGGCGCCATGCAAAGCGGTGTGGCCGATTTCCGTCGCTTGCAGCTGCTTGTGGATCCAGAGCGCTCCCACGCCCAGGAAGAACGTCACCGGCTCCGGGCTCACATGGATGAGAACGCGGCCGACCACCTGCATCGCGAGAGAAAAACGGTTGAGCCTCTTCACATGAGCGAGATCGGTGCTCCCGAGCTCTGCAAAGGTACGTTCTTTCAGCTGGTCGAGCTCCTGACCGAAGCGGCGACGGCGCTCGGGGTCGGAGAAACGTTGGAGAATGACCGGCGTCTCTCGGACGGCGGTGGAAGACGTCATGGGTGCATGCGCACCCGGTGCACTGGGTTGAATCGATTGCATCAATCCCTCCTCGGGAAGACTGTCTGACCGTCACGCCACGGAGTGGAGCAGTAACTAACGTGACAGTTGTAAGTGTTACATCGGCCGATGTCAAGCGCGATCGCGCCGCCGCAGGGCAACGGCGGTAGCCGCAGCGCGCGAGCGAGCTACGCGGAGCGCGTCAAACCCGGCGAATGTCGCCTTCGGCGGCGCGCGAGAACGCACGCCAGCGCGGCCCACCCGAGGGCGCGCTCTCCGCGATCGGACCGCGGGCTCGCCAAGCGACAGCCGCACCCTGCATCGTCCTCGCCCGGCGGGGCGAGCCCCGATCCGCTGGCGTCGCGCGTACTTGCGTCGCCGGATGGATCGCCGGCATCGCGGCTCACGGCGGCGTCGGGCGTCATGCCACTTCCGGCGTCCTTGCCGGGGGCATCGAGCGTGTTCCCACCGCCACCGCCTGCGTCCACGTCAGGACGAACGGTGCCTGCATCGCCCCCTGCCCCGTCAGTGGAAGCATCCGTCGGGGCGCCCCCTGTCACGGTAATTCGGTTCTGCAGCTGGTTGTCCGGTGGGCCGCCCTGCCCCGGATCGCTGAACCACGCGACCCCGTCCTCGACGACGTTGAAGTATTCTGCATAAACCCCAGAGGCAGCGGGCGCCTGGAGCGTGAATTGAAAACGGTACGTTGCGCCCGGAGGGACGGTGCCTTGCACGGCGGCTAGCCGGGTGGGATCGAGCCAGTCCGAGGCAGCAAACATGCTCGGACGATCGCGGGGATTGCTGGTGGCCAAGCGGGTATTCGAATCCCACGTTTTGGTTCCGATGTTCTTGAGCTCGATATAGGCGGAGACCTTCGCATTGCCCGTCATGGTCATGCCGGCGCTGGCCAAGGGGAACGATTGCGCAACGTACTCTGCCGCATAGAACGGCGCGCTGGTGCCCGTGATCTTCTTCAGGTCGTCCAGCGATCCGTTGAACCTGTCGAGATCGACATCGCCGGCGATGCCGGACACCGTCCCGGTGCTGCTGTATTGCCATATCGACCAGTTCGACCAGGCATCCGGAAGATCGGGACAGGTGACACCATAGTTGGCCACCCATAGCCGATCGGCGCTGAAGTCCCTGCTCGCGACATTGTCGTTCCAGAAGTACTTCGCCGTATAGATGAAGGGGCGTTTTCCGGTGCCCGTCGTCACCCGGTCCATCCAGGTTTTCATCTTGCTGGCGATGTTGGCGGATGATTGGCCGCCCGTCGCTTCCATGTCGAGCTGAACCGGGAGATCGCCTGCGCCCAGCATGCCCACGCGCTGCACGACCATGTCCGCCTGGGCCAGCGCATCCTGCCCGGGTTCGAAGTACTGGTACGCACCGCGGATGAGTCCTACCGATTTGATGCCCGCCCAGTTGTCGGCAAACTCGCTGTCCGGAAAGTTCAATCCATCGCTGATGCGCGTCACCGCGAACTGGATTCCGGAGGCCTTCACCTGTTGCCAATTGATCGTCTTTTGGTAATAGGAGACGTCGATGCCTTCGACCGTCGTCGTTGCGGGGCAGACGCGCACCTCGTCGGACGATTCGCCGGTGGCGTCGTAGGGAGAGCCCGAGCAGCCGACCATCGGCAAAAGGGCAGCGGCGACGGCGAATGCCGCGCGCACATCCACACCATCACCATTGCGCCGCAACCACCTCGCCATGACGTCGTGACGATTAGCGCACGAGCCAAGAGCCGTGGTCAAGGCAGATTCAAGTTCGGGATCGCGCCACCACCATCATGAAATCCGGTAAGAGCGGCAAGAACGGGACCGAGGGAAGGCCGAGCATCGCGCTGAGGGTCAGGTAGGCGAGCTTGTTCGAACCGAAGTAGTGAAAGCCCATGGCCTGCAAAAGGCTGTAACCCATCGACATCAAAAGCCCGTAGCGCTTGATCCGCAGCACCTCGAATCCACAATCTTCCAGCATCAGCGTCAGCGTGTGCGGCGAGAAGAAACTGATGTGGCGCGGGGCATCGAGCTGCCACCATTGATCGCCGAACCACCGACCCGGCGGGCCCGTGATATCGGGCACCTCGATGGCCAGGTAGCCGCCTGGCTTGACGACGCGACGCGCCTCTTCGATCACCCGCCTCGGCCGGGACTCGTGCTCGAGGTACTCGGTCATGGCGACCATGTCGAAGCTGGCCGCGGGGCACGCTGCCTCGGCGAGGGTGCCGTGCACCACCGCGATTCCGAGCTCGTGGTGCACCCGCTCGAGCACCGCGCGGTTCACGTCGATGCCGGTGCACCGGCAGTGACGCACCCGCTTTAGCCGCGCCATGAACTCCCCGCGGCCGCAGCCCACGTCGAGGACCCGCGTGCCTGTCGCAAGCCGTCCCGTGACGGCTTCGATCTGGCGTACGCGCCGGCGCGCTTGGTCTTGCTGCAAGCGATTGAAGGCCCAGCGAAGGAGCCAGTGCTCGTCTTCGAGGTTCGTATAACAGAGGTAGTCGTCGGGATAATGACGCGCCAGCGCCGTCATCGTGGGCCGCGGATTGAGATACCGCATCGAACAGTCTTCACATTCGACCAGGCGATA
Organism: Polyangiaceae bacterium; assembly: GCA_035318465.1. Classification (GTDB taxonomy): domain Bacteria; phylum Myxococcota_A; class Polyangia; order Polyangiales; family Polyangiaceae; genus DASWDH01. The sequence goes on from DATHES010000045.1 coordinate 110,224, forward strand.
CTTCCCCGGCTGATGGAACATGGTATCGCCGACTTCGAAAACGAGGCGCTCCGCGTCCGAGCCGCACAGCGGGCATCGCGTACGCTCCTGCTCTTCGGAATGCGCCGGGGAGTAGAACACCTCCTCACCGGCCGGCGGCTCGTGCAGCGGCGTTGGCACCGGCATCGGCTCTTGCGTCTCCACGGCTGCGGCCGAAGAAATGCCGGATTGCAGGGATGGCGCCATGGAGCCGTATCCTCCGATCTCGCTACTTGGCTTCCTGAAAGTCGCCGATGGCCGGCACGTTCGCCTTCAGCGTCGCAAATTGTGCGCTTCTGTCCTTGCACATCAGCGCTTCCTCGAGCGCGGCGGTGCTCGCGTAGTCGACGGCTCGGATGCCGGCGGCCATGTCGATCGTGCCGCAATCGAAGAGCGCGGGAAGGCCGATGATGACCGCCGAGTTGATGCCGCATACACCGTCGGCCTGCGCCTCTTCGATGGCGTTGCGACCGACAGCGTTCTTCTGACAGAGATCGGTCATCACGAGATGGCCCCCCCCCGTGACGCCCACGAGGCGCTTGGTGACGCCGGGCGGCCCGGGGGACGCCTGGTAGGCCCCGGTATCGGACGACGAAAACAAGGGGCAGACGACGTTCCCGATGAGAGGTGCGTTGTAGCCAATCACCTTGTCGTCAATCCCGCCGATGTACATCAGCGAACGGAGCGAAGGGGCGGCCGCCACGGGCGCGCTACCGGCCATGGGGACGACGATTCGGACATTGGCGTTGGTGCTGAGGGTGGCCGTGATGCAGGCGCCCTGGCTGTGTCCGGAGAGCCCGAGTCGCGTCATGTCAATGTGGCCCGCCAGGAACGCGAGCTCGCCGGACGCGGTCGTCAGGGCCTCGGTCTGCTTGGCGATGTCGCCGGGAACGTCTTGAGGCCCCGTGGTGGGCAGAAGGCACTCCAGCGTCGGCGCCAGGGTGTCGGCCAAGAACATTCCCGGGTAGTCCGCGGCCACCACGACGAACCCTCGGCTGGCCCACTGGGTCATGGTGCTGCCGGACGCGATGCGGAACGAAGCCGTGCCGTGCACGAAGATGACGACCGGATAGGGACCGTGCCCCGCGTCGAGAGGCAAATCGCGAAACAGTTTGCCGCCGATGGGCTTCACGGCGGGCGAGTTCGCATCGGGCACTTTGCTTCGCTCCCGCTCGGGAAGCCACGCGCGGACGTCGTAGGTCGCCTCGGCCTTGCCTTGTTCACTGCCCGGCTCGGCGGGATAGAGGACCTCCGTCGTGAGCCTTCCGATGGTCACGGTTCGTACCCCGACTACCCAGGGACCGCGCACCGACGGATCGTCGGGGACCGGAAGAAGGCTCATCGCTGCGCAGCCGACTCCGACCGCGTCGCCACGATCCGACGTCCCGTCCGCGGGATCGCTGCCGTCGGAGATTCGGTCGGCGGCATCGGCCGGCGGCGGCGCGCCCGTCTCGCGCGCGTCGTCGCCACCCGCTTCGCCCGTCGAAGGCATGTCGGCAGCGGCGTCGTGCGCATCGGGCCGCGCGGCGTCCACTTCGCCACTGGTTCCGGCCCTGCCGCCGTTGCCACCCGCAGCACCGCCGTTGCCACCTGGACCGTTGCCACCCGTACCGGCGTTGCCACCCGCAGCACCGCTCTTGCCTGCAGCACCTCCGCGGTTACCGCTCGCACCGCCGCTGCCGCCCGTCGAGCCGTCGTCACCGCCGTCCGTTGGCGGTGCGTCCGGCGGATTGGTTGAACAAGCCGCACAGACGATGCATGCGACGATGGCTTTTCTCATCATGAAGGGGCCCGGTGCGGTTTCGGCGCGCGACTCTGGCTCCTGATCCATAGGATGAGACCGCGGACCAGCGCATTGGCTTCGGCGCTCATTGCGATGTCCGCTGCGCTCACGCGAGCGGGGCGATAGAGCGGTTCGCGCGCCGAGCCCTTCGGCAGCGTGCATGCAAATAGTCCTTGCTGAAGTGGACGAATTGCTCATACTTTCGCCTGCGTGAAGTGGTCTGACAACTTGTTCGTCCCTGGGATAGCTCTCGCCCTGCTCGGCGTGGGCGGTTGCAGCGAAGAGACCCCGCCCCCTGCAGGACAGGGAGGCAGTGGGGGCAGCGGCGGAAGCGCGACGGCTGGCAGCGGCGGCAATGCCGGCAGCTCGACGGCTGGCAGCGGCGGCAATGCCGGCTCGACGGCCGGCAGTAGCGGAAACGCCGGCAGCGGAGGAAACGGCGGTGGCGCTGCGGACGGAGGTCCGCGTGACGCGGCCGGACCGCTGCCCGACGCTGGAAGCATTGGCCCCCTCGACGGCACGGCCACGCGCCCACAGCTCACGGCCGAACAGGCCGCCGCGCACACTATCCTCAAATACCTGGAGCGAGCAGGCCCCGTCACTGCCCTCGTGACCGACAACTGGGATCCGACCGCCGGCGTCGGGGACGTCGGCACCTTCACACCTCAATACACGGTCGCCGCCAGTGGAGGCACGCACACCACCGTGCAGGCGGCGGTGGATGCCGCCGTTGCCGCGGGTGGCGCGAACCGCTTTTACATCGCGGTCACGGCGGGCACGTACCGGGAAATGGTTTGCGTTCCTTCGGCGGCGCCCCCCATCACGCTCTACAGCACGAACCCCGATGCGGCCGCGACGGTCATCGTGAACGACGCCTACAGCGGCAAGCCCAAGGCCAACGGGGAAAGCGCCAATCCCTGCAACGCCAATCTGACCGGCACGACCTACGGAACCAGTGGCAGCGCGACCTTTGCAGCGTACGGGAAGGATTTCGAGGCGAAGAACCTCACGTTCTCCAACGACACCGACGAACGCACGGTGACGACCGGCGCTCAGGCCGTCGCGTTGATGACCCAGGGCGACAAGCTCGTCTTCGACAACGTGCGCGTGCTCGGCAACCAGGACACGCTTTACGTCAAGACGCCCGGTACGGGCGTGGTGACGCGCGCGTATTTCAAGAACTGCTACGTCGAAGGCGACGTGGACTTCGTCTTTGGTCGGGGCACCTTCGTGCTCGACGGCTGCGAGATCAAGTACCTCACCAGCCGCGTGGCAGCGGGCAGCGGCAATGTGATCGCACCGAGCACCGACGCGCGCAACGGCTACGGCCTCCTCGTCATCCGGAGCCGATTCACGGCCGAGATGGCGCCTGCCGGGACGGCCTACCTCGGCCGCTCCTGGGACGAAGGAGCGGGAGATCTCGCCGGCTACGCGACCGCCGTGGCGACGGGCACCTACCCCAACGGTCAAGGGCTCATCCGCGACTCGGTACTCGACGCGCAAGTTCGACCGAACGATCCCTGGCGCGCGGCAGCAACGACGGACCGGCCTTACAGCTCCATGCCCGGGACTTATCCCGCCAATCGACTCTACGAGTACAACAACACGGGTCCCGGAGCCGCGCCGCCCTAGGGTCGTTGCCGCAAGAGACCGCCGAAGGGTTGTTGCTGCTGCAGGGCTTGCGAAGCGTTATTGCTGCTGCAGGGCCTGCGGAGGGTTGTTGCTGCTGTTTCTCCCCCCGAGCCCCCCTCACTCCTGAGGGGGGTGCCGACGGCGGGAGCCCGCGGCGGGGGGAGAACCAGCGACCGAAGCGCATCCGGTGGAGAGACCGGGGCCGCTCCAGCAACCTGTTTGTGATCGAAATGGCCCGCCATTCGCATCCTTGGTGATGCCGAGGTCTGCACGACGTCCCCGATCGAGTGGTCTGACCACTCCTGTCCGTCGGGAGACGAAAAAAGCCAGGAGCGAAGAAAAGATGGCCTCTCCGAGCTCATCGCTGGGTAGGTTCGCGTCGGTAGCGGGGATTTTGGCCTTCGTTGTCGGAGCGGGGAGCAGTTGCAGCGCGCCGCCCGCTGTCCGCGCGACGCCCGACGCGAGCACGCCGACCAATATTCCGCCCATCGCGCCGCCTCCTCCTCCGCCGGGGGCCGCAGATGCCTCGGGCGGCGGGATCATCATCAAGATGGACGCGCCGTCGAGTGACGGTCCTTGCACACCGGCTCAGTGCGATCCCCCCGGCGGCCGCTATTGTGGCGTCGTTGGCGACAACTGCGGCGGCAGGCTCGACTGCCTGACCTGTCCGGGGGACTGGTCGTGCGAGAAGAACGTTTGCGTGGGCGGGCCGAGCTGCCAACCGGTGGCGTGCACGGTTCCAGGCGCGCGTTACTGCGGCAAGGTCGGAGATGGCTGCGGCAGAGAGCTCGACTGCGGCGACTGCCCGGCGGGGGACACGTGCACCGATCGCGTGTGCGTTCCGCCCGGCTGCATCCCGCTCAAGTGCGACTTCGCGGGCGGCAGATTTTGCGGGAAAATGGGCAACGGTTGCGGCGGCACGCTCGAATGCGGCGACTGCGCCGCTCCCAATACGTGCGGCGGCGGAGGGCTCTCGAACATCTGCGGAGGCGATCCCAGCTGCGTCAAAGTGAGCTGCGCTCCCGCCACCGGCGGCAGGTACTGCGACAAGATCGGCGACGGCTGCGGCGGTGCGCAGGAGTGCGGACCGTGTCCGGACGGCAAGGCCTGCGGCAGCGGCAATGTGCCCAACGTCTGCCCGGGCAACGCCCCGACGACGTGCTCAGGGCTCGCGTGCAAGGTCGCGGCGTGCGACGGCGGCATGAAAACGTCGGTGAGCGGCACCGTCTACGATCCCGCCGGCGCCAATCCGCTTTACAACGTCATCGTCTACATTCCCAACGCGGCGCTCGATCCCGTTCCGGAGGGCGCGTCGTGCGACGGCTGCAACGGCACGCTGTCCGGAAAACCCATCACCACCGCGCTGACGGATACCAGCGGGCATTTCACCCTGGTGGGAGCGCCGACGGGAACCGACATTCCCCTCGTCATCCAAATCGGCAAATGGCGCCGCGAGATCACGATACCGAACGTCGCTTCGTGCGTCGATAACCCCATCGCCGACAAGAACCTCACCCGACTGCCGCGCGACAGCTCCGAAGGGCACATCCCCAAGATGGCCATCGCGACGGGCGGCTCTGACGCCCTCGAGTGCCTGGTCCGCAAGATCGGGATCGCCGACGCCGAGTTCACCAACGGAGGGGGGACGGGAAGAGTGAACCTCTTCTCCGGATACGCCGCACCGACGACGATGGCCAACGGGACCGCCCTCGCCACGGCCAACAGCCTGTGGAGCGACGCCGCAAAGCTGAAAAGCTACGACATGATGATCATGTCGTGCGAAGGCAGCGACAACGTCAGCCGCACGACGGCGCAATACGCCAACGTGCACGCTTACGCCGACATGGGCGGGCGCATCTTCGGATCGCACTGGCACAACGGCTGGATCAACCCCGAGAACACGCCGTTTCCGATGGTGGTGAAGTTCTCGTCGGGCGCGCACGGCTTCACCACGCCCATCACGGGGACCATCGACACCACCTTTCCGAAGGGGATGGCGTTTGCCGATTGGCTCGTCAAGGTGGGCGCGTCCACCACGCCGCAGATGATCGAGATTCGCGGGGCCGAGCACACCGTCGACTCGGTCATGCCGGGGCTGGCCCAGCGCTGGATCTACGGCACCGATACCGAGAAAAACACGCCGATGGTCCAGTATTTCTCGTTCAACGCGCCCGTCGGCGGCCAGGCGTGTGGCCGGATGGTGTTCAGCGACGTGCACGTCTCGGCGGGCGCGGGTACGGATTCCGGCAAGGTTCCTTTTCCGACGGGTTGCACGACGACGACCCTGTCGCCCCAGGAAAAGGCGCTCGAGTTCATGATCTTCGATCTCTCGTCGTGCGTGCAGCCCGACTCGGATCCCGTGAAGCCCCCTCCGCCTATACCCGGGACGCCACCGCCCCCGGTCTCCGTGCCGCCACCGCCCCCGCCGGTGCCGCCACCGCCTCCCCTGCCCCCACCCAAGTAACGGCACACGGTTCCTACGGGACCTTTCGAGACGAACACAACGCATGATCGACACCCTGACGCGACCTATTTGCTTCCATGTCCGTAAGAAGGCCTGCCTTGCCGTGGGCCTGCTCCTGATGTTGGGATGCGGTGAAAACAACCCCACGCTCATCGACGGCGCTGGCGGAGCGCCCGAGCAGGACGGGAGCGGAGGGGCCACGGGCGGAACGGGCAACGCCGGAGGCGAGGGAGGCGCGGGTGGTTCGGATGGCACCGACGCCGCCGCCGGAGCAAGCGGATCGGGCGGGGCCACGGGGACCGTCGACGCGAGCGGAATCGATATCGACGACCTCTGCGCGACGCCGCCGGCGCCGAGTGCCCTGGTGGGATGGGCATCGGTCGACGCCATGGGACAGAACGGGACCACGGGGGGCGGCAGCGTCGCCCCGATATGGGCCAACACGGAAGCGGCCTTCACGACCAGCGTGGCCGGCACGGCGCCGCGCGTGATCTACGTGACGGGAAAGCTCAGCGGATCGTTCGGCATCGGCTCCCACAAGACCATCGTGGGCCTTTGCGGAGCCGAGATTCACGGGCACCTCGAACTGTCGCACTCCGTCAACGTCATCGTGCGAAACCTCACCGTGGTGGGGAACAATTGCACCGACAGCCCAGCCGACTGCAGCGCCGGCGCGGATGCGATCACGGTCTCCAACGCGGCGCACCACATCTGGTTCGATCACGATGACGTCTACGACGGCTCGGATGGGAACCTCGACATCACCAGCGGCTCCGATTTCGTCACCATTTCCTGGACCAAATTCCACTATTCGACGTTGCGCAGCGATCCGCTGGCCGGCAGCAGCGGTCACCGGTTCTCGAACTTGATCGGCTCCGCCGACGTCGTCCCGGCCGACGTGGGCCATCTCAATGTCACGTTCCATCACGACTGGTGGGCCGACAACGTCAACCAGCGAATGCCCCGCGATCGCAACGGCAAGATTCACGTGTTCAACAACTTGTACACGTCGGTCGGCAACAGCTACTGCACCAATGCCGGCTTTCAAGCCTCGTTGCTCGTCGAGAACAACGTTTACATCGGTGTGCGCAATCCTCTCTCGCCCGACGCGAATGGCGACATGCTCGCGCGCGGCAACGTTTTCGACAACACGAGCGGGACCAATAGCGCGTCAGGAATGGGGTTCTTGCCCGACTATCCTTACACTCCCGAACCCACCGCGGGCCTGGAAGCGACCCTCATGCGCGAGGTCGGGCCGCGCTGACGTCAGGCGGGGGTCACCTGCGTCACCGGCACCTTCGTTTCACCGAGGACCGCCCGCCCGTTGGAAGCGATCACTTGCTGGTAGAAGCGGTACGAGTCTTTGGGCACGCGGCGCAGCGATTGGTAATCGACGTACACCATACCGAACCGTTGCTTGTAGCCGTCGGCCCATTCGAAATTGTCGAGCAACGACCAATGATGGTAGCTCCGCACGGGCACACCGTCGCCGATGGCGCGTCCCAGCTCGGCGAGCCCGCGCTGCAGGTAGTCGACGCGGTGGGGATCATGAACCTGTCCGTCGAGAAAGACCTGGTCGCGCGTCGAGAGCCCATTCTCGGTGATGGAGAGGGGCAGCTGGTAGCGCTCGTACATGAAACGAGGCCCCCAGTAGAGCGCCTGGGGCACGATCGGCTGCCAGTCGACGCCCGATCGCGGGTACCCGGGCGGCAGCGGCACCTCTTCCGGCTGGCCAGCCGCGGATCGCCGTGACCCTCGCGACGCGTAGATGTTGAGCCCGAGGAAGTCGAGGGGCACCTTCATCTGCGGAGCGTCTTTTTCGAGCTCTTTCGGCAAATCGGCGCCGTACGCGCGCCGTCCATCTTCGGGGTAGCTCCCGCGCAGCACGGGATCCATCCACCACGCGTTGTTGAGGAAGGACTTGCCGTCGACCGCGAACATCATGGCGCGGGCGGCTTCGAGATCTTCGGGAGACGTCGAGACGGGATGGTGGACCCGGAGCGCGAAGGCGCAGCCAATCTGCGTGGCGGCGCCTTGTTTGGCGGCGGCCCGCATGGCGCGCACCGCTTCGGCATGGGCGCGCATCGAGTTGTGCGCCGCGGTGAGGGCCTCGGCCACGCCGAGTTTGAGCCCGGGGGCGTGCACGCCGCTCACGTGACCGAGCTCGATGTAGATGCTCGGCTCGTTCTGGGTGAGCCACACCTTCACCCGGTCGCCGAGGCGCGAGACCACGAGTGACGCGTAGTCGGCGAACCACGCCGCCGAATCGCGGGACAGCCACCCCCCTTTTTCGAACAGCGCCTGCGGGTAGTCCCAGTGAAACAGCGTCACCATGGGCGCGATCCCGGCGTGCTCGAGCGCGTCGAGGAGCCGCTTGTAAAAATCGAAGCCCTTCTCGTTGATGCGGCCTCGCCCCTCGGGAAGAAGGCGCGTCCATGACAGACTGAGCCGATACGACCGTACGCCGAGCTCTTTCAGAAGGGCGACGTCTTCGACGTAGCGATGATAGTGGTCGCAAGCGACGTCGCCGCTGTTTCCTTCGAAAATGGCGCCCGGCTTCTTGCAGAAGAGATCCCATACGGAAGGACCGCGGCCGTCCTCCGCCACCGCACCTTCGATTTGATACGACGCGGTCGCCGTCCCCCAGGTGAAGTCAGCCGGAAAGCTGGAGAGCGCCGGACGGCGCGGCGAAGGCTGGGGACCCTTGGGAGGACCCGCGCTCGGGCCGCACGATGCGAGAAGCGCTGCGCCCCCACCGCCCCCCACCGAACCGAGAAAAGACCGTCGATCCCATCGCGTATCGCTCATGCACGATTCTCCGAACGTCGTTGACTGCCGTCATCGACAGCGCACGGAGACTACAGCGAGCCCCGCTCGAAAGCGTCCGATTATCCGTTGCCTCGGCCACCGCCGTCGCGGGTCGAGCCGCCCGAACCTCCGCCGCCGTCGTCGCCGCCGTCGCGGACCGAGCCGTCATCCTGTCCGCCGTCCGTCGGCGTTCCTCCTGTCCCTGCTGAACCGGCGCGCCCTCCCCTGCCTCCCCCGCCGGCCGTACCCGCATTTCCTCCGGCGCCCCCTCTGCCGAAGGTACCCGCATTGCCGCCGAAGCCGCCGGTGCCACCGGTACCCGCGGTGCCGGCGCCGCCGCCTCTTCCGCCTCGAGTTCCAGCGTTGCCGCCATCACCACCGGTGCCGCTGCCACCCCCCGTGCCCGCCCTTCCGCCTGTGCCGGAACCGCCTCCAACGCCCCCGCTGCCTCCAGCGCCTCCGCTGGCACCACTGCCCGCATTGCCCCCCACGCCCCCGGTTGCACTGCTGCCTCCGGAGCCGGAGTCGCCACCCGACCCAGGGCCCGATCCGCCGCCGCGCCCCGAACTACCACCCCTGCCCGAACTCCCGCCACCGGCCGCACGTCCAGCCGATCCCCCCTCGTTGCCAGTCTCGAAGTCATCGGCGGCGCTGCAGTCCATCACCCCCGCCGACGCCATCACGAGGCCCATGAACAATAGCGGGAGATTGTGCCTTCTCATCGTCGCCTCCAAAAGCGAAGATCACCCTGCTTCCAGGGGTTCTCGCCTTGGGTCTAGTAGACAGCTCGACCCCAAAGCGGTCAGCGTCTCAACGAGATATCGTCAATTCTCGTAACGCGGTGCGGTGTCTCTGTCACGCCCCGTTGGTCGACACGCGCTCGAAACAAATCGCACGATCGACCTGGACGCGATGTCGCCAATGACGCCGAAGAGACCGATTGGCGTTTTCGCTGCCGGCGTCGAGGCGCGCTACTTGCCCAGAAATTCCGCGAGCACGCGTTTGACGTCGTCTTCGCGAACCTCGCCCGTCAGCTTGCCCGAGGGTGTGGGCGGGCACGAAACCCGGTCAGCTCGGAGCTTCTTGGTCCCGACGGTTTTGGCGGTGCGCCGATCGATCACGCGAATCTCGAGATCGTTGTAGATGATCTCACTGTCCGCGGCGCAAGCGACCTGTCGCTCGGCTTTCTTGGCCACGCCGACCAGATCGACGTCGGCGAACTTGGCCTGGCTCCCCACCACGATGAACTTGCGGATGGGAGCACCGACCACCAGCAGCAGGGCGCGCTTGGGATCGGCGGGTGCCTTTTCGCCGGAGAAGGTCAATGGAGCTTGCTCGACCTGGGCGAACGTACGCGCCACGAAATCGGAAAGCGCTGCGCCTCCGAGCTCGAACGCATCGTCCGCTTTGGCTCCGCTGGCCTCGAAGGAAAAGGGAACGGTGAGCTGGGCCAGCTCGCCCGCGTTACGCGTCGCAATGAAAGGCAGCAGATCGAGATCGAGCGCGGCCTTTTGACCCGGCGCTACGTTGACCTTCGCGCTTCCGACCGTCAGCGTGCCGGCGATCGCGCTTTCGATTTCGAGCGGAAGAAGGCCACCCTTGGTCGCCTTCAGCGTCGGCTGGCCGCACATCGCGCCCACACAGCTGAGCGCCTCGGCGTCTCCCTTGGCCGAGCCCTGAAAGCGCAGCATCGCCTTCGGCTCGACGTCCCACTCGACCTTCTTCTCGGCCTCGCGCTTGCTGAGCAGCGCGGCGATTTTGGCGCGCACGACGAACGAATTTTTCCCGAGCTTGAGGGTGCTCTTGGGCACCACGAATTGCTCCACGGCGCGCGTCGCTTCCATGTTCTTGGTTTCGGTGCCGAACTGGATCTCGGCGCCGGGAAGCGATTTGACGACCAGCCGAATCTCGTCCCATTTGCCACCGGCGACCGCCGTACCGTCCTTGACTTCGACATCGAGGGGCAGCGTCGACGTGCTGTCGCACGCAGCCATTGCCTGGGCCAAGCCGAGGAAAAACAGGATTTCGCGCCGCACGCCGGCATCATACGACCGAGGGGTCGTGAAGGGGGAAGGCTTTATCCACCGCCTCCGTCGCCGGGCGCACCATCCGAACCTCCGCCATCGCCCGCGCCGTCGCGCGGTCCTCCGTCATCCGCGGATCCGTCAGTCGGTCCGCCGTCCATCGTGGTTCCGGCGGAACCGGCGCTGCCTGCTCGGCCTGCCGCCCCAGCGGTGCCCGCTCCGCCGCCAGCACCGCTCCGACCGGCGCTCCCCGCGCCACCGCCGGCACCTCTGCCCCCAGCGCCGGCCCTACCGCCTCCGGCACCCGCGGTACCGGCCCCGCCACCCGTGCCCGCGCCGCCACCTGTGCCTGCGCCGCCACCCGTGCCGGCAGTACCGCCGGTCCCCGCGCCGCCCCCGGTGCCCGCGCCGCCACCTGCACCGGCGCCCCCACCTGTACCCGCGCTGCCTCCATTGCCCCCGCTTCCGCCGGTGCCCGTGGTACCGCCGGTTCCATCGCTGCCCGCGCTGCCGCCCGTGCCCCCCTTGCCGGAGCTCGCGTCGACACCGGAGTCTGCGGACCCCGCGCTTCCACCCTTGCCCGAGGCGCCGCCTCCACCCGCCATGGCGTCCGCGCCTCCCCTGTCGAACTCATCGGCCGCGCTGCAATCCATCATTCCCGCCGCTCCGACGAGGAGCCCGATGAACCATAGTGCGCGATTGTGCGTTTTCATCCGTCGCCCTCCCAAGCAAAGATCAAGTGCGCCGAGCGCTTCTCGCCTTTCCCGTCTAGTGCACAGCTGGACTCCAAACAGGTCAGTTGCCGAGAGCGACGCGCGATGGTCTGGCGAAAGCCCGAGTCTCCTGCGATGCTGCGGTAAACATCCATGCCTTCCATCGCCGTCACGCGGACCCGGCACCGACTTCTGCCGGACGCGCGCCGCGTACTGGCGCGACCCTACTCCCTGGGTGAGGAATTGCTCGTACAGGGTCCGTCCCGCACCGCGCAGCTCGTGGCTCGGATTCTTGCCATCCCCGAAAAAGAGGTGGACGGACTGCTCGCCGGAATTCTGGCAAACTTCGCGCAGCGTCACCGAGCGTACCGCGAGATCTTGGAGCGGCATTTCCAGCTCGTCGCGCAACACGTGGTCTCGGTCGAGAGTCTGTCGCGCGCACAGCGCTTGCTCCTCGGCGCGTATTTCACCCACGAATATGCGGTGGAGGCTGCCGCACTCTTCAATCCCTCGATCGTGCTGGCGCCCGATCAGACCGGTCTCGGGGCCGGTGAGAGCCGCTTCGTCATGGCCCTGCGTGCGGTCGGAGAAGGCCATCTGTCGTCCATCGAGTTCCGGTCCGGACTCATCGACGGCGCCGGCACCTTGAGCTTCGATCCGCCGGGAACTTTCCTGGTTCCAGGTCATCGCACCGCGCCGAAGAGCTACAACAAGCTGCTCTTCGGCTCGAAGCTGAGCGAGCTCGGTGCGGCCAATGAGATCGCGGGGAGCGTGCTCGATCGGCTGTCGGACGATTTCACCTTGGCCGAGCTGGAAGGATCGCTGGTCGAGCTCGAAAAGCACGGTCCGTCCCACGCCATCTGGTTCGAGACCGCCAAGATCATTCGTGTGCTGGCGTCGTCCAACTACGTGACCACCTTTCCTGCCGATTCGGCCCTTTCCGAACGAGTCATCTTTCCCGCCGGACCGAACGAGACGCGCGGCATGGAGGACGCCCGCTTCGTCCGCTTCACGGGCAAGGGCGGCGCGGTGAAATACTACGCGACCTACACGGCGTACGACGGGTTCGAGATCGTTCCGCAGCTGATCGAAACCGACGATTTCGTGACCTTCACCATCGCGACCCTCAATGGCCACGCCGCGCAGAACAAAGGAATGGCGCTCTTCCCCCGTCTCATCAAGGGCAAGTACGTCATGCTCTCGCGTCGGGATCGGGAAAACCTCCACCTGGCCGTCTCCGACAACGTGCGCTTCTGGAACGACGTGACCGAGCTTTACCGGCCCACGCGGCCGTGGGAGCTTCTGCACAGCGGCAACTGCGGATCGCCCCTCGAGACCGAGGCCGGCTGGCTCGTTCTCACGCACGGTGTCGGACCGATGCGACGCTACGCCATCAGCGCGCTCCTGCTCGATCTGGACGATCCCAGCAAAGTCATCGGGCACCTTTCCGAACCGCTGCTCGTGCCCGATGAAACCGAGCGCGAAGGGTACACGCCGAACGTGCTCTACACCTGCGGGGGGCTCGTCGACGGCGACCGACTTGTACTGCCGTATGGGTTTTCCGATAGCGGGATCGGGATCGCGGTGGTGGCGCTGCCGGAATTGCTCGCAGAGCTGAGGGCTTCCGGGGGGAATTGACGTCGTTCGATGGGCGACTTCCACGACGCAACTCACCGCTGACACGTTCGAGAAGCGAAAGCTCGCGTTCGAGCGCGGCACGAACAAAAGGACAAAAAGAATGTGAGGCTTCGAGCGCCGCTCGCGAAAATGGTTAGTCTCAGAACATGCGCCTCATGACCTGGTTGTTCACCGTCCCGCCCTTCGCCATGACGTTACTTTTTGCCGCCGTCCTCCTCAAGGAGGGATACGAGCGCACGACCTCGCTGTACCGGCGTGCATACTCTCCGAGGGTCCTCGGTGGGCGCCGGCGTGCCTTGGCGAGGACGACGTCGCCGTTCGAGACTTTTCGAAGTCGCGAGGCGTGAGCCGCTAGGCACGCGAGACAGCGGATTCAGGGATAGGCCGTGGTCTCGGCCAGCTGCGCTGCAAACACCTTGGGATCGTTGGTTGGCAACTTGCACGCGCCCCGGTTGCACACGTACGCCGTCGCACCTCCCCCGCGCAGCGGCTTGTCCCGCGCCCACGGGATGCTTCGAGCCATCGTCCCGGCCAGGTCGGCCGCCGTTGCGACAACCAGCACCGCGTTCGGCGCGAACGTGCGCTGGAGGACGTCGAGGAGCGGGCGCGCGCTCGGGGCGAGCGCGCCACGCCCTTCCGGGGTGACAATCACGATCTCCTTCACGGTGTCGGTGGCCCAATCGAGCGCGAGAAGCATGTGTTCGAGGGCGAGCGGTCGGTCCTGCAGCGTGCGGGCAAACGCACGCACCGTCGTCTCGGCGCGCTGCCGAAATCGTTCCTCGTCGGCGTAGGCGTACAGCCGGAGCCAAGTCAACGCCGCCACCGAGTTCACACTTGGGATCGGGCCGTCGTAGTCCGGCTTGCCTCTGAGGAGCAGAGTTTCGTGTTGTTCTGCCGAGAGGAAATAGCCTCCGTGGGTCGGGTCGGCGAACGACCGCTCCATCTCCTCCATGAGCCCCGTGGCATCCGCGAGCCAGTCCGGATCGGCCGTCAGCTCGAACACATCGAGCAGCGCATGCGCCAGGAGCACGTGGTCGTCGGCGAATCCTTTTTCCTGCTCACGGCCGTCGACGAACACGTGCGGCAGACGGCGACCGGCCCGCAAGGGCGCGACGAGAGCGCGTGCGGTGCGGATGGCGGCCTGCTCGTAGGTCCGATCACCGAGCACGATGGCGGCCCGCGCCAAGGCTGACAACGCGAGCCCGTTCCAGGCAACGATGACCTTGTCATCGCGAAGTGGCGGCGGTCGCTGCGAACGCGTCGCGAGGAGCCGCGAGCGAATGGTCGGAAACCTGTCCAAGACGAGGCGAGGCTCGAGCGCGAGCTGGCGCGCCACCTCTTCCAGCGGGCGCGGTGTCGACAAGATGCTGCGGCCCTCGAAGTTGCCGGCGTCCGTCACTCCGAACCACGCCGCCGCCAGGCGAGCATCGTCATCGCCGAGCGCGGTCCGCAGTTCGTTGGGGGTCCATGTAAAAAAGATCCCCTCCTCCCGGCGCCCCATCTCCGTCGAGCTGTCGGCATCGGTCGCCGAATAGAACGTTCCTTGCTCGCTCTGCATCTCGCGAAGCAGGTAGTCGAGCGTCTCGCGCGCCGTGTTCCGGAGTCGTGCATCTCCCGTTGCTCGTGCGGCCTCGAGATACACCTCGGCGAGGAGGGCGTTGTCGTAAAGCATCTTCTCGAAATGCGGCACGACCCAGCCGGCGTCCGTAGCGTAGCGATGAAATCCACCGCCGACCTGATCGTAGATGCCGCCAGCTCGCATGCGCTCGAGCGTGGTGATCGCCATTTGCCGCGCTTCGGCGTCGCTGCCGCGCCTCGCGAACCGAAGGAGAAAGCGCACGGGGAATGAGGAAGGAAACTTCGGCGCGCCGCGAGCACCGCCGAATGCTGGATCGAAACGCTGTGCACTCTGGGCGCGCGCCACCCGGAGCACCGAGGCAGGAGGAAAGTCGCCAGCCGGTTCGGGAGCCGACGCTGCTTGCACGCGCCGCAAGAGGGCGCGAGCGGTCTCCGCTAGACCGCTTGGGTCGGCCGCGAAACCCTCTGCCTGCTCGCGCAGAAGATCGAGGAAGCCGCGCTTCGCCCCGCGCACACCCGCCCGCGGGGGGAAGTACGTTCCACCCAGGAACGGCTCGCGTTTCGGCGTGAGCCAAACGCTCATCGGCCATCCCCCGCTTCCGAAGGACTGCACGAACGTCATATAGACCGCGTCGACATCGGGACGCTCCTCGCGATCGACCTTGATCGCGACGTAATGGTCGTTCAGGTAACGAGCGATCTCCTCGTCTTCGAAGCTCTCCTCCTCCATGACGTGACACCAGTGGCAAGTCGAATAACCCACCGAGAGGAAGATGGGTCGGCGGAGTTCCGTGGCGCGTTCGAAGGCTGCCTCGCCCCAAGGGAACCAGTTCACCGGGTTGTGCGCATGTTGAAGAAGGTACGGGCTCGTTTCGAGGATCAGGCGGTTCGTGTACTGGGGTGTGCCATCGGCATGCTTGTGGCGCGTGCGCGGCGCGTAGCTCGGCCCCTTGGCGCGAAGGGCTTTCTCGAGCCGGGCCTTCAGCTCGGCGTCCCCGACGGCGGAAGATGCTTCGCTGGTACTGGCGGGCGAAGAGCGCGCGCATCCGCGTCCGGAGCAGCCCACTGCCGCGAGGAGCACCAGCACGCTCGCCGGCCGGATGGCCCGCAGACATCCTGCAGGTGCACCGCCGTTGCGCCACGGCATCTAGCGGTGGTCGGCGAGGGTGAGGCGGCGCATCGCTACCAGAAATAGCGCTCGCGAAAGGCGGCCACCGTGGCCAGGTCGAGCGCGCCAGGGGTGGCCAGGATGTCCTCGATGGTCGACGTTTGGAACGTCGTCGGATCGCGCAACACCGCGCGGTAGGCGGCGGCCGCGCGCGCGAAGCTCGGGTTGCCCGATGGATAGACGAGTACGAAACGGCCCCACGACCATTGCCCGCTCGGATGCTGAAGCATCGCGAGCACCAGCAGATGATCGAGCCAGATTTGCTGAAGTGCGGTTCCTATCACCAGCTCGCGCCATCCCTCGACGAATGCCGACGAGCGTTCGGTGACCTCGGTATAGCGGGCGAGCGCCTTCGGCTGCGGCAGGGGCTCGACCCTCGCGTGCTCGTGATACTTGGTCTCGACCCCGATGATGGCCCGCTTCTCGCCGCCCAAACCAATCTCGAAGGCGACGTCGAAGGCGCTCTTGTTGCCGAGGAACGTCGGATCGCATCGCGCCGGAGAGTGCTCGAATCGGACTGCGACACTGCCCTGCGGCGCGTCGGGCCACCACGCGCGGACCGCGCGCGTCGCATACTCGTTATTGCGAAAGAGATCGCCGAAAAGATTGAAGCAGAGCGGCATGGAGGACAGGAGGTCTGCCCAGAGGCGGTCTTCTCGCAGCATTTGATGCTTCTCGAACTTTTCGAGGCGATCGCCCACGGCTCCGAGGATAGCGGGGGTCAGGAAGTTCTCGCCCTTCCTCCTCATCGCGAACTCGAGAGCGAGTCGACTTCCGACCAGCGTCGCGCCGTCGCCTCCCGCATAGGGGTGGGCTCCGATGGGGTGCCCGCGGGCTTCGCGCCACTGGGCCTGGTGCCATCGCGCGTGGCGTTTCCACGAGGTGGACTCGGGATCCAGCGCGACGCGGTCGACTTTGAACAAGCAGTGTGCAGCGCGTGCTGTGACGTCGGTATACATTGATGCCCCCATGATGGGGCGATCGTATCGCGAAGACGCCGCGACGGTCCGGATTTCGTCTTGGCTTCGTGCCCGCCTCGTCCGGCGCAGCCGCTTCGCATCGCTTCATGATAGCGTCGCTCCGGCTCGAACATTCGCCAGGAGGAACACTGTGAAGCTCCGCCCCGCCATCGGATACGTGTTGTTCTTCGTTTTTCCAGCTTCGGGTTGCTCGACGTCCTACGTGCCCCGACCGAGTCCGAGGGTGGCGATGGTGATGAAGGGGGGCAACCCGAGCTACATGCGCGATGGGCAGTTTTATGAGGGAGGCGCTTTCGGCGGCGATCTCGACAAAGCCGTGCACGGCAATCCCGAAGCGGAAGCGCACGCCCGCGCTTATCAGGACGGGATGCTCGCCGGATTTCTGACGGCTTTCGGCGCCGGGGTGAGCATGGGCGCGGGAGTCGGCGTGCTCCTGGCCGACGGCAGTACCCCCGACGATCGCAGTCCGTCCGCGCAGACCGCAGGTATCGTTCTCCTTGCCGGTGGTCTCGCGGCGTCCATCGTCGGCGCCGTGCTCCTCAGGAATGCGGAACCGCACCACTGGGATGCGATCAATATCTACAACGACGGCCTTCCCGATTCGGCGGGTATGCCTCGTCCTCCCAACGCGCCGTCTACGGCTCCCCCGCCGCCCTCGCAACCGCCGCCCGTGCGCTGAGCAACGCTTGGCATTCCGCTAACGGCCCGCAGACTCCACGGCGCCGACGTCAGCCCAAGAAGGCTTGCCCAGTCACAGACAGCCGTAGATGCAAGTCGAGTACGTCTTGCACGCCGCGCTAACATTGCAAGCGGACTCCCCACTCCCGCACGTGGTGACGAGTGGTATTGCGCTCTGGATGCACCGAATGCATTCCGGGGTCGGTTTGAAGGGGCCGCAGCTCGTCAGCGCGCACTCCAACGCGCAGTAGGTGCAGGCACATTGCGGTCCCATCGTCTCTTGATACCGTTGGAGCCCGTCAGGGTTGTCTTGGCCGCAACAAGCAAGACAGGTGGCTCCGATCGAGCACGGCGGGCTGGCATCGATCCTGACGGAACCCGCCGCTCCACCGCTCCCGCTCGCCCCGCCCACACCACCTGCGCCACCCGAGCTACCGGCGGATCCGCCCGCGCCGCCCGCGCCGCCGGTGGGAACTGTGCCGCCCGCGCCTCCCGCGCCGCCGAAGGAATCCACCGAAACGTCGCCAGCGTCGGAGCGCGACGAACCAGCCATGCCCGCCATTCCGCCTTTGCCAGCGGACCCGCCGCCCGAACCAGAGCCTGCCGAACCGTCGCCACCGTCGGCTCGGGATGAACCGGCGCTGCCGCCCGAGCCGGCAGTTCCGGAACCGCCGCCGCGCCCAGACGAACCACCGTTGCCGCCGGTGCCCGTGGAACCGCCGCCACCCCCTGTACCCGACGAGCCTCCGGAACCGCCTTTTCCCGCCGTGCCGCCGGCCCCGGTGGCGCCCGCCTTGCCCGCGCCACCACCAACGGCCCCCGCTCCATCCCTGCCACCGTCGATCGCCTTGCCCCCGGATCCCGCGGCGCCGCCTTTGACGCCGCCCGAACCGCCGGCCGGTTCGCTCGAGGCATCGCGGCCCAAGCTCCCGCCACCGCCGCCACGTGCGGAGGAACCATCCGCATCGTCGCTCACCGAAAATGGATCGCCTCCGCAAGCGATGCCCGCAGTGACGGCCGCGAAGCGAAACAGAAAGCTAGAGATGCGCACGGAAAGCTCTCGGTTAGTGAGTGAGCGGACCTTACCACCGAAGCATGGGGGCGCGCGATTCGTTCTCGCGGAGCACGTTCACGCAACGATTTAAACTCCCCCTTCACCAGCCCGAGTTGCCCGCTTCGCGCGTCCAGGTGAAGACGCCGCGCGATTGATCGTCCAGCCCTCCCTGGCTTACGACGACGCCGTTCGCGGTCGCCGTTCCATTCGCGTCCGAGCTCAGGTGGATCCCGCTCGTGCCGGGAGCGTTGATGGCGACGTTCTCGAATCGAAGGTTGTCGATTCGATTGGGGCCCTGGAGGTCGATTCCCGAAAACGTCGCGTCTTGAATCGTCAGATCTTGGACGAGGAAGCCGGCCATGGCGCCCTCGGCCGCCCAAAGCTTGATCGCTCCTTGGCCGTTGCCGCCGGCCCGGATGAGGCTGTTACGCAGGACCTGTGTCGTTCCGGCGAAGGGCCTCGACCCGAACTGTCGCGACAGCAAGATGCCCGGGTCCGTGACCGAGTCTTCGCAGATGTTGTCTTCGATGCGGTTGTCCGTTCCACCGTAGATGCCGAAGCACTTCGCCATCCACGGCAACTGCACCGTATTGAAGCGCAGGACGTTGTTGGTGTTGGCCGGGTCCGTGGTCGGAGACCATGATGCGAGCGCGTCGTCACCCGTGTTGCGAAAGTGACACTGCTCGACGATCGAGTTGCTGGTGCCTCTCCAGAGATTGATGCCATCGGCGTAGAGATTGCGAAAACGGCTGCGGCGGATGACGAGGTTATTGGCGTTGGGTCCTACCCAATAGCCGGTCTTGCTATGCTCGGCCCAGATGTTCTCGAGCAAGGTGCCTGTTCCGGTGGCGCCGCCGAACGCGCTCTCCGAGGAGGTGTCGTCACGCAGCACCGTATCGCCCGTGACGGCGAGATCGTAGTACTTGCAGGCGTTGCCGTAGCAGTCGAACCGCGCATTGAAGCCGCTGATGACCGAGTACCACATGCCGGCGCCGCGGATGGTCGTGTTGTCGACGCCGAGCGCCTTGGCGACGACACGAAAGGTGCCCTTGGGAATATAGAGAACCATGCCCGAGGTGCGCGCCCGGTCGATGCACTGCTGGATGGCCGGCTGATCGTCGACGTCGTCGTCGGCGATGGCGCCGCAATCGGTGATGGAGAGTGAGCTTGCCGGTTGCGGCAAGGGTGAAGGAACCTGCTCGAGATCCAGGAGATCGAGGATGTAATAGGCAGACATGTCGTCGGCATCCTTCTGCACCGAGACGATGGCGCCGGCGGGGATGTCACCGATCAGGGCCCGCGTCTCGTCGTAGAAGTGATGAGGTTTGCCCTGCGCGGGATCGTTGGGGCTGGCGTTGCCGAAGTCGCCGTACGTCCACGACCAGCGCGACGTCACGGAGAGCTTCGCGCGCATCGCGCCGTTCACGTACACGGTCAGCGTGGACCAGCTTTCCGCTCCCTCCCCCTTGTCGGGAACGGCGTAGCGAACGACGATGGAATTGGCGACAGCCTTGCTGGTGATACGTACGTATTGACCCGTCGCGTCGAGGCGCACGGCTCGTCGCTGTGACGCTTCGGCGGCGAAATCGCCGCCGGTCCGACTCGGACCGAGGCGAGTGCCGTTCGTGTCGCCGTCTTCTGCTTGGTACTCCCAGTAGGGCAAGGTCGCGCCTCGCGTGGCCGGTGGCGGTCCCGAACCATCCGCTGCACCGACATCGGCCATGACGCTGTCCGGCGGAGGTGCGTCCGCGCGATCGCCGCCGGCCTCTATCGTGTCGATCGGGCCGTCCGTCGAGCCGCTCGCGTCATTTCCGGGCGCGTCTCGCGCTGCATCAGCAGCGTCGGAGCTGCCGGCGCCATCCGCGCTGGTCCCGCCGGCGCCCCCGCGATCGGAGCTCGGTTGGCCCGCGTCGTCCGTTCGACCCGCGCCTCCGCCTCCCGCGCCACCGACGGTCGTCGAGCCGGCGTCCTGGGAATTCGGCGCAGTATCGGGTGGAGCGCAATCGAGCGCGCCCGCGGTGGCCAAGGCAAGGGCAATCAGCAGTCGGAAAGAAAGCAGCATGGTGCGAACCATGACGGTACAGTACCGCATGGTCGCGATAGGGACACGGCGACACATCACACCGGCCTGTGTTGCGTATCTTCTCGTTGGAGCGGGCGCGAACGGTCTCGCAAGTTGCGTCGCCGCCGACACAGGTGAAAATCGCGGGTCAGACGGCAGCGGAGGACTTGGGGGCGCCGATGCCGGACGCGGCGACGCGACGGGAGGTTCGGGTACGGCGGGAATGGGAGGAGGCGGCGCGGGTAGCAGTGGGACGAGCGGTCGTGCGGGCAGCAACGCAGGCAGCAGCGGCGCCGCGGGAGCGGGGGGCGGCGGCGCCGGCACGGGTGGAGCGAGCGGCAGCGCTGGCACGGGCGGCAGTGACGGCGCGCCCGACGGCAGCGTGCCCGATGGCGGCGCACCCGACGGCGGCCGCCCCGACGGAAGCGCGCCCGACGGAAGCGCGCCCGACGGCGGTGGCCCCGACGTGCCGATCACGCCGCTCGACACCTTGGGAGCGATCTACACGCCGGCGAGCACCACGTTTCGGATCTGGTCTCCGGACAGCGCGACCGTCAGCGTGACCATCGAAGGCACGAGCCATCCGATGAGCGTGACGACCCTCCCCGGCTACGCCGACGTCTACCAGACGGTCGTCATGGGCGATCAAAAAGGCAAAACCTATCAATTCAGAATCAATAACGTCGCCGTCCGCGATCCCTACGCCCAGATGGTGAGCGGCGGAGCTTCGCAGACGCAAGGCATCGTCATCAACGATGCTGCCGTCCTGCCGAGCGACGGAAGCTGGGCTCCGAGACCTTTGCTGGTGAACCGCGAAGACGCGGTTCTTTACGAGCTTCACGTGCGCGGCTACACGCACGCCGAAAGCTCCGGTGTGGATGCGGCCAAGCGCGGGAAGTACCTCGGGCTCGTGCAGACCGGAACCACCTTCACCAGCGGAGCCACCACGGTCAAAACGGGCATCGACCACTTGAAGGAGCTCGGGATCACCCACGTGCACCTCATGCCCACCTACGACATGAGCTCGACCCAGCCCAACTGGGGATACGATCCCGTCAACTACAACGTGCCCGAGGAGCAGTTCTCTCAGCTTACCGCGCCCGAAGACCGGATTCGAGAATTCAAGGATATGGTCAATGAGTTCCACAAGAACGGCATCCGTGTGATCTTGGACGTCGTTTATAACCATACGTATGCCAAGACCGCGTTCCAGGCAATTACACCGAAGTACTACACGGCGACCGATTACTCCGGCGTTGGCAACTCGCTCGACGATAGCCAACCCATGGTAAGCCGGATGATCCGCGACTCGCTGGAGCACTGGGTCCGCAACTACAACGTCGACGGTTTTCGCTTCGATCTCATGGGCGTCTTCCACCATCCCAATGTTCGAGCGTGGGGGACCTACCTTACTTCGACCTATCCCGCCCACAACCTCGTGCTCTATGGCGAGCCTTGGATGGGCGGTGTCGTACCGCCTTCCGAGTCGGAATTCGTGCGCTATGGCACCGTCCCCTCGCTAGCGGATGGTCATATCGGCGTTTTCAACGGCGCATTCCGGGACGCCGTCAAGGGCAGCACCCGGGGCACGGATTTTGGCTACATGGGCGGGACCGGCAATCTGCCATCCATCATCACCGGAATACGAGGTTCGCCGTTGGCCACGAAGAGCACCGACGTCCTCTCGAACCTCTGGGACCCGGCGTTTGCCTACGATCCCGAGCAGACCATCAACTACGTCTCGGCCCATGACGATCTCAATCTCTTCGACAAGATTTACTGCGCCGGCGTCACCGACGGCCCTTCGGGCAGGGCCGGTCAAATGGACAAGTTTGCCGTAGGTATCATTCTCACCTCGCAAGGGATCCCCTTCATGGCCGAGGGTGACGAGTTCCTCCGCTCCAAGGCCATGAAGGGTGATTGCACCATTGCAATGAACGCTTTCAACGCGTCCGATACCGTCAACGATATCGACTGGAGCTACAAGGTCACCAACGCCAGCATCTCCAAGTTTTATCGAGACGCGATCGCCGTCAGAAAATCGACACCGGCCCTCCGCCTCACCACCTGGGATGCCGTCAGCAAACAAATGTCGACGCGGGTGAGCGGCTCGGTCGTCGTGGGATCGATCAGCGCCGATGCCAATACGCCGACCAACTACGATACGGTCGTTGTCGATAACCCCGGCAGCGCGAGCTACGACGCTACCCTGCCGGCGGGCACGTGGACGAAGGTCCTCGACGCGAGCGGCGCCGTGAACGCGACGGACACGAGCTGCGCCGGCATGTCGGTCACGGTGTTCAGGAAGAACTGAATGACGGTGAGAAACGGCCTAGATTGGGCGAACGGCGAAGCCGATCAGACGGAGGCAGTGGTGACG
This sequence comes from Polyangiaceae bacterium, assembly GCA_035318465.1. Taxonomy (GTDB): domain Bacteria; phylum Myxococcota_A; class Polyangia; order Polyangiales; family Polyangiaceae; genus DASWDH01. Next base: position 133,204 of record DATHES010000045.1, read on the forward strand.
CCGACCGAGCCGTGAGCGCCCGTGCCCGCACATACGGCCGCGCTTTCAATTGGCAGGCACGGCAGCCATCCTGACGTGGACGCGCACCAGTTTTCGCGCGGCCTTTTCCATGCCAAGGGCTTGCAGCACGCCGGAAAAGGCGGGGCGCACGAGGTCGACGTGGAATAAGACCTTGCTCTCCGAATCGGGCAGACTGACGAACGGCGTTTCTATCCCGGAATCGTCCACCAGCGACACGAATTTGGCTGAGATCGGAACGGGGAAGGTGCCTCTGGCATCGGTTCCCCGCAGCTTGGAAAATGTCACCGGTTTTACATGAGCGGGGTCGACCGAAGAGAGCTGGTCGACAAACCGCAGGTCGAAAGGAGTCATTTGCAGAGGAACCTCGACAAGGAGCGTCCGGCCGCTCGCGCCAGGTGTCGGCGGCGAGGGAGCAAGCGCGCTGGTGGCCGCCGACGCTGACTGCGCGTGGGCGGGGCGTTCGAACAGATCGAGCCATGTATGCGCGGGAGCCGGCATGGCAACGTCCACCACGCCGGCGTTCGTTGGGTGGCGGGCCACCACGTCATCGAGCTGCTGGCCCGCCGTCGCGATGAACGCTGGAGCGGCAACCCCGAGCAAGAATGCTTTCTTGCGGTCCGTTTCGCGAGAAACCCAAGCGACGAGCGCACCGAGTATCCCGAAAATCAAGATGGTGGGATAGAACATCATTTGCGGCATTTCCGAGGCGCCGAGGAATTTCGCTAGCTGCACCAAACTGGGAGCCGTCCCCCCGGCGAAACTCGCGATGAAGATCTCGATCGGCATGATGCGTTCTCCTTGCTCGTTACAATCGTCGTAGCGTAGGTGTCATTCGTTGCCGAAATTAGAACTCCCGTTCGTGCTTGTCGGCGATGCGACGGACGATGAATTGGACGCCGAGCCAGACGCACCCGTCGACGTCGAGCCAGACGTGGTAACCAGCGTGGACGCGAAAACCGTGCGCGCGGCGGTGATGGGTTGCAGCGCCAAAGTGAACATCCAGGTGGCATCGACGACCGCATTGGCGGGATATTGAATGGCTGTACTGTCACCACCATCCGACGTACCGGTGCCGTTTCGCAACTGGAGCCGATCGACCCCGAGCCAGAGGGTGTCGTAGAGAAGGCCGACGCCGACTCCCGGGTAGGGGCGTTTGAGCGCGCTGCCCGGGAACTCGAAGTCGATGCCCGAGACGTGCACGGGAGGCGGTGAAAGGGGCTTGCTCCAGTGCACGGAAAAGCTGACCAGATCGCGAAGAATCCAGACGCGAATGCCGGCCGCCAAATCGACCGAGATGGCGTGGGTATTCACGTAGTCGGCCAGCGAGCCAGTCCCAGGCGCAAAGCTGAGAAGCCCGAGTGGCAGCTCCACCATCGGCTCGATGCCCAACCAGTGCTTGGATCCTTCGCTGCCCTCCCGGCCGACGTCGAAGCAAAGCGCGATGGTGCACCTTGCTACGAGAAGGCGGGTGACGCGCTGCTCACCCGATAGGGACGCCGACACCACGGAGGCCGTGCTCGAATCCGAGACAGGCGCCGCCGGGTGATAAGCGGAGGGCCCAGCGCTGGAGCTCGCGCTGGCCGCGTGCGAGACAGCGCCGGACGCTTCTGGCGGGCTCTCGCTCTGAGCATGGGCAGGTGAGGCGGCCCAGACCATCCCGCCTAAGGCAGGAGCGAGGGCCACGAGCATGACGCTGAGTTTCGGTTTGCAATGGCGGGGCATCACGGCACCCTGAGCGAGCAAGATTGTTGAGCGTTGTCGGAAAGCCAAAAGGTGAGCATCGTCACGGCGGCGTCGGTGAGTCCCCCGTCTTGATCGTCGGAGCGGGCGTCGTCGACCGTCTCGAGTGGATGGGACGTTCTTGCCATGCCGAGCGCGGCCTCCCCGCCGATATCGCCCGGATCGACACGGTCGGCCGTCTCGACATCGGTGGCGTCGACTTCGCCGCGCACGCCCTTGCTATCGCGCTGCAGCGACCAGCTCGACCCGACGTGGTTAACGGGGAACCGATCGGAGATGAGCTCTACGATGCCTTGGTTCACGTCTCCCGGGCAATAGGTGAGGCCAAGAGCTACGTTGCCGTTCTGTTGTGCGGACGCGTGAATCTGGGCCACCCGAGGCGCGATATTGACCTGCCGAGAGAGCGCCGGGCGGGAATCGGCTGGGAGAGACGCGTGCAAGGTCACGCGCCCAGGGTGCCCAGCGGCACACAGCGTGAAGGCGTCGTTCGAGTTCAGCGTGAGAAAAGCCAAACCGTCATCGCATTGGCCGGTTCGCGATAGCTGGGCTTGGAAACCGGAGACCGTGGGATCGTCGGGGGACACCCAAACGTTGACGGTGCCCGACGCCGGGCGGGGCTCGCGGATCGTACTTGCATCGGGTTCGTCCGGCATCAAGCTCGGCGCAGCGCTGTCCGCTGCCACGGAGCGACCCCTGTCCACGCTCGCGCCGTCGTTGAAGACGGTCGACACGATCTGGTAGTCGTGTCGCACGCTCGTCGACTGGCACTCGGCGAGTTGATTGCATCCCGGGATGCCGCTTGAATTTCTCGCGCGGGGAACCTCGATGATCTGGAGGGGCTGAATGTTGCGACTCGATACGTCGAGTCGTCGAATGCTGCTGCAGCTTGCGGTTGCCTGGGCGCGCGAGGTCGGCCGTACGTCCAGACAAACATGGTCGTCGGTCGCACCTGCGGTCAAAAGTGCCGCGACGACTCTGAAACGGGCTGTTCCACTGGCGTCGAGGTAGCAGCGAAGCAGCGCGGACGTCTCGCGTGTGCATCGGCCAAACCTCGGGTCGAGATCCAGAGCCAACGGCATGACGGTGGACGAGGCGCTGTCGGCGTCGTCCTCGCACGGTTTGACTTGCACCGAAATCGCCAACGCTTCGAGACCACGATGGGTCCCTCCGCTGAGCCCCTGTACGACGACGCCAACCGCCGGAGGGCTCAGGTCGGCACTGGTCGGAACGAAGACCGTCGTGCCATCAAGGTAGACATCGAGCGAGTCCTCGACCGTGCAGAGAGGCGGCGGACTGGGCTCGCATCGGCTCAAGAATCCGCTGGCCACGAGGCTACAAAGAATGGGCACGACTGGTAACCGCGTCTCGAATTTCATGGCCGATGAATCCGTAGTAGGGCCGCCGGGAGCCCCCTCCCCGCGAAGGGACGAGGGAGCGCCTCGACGACCTGATGTGGTGTTGGGATCGAATCAGAAGACTCCCGTGTTGACCCAGCCTTGCGCCACGACGCTCCACCAGTCGACGGCCAGGCCCTCGGTCACGTAGCGGTACGACATCCAGCCATAGCCGCTGTCGCCCCAACCGGTTCCCCAGGAGTTTCGGATCAAGAGCGCTCCCTTGTCGGCGCCGACCATCTTGTTGTCGTCAAAGCCGGCGACGACGTTGGCGTGGCCGCCGCGGTAGTGACTGCTCGGCCCGGGGAATGGGACGAGGCCGCCATTGAGTGGAGCATCGTACTCCGTGTAGACGGGGAACCCGAACATGCTTGGAAATCCAGCGGCGACGAAGAGTCGGATGTTCGCGAGAATCTGTGTGGGCGTCGTTCCGCCGGGATCGAGGCGGAAATACTTCATGGCCTTGAAGCTATTGCCGAACGCGTAGCAAAAGCTGGTAGGTTCGACGTCGAATCGCGTATTGGTTGACGCCGGTCTTCCATCGTACGGCCAATAGCGTTCGGGGGGCGTACCAAAGAGAACCAGGGCCTCCATCGCCGTGCGCAGGTAGGCGCCGGTATCACCAATCCAGCCGAGAAGATCGCGCTCGGTCTTGTAAACGAACAACCGGGAGGCATCGATGAACCTGCCGCTCGTTCGGCGTTCGAAATATTCGACCAGCGAGACCGCGGCATTGGCCGTGCATGAGCCGAGGGAGCCCTGGTCCTCGATGGGCGAAAACCACGGTCGAAGGTCCGCCGCCGGAACCGCCGCGAGGGGCAACTCCCTGGCGCCCTTCTCCTTCGCCACCGACGACCGCGCTACGATGGGCGCGAGCTTGGTCCGCTCGAGCATGGGGACAACCTGCGGATGATCAGGGCTATAGTCGTTGGGCTTCGGAACATCGGGCAACCAGCCAAGACCTCGATTTGTGGACATCAGCTCCTCCTCTTCGACCTCGTCGAGTTCGAGGGATAGAGAGGCTGGTGACTGGTTGTGAATACCTCGGGCGACGAATTCCTAGACGAGCTGCGCCTGCGCCATCGCCACGATGCTGGCATTGGCCTCCACGCCGCGGAGATAGCTGTCACGCATGAGCGGATCGTCGAATCCCGCGGCAATCCTCTGGACGCGATCGTGCGCTTCCACTAGAGCCTTCGCCGCGAAGTCGGGCTCCCCTGCTGCCTCGAAAGCTTGCACACGCGTCAACAACAGAATCGAACGCCAGAAAGGGACGGCGGAGCCGCGGTCCTGTTCGTCAATCGCGCGTTCGACCATGTCTTTTGCCTCCCCGATGCGACCTTCCCGCAGCGAGATCCGGGCCCGTACGGCAAGTGCCGTCACGCGCGCATAGATCGATGCGCTGTGTTCGATCCGTTGCGCCTCCGTCCCGGCGAGGTCGAACCGCCCGGCGCGCAAGTGAGCTTCGGCCATGAAGCCTCGCGCACCATCGGCGAGTCCGGGCGGCGCATCGAGCAACTTCTCGGCCAGCGTCGTGTCCCCCTCCAGCGCGTTCGCGCGTGCCAGGTAGTATCGAGCAAAATCGCGCGTCGGTTGAAGCGCATGGTTCGACTCGGCCATGACGTCCTCCAGGAAGGGTCGCGCCTGCGCGGCTTGGCCGGCTTCGATGTGTGCAATTCCGCAGTATAGCGCCGCGACCGCCCACCCCACGAAATCGGCGGCGCGATCGAAACATTGGAGCGCCTCGCGCGCGCACTTCACCGCCGACCCCACTTCATCGAACAGAAACATTCGCGCCGTGCATCGCGCCGTGCGCAGCCATCCCGCGAAAGCCAGATCGTGGTCGGTCTGACTCTTGGCGACCGTTTCGAGCCGATCGATGACTTGCAGCACGATTTCGCGTGCTCCTGCGTGAAGCAGAGTTCCGATGAGCATATACATCGCCAGACCAAACGGTCCGCTCGGCTCGGGCGTCGGAAGCGCGGCGCTTGTTCGCAATACCTCGAGCGTTGTCTCGGGCTTGCCCAGGTAGATTCCGGCCAGCATCGCGCTGCCTGCAGACCGAAACCAGCGGGTAGAGCCTGCTCGGAGTAGTGCCGATGCCTTCGCTCCGACTTGGAATGCGCCCGACCAATCCCCGCGAAAGGCGCGCGCAAGCTGCTGAATCTCGAGAAACGTGCCCAACGTCTCACCGGTGGCACTCTTGAGACCGCGCTCCGCGATCTCCGCCGCCACCTGGTGATCGGCGCCGTTGAGCGCGACCTCCGCCGCACGTAAAAGCCAGGGCATCGCGAGCTCCAGGCGCCCACCCAACTCGTAGTGGTCGGCGAGCAGCAGCGCGTCCTTCTCTCCGACGCGCAAAAGCCATTCCGCCGCGAGAAAGTGCCCTCGTCCGCGGTCCGTGTCGGTCAGCATCGCGTAGGCCGCCTCGCGAAGGAGGCCATGGCGGAACGCAAACGCCGTCTCGCCGGGGAATCGGTTCGAGCGTTCGGGCGTCAAAACCTCACGTTCCACCAACAGCTGAAGCCAGGCGTGCACATCGAGGCTCGGTCCGAAGCCGCGCACCAGGGCGGTGACGCCGCCCTCCCAAAAGACGTTGCCGAAAATGCTGGCCCCTCTCAGGATGAGCCGCGCGTCCGGTTCCAGCGCGTGAAGACGCGCGCTGGCCATTGCCAACACGGTGTCGGGAAGTTTCTCCGATCCATTCTGGGCCACCGTCCGGATGAGCTCCTCGATGAAGAATGCATTGCCCCCACATTGATCCACGATGCGTGCGACTGTCGGTTCCGTAGCACGCTCGCCCAGCACGCTGCGCACCAGTCGCTCGACCGGCCGTCGAGCCAATCCGTCGAGGTGGATCTCCTGACGCACGAAGCTCGCACGGAGCTTTGGAAATGTATCGTGCACCTCGGGCCGAGCGAAGGCGACAAGCATGAGCGGGCTCTCCAAGAGCCGCCGAAACGCGCGTTCGATGTAGTTGAGGCTGGGCAGATCGCCCCATTGGATGTCCTCCAGAACGAGAAGCAAAGGTCGCTGTGAGCATTCCGCAGCCAGCCATTCTTCGAATGTGCGGGCCATCCATTCGTTCATGATCCTCGAATCGTCGCGCGCCGCCCGCAGCTCCAAGCTGGGGTCGTTGGGCGAAGGGGCTTCCACCAGCTCGGCCAGGAAATCGCTCACTCGCAGGAGATCGATGCCGGAAAGGCGCTTGGCGAGGTGGTGCATGATCGTCGCGTGCTGCGATGCGACCGAATCTCCTTCCTGGAGGTGCATCGCGCTGCGAACGAGCTGGCGTGCCAGAGTGAGCGGCGATCGTGCCGAAACCGGATCGGCGCGGGCCAACAGAATGTTGGCGCCGGTCTCGCGCCGAACGCGCGCCGTGAATTCGCGCCGCACTCTCGACTTGCCGATTCCCGGTGGCCCGGAGACCAGCACCGAGTAAGCGGCAGAGGAAGAGAAGCATTCCGCCACGACGGCTTCCAGGGCACCGAGTTCCTTCTCCCGCCCCACGCACGGCGTTCGGCGGCCGAGTACGGTGCGAGGCCACTCGCTATCGACGTGCTCGTGGACCAGAAGATAGCGTGCGGCCTCCTGTACGACGTCAAAACGTGCATCCAGCAATCCGGCCGTCACCTCGTCGACCACGATCACGCCAATGCCTCCTTCATCGCTCGATAGCGAGCGGAGCAAACTGGCGGCGCGATCGATGACCGGCCCTGCGGGAATTGCCCCAATCGACTCGGCGCGGCCGGTGGCGAGAACCACGCTGCGGACCGCTAGCGTATCCCGCAGGCGCAGTGCGCACGAGGCGGCTTGGGCGGCCCCGTCGGCAGCTTGCCGGTCCTCGCGGCGCGTCACCAACACCATGCCGCCCCCGAGCATTGCGATGTCGCCACCGAACCTCTCCACCACGGCGCGCAGCTTGGTAAGCCGATCGGTAACGTTGACAGTGGCGAGCGTCGCATCGGCGGCGGGCGCCTTCAATCCGGGCTCGAGCAACATCACGCTCATGTACCGCTGCTCGACGCGGGTAAGCACCTCGGGGCGCGGAGCCGATGGAGTCGAAAGAACGGGGATGGCCGACGACCTCAGGTCCTCCATCTCGGCCAGGACTGCCAAGGCGTTGGCTGGACGACCGGAGGGGTCTTTGGTGAGCATGCGCGAGACGAGATCGTCCAACGCGGGCGGCGTATCCGGCGCCAAGTCTCGAACACGCGGAGCTTCCTCGAGCAGGATCTTGGCGAGCACAGCGACGTCGTGCTCACTCGCGAATGCGGGGCGTCCCGTAAGACATTCGAAAAGAACGCATCCCAGGGAGAACACGTCGGCGCGCACGTCGACGTTGACTGTGCCGCGCGCTTGCTCCGGTGCCATGTAGCCGACCGTGCCCAGAACGGCACCCGTTCGCGTTATGACGCGCGCACGCGTGTTTTCGCGGGCGATTCCGAAGTCCAAGACTTTGAGCTGCCCCGGGTCCCCGCCGACGAGAAACAAATTGCTCGGCTTGATATCACGATGGATGATGCCCTCGGCGTGGGCGACGGCGAGCCCCTCCGCTGCGCGGCACGCAAGCAAGAGACTCTTTCCCAGGTCGAGCTTTTTCTTGGCCAAATGTTGGGCCAAGTCCTCCCCTTCCAGCCACTCCATGACCAAGAAAGCAGCGCCGTCGGTCGCGGCGCCGTGAGCGATGTAGCGAACGATGGCGGGATGCTGGAGCCGCGAGAGGAAGCGGACTTCGTCGCGAAATCGATCGCCGCTCGCGCTGACCGCGCGTCCCATGACCTTGATTGCTACCGCGACGCCGACGAGTCGATCGGTGCCGCGGTAGACCGCTCCCATCCCGCCCTCGCCCGCCAGTCGCTCCACGATGTAGCGTTCGGCAAGGACGTCTCCGGCCTTGAGGGCGGCCCGGCCCGGGCCGGTCTCGATGTCCGGCTCCAGAAGGCGGGCCAACCGTTGCAAGGACGGGCCAACGGGATGGGAGCTGTGCTCGAGCCGCAGAGCCTCCTCGGCGCAAACGGCAACTCCTCTTCGTTCGACGGTCTCAGTTTGGTCGGTAGCCATCGTCCAGTGCCTTCACGTCGAGTCGTTTCCGATCGGGGTGAAAAAGGCGTCGAGTTCGCTACGATTCGCTGGGTTGCGATTCGTCGCCATGCGACCACTTCCGAAGCTTCTCTTTCAACAGTTGGAAGCGCTTGCGCAAACGCGCGGCCTCCTGATTGAGGGCTGCTGCCGATATTTCCTGGCCGTCATAAAGAACAACTTGCGCGATATCTTTCCAGCTGAGCTGCCGATTCACGCGCAACAAGAGAAGTGCTTGATCCTCGTCCGCGAGCGTCTCACGGAGTTTTTCGAGACGACCTCTCACCTCCGTCTTCATGTAATTCAGGGTTTCGGTGCGCACACGCTGCTCGAGTTTGGCAAACTCCGAAGCTTGCGAGAATGGAACGTGCAAACGATTCTTCCGTGCTGCATGCATCGCTCGACTTGCAGCGTGGCGTGCTACCGCATACGCCCACGTCCGGGCCGAGCATTTCCATTGGAAGTTGGGGAGACCGCGCCATAGGTCTTCAGTGAATTGCGAGAAAGCTTCGGACGCGATGTCCTGGTCTCGCGATCGAGCATAGATGAAGCGGAAGATCTCCGAAGCATACGCACGCAAAATGCTCGTGGCGGCGGCGTCATAATCGCCCTTCTCGCACAATTGCAGCATTTCCGTTTCGGGCGACGATGCATCTACCATTCTGATAGGGAATCTATCCGACCGAGCCGACCCTCCGCCAGAGCGTCGTTCCGGGAAATCGCTCCGCCACTATTTTTTTGGAAATCGTGCGCGGGGACATTCACAAAGCCCTTGGCGCGCGGTCATTCATTTCAATGAGACCCGACGTCCAACTACGGACCAAACCCGAGGAGCAAAGCGTGCCCGCCTTCGATGAGCGCATGCGGCAATCGTGCCACACGCGTCGGAACGTCGTGGCGCACGCGTGTCGCCCTGAGCGAATCGCATTCTCCTATCTTCTTCGAGTCGCGAGTTGTCTCGTATGGGTAAGCCTCATCTCCGGATGCATTTCCGACGCAATCGGAAACGGGGGCGCCAAGTTCATGAACAATGTCAATGAACGAGCGGGGGATACGGCCGAGAAGGTCGTGACCGGTGCGCGCAACGCGCTGACCAACGACGAAACGAAGCGCAAGCTGATTGACCTCGAGGGCATGCTCGTCGCTGGTCTGCGGGATCCGCTGACCAGTGACGAGACGTTGGCCAAGCTCCGCGCGCTCGAGCACCAACTGTTGACCGATTTCCGTCAGCAGTTGAAAGAAACGGAGCAGGAGCTATTCGATCGCAACCTTTACGACGCCGTTGGCCGGCTGCGCGAGGAACTCATCGGAGCCAAGACCCTCGGCGCCGTCGAACGGCTCCGCGACGCCATCGTCGGGACGGAAACGCAAGCTGCGATGACGCGGATTGTCGGAGAGGCGGTCGGGGAATCCCTGAAGGAGCGCGTGGGTGCGTTGCGCGAAGAGCTCATTGGTGCTCCCGCGCGACTCGCCGTGGAAGCGCTGATCAACGAGACCATGAAGAACGTCGGCGAACAGTTCGACCTTCACGTCAAATCGAGGATTCGATCGGAAGAGGCCGAGCTCCAACGCCGGGTCACGAGAATCATCTGGACCGCGGTAGCAGCCGGAGTCGTCCTCCTCGCCGCTATTGGGTTCGTGTTGCACCGTTTGAAGATGTACCGATCCATCATCAACCTACTGACCACCAAAATCGACGCCATTCGTGTGCCGACCACCTACGATCAATTGACCTCGGCTGTCAGCGAGCGCGCCAAAGAAGAGGGTTTGGAACCACTGCTTCGCCGCGTTCTCGTCGAACAAGGGATCAACGACAACGATCAAGCCGAGAGGTCCGCTGCGTAGCACCCGGCGCCCCGCGCCAAAGGGAGAGTTCCCATGTTTGACCCGTGCAATTTGCAACCGCCCCTGACCGTGTTTCCCGATCAGCTTCCCATGAATTGGTGGCTGTCCCACTTCATCGAGATTGGCATGTACGGTTTCGCCGCGTGGGTCGCGGTCCATGCGTACAAACAAGGCCGACGATGGCTGTCGACGCTGCTTTGGGGGATGGTGTTCGGCACCATCACCGAGATGCTGATCACGTGGTCCCACACGCAGCCCTCGGATACCTACTACGTCTATGGCAAGTTCCTCTTGAACCCGAACCTTACTTCTGACGACTTCCGAAGCGTTCCGCTCTGGGTCGGCGTCGGGTGGGGCTGCATCGTCTACGCCGCCACATGGACCGCGCAGCGGCTCGAGCTGCCGCGGTGGATGCGCCCGCTGGCGGCGGGGGTTCTCGCGGTGAATATCGACTTTGCGCTCGATCCGGTGGCGAACCACTTCCATTTCTGGAAGTGGCACAACGTCGAACCCGGCAGCTATTATGGGGTCCCGTTCGACAACTATATCGGCTGGTTTTTCATCGTTGCCGCGTATACGGCGTTCGTGCCCATGTTCTTTCGGCTCTATGACAAGTTGACGAGGAGCAAGGAACGGCCCGAGGCCGAGCACTACGAGCCCACGAATGGTGCCGAATTCGTGGTGCCGCCGCTGGCCGCGCTGACTGCATCCGGGCTGCTCTATGCCGGGCGGCGCTGGATTTGGCACCTGTACATGCACGTGCCGGCCTCGACGTTCTTCCACTATTTATTTCTGGCGTCGGCAATATTCATGGTCGTATTTGCCTGCAAAGCATCTCGCGACAATCCCGTAAACTGGAGCGTCTTTCTCATCCCCATGGCCTTTCACACGTTCTCCGCGATCGCGTTATGCCTGGATAGTGCGTTCACACTGAGCAAGACAGAGCCGCAATTGGACCCCTCGTTGCTCGTGGCCGTGCTGTCGCACTTCCTCTTCGCCATCTTCGCCTATTCCTGGCCGTCGCTCGAACGGCTGTTTCCCCTGCCCGACCGCAAGAAGCCGGCCAAGTATCTGAACGGCCCACCGCCGCAGCGGCCCAGCGCGTCCAAGCATACGGCGCGCCCTAACCCCTCGCCGGCAAAGGAAGAGCAGGAAGCGGCATGAGAGCTCTCGTTCTCTCGGGCGGTGGTGCCAAAGGTGCCTACCAAGTCGGTGCCATCAAGCGTTGGCTCAGCGCGCCGGACGCCGCAGACTACGATGTGGTCTGCGGCTGTTCGGTCGGCGCCATCAACGGCGCGCTACTGGCCCAATTCAAAAAGGGCGACGTCAAGGCCGCCATTGAACACCTCGAAGGAGTATGGAGTCGCGTCGACAACGGCAAGGTCAGACGCTGCTGGCTGCCCTTCGGCCCGATCAGCGCACTCTGGAAGTCCTCCGTCTATGATTCTCGTCCGTTGCAAAACTGGATCAGGAGCGAGCTCGACGTCAAAAAGATCGCCGAGTCGGGTCGAAAGCTTCGTGTCGTCGCGGTGTCCTGGAACTCGAGCGAGGTCAATGTCGTGACGGAGAGCGAGCCTCAGCTGGTGGACTGGGTCATTGGCTCCTCCGCCCTGCCCATCATGCTGAACCCAATCACCATCGGCGACCAGATGTGGACCGACGGCGGACTGCGCAGCGTGACACCGCTCGGCGAAGCTATCCGCCTCAACGCAACCGAAATCGACGTCATCATGTGCAGCGATCCCTTTGCACCGAGCCCTTTCGATCCCAACGGTCGGGCGGCCATCCCCGGCCTTCTCATCCGCTCGCTCGACATCCAGAGCGATCAGATCATGCGCGCGGATCTCCAGATCTGCGGGCTCAAGAACGATCTTGCCGGCACCGATCCGGCCTTGCGCAAGGTCAAGCTGCGACTTCTCCAGCCATCGCAGTGGCTCGGCGAGACGCTCGACTTCAGCCCCGAGGCGATCAAGAAGCGCATGGCACTCGGGTACGAGGACGCCGCATCCGCCATCGTGGCGAGCTCCTCGACCGAAGTCCGTGCATTCGTCAAGCATCGTCGCGGGGACGCCGCCGCCCCCTAGCTTGCGTTCCGGAAAAGGGCGCGTGCGCGTAACTGCCGTGCCGCGTGCTCGCGTACTGCATCTTCATAAGCGGCGAGCCCTGGCTGGCGCGATCCCGCCAGCAACGCATTGGCAGCGAATCGGGCGGATTCGAGGGCGAAATCGACGCCCCCGCCACTGAGCGGATCGGCGACGAAAGCTGCGTCGCCGACGGCGACCCATCCCTTGCCTGCGACGTCTTCATACGACCGCGGGCCGGCGGAACGCGCGACGACGGGCGGGGCCGGCAAGGTGGTCGCCCCAACACTGCCAAGCAAACGACTACGACGAAGCTCGTCGGCGAAGGCCGACCGGACGGTACCGCCCATGCTGGCCATCCAATCTCGACCGGCACAAAAACCGGTAAAAAGGCGGCCGTTGCAAGCCGGTAAGGCGTACCACCAGCCGCGTGTCGCAAGCTCGAGATAGAGGGCGTCGCGCGGCGCCCCGGCGCTCGCCTCCAGGCAAGCCATGATGGCGATTTGCGCGGGACGACCTGCCTTCTCGCGGCCGACGAGCTGGCGTCCGGTCCCGCCGGTCGCGAGAACCACGAACGCCGTCGCCAGCGACTCGACCGTCACGTGATCGCGGAGCTCGAGATGCCAGCGATCACCACGAAACTCGCCGCGCGTGATCCTGCCGCGAAGAATCGTGGCCCCGGCGCGTCTTGCCCGTGCGCGCAATGCATCGTCGACGAGAGCGCGCTCGAGTGCAACACCCGGTCCCCATGGGTCACACAAAGCGCTCCATTTTACGGGTTCGGCTGTTCCCCACAATGAAATGGTCTCGTGGATCTCGATACCGGGGCGCTCCCGCAGCGCGAAATCAGGACAGTGCGCTTCGAGGAAGCGGCAAGCGCGACCCGATAGCAGCTCGATACGACGGCTTCGACATTCCGCTTCCGCATGGACCAGGCAGACGCGCGCGCCGCCTCGAGCCAGCAAAAGCGCAGAGACTGCTCCGGCGGGGCCACCTCCGACGACGATGACATCGAAGGCGCACCGTTTCTCAAGCGCCGCGTCGGTGGAATCGCTCATGGCACATCGGGATCTCGCTCCCTTTCGACATGATACGAGGCCGGCTCCTCCCGGACGACGCCGAGCTTGTGAAGGTTATCGATGAACTCTTGCCCGCTTGGAACGGCGCCGCCACTGGGCCAGTTGACCGTCGCTCCACCGCTGCTGGCGCGATGCCACGCTCGAAAGACCCTTGGACTGGCATCGAACGCGGCCTTCGAGGCATAGGTGATGTCTGGTCTCTGCGCGGGCCACCAACCCCTTCCAGTTTGAAGCCGGCACGCGAGAAAGTCGGTCTGCCACGGGAGAGCCATCTGCCGGCTGAAGTGACCGGCGCGAACGGGGCCAGCGTCACCCAGGTACTGCGAGCTTGCCCTGTGATCAATCCGGAATGGAGCCGCGAAGAGCTTCTTGTTACGTATCTGCCAACCAATCTCGATCCCCGGACAAAAGGCTCCTCCCACGCAGTTTTGCAGCGCGGAGCGGTCGAGCCCCTCGGGCGAAACCGTCGCTGCGGGCGGAGGTGGTGGCACCGGCCCCGCGCCAGCAATGAACTGGCCTTTTGACCATTGCTCGAGCAAGGCGTATTGCGTCGCCGTCAACGTCAGCGCTTTGCGCTGATGGGTTGGATTCGAAAACTCGTCCCCATGCAAGATGGGCATGTTCCGGGCGCCGCCGGACCCCGCCAACCCCGGCGGATGAATCCTGTCAAAGACGGCCTGGCGGGCACTCAGGTTCGCGGCGCTCGGATCGCCGAGCCTCGCATAGGCTCCGAGGCTGCCGTGCGAGTCTTTGAGGCCTTCGAATACGAAGATCTGTTCCTGTGCTCGTCGCAAGATAGGAAAGATCTCCTGATCGAAGGACGGCTTGTACCGCGACAGCGTCGGCCCACCCGCTGCCTTGAATTCGGCGTTGATCTCCGCAAGAGGTTTCAGCGAAAGGTCGTAGAGCGCCTCGTTCGTGGGCAGCACCATTTCGCGCGCCGCCATGTCGAAGAGGACGTCGTAGAGCGTGACCTGGTTAGCGAGGAACGGCGCGAAGTCCGGTGGACCACAGAGCACCCAGGCACTTTCGGCGACGATCACCTTGGGCTTCTTGTCTTGACCCCGCAGGGTGAGCGTTGCCGTGACCGGCCCGTCCGACACATCGTCGAACCAGCCGTCGTTGTTGAAGACATCGGCGCCCAGCGCCATGCCTGGCACGGCGCTCGATTGGCCGTTGCCGCCGATCACGATGAGACGCCCAGCCGCGTCGGTTCGTAACTCGCCGAGGTATTCGATGGGTGGCGAGGGCGCGGGGCTCGGCCATAGCTCGCTCGCCGGATTGCGGCTGGTGCCTTTGCGAAATTCTACCGGCCGCGCGGTTCGACCGGAGATGACGCGCGACTGCGGATCGATCTCGAGAGTGCGCCGATCGACAACGGTGTCATTGCGGCGGCTCCCGCTCGCGTGCGGTCGCTCCTCGCCGGCGAGGTTCTTGAACTTGAAGAACGATGCCTTGCGGTTCGCCAAATGGACGGTCCAGACGACATTGACACAATCCTTCTCGTCCAGATTGATCTCGCGCGAAGGTTCGTACTTGCCTTTCTTGTCGACGTACTCCCAGATCCGAAACCGTGCGCCTTGGGGCTTCAGTTTCCCCGAAGCCTTGAAATCGGGAACGCGGGTGCCGACGGTCGCATCGCCCGTTGGCCCGCGCCCCGGCGCTTCCGGCCCGATGAAGAAGGTATCGCGCGCGGCGTTGCCCACGCGCGCGATGCCGATAGCTGGGTGAATCCTGTAAATAGGAGGCAGTGCCATGAGGATTCTCGGCGCAAGGGTTAGACCGGCTCCCAATCGCCGGCGGCGTTCTTCTGCCACTCGGGGAGCCCGGATTTGTCGCGGAGGATCACGAGCGTGGTGGGCAGATGCACGTCCCACGGATCGCCCTGTGCGACCTCGGAGCCTGGAGCCTTGTCTCGCTCACGGATCTCCTCGATGATGCTGACGTAAAGCGGACTGGTGACATCGGGTAGGTCCCCCCCCTCCCAGATTTGACCGGTATCGAGATAGTGCGCGAAGGCGCTTTCGAACCCGGGTCGGACCGACAGGACGACGCGCGCCGCTCCGGCTTTGGTGAACTCCGCAAAAAGAGGATCCGCGTCCTGCAGAAGCGCGCGCTTCAGCCAGTTGGATTTGCGCCCCCAGAAGTAAGGGTAGAAGAAGTACATCATTTGGTCCCATTCGAGAGCCTGTTCGAAAAAGCGGATGTACTTTCCTTCCATCTCCGCCTCCGTGAGGTTCGCTTGCGGATATCCCTGCGAGCTCAAGGAAATGGCGCCAAAGAGGTCGAAATGCTGGGCAGTGAACACGGAGGTTGCACCCTTCTTCAACTCGGCGCGGATCAACTGCTCGTTCTCGCCCGGGTTGCGCCCCTGGATCTGCTGGGCGGCCTGCACTTCGAGCGCCGCCAGCTTCTCTTCATAATCGCGCAACTGCTTCTGGTACCCCTGTAGGATGGCGACGTGCGTCTTGAGCTTCCACTCGGTGAGCACCCGCTCCGTGCGTTGGCAAAAGATGGCCAACGAAACGGTGAAGACCTCGATCTTCCAGCCTTTGACCGCGAGCGTGATGCTACCGACCCTCAGGCTGACGGGATCAGGCAACACGACGACATCGAGCTTCCCATTCCATTCGTTATAACGGCTGGCCCACTGGTGACCAATGGCGCCGTAACCGTCGGGCAGAGGGATCTCCAGAACCTTGGTGACACCATCCGCTTGAGTGCCCTTGCCTTCGACTACCTTGGCGACCGTCAGATAGGGTTCGGGAGGCGGCGTCACGCCTACCACCTGGTATTGCTTGACGTAGTAGGCGTAGTTCCATTCCGTGAGATCAGTAGGGCTGAGGGTGAACGGAAGCGGCTTGACGAGATCCGCGCTTGCCTTGGGCTGCTGGGTCAGCGCGTGGAGGAGGAAGGCCGCTGGTTCCGGAACCATGATGTCGAACAACAGTCGCGCGCCGTAGTTGTACACCTGCGCCTCGTAGATTTTGTCAATCCACTGGTACTGTCCGACGACGTGGTTCGCGCTCGTCTTGTTGTCGATACCATGCGTATTCTTTTCTTTGAACACCTCGGTCGTTTTCAGGATCCGTTCTTCGCGACGCCGCTCGAAAATCCGGGTCGCGGCGCGCGTCGTGACGTCCTTGCTATAGCTCGTCGCGATCTTCGAGGCCTCTTCCTTGGAGGTGTTGAGCGCGAAGTCCGTGGAGGCCTTGAACTCGACCACCGGGCCGTATTTGCCGGAGACTGCGAGCCCGATCTTGAGGCTCATATCCTCCTTCTGGAGTTGGCTAGCCTCAGTCTTCAGCTCGAACCGCTCCGTGGTCTGCTGATCACGCTCTTCCTCGCGTTTGACCTCCGTCTCGACTGTGACAGTCTCCTCGGTCGTGCGTGACCGCAGGTGCGTGCGTTCCTTGAACTCGCCCGCGAGTACATTCTCGACATGCGCTAGCTCGCGCGCCTCGTAACGCTTGAGGGCCTGTTTGACGACCAGAAGATCGCCGATCCCCACCGGAACGACGTTTCCGTGGGTCGTCGGCACCGCCGAAGGCAAGAGTGCCTGAGCCGCGCGGCCGACATCACCAATTGCGGCCACCTCGGCGTCGACGTACGAGTTGCCGACCTTCAATATCGAATGGTGCGTTCTTGCTTCGAGTGCAGTCAACTCGAACTCCACCTCTCCGAGCTCGACGGAGAGCCTTTCCACGGCGGTCGGGACGCTGACCTGAGTCAGGTCGATATGTCGTTCCTCCAAGACTGTTCGTTCGCGTTCGCCCAGCGCGGCGATGACCGTAGGCTTGAGCATCAGCGTGAACCCGGCCGTGCGAGACACGAGCCCCGGATTGATGCCGCTCGTCGCGCGTGTTTCATCGGCAGCCATGCTGTCGGTGGCATCCGTTCGAACGATGGGCGGCAGGCTGGCCCGCGCGCTGCTCTCGATTGCTGTGGTTCGATCGCCGACTGCATTCGTTCCTGGCGACACGATGTGATCCGGCGTCAAGCGCGTGAGCACATTGTATGTGGACAGGAGGCGGTCCCGTTCGGTCCGTAGCGCCGCGAGCCGACCAGCGGGATCGTGTTGGGGCGGCGGAACCGGTACGACGGGCGGCGCGCCAATGGCTCGGGCTAGTGGAAAAATATCGGACGGAAGCACGATCGGTTGCCGCAACGCTCGCGCGATGCCTCCTTTCACGACCAGTGAGCCATCGGCGATAGCCACGCGCTCGATCACCACCGCGACGCGGAGAAACCGGGCGGCGTCATACGAGGTCACGGCGCGATCTCGACCAAGGATGGCATTGACGACCAGCACATCGCTCAAGCGCTCGCGATCGCTGACGAAGTCGGCGTTCGTAACGACGTCGTTCGGCGACACGTCGAAGAACTGTTTGATTAGCTTGACGAGCTCGGCCTGCGAGCGGTCGACGCTGCCATCGAGCACCTCGAGGAGCCGTTGCAACGCAGCCCCGTATTTCAGATCCTTGACGGACTGGAGTGCTCTCGCCGAGTCCGCGTATGCGGCCGCCACACGCCTCGCCGCCGCAGAGCTCGAGGCCTTGGCATCGCGAAGAGCATTGTGCAGCTCCTTGGACGGCCGTGTCTGAACCTTGCTGTCATCATCAGAAGCATGCTGGGCTGGTCGCGCGAGAATGAATCGGAACAGGTCGTCCATGGTCGTTTCTTTCGGTTAGACTCCGCCCGACTCGCGCCGAGCATGTCCTGGCTCTTCTGAACTGAGTTGAGAGGCGCTCCTCCCGCGCGATGCACGGTAGGACTCATCCGTCCTTCGGGCGGCCGACCAAAATGGTCTGCTGCGTCTGCTTAGGTGGACCGCGCGCAAAGAGTTTGTGAAGCCTTGGCCGCGAATTACTTGAACTCACACCCTTTCGCCGCCTCCGTGCTTCTTCGACTATGGAGGAGCGTCCCGTTGCTCCTTCACAGCTCGATGGCGGCGTACCGGCGCGGGGCCCGAAAGCGGATGGCCAGCGCCGGCGGCGAGCTTGACGCTTTCGGACCTCCGAGGGAGGATCCCCTCGATGCATCGTTGCCGCTCGTCTCGGCCGTTGATTCCCGCGCCTTTTCGAGGGATGTGGGCCGTGGTAGCGGCGTCGGCAGTATCGGCGGCATTGGGTTCGAGGCGGGAGCATTCCAGGCTCCATTGAGTCGAAGTCAGTGGCCTTCGATCATCTCAAAAGGCTCATGAATCCCAACGCAGTTCTTTTCGGTTCAACCCTTCTACAGGGTGGCGTCCCCCGGAGTTGGTTCGCGAAACGGGTCATGGATGCCTACAATAGGAAGGGCATCTTCTCCAATGAGCACGACGACCTCGAAGGGTTGGAACGTGCCCTTACTCGTCGGCTTCGGCAGGTGTCGGTTCAGGTCGTTGGCTGCGCCGCCTTGTTTTCAGGTCGCGTGTGACAGCGCTATGCGGAAATGAATCCGAGCGAGCATTTTGTCGAAAAGGAGGCGCGCCGCCCGCTGGTGAAAGTCGACCGCACGGGGCGAGCGGGCCGATGTCAATTCGTCACGCCGGAGACGACGACATTCGCCAGCATGATGCTCTTACCCGAAGCCGCCGCACTCGTGCTGTTGTACGGATACACACGCAAGTACAGCGTCTGTCCGGTCGCGACGTTCACGCCGAGGCTAGGGTAACTGCTCGTCGCCACCGTGTCCTTGGATCCGACCAGGCTCGTTCCCAATGCGGTCGGCGAGCCGAAGTCAGACGTCAGGGAGTACAAGACGTCCCAGCGCATGTTGCTTCCGCCCCCCGATCCGGCGCCAATGGAGATGGTGTCGAGCGTGAATGAACCGGTGGTCACTGGAACCGAAAACTCGACGTACCGGCTCGCGTTGCGGGTGGACTCGGGTGGCCACATGCCGTCGGGCGTATCGAATCGGGCCGCGCCGTAGTTGACGCCCTTGTTCACCAGGCCGCTCAAGCTGGCGGCGGTCGGGCTGACGGCGCCTTCCTTGGTCGCGCCAAGGACGATGGTCGTTCCTGAATACATCGGCCAGGTGGCCGTGGCCGGCGTCCCGAAAATCGGCGCCTTGCCATTTCCGGTCAGCGAAATGGTTCCGGCTTTGGCATTGGCCGCGGTGTTTCCGTAATCAGGGGTGAGGCTCGTGTGTACAACGGCCAGGTCGCCGTTGTAAGCAATCGAATCCGTTGGCGTGAACCTGACGGACACCACACTCCCCGCGTAAGCCGAATCGGCCGCGATCGTGGCCGACGGGCCATAGTCCGTGCCATTCGTCGAAACGGCGTAGCTTGCCGGCGCGGAGATGGTGATCGTGCCGGAGACATCCTTGAAGGGGCTTACCATGAACGACTTCTCGAGGGTGTTGCCGGCATAGATTCCGCCGAAGGACATGGTGCTGGTATCCAGCATCAGCCTGGCGGACGGTGGTTTTGCATGACCGATCAGGATGCCCTGTGCGTTGAGAGCTCGGACGGCCTCCTCGGCCATGAGCAGAGCTCCGAGGTTTCTCACGTGCGTCTGATCGCCGGAAATGTAGACGTAGCCAAGAGAGCTCGTAGCAGCGTGCGCTTCGACCATCTTCTTACTCCACGCAGTCATGTCGACAACCGGCACATCGTGCTTGGCGGCGACCGCGCTCACGGCGGCTGGATAGTCTCCACGAGCGGCAGCCTCGCCGGCGTACGGCACCGTAATGTCGTGCTGCCCGGTGATCGTGACGGCAGCGGGGTCGCCCTCGAGGTATTCCCGCACGAAGGGCGTGAAGAGAACCGGAATGCCGCC
Organism: Polyangiaceae bacterium; assembly: GCA_035318465.1. Classification (GTDB taxonomy): domain Bacteria; phylum Myxococcota_A; class Polyangia; order Polyangiales; family Polyangiaceae; genus DASWDH01. Next base: position 153,210 of record DATHES010000045.1, read on the forward strand.
GAGATCGCGCGCCTCGACGATGTAACGCTCCAGGTAGTCGTAATAGGTGCCGGCAACCGTTCCGTTCTGATTCTTGCTGGCAAAGGTCAGATAGTCGGCGCCGTCAGTGTCGGTGATCTTCTTTTGGTCATTGTGGCCGAACATGATGAAGACGAAGGCAGGAATACCAGCGGCTTTCGCCGTCATGAGGCGCATCTTGACTTGGTCCCAGCGCCCGATCTCATTGTAGAAGCTGCGGCTACTGCGCCCGCCGTTCGAGATCGTGTTGTCCACGCTGGCGTCGGTGGTGAGAAACTGGGAAAGGACCTGACCCCAGCCGGCCTGGTCCGCCGCATTCGCGGCATACGTTCGCATCAGCGAATCGCCGGCCATGAGGATCCTGATTGGCCCCGCTGTGATCGTCTTGGCGTCGGCGTAACTCGCGGCCCTGGTGCGGTTCGGCTCGGCGACGGTGACCGTGCAGGCGGCGGTCTTGGTCGCGTCCGCCATGGAGGTCGCGATAATCGTCGCCTCTCCTCCACTCACGGACTTCACCACCCCCACCGGGCTCACGGTCGCAATGTAGCTGTTGCTCGAAGACCAAGTGACGGTCGTGATCGTGGTTCCAGATACCTTGGCGGTGAGCGTGTGTGAAACGTCGGGCGTGGCCAGGACGAGAGAAGATTCGCTGAGGACCAGTGCGGCGGCGCCGCCTTCCGCTTCCGCGCTAGCGTCGAGATGGACGTTGGTCTCGGCGTGAGGGGTCGTCGTCGTCTGGCATGCCCCAAAGATGGGAGGCGCAAAAGAGAGACCCACAACGAGAACAGCACGGCGGAATTTTTGGCGCATGGCGTCGGACGAGAAGTTAGCTGTTTTGGCGAGGTCTTGCAGCTCTATCCAAACGGGCAGGCGCTCCTCGCCGCCCCTCGCTCGGGTCGAGCCGCGAACGCAAGGCCGAGATCGCGCGCGACATGCGCGACTTCACGGTGCCGAGTGGGAGCTCGAGCTGCACGGCGATCTCGGCGCACGAGTAGCCCGCGAAGTAGCCGAGCTCCAGCACGACGCGCTGCTCCGTCGGCAGATCGGCAAGCCCGTCGTGGAGCGCGCGTCCGCCCCGCCAAGCCACGTCGGGCTCCGCGGTCGCGGCGGGTTCCCCCATGGTCTCCTTGAAACCAACGAACGCATTGCTGCGCGCGCTACGCAACCAATCGAGCGCACGCGAGCGCAGACGCAGCATCAGCCAGGTGCGTACGCTGCCGCGCGTTCGGTCGTAGTGGTGAGCGCGGTGCCAGGCCTCGAGGAACACGTCGTGCACCAGGTCCTCGGCGTCACCCGCCACGCCTAGAAAACGCCGTCCCGCCGCCAACATCTCCGGCGCGAAGCGATCATACAGCGCACCGAGCGCTTCGCGATCGCCGCCCGCCACCGCCTCCAGCAAGTGCTCGTCGCGCGGCTCATGCCGTCGATCGGCTGGCCCCGGATCGACATCGATCGGACCGGCGGCCGCCGAACCTTGCAGCGATTCCTCATCGCCGTGCTGCCATCCGGAGCCCGAATCCTCACGTCCAGCCATGCTCCCAGTACGCGGGGCAGCGCGGGCCAGATTGCTGGCGAACGAAAAAATACGGGTCGACCGGTCAGGCGCCCAAACCTTGAGCGGACGTCGTCACCCCGTGCCCGCCCACGACGACGCTCGACTGCGCCCGGTGGATGGTTCAATCGACTGGCCAAGACGCTCCGTCACAAAGCCGGACCTTGACAGGGCCCAGTTGGTCGGGATCAAATAACCTCGTATTGACGCCCATCCTCCACGGCGCCCTCGGCACCACACGCTCCCAGTTGATGATGCAACCGCAGGAAGAGCAGCGCACAAACCGTAGATCTTTGCGTCCCCAAATGTACGACTCCAGCGCGCCTGGCGCAGCTTTGCGGTGCACCGTTGCGGGCTTGTAGTAGGCCCAGAGAACGCCGTATTTGCGGCAGATTGAGCAGTTGCAGTGGGTGATTGTCCTGGGACGCCGAGGGATAGTGATTTGAACGGCGCCGCAGTGGCAGGTGCCTGTGATCATGGTGCGCAGTTGGTTCGTGGCGCCTAACTCCTACGTATCCAGCCCAGCATAACGCGGCGGTCGACGTTTTCGCGACGGATGCTTCTTCCAGGTCGGATCCGGAGCAGCGCGCCGTCTCGGTCGCTCGGTATTTCCGAAGCGATGATCGTCCGCGGAGTGTAAGGTCTTCCCATGGCGAGTACCACCTACCACGAACCCTCGGAGCTCCTTTCCGAGAATTCCAAAGACCTCCACCGGGCGATCGTTTCCTTGATGGAAGAGCTCGAAGCCATTGACTGGTACCAACAACGGGCCGAAGCTACCCAAGATCTGGCCCTCCGAGCGGTGCTGGAGCACAACCGAAACGAGGAAACCGAGCACGCGATGATGGTGCTCGAATGGTTGCGGCGAGCAAGCCCTGCCTTTGACGCCCACATTCGGACCTACCTCATGAAAGAAGGCCCGATCACCGGGCTCGAAGCTCTCGCGAAGCGCGGCACCGACGGCGACGTCGGCGGTCAACCGAACCACGAAGCGCTCTCAGCGGGTGGTCCCGGCGGGTCGCTTGGCGTGGGGAGCCTGCGACCTGTCCCGCTCGCGCCGACCTCAACCAATCTGGAGAACACCTGAGAATGGATCTGTTGAAACGAGAGCTTGCCCCTATCCTTCCGCAGGCGTGGAAAGCCATCGATGCCGAGGCACGGCGTGTCTTGGCGTTGAACCTGGCCGGGCGAAAGGTCGTTGATTTCAAAGGGCCTCACGGCTGGGCGTTCGCGGCCGTGAATACCGGACGCGTCGAATTGCTGCCCGAGCAACCCGTGGAGGGAATCTCGGTCGGCATTCGAACGGTTCAGCCGCTCGTCGAGATTCGAACGCCGATCGTTCTCGATATCATGGAGCTCGATTCGATCGCCCGTGGCGCCGACAACCCCGATCTCGATGCGGTCGTCCGCGCCGCCGAGAAGCTGGCACGCATGGAAGACAAAGCGATCTTCCACGGATATCCCGCCGGCAAGATCGTGGGCATCGTCGAATCCAGCCCCCACCCGCCGGTTCAGGTGTTGGGCCACGCGAATTGGCCAAGGTCAATCGTTCAAGCGAAGGAGGTGCTCCAACGGGCGGGCGTTAGCGGCCCGCACGCGCTCTTGCTTGGCCAGAAGGCATACGACGAGCTATCGGCAGCGAGCGAAGACGGGTACCCGGTGCGCAAGCGCATCGAACGACACCTCATCGACGGTCCGTTCATCTGGGCACCCGCTCTCGAGGGCGCCGTCCTCATTTCCACTCGTGGTGGCGACTTCGAACTGACGTCCGGTCAAGATTTTTCGATTGGCTACGCCTATCACGAGAAACACAGCGTCGAACTCTACCTGACCGAATCGTTCACATTTCGCGTTCTGGAGAGCGCGGCAGCGATTTCCTTGAAGAGCCCCTAAAGGAAGGAATTCCCGGTCACCATCGCGTCACGACGCGGATGCTCAGTTCGGCCCCGAGCGACAACTATCTCCAATAGGCGCTCATGCGGCACTCTCTCGACCTTGCCAACCGACCGGCTTTTCACGGCTCATCGTTCGATGTCTCGTCGCAAGGATCTGAAATGAGACAGGTAATCGTCTGTCGCTGGCGCAAAGCGGCCGATCGGTCCTCAAGGCCGCTACGCACCAGGGTCCGACGTCAGGGTTTGGCTGTCGTGTGTGCCCTGCTCGTGGCCGGTTGTGGCAACGACATCTCGCCGTCGAACGCTGGGGGCTCAGGTGGCACCGGCACCGGTGCTGCAGGTGCCAACGCGGCCGGTTCAAGTGGTGCGTCAACGGCCGATGCGGCAGACGACTCGACCGACGACGTTTGCGGCGACGTGGGCCAGTCGTGCTGCGCGAACGACGCGTGCCAGGAAGGCCTGGGGTGCACCGGCCTTGGCAGCTCCCAGCATCTCTGCTTTCCGTGCGGCCATCTTGGAGAACGGTGCTGTTTGAACCTAGGGTGCGCAGAGGGGCTGAAGTGCGCCGTCTCGCTCCTGCCGCTTCTCCCCATCGAATCCCCCGACGCGCTTTGCGTTGCGATCCCGGACAGCGGCCGTCCTTGCATCACCAGCTGTCGACAACCGGGGGGACAATTTTGCGGCCGCATCGGTGACAACTGCGGCAACGTCCTGCTGTGCGGCGAATGCGCCGAACCAGGCTTTACATGCGGGGGGGCGGGAGATCACGGCCTTTGCGGCGCTGGCCGCGACTCGGGCGCCTGCCATCCCACGTTGTGCGAAGCGCCCAACGGTCAATATTGCGGTCTCGTCGGAGATGGATGCGGGTCGGTTATCGACTGCGGATTCTGCCGCGATGGAGTCGCGTGCGGAGAATCCGGCATCCCCAACACGTGCACTGCGCCGCCCGACGCCGATTTGCCACGCGATCCGCCGCCTTTACCCCCCACGCCCCCGCCTCCGCCCAATCTGCCGTAACCAGAACCGGAACGTCGTCCCGTCGCCGCCCGGTACAGGCCGACAGGAAGGAGCAGCCGCCACGAACGCGGCGCCGCCTCGGCGAGAAATCCGCAGAGGAAGCGGAATGGTTGCCCGGCCATCCAATGAACGCCGGGGCGGCGCACTGTCTTCGTAACCGAGCGCGTGGTAGCGTTGGGTTCACTGCCAATGCCGACAGGAGGGCCTCTATGAAGATCGCGCGCATCCTCACTTCGGCACCGCTTTTCGCCTTCTTGGTAAGTATGGGTCGCACGAGTGCGGCGGCCAACATCTGCAACGAGACGGTCCCCGCCAATCGCTATGTCGACGGTTTGCCAGCCTATGCGCAATGCGCTGACTCGACGAATGCTGCCATCTGGTCGAACAACGGAATCGATACGAGCACAGCGTCCGGCGGCGCCGGCTGGGTGAGAACGCAAGGCACAGGTGGTTACCAGTGCACGGAATGGACGCGCCGCTACCTCCTTTTCAGATGGAAAATCGACTACCAGGGGGGCAACGGCGGGGAATGGTGCGACGGCAACCTGCCCAGCACGCTGGTCAAAACGACGACTCCGATGCACGGCGACTTGATGGTGTTCGCACCGGGAGCTTGCGGAGCGGCCGCGGTCACAGGACACATTGCGGTGGTCGATACAGTGAACACGGCGGCAGCCACCGTGACGATGGTCGAGGAAAACAGCGCCAGTCGACGCTCTTGCGCGATCGGCACGGCGACATGTTTTCTGCATGCCGTTGCCAATGACGGCTCCACCGCCGACGCCGGAGCCCCAGATAGCGCGACTCCCGAAGCGGGCACGGGCGGCGCCGCGGGTCGAGACGGAGGCGGTGGCGCGGCTGGAACTGCGGGAGCGAGCGGCGCGGGCGCTGGTGGAGCGGGCGCAACCGGTGGCGCGGGTGCTGGTGGAGCGGGCGCAACCGGTGGTGGCGCGGGTGCTGGCGGAGCGGGCGCAACCGGTGGCGCGGGTGGCGCTGCAGGGGCAACGGGTGGCGCCGGGCCCGGCGGTGCTGCGGGCGCGGGCGGCAGCGGGATCGCCGGAATGGGAGGCGCTTCCATCGATGCCGGGCAACCACCCGGTCCGGGTACGCGTGATGGTGCGAGCGGCAGCGGAGGCACAGCTGGCACGGACGGCACGAGTGGAACTGGCCAAGGAGGCACGGCCGGAGGTGATTCGGACCGATCCACGACGCCCGAACCGATGGGATGCGCCTGCAGGGTGGCCACACCGATCGCAGGCGCCCCCGTGGGCGGTCTCCTCGCGCTAGGACTCAGCGGATTGCTGGCGTGGCGACGACAAACGCGGCGAAAGCCGACGGAGTTCTCACGCCGCAGATCGTGAGTCGTCAGGGCTTCTCTGCGTAGCGGTCGCCGCTCCAGACGTACAAGCGCTTCTCGGTGCGCTTCTCGGGCGGATCGCTGTCGCGTGTCACCGTCGTCTGGAGGAGTAGATCGAAATAGCCGGCGTGGGCCGTCTTCTGAACGATCACGATCCCCTCGGTGTTGGAGTCGCCCCCGACCCGATCGTGGTTGTCCCAATCGACGCTCGCTTCGAAGATCTTGCGCAAGATGGAGTTTTCCGCGATTTCGAAGAGCGCGAGGCGCGTCTCGACGCCGTCGCCCGCGGGAAAGCTGTTGTGACATTGGAGGCGAACACCGAGTGCGGTCTTTCCCTTCGCTATCGCGTAGGGCGCCAGATCGAGCGCCAACGTCGGAGCTTCGTCGTCCGTGGCGGGCGCATTGCCCGCGTTCTCGCAATGCGTTTCCGTAAAGGCGGGGCGCCCCCGCGCGATCTCGGTGAGCTTGCCATTTTGCGCCTCGAGGACGCTCAACCGCGGTTCCATCGTGGCGACCTTGGCGCCAAAGGGAACGCTCTGAAACGAAAGCGCCACCACGGTGTTCGGTCGCGATTTCCATTCCGCCATGCGCCACGCGCGTGCTTGGTCCTTGGTTCCCGCGGCGGCTTGCGCCGCGGCGCGCACGCTTTCGGAGTTGAAAGTGCCGAGGTACTTCGCGTTCTTTTCATCCGGTGAAGGCGCTGGTTCCGCCGGCTTCGGATTTTCCCCGGCCGCGCGCGCCGCGGCGGCGACGTGCTCTGTCAGTTCGTGCATCGGATCGACGCGATCGGCGCGCGCGTCTTCCGTGCGCGTGGCTTGCTTTCCGCTCGGCGCGGGCGCGACCTCCGTTTTGCCCGTATCACGAGAGCACGCGAGTGCCGAAGCCACGACGACGAGCGCCTTCAACGCGCCGAATGACCGCAGCACGTTCGATCCGCGCAGCATTCGTTTGTCCATTCGTCCGTGCCCTCCAGCGAGAAACGTCTGTTCCTGCACGCGTCCCCGCACTCGGACGTCGGGCCCACAGCGCAAGCAACAAATGCCGATCCCCTGACGCGCACCGGGTTGCGCCCGCAAATCGGAGAGCGCCGGCGGGGTGCTGACGCGATCCAGCACGGACACGATGCGCAGAACCGACGTCATGAGCAAATCGGCCGCAGTGAATCGATCCTCGACGAGAACTCTTGCCATTACGGACCGAGCTCCCAAGGGGGCGGCGTCATGCGCTCTTGCAGGTGGTCGACAAAGCTCCGCACCTTGGGAGACAGATGGCGCGTGCTCGGATAGACCACGTGGACGGGCGTCGACGGAGCGCTCCAATCCGCCAGCACGCGCTCGAGTCGGCGGGCTCGTAGCTCCTCCACGCAGCGAAACCCAGGAAGAAGTGCGATACCGAGACCGGCCATCGCCACCGCATAGAGAACGTCCATGTCGGTGACCATCAAACGCGCGGCCACCTCGATTCGCACGGACCCGTCAGCGCCTTCGAGGCGGACGCCGGCGCCGTCGATGCCCGCGCCAAAGAAGAGGCAATCGTGTTGCTTCAAATCGTCTGGGGAACGCGGCCGTCCACGCTTCTTGAGGTAGGCGGGCGTCGCGACCAAGAACCACGTCGCGCTGCCGAGGCTTCGGGCAATCAGGGACGAGTCCGAAAGCGCTCCGGCACGAATCCCGAGGTCGAATCGTTCCTCGACCAGGTCCACCGCGCGCCCCGTACAGAAAAGATCGATCCGAACTTCCGGATAGCGCTTGAGGTATTCGCTCACGATCGAACCTAGGAAAGAGACGTTGACGGGGGCGGTCACGCGCAAGACCCCTCGCGGGGTCGCTTGCAGGCTGCTCACCGCGCGCTCCGCGTCTTCGATCTCGCCTACGATGCGGGCGCAGTAGTCGTAGTAGGTCCGGCCGACGTCCGTGAGGCTCAGCTTTCGCGTCGTCCGATTCAAGAGCCGCGACTTCAATCGCTCCTCTAGCTCCGACACCTTCCTGCTGACGGTCGACTTCGGCATCCCGAGTTTTGCCGCCGCCGCCGAGAAACTGCCGCTCTGCACCACCCGGGTGAACACCAGGATTTCGTTGAGGTCCATGGGGCATTATTCCACCCATGGAACAGTGATTCCACAAGTACCCGACTAGTCCCAGTCACGGAACGGATGCATTCATGGTCCATACGAAACGACACGCCGCCCCGGGCCAGCTCGCTGGCTCCTGACGGCACCTCTCTCCACGGAGGACCATCCCATGACGACCACACTCGCCCACCAGACGCAGCCGTCCGCTCGCGAGATCATCTACCGCACGCAAGGAAGCGGCGGGCCCATCAACCGACTGGTAAGCCCATCCGACCTCGGCGAGATCATCAAACCGTTCGTCTTTCTCGACCTCTTCGAATTCGATCAGCACGACACCCGCATGTCGATGGATCACGGCTGGCACCCGCACTCCGGCATTGCCACCGTGACGGTCGTGCTCGAAGGGTCCACCCGGTACGCAGAGACGACCGGCAAGGCCGGTGAGCTGCGGGCCGGAAGCATCGAATGGATGCGCGCCGGCAACGGCGTCTGGCACACGGGGACCCTCGGCCCGGGACGCGTGTCGGGTTTTCAGCTCTGGGTCGCCTTGCCGCCCGAGCTCGAGAACGCTCCCAACGCCAGTCACTACGTGATGCCTGACCGGGTACCGGTCGAAGGCCCGGTGCGGGTGATCCTCGGCGCCTACGGCAATTCAAAGAGCCCCATCGCGTCGCCGCCGATGACGTACCTCGTCGTGAGCTTGAAGGCGGGCGAGCGCTGGTCCTACCAGCCGCCCAGGGGACACACGGTGGCTTGGGTCGCCGTACAGGACGGCGCGCTCAGGACCTCTTCGCGCATTCCCAGCGGCGAGCTCGCGATCTTCGCGCCCTCCGAGGCACCGATCGACTTCGTCGCCGAGGGCAACACGAGGTTCGTGCTGGGCTCTGCCGCCAAGCATCCGCATCACCTCTTCCTCGGCAACTACTCGGTGCACACTAGCGCCGCGGCTTTGCGTCAAGGGGACGTAGAGATCCGACGCATCGGCGAAAAGCTCCGCGCAGAGGGCAAACGAAGCTACGCGCTGCAGGAGTACTAGTGTCGTACCGAGCTTGCGCCGACCACCTGCATGTCCGCACGGGCTAGCTGCAGCCTATCGGCGACCTCGAGCACACGCGGGTCGCGGCGCGCCGGCGCGTTACCAAACCTCGCAACGATCTTTGGGCGCCATGGGTGAGCCCGCCGCACACCCGAACGCCGCAGCGAACTCTGGCAAGTTCGTCACGGCGCCGTTGACGCGGAATTTGGGGTGCGCGTGGACGTCCGTTCGAACGCGCGAGCGAGAAATCTCGCTGCGAAAATTTGCGCACCACATCTGCGCGTACGCCAAAAAAAACTGCGCGTCGGAGTGAAAAGAGCCGGCAAACGATTCGTTCGCACCGTTCGCCTGGTACGCCGCATAGGCCAGCTTGAGCCCCCCGACATCGGCGATGTTTTCGCCCAACGTCAGCTGCCCGTCCAGGTGAACGCCGGGCAGCACCTCGTAGGAATCGAATTGATCGGCGACACATTGGGTGCGCCGTACGAACTCCTGATCGGTGGCGGGTGTCCACCAGTTGCGCAGCTTGCCATCGCCGTCGAACTTCCGCCCGGCGGCGTCGAAACCGTGGGTCAGCTCGTGTCCCATCACGGCACCGATGGCCCCGTAGTTGAGAGCGTGAGCACGCCCAACCGCAAAGAGTGGCGTCTGCAAGATGGCCGCGGGAAACACGATCGCATTTCGGGAGCGATCGTAGAAGGCGTTGGTCGTACAGGGCGGCACCGTCCACGCCGAACGATTGACCGGCTCGGAAAGCTCACCGATGACGCGCTGTCGCGACCATCGAGCCACGCCGAGGGTGTTGCTTTGGTAGGTACCCTTCGCGTCGATTGACGGGAGCGACGGCCATACATCGGGCGCGCCCACCTTGTCCGTCACCTTGTCGAGCTTGGCCTCGGCTTCTTGACGCGTGGCCGCGTCGATCCACGCTCGCGTGCGCAGCTGGTTGCGGAACGCTTGCTTGATCGATGCAATCATGTCGCTGGAAGCCGTCTTCTGGACGTCGTCGAAATGGACGTCGACGTAGGGTCGCGAAAGGGCAAACCCGAACGCCCATTGCGTACTTTGAAGACAAGCCCACCAATCCGGCGTTGGGGTGGGATCGCCAAGGAAGACCCCCTCGTGGAAGCGAGCCTCTTCGGCGACGAAGTCGCGTCCCATCGTGTCACCGTAGGCCTCCAAAACGCGCCACGACAGGTAGCTCTTGATCTCGGCGACGGAGCGGGTCGAAAAGAGGGCATCGAGCTTCATGAGGTACGCCGGGTGCCGCACGTTGACCTCGGTGAGCGGAGGAAAGCCCGCGGCGCTGAAGTACGCCGTCCACGGAAAGGCGGTCGATGTCGCCGTGAACGCCTCGAAAGCGAGCGGATTGTACGCCGCGATGGGATCGCCGGTGTTGTCATCCGCCTCGAGGGCCTGGGCCAACGCCGTTTCGATGGAGAGGACGGCGGCTGATTCGATGCCGAGAGGGGTCGGGAAAAGAGCCGTCATTTTGCGGACGTGCTCTTCGTATTGGGGCAAGACGGACATCGTCGCGTCGAAATAGTACCTCCGGTCGGGTAAACTCATTCCGCCCGCGGAGAATGTGGCAAGCCGGCGCGCAGGATTGCCGGGATCGGTGTCAGTGTAGAAGCGGAACACGGCAGCCACGCCGTCCGCGTGTAGCCTGCCCAACACGCTCGCCAGTTCCGCGAGCGACGACGCGGCTCCGATCTCGCCGAGTCTCGCATCCAAGGAGCCGTGTTCGATGGCGGGCGCGCTGCGCAGCGTCATGCACGCGCCGTAGTAAAGTCCGAGGGTGGTGCTTCCGGAATGAAGCACGTACGGCATTCCGTTGCGATCGTCTTCGAGGATTTTCTGGAGCAAGTAAGCGGTACGACCATCACCTTCGTAAAATCGCTGAACGGCGGCCGCCTTGTCGGTCGGATGCTCGTTGATCCAGGTCCCGCAGGCGAATTGATAGAAGTCCGTACACGGACTGACGGCGTGATCGAGGAAGGATTCGTCGATTCCGGCAACCGTGGGCCCGCTTGCATCCGCTCCGCAGCCTGCCAGCAACACGGCGGCGATCAGGCCACGAGCTGCACGCAGTGCGTTCTTCCTTCGGAGATTCATCACCGGATCAGAACTCCGTCGCAGGTGCTTGGGAGAGATATCCCGTCGGGAGGGACACAGGTGCTCTGCGCAATCGCAGTCATGCACTGCGAATAGCCCGCGCTGACCTGGACGATTTGGTCACAATCGACATTGAGCTCGAGGACGAACTGACAATCCTCGCGAACGCGGGCGCGTTCGCTGGGCGAGACGCATTCGGCGTTCTTGTTGCACCACCCCTCCACGAAGTCCTGACAACTCCGGCGAGGGTCCGGCGGCGGTGTCGCCTCGTCCTCGCCGCACCCGACGAGGGCCCATGCCGTGTACCCCGCCATCATCGCCCAACGGGCGTTCTTTCCCATCGTTTACGGCAACGCTATCATCGCGTCTCGAAATTCGGGATCGAATTCACCACGCGGCCCGAGGCAATTTGTCCCGACAGCTGACGCGTTGGACCTTTGAAGCTAGAAAACCCGGCAACCCCCCGGCACTACCTGAAGGCTGACGAGGGTTCGGAGCGATGAAAGACGAGCGGGCCCGCTTAGTGGATCCGCATGTAAATCAGGTCGAAATCCTTCTCCCACCTCTTGTGGTCCTTGGCGATCTCCCAGGTTCCGTCGATTCGTTTGCCGTCGTTCGCGAACGTGCCGGTGAAGCGCTGGGAGAACGCGAACGGCGAGAAGTCCTCCTTCTTCCGCTCCATCTTCCAGACGCCGCCCTCGAAGGTCATCTCGTAGACGCGGGCAACGCCGCGCGTGTCGAAGTAGTGCTGGAGAAAGGTGCCGCGGCCATGGTCCCAGCCGATCACCGCGAGCCCGTTGGGCGCCTCGGGGATCGGCACCGTCCAGCGCTCGACCATGAAGGCTTTGTCGCCCATCCACTCGAAGGTGACACGGGCGCCGACGTCCGGGAGCACCTCGGGTGTCGGCTGGCCAGGCATGACCATCGCCATTCCATTCGCCGATCAGCGGCGCGAGTCGCTCGTTCTCGGGGTGCTTCGCGTGTGGCATGGGGACTCTCCTCTCTCGCTGTCACCAATGAGACCCGCAGCGCCCGCGGTCCATCGCTGCGATTCCAAAACGTGCACCTCCGATCTATCACTCTTTCATCGCCCCATGAGCTGCCTTCCAGAATCGGCCGAAGGCTCGACTCGGAAATCTCGCCGTGAAGGAGCTGGACGGGGATGCCCGTAGATCCACCATCTCGGAAACATGGATCGCCCCTTGCACGCAGACGTCACGACCGCATGTCGCGCCCCATCGTTGAACACGCTGACGTCATGGGTCGCTCCGACCACGAGCCGTGTGTCGGGAGCAAGGGCCTACGAAAGTCCGAGCTGCAAGCGGCCCGCCGTACGCGGGCAGGAAAGGAGCCCGATCGTGAAATCCAAACTCGGAATTCCATTCGTTTGCGTCATCGCACTCGTCACCGCTTGTTCCCGCAGGGCCGATGAGGAAGCCACCATCCGAAAGCTGATAGACGGTTTCGTAAAAGCGATTCGCGCCAAAGACATTGACGGGGTCATGTCTGTCTTTGGGCCGGAGGTCGTTTCGTTCGACATCAGCCCCCCGCTGCGACACGGGGGTGGCGAGGCTTTTGTGAAACGCTGGCAGGAGCTTTTCGACTCCTACCAGACTCCGATTGACTACGAGCTACAGGACCTGAGCATCACCGCAGGCGATGACGTGGCATTCAGCCATAGTCTCAACAGGGTGAGTGGAACGATGAAGAATGGCCAGAAGAGTGACCGTTGGCTGCGCTGGACCGCTTGTTTCCGTAAAACCAACGGCAAGTGGCTGATTGTCCACGAACAGGTCTCGGTACCTGTCGATATGCGAAGCGGAAAGGCAGTGCTGGATTTGACGCCATGAAGTTCGGTCACGAGCCCTCAACGGTCGCCTTCGCCGACGGATCGCAGGGACTGTCCTAGACGCCCCATCAGCTTCGCACGAGTGGATCGCGCAACTCGAGGCGCGCTCGATCATCGGCCTTGCAGCATGTCGGGCGGCGCACAGTCGATCGGCGCGTCGCTCGGATACCGGAGCAACGCGCTGTAGCAAATCTCCCCCCCATCGTGGCCCTTGGTAACAAAAATGTACTTCGGGTTCTCGTACGTACATTCGATAGTGATCGAGTCGCCTGAGCTCAAGGCGAGCATTCCAATGGAGAGTTGGCCCTGATCTTCGAATTGAAACGGGCCGTCGTAGAGAATCGTCGATTCCTCACCGCGAGTCACCGTTGTTTTGAACTGCACGCCGAGTTGGTGCATGAGCGGGATCAGCACGACTGCGGTTTGAGCCGAGGTGAACCGGCAAGTCTGGGTGATGGTCGTTCGTTGCCTGGGAGGAAGGATGATGCTGTCGGGTCCGGCGAGCACGAACCCCGCCTCATCCTTGACCGCTTCGGAGTTCGCGCGAACGACTTCGATTCCAGAAACGCCATCAAGACGTTGCGACGTCGCGTTGTAAAGATGAAGATTGAGATGCAGCGCCTGGCCTTCGCGCAGCCGCATGGCGACTCCTGGAGGCATGCGGACCTCTCCCGTCTCGGCACTGGCGGCATAGATGGTCTCTGGCCCGAAGCGTCCAACCGTGCATCCACCGTCTTCGTCGGTGGATGCCAGGTTCAAAGTGACGTGATGAGTGCCCGGCGACGTAATCGGTCGAATTGCCGAAATGTACATCTCTTCGGCGAGGACAATCTCCTTGCACCAACTTGAATCATCGGTACCCGGTTCGAGGGACCAAGCTCCCTCGGCGAGGGGCAACCAGCGGTCCACGACGAGACCGCCCACGTTGCGCCCGCACGATGCGGAGCACACGATGGCTGCGAGATAGGCAAACAGGCCATGACCCGAGAACTTCACATCCCCTCCGCGCGAAAGCAATCCCATCAAGGAAATCACGCCCCACCGGTCCAGTCAAACCGTTGGAAGGCCTTCTCCGCCCTTCATTCGGCCCCGGTGCTCGCACGCGCGCTTTCGACATGCAGTCCGGCTGACGACGATTGAAGATCGGGACGCGGTCATCTCCCGAACAGGTCTGCCGCATTCGCCGTGCCATTGCCGATCGCGCCGATGTCGTTCCCGGCCCCGAACGGGGTCGGGTCTCCCTCGTCGATGACGGGGCTGCCGACCTTGGGCAAGTACTTGGCTCGGTATGCGGATAGGATGTCGTGGACCGCCTGGGTTCGGAGCCAGACTGCCTTCTCGTCGAACTCGTATGCATGCGCGGCCGGGCTCGAGAGCTGCGGATCGGCGCTCATATCATGAGCGGGCATGCGCGCGTCGCTGTAGGGCGGCGACTTACTGTTCCAGAAGAGATTGTAGTCGGCCATCAACGTGCCATTGACGGTAACAGAGGTGTACGGGAGGTTCATGAAGAGGTTCGAGGTGACGGTCTCGCTCCCGGTCACCAGAATGGCATTCACTCCACCTGTCATCCCATTCATACCATCGAGGGTGTTGTTCTGAATGAGGATATCGGTGTTGTTATAGGTGTTGTAGAGGCCGGAGCGGTTGTTGTCGCCACCGACGAAGAGGTTGTGATGGACGTTGGCGCCAGTGTCCAACCACATCCAGTCCTCTCCCCCCATCAGCACCAGGTTGTAGCGGAACTCTCCGGCCATGCCGCGGATCGTCCACGAGCTGCCGATGAGGATGTTGTGCTCGGCAACGAGAGACGAATTGCCGCCCGCTTCGAGGTTGTTTCCCTGACTCCAGCCGCCGTAGTAGATGTGGTCCGAGTAGTTGCGCTTGACGATGATGTTCGACGACGCGCCCGACCTACCCATGTAGTCGAAGTGGATGCCGGCACGCGGGCCGACGAGGATGTTGCTGTCGGCGTCCGTATCGCCGCCCACGGTCCACTGGTTGACGGCCTGGAAGTCGACCCACCCCGCGCCGACGTTGTTACCGGCAAACGTCTTTTTGCCCGTCGATCCGCCTGTGAGCTTGATTGCCGGATGAGAGTCTCCGTAAGGTAGCTGCCCTAGCGGCTGGCGCATGTTGGAGCGGAAGAGGTTGCCGCGGATATCAGCGGTCGCCGTACCGCCCAAAGAGAACCGCGTCGGATTCGAGTAGTCGAAGCGGCAGTTCTGGACGCTGACATTGCCCGTTGTGGTCACATCGATCCCGTTGGCGGCGGTGTCGGCGGCGTTGCCGAGATCGTAGAAATCGACGTACTGCCAGTCGATTGCCGCCGCTCCCGTGCCCCGGATGACGTGTCCGTGGCCGTTCACGCGGATCCGGCTGGCTGCCGTACCGACCCAACTCGCGGCCTCGGCCAGTGTGAGGTCCCCTGCCATCTCGACGGTCTGTCCATAAGGAGGAGGAGCATTGACCGTGATGGTCACAGGTCGACTGTCAGCCTGTCCGGTGGGTCCCGGCGTCGCCGAGTAGATCGCTCGCACGAACACCGTGTGATCGCCGGGGGGGAGACTCAGGGCCGGCACGAAGCCCTTGAACACCCAGTAGTCCGAGTTCGCTGCATCGACCGTCAGCAGGCTCACGCCATCGACGAAGAACTGCACCGAAGCCGCCTGGCTGTGGCCGCCCCCGGGTCCGTTGCCGCGATAGTTGTTCGCATCCTTGGCGACGCCTATGAGTCGCAGATCGACAGCCGGGCCGAGAAATGTCTCGCCGTCGACGGGCGCCACCATGGCAGCGAATCTGTTGCCCCCCGGAGGGTCAACGCCGGTAGGGGCACCTACCGTCACGGTGAGGCCGGCGGTCGATGACCCGCGGGTGTTGGTTGCCGTGAGCGTGTAGGT
Source organism: Polyangiaceae bacterium (assembly GCA_035318465.1). Classification (GTDB taxonomy): domain Bacteria; phylum Myxococcota_A; class Polyangia; order Polyangiales; family Polyangiaceae; genus DASWDH01. The sequence goes on from DATHES010000045.1 coordinate 169,020, forward strand.
GGTCGTTGCCGACACGGTGATATCGACGCTTTGGCCCGCGACCGTCCCAACGCCGTGATCGATCGAGACGCTATCCGCGCCGCTTACGACCCATGACAGGGTCGACTTCCCGGCGCTCGGCAGGGCCATGGGCACCGCCTTGAAGGAGGTGATGGTCGGAGCGAGGGACTGCCCGTCGGATCCGTCGGTCCCCCTGCCTCCGTCGGCGCCGCCCGTCGCGCCACCGCCAGCATCCGTGGCGCCGCCGTTGCCTCCGGTGCCGCCTGTCGCATCATCGCCAGCATCCGTGGCGCCACCGTTGCCTCCGGCGCCGCCCGTTGCGCCACCGCCAGCATCCGTGGCGCCACCGTTGCCTCCGGCGCCGCCCGTTGCGCCACCGCCAGCATCAGCCCCGACCGTGCTGCCACCGTCGGCGCCTACGGAATCGCTCGAGCATGCGAGGTGGAGTTGTGCGCATACGCAAAGAAAGATGATGATTTGAGGGGGGCTCATCCGTGCGTACGCAGATGGACAGCGTACCTCGTCGACGAACCCCTTGCATATTTCGCCGTCCGGCTATATAGCTATACAGCGATGCACAAACAGACCCAATTGGACCTGGCTTTTGCCGCACTTGCCGATCCCACGCGAAGGGCGATTTTGGCTCGCCTTTCCCAGGGGGAGGCCACCGTTTCGGAACTCTCCCGACCGTTCGGCCTACGTCAGCCCACCATTTCCAAGCACCTGCGTGTCCTTGAGGATGCCGGCTTCATTCGCCAGGGACGAGATGCGCAGCGCAGGCCGCGGCAGCTCGTCGTGGGTGGGCCTCTCAAGGACGTCGACGGCTGGATTCGACCGTTCCGCGAGCAGTGGGAAGGTCGTTTCGACAACTTGGATTCGTATCTCAAGAAGATGAACAAACCGAAGAAATGAGAGGAGACACCTATGCTCAACGACGAAAAAACGAAGACGACCATCGACCGCGACACTTTGACCATTACGTTTCAGCGCAAGTTTGGTGCGCCTTGTGAACACGTCTTCGCTGCCTGGACAGAGCCCGAGCACATGAAGCATTGGTGGGACCCGACGGGTCTGCCTCTCAGCGAATGCGTCATCGACTTGCGTCCCGGCGGGGGCTTCAAGTTCACCAATCGAGATTCGGCGCACAGTCCCCCCTTCACCGGCGTTTACCGCCTCGTCGAGCGCCCGTCCCAGCTCGTATTCGAGGCGATGGGCGCCGTGGGAACGGTACGTCTCGAGTCCAAGGACGGCGCGACGCACATGACCGTCTCGATACGGTGCGCGTCGGCCGAGCACCTCGATCAGTTCCTGAAGCTCGGCGTCGATGTGAACACCGACCGAACATTCGACCATCTCGTCGACTATCTGAGAAAGTCCGCCCGTTGACGGTAGCGCACGCTCCCCGGAGGTACGTTTGGCGTTCAGAACGCATAGCGGCCGATGAACGCGCTTGACGGCGGGAGTTGGGTGGCTGCGCCGGCGCGACGCTGGGGCCCCGCGTCGCGAGCTACGGCCGAGTCAGGATCTGCGTCAGAACGGGCAGAAGGCTGCGTGCAAACACTCGGTAGCCCTCGGGCGTCGGATGAAGCCCGTCGGCCATGAGACGCCGCGGGATGGTTCGGTCCGCCGAAAGAAAGCTCTCGCTAACGTCGAGGTAACGAACGTTCGTTCCGTTGTCCAGGCGAGCGATCAAGGCGTTGGTTTCGGCCACTCGCTGGCGCAGCGGCGCGCTCGGCTCATCCCGCGGAAGGATTCCAAGAACGAGAAGCGTCGTGCGCGGTAGTTTGTGCTCCAAGACGCGAGCCAAGGCGGCAACGCCGCGACCGACCTCGATCGAAGAATGGGAAGCGTTTCCAAGATTGTTCGTACCGATCAGCAGGACGAGAACCTTCGGCTCGAGCTGGTCGAGCTCACCATGTTCGACGCGCCAGAGCAGATGCTGCGTCATGTCGCCGCCGATGCCGAGACGCACGGCGTCGTAGACGCCAAAGCTCTCGTCCCAGCTTGCGTCGACCCAGCCTTCGACGATGGAGTCGCCGAGAAAGACCAGCTTCGACCGTCGTTTTCGCTCGGGATCGAGGGCAACCAACGCGCGGTGACGCCCCAACCAGGAGTCGTCCGACATCCCGGGATAATCTTGAATACGCGACGCGGGGCGATCGGCGGCTTCGTGTGGCTCTGACATGTGTCCGTCGAGGGAGTAGAGCATGACGTGGTTCGACGCAACCCGCGCTCCTCAACGGAGTGCAATGGGGCACCTGTCAGCCGAAGGTCGCCGCGAACAGAGGATCGGTACCGCGGCCCTGCGTCTGCTGGATGATGCGCGCGTCGATGTCGGCGATATCCCGCCATTTCTCCAAGAGCCCGGAAAGGCCCGCTTCCTCGATGAACTCGATTGTTTCATTGTCGCCTTCATTGTCCGCCTCACGCACCGATTGGCTCGGTCCGAGCACGGGCCACGGTTCTCCGCCGTGGACGGAGGTGCGCGGGTAAGTGTCGGCACACTTGCACGTCGTCAACTACGGCAGTCACGACTGGCGAGATGAGGGATCGCCGAGAATCAAAACGCCGCGCGCTATTCCAGCGTTTCCATGCGCCCTTTCGCCGCGCTCTGCGTCATCATCGCCGGTGGTTTCGCCTGTGGACGTGACTTCACTTTGCTCGATTTGCTCCGGACATGGGCATCGGCATGGCGCGCATCGCGCCCTGACGACGCGCGCAGCCGTTCCTTACCCTTGCCTCGCACGGATTGCGCGATGCCCCGAGCGCTGGAAGTCGTGAAGCCGCGCGCCGTCTCTTCGGTCGGCGACGCGTCGACATTCGACGACTGGTGCGCGGCTTACCAGTGCACCGCCGCCACGAACGAGCACGTCTTCGCAACGTTCACGCGCTTGACCGATTCGGTCTCATGGCTCAAAGCGCATCGCGATTGGGTCGAGCGACATGAGTTCGGCTACGGACAACGCGCGTTCCACTATCTATGGTACCTGCTGCTTTCGGCGATCGGCGCGCGGTTTCGTCCCGTCGCGTTGCTCGAGATCGGCGTGTACAAGGGGCAGATCATCTCGCTCGCGGCGCTCGCGGCGCGTGAGCTCGGATTCGAAGTGGACATCACTGCCCTCTCCCCGTTTTCGGGCAACCTGGCGCCCCTCCCCGCTTGGCGCAAGGCCGCGAATTTCCTCTTTCGACCGGACTTTCGCCAAGCGTACCTCCTCGGCAACCTTCATCCGGTAAGCGACTACCTTGCCGACAACCGGCGCATGTTCGACGCGTTTGGTCTCGACTTCGATCGCGTTCACACGGTGCGCGGCCTTTCGACCGCGCCCGAGATCGTCGCGCGGCTCGCGGACGAGCGCTTTGCCGTCGTCTTCATCGACGGCGACCATTCGTACGAAGCCGCCCGAAGCGATATCGAGAACTACGCGCCGCTCGTTCGACAGGGCGGATACATGATCGTCGATGACGGCGCCTCGTTTCTCCCCGGCCGAGGCTACTTCAAGGGGATGAAGAGCGTGTCGCGCGCGTGCCGCATGCTCGAGCAGTCGCCCGATTGGGAGAATGTGCTCAATGTAGGGCACGACCGCGTGTTTCGTCGCCGCGAGGCGACGTGACCCCCTGACCCCAGGGCGTCACTTTTTCACCACAGCCAAGCCTGAAGCGTGACCCAAAGCCCCCGTTTTGACGGGGTGAATCGCTGGCACGTTCGGTGCTCCAGTGCGGATGACCAACCGTGAAGCACGCCGTAACGCTGCCTGAAAATCGCTTCGCTCGACGTATGAAGTCGTGGGCGCTACCCGTCCTTCTCGTCTTGGCTTCGAGTTTCGTCTTGCTGCGATCGGGCTCGCGGGTGACGTGGGGGGAATTGGCGGCCGAGTGGAGCCGGGGGGGGCCCGCGCTCGTTCTCGTGTTCCTCGCTCCGGCCGTCGGCAATGCGCTGCACATGTTCGGCTGGCGATTGCTTTTTCTTTCCGAGCAGCGTCCGCGTCCGTGGCGCGCGTACCGCGCGTTCGTCGCAGCGCAGGCCGGCAACGAGATCGGACTCGGCGTGATGGGCGAACCGGTGAAGGTCGTTGCGCTTCCGCGCCAACATCGTGATGCCGCCGTCGCCGCGCTGGTGATGGACAACGCGACGAGCGCGGTGGCACTCGTCGCCTTCTTCGCATCGCTCGCCGCATTGGTGTTGGCCTTGTCGCCGCATTCATCGCTTCCGCGCCAAGCCGCGATGGCGTCCATGGTAGGGGCCGCTGCGCTCTTGGGATTGGGCCTGGCCCTGTGGCGTGGCAAGCGAGTCGCGAACTGGGCGCCGTCCTTCCTTCGCCGCGGCAAAGGTGCCCACTTTCTCGAGCGCGCTCGCGGCACCTTCGCCGCTTGCCGACGACTCCTCGCCGAACGTCCAGGTGCCGTCGCCGGGGCCGTGACCCTTCATTACTTGGGCAAACTGTGGATGCTCGCCGAGATGCTCCTCGTCATGCATCTTCTCGGTTGCGGCTCGCTTCGGGGCGGCGTGCTCTTTTCTCTCGCGTCAGCTCTCGGCTCTTTGGCCGGTGCGCCCGTACCGGGGCAGGTCGGTGTGCTCGAGGCATCGCTCCTATCGACTTCCGAAGCGGCAGGTGTATCGTGGGCGGCAGCGATCGCCATCGCGGTGTTACGCCGCGCTCGAGGTGGACTTTGGATACTGCTGGGAGCCCTCTTTTCATCTGCGTTTTGGTCGCGTCATGACGACCGCGGAGAGGTCCAGGCATAGACTTCCGCTCCTGTCGGCGACCCCGCTCCCCTCCCCCGTCGCCGATTCGGACGCCGTCGAACACGCCAACGAGCCACCCTCCACAACGGGAAGGTTTCGTCGCAAAGACTACGTGAAGTACGGTGCCCGCCTTGCCGCGGGCATGGTGTCGAGCCGAGTGCTAGGGCGGCACCGACCGCTGATGGTCAATATCGAGCCGACGCACCGCTGCAATCTCGATTGCACCTATTGCGACAAGGTCGACGCGTCATCGCCGCAAATGGAGGCCGAGGCCGCGCTCCGGATGCTCGACGAGCTCGCCGAAATCGGGACCATCTCGGTCTGTTTCGATGGCGGCGAACCCCTCGTGCATCCCGGCATCGAGCGCTTCGTGAAGCGAGCCAAGTTCCACGGTTTTCGCGTTTCGATGAGCACCAACGGTCTGCTCATCAAGCGCAAACCGCGCGTCCTCGACTCAGTCGATGTCGTCAAGATCAGCATCGACGGCCCGTCCGACGTGCACGACCGAGGGCGCGGCGCTGGATCGTTCGAAGGTGCGATGGAAGGGGTACGACTTGCCGTCGCCGCGGGTTGCTCGGTGGCCATCCGGATGACGCTCGCCGAGCACAACGTCGAGCACTATCCTCGAGTCATCGCGCTCGCCAAAGAGCTCGGCATTCGCGCCCTCTTTCAGCCAGCCATTGGCAACATCATGAACGGCGCCGATCCTCCGGCCGAGCACTCGGCGAGCATACTGGCCTATCGCGCCGCCATCGACGATTTGAAACGGCGCAAATCCGCGGGCGAACCGGTCGGCAACGAGATGCTCTGCCTCGACCACCTGCGCAATTGGCCCGAACCAAAGCCGGTTCCCTTCTGCAGCGGCGGTCGCATCGAAGTCGCCATCGGCCCGGACGGCGGCATGTTCCCTTGTGGCCGCACGGGACGCGAAGATCCCAATGCCCCGAACGTGTTCGAGGTCGGCGTCAAAAAGGCGTTCGACCACGTGCTTCGCCCGACGGATTGCGCCAACTGCTGGTGCACGCTGACCGTCGCGGCTTGTTACCTGTATCGAGGCGATATTCGATTGCTGACGAGTCGGTGAAGAGCGCTTCGGACGCAAAACGGATCGCGGCCCACCGCCACGAATTGCGCGCCACGAAAAATCGGCCCCCACGGGGAACCGTTGCGGCTCTGGCCACGTACGGATGCTGAAGCACGAACAGCAGCCAACACCGTGAGGGGTACCATGAATCGACCCATCGTCACCTTGATCGTTCTCAGCGCCTGGTCTTGCATTGCCGCGAGCGCATCAGCCCAAACCTTTCCCGAACCCGAATGCCGAGACAACGAGGACAGTTTTCAAGTCTGCGATAAAAACATGGTCCTCTCGCGCTGTGTCGCGGAGGCCCAGGCCCTCGACTGCAAAGCCAGCGGACGTTGTACCGACCTGACGACGCTGCCATGTCCGACGAAGGTGGAGGACGGCACGGTCACGTACTGCTGCACGGCGTGCGCGCCCGTCGTGAATTCGAGCATTCCACGCGACGAGGTAGCGGAGGGGAACGCGGAGAGCGCGAAGCGCGCGATGTGCATGCAGGCCCTTGCATGCGCCGGTCCTCCTCCTCCCCCGGTGCTCGGGATCTTCAGCGAATACTGTGGAGGTCTCCACACCATCTATTGGACTCGGTCAGAGGGGACCGTGCGCTATCAGGTGCAGGCGAAGGGTCGCGAGGGCTACCCGTGGGCGCTCGTATCCGAAAACCCAGCCTTTCCAGGCATCATCGTGGATGTGGGCAGCGAACAGTTCGCTTGCTCCGGCGACGCCGACGGCGACTTCTATGCGCGAGCTCGCGCCTGCAATGCGTGCGGGTGCTCAGCCTGGAGCACGCAGTACAGCTTCACTTACTTCAGGGGCGAATGCCGCTGACGGTCAAACGCGCCCTTGCATCGCAGCGCGCCGGACGCGCGCGACGGTTGCTTTGCTCGCACCCGGTCCGGGACGCACTTCCATCTGGGCGGCGCGCAGCAATTCGCCATCCTCACCGCGCAACTGCAGCCGCGGAACCGGCCGCCCCGTGCGGCGGTCGCACACCAAAATTGGCTCGTGGCCAGGCCCCACGACCCAACGATCCGCCCACTGCCTGAGCGCGGTCATCACGGCGAGGAGATCTTTGCCCATCGGAGTGAGGACGTATTCGTAGTGCGTCCCGTGCTCGCCGACGTCGACTTGCGCGAGCACACCATGGTCGACGAGGTGCCCGAGCCGCTGCGTGAGCACGTTTTTCGAGATCCCCAGGTTTGCCTGAAACTCGCCGAAGCGACGGACGCCGAAAAACGCCTCGCGGATGACGAGGAGCGTCCACCAATCGCCGAGGACCTCGAGGGCCTGTGCAACCGAGCAGTTCTCCTTGTCGAACCGACGCCGCATTCGAAAATGGTTGCATAAAGAGACTAAATTGTCCAACGTGGCTCGCATGAGCGCGGACGATTGGAAACCGACAGCGTGTATCCTCTGCGAGTGCAATTGCGGTATCGAGGTCGAGCTCGGCGGAGCGGGGGGTACGCACCTCGTGCGCTTTCGCGGCGACAAACGCCATCCCGTCTCACGAGGGTACGCGTGCGAGAAGGCGCAGCGGCTCGACTACTACCAGCACGGGCCCGACCGCGTGACATCGCCCCTGCGCCGTCGCGCGGACGGCACCTTCGAGCCCATCGATTGGGATACCGCGATTCGCGAAGTGGCGAAGCGCCTCTCCGCGGTGCGCGACTCGCACGGCGGGGACGCGATTTTCTATTACGGCGGAGGCGGGCAAGGAAACCATCTGCCGGGCGCCTACTCGACGGCGACGCGCCGCGCGCTCGGATCGCGGTACCGCTCGAGCGCTCTTGCCCAGGAGAAGACAGGCGAATTCTGGGTGAGCTATCGCATGCTCGGCGCGGTCACGCGCGCCGATTTCGAGCACAGCGACGTCGCGCTGTTTCTCGGAAAAAATCCCTGGCACTCGCACTCGATCCCGCGCGCGCGCGTCACGCTCAAAGAAATTTCCAAAGATCCGGCGCGCACGCTCATCGTCGTCGATCCGCGACGCACCGAGACCGCGGAGCTCGCGGACATTCATCTGCAAGTGCGTCCGGGGGGCGACGCTTGGCTTCTCGCGGCCATCCTCAACGTCATCGTGACGGAAGACTTGCTCGATCACGCGTTCCTCCACGCGCACGCCACCGACGTCGAGCCGGCGCTCGCCGCGCTGCGCGCGGTCCCTTTCGCGTCGTGCTGCGAGAGCGCGGGTGTGGACGCGGAGCTCGTCCGTCGCGCTGCACGAGTCATCGGCCACGCGCGCGCGCTCGCGTCGTTCGAAGATCTCGGCGTGCAGATGAACCGACAATCGACGCTCGTCAGCTATCTGCACCGGCTCTTGATCGTGCTCACCGGGAGCTTCGGCAAACCAGGCACGCACTACGTGCCGACGACGCTCGTCAACATTGCAGGGGGAGCCTCGTCGCGGCGTTCGCCCGTCGCGAATGCGCTCATCGTCGCCGGTCTCGTGCCGTGCAACGTCATCGCGGAAGAGATCCTCACCGATCATCCGAAGCGTTACCGCGCGATGATCGTCGAAGCGGCGAATCCGGCCCATTCGCTCGCCGATTCCCAGCGATTTCGCGAGGCCCTCGCCGCGCTCGACACGCTCGTCGTCATCGACGTCGCCATGACCGAGACGGCCAAGCACGCACACTACGTTTTGCCCGCGGCGACCCAGTTCGAGAAGGCCGAGGCGACGTTTTTCAATTTCGACTTCCCGGCGAACGCGTTCCACCTGAGGCCGCGACTCTTCCCGCCGCCCGTGGGACCGTTGCCCGAAGCGGAAATCCATGCGCGCCTCGTGGAGGCGCTGGGGGCCGTTACCGAAGACATGCTCGCGCCCCTGCGCTCGGCGGCCGCTTCGGGACGAGCCGCTTACGCAGAGGAGATCGCGGCCCGCGTGCTCGGCGATCCGCATCTCGCGGGCCAGGCGCCCGTGCTCCTCTATCGCACACTCGACCTGCCAGAGGCGCATCGCGAGGGTGCCGTCATCTTCGGGCTCGTCTTGAAGCTTGCCCTCGAGAATCCCGAGTCGCTCGCGCGCGCTGGATTCGCCGGGGCGCCGTTCGATGCAGCGGTCGAGCTTTTCGAGGCGATGGTGGCATCCCCCTCCGGGCTCGTGTTTGCGGTCGACGAGTGGAAGGACGTGACGAAACGGATCGCGATGCCGGACGGGAAGATTCAGGTCGCGCTGCCCGATTTGCTGGAAGAGCTCGACAAGTGCCTGTCGAGCGATCCAGCGGCGGGGCTCAGCGCTGAGTTCCCTTTCGTTTTGACCGCGGGCGAGCGAAGGTCATTCACCGCCAACACCATCATTCGTGACGTGGCGTGGCGAAAGAAAGACGCGAGCGGCGCCCTGCGCATGAACCCGGAAGACGCATCGCGACTCGGCGTGGCAGAAGGGGGGACCGTGCGGCTCACCACACGGCGCGGATCGGTCGCCGTGTCGGTCGAGCTGTCCACCTCGATGCAGCGCGGTCACGTCGCGCTTCCGAATGGGATGGGGCTCGACGCCCGCGGAGAGGGGGCGATCGGAGGCGTTGCGCCTAACGAGCTCACGGCGGTAGAAGATCGTGACCCGTTCGTGGGCACCCCGTGGCACAAGCACGTTCCGGCGCGCATCGAAGCGGTGGGATAGGCCGCTGATTCCGGATAGCCTTTCACGGCGTGCACGGCATCCACCAGGCCTTGCCGTCGCTGCTCGTCTGCGGCAGGGGTGTCGGCACTTTGAAGCCGAACTTGGTGTAGAAAGGCGTGCGATAGGTGTTCGTCCAGGCGTCGAGCGAAGTGGCGGGGTCGGTGAGCACGCTGCTGCGCTCGAAAATACGAAACGTGGTGACCTCCCGACAGAAGTTGCACATGCGGTCATTGCTGCGCATGTTGCCGTTGCCACCGAATACGGTGGCGTTGTCGTGACTGCCGTTCAATAGGCATTTGAGCTCGGAGTGATAACCTTGGGCCGCGGTGCCGAAGGCGCCCACCAGTTGGTCAGTGCTCGGATTGATGGGCGTGCCCATGAAGAGATGGCGCCAGGGGACGGTCGAGCAGGTCGGACTGGCGACCACGTTGGTGATACCGGCGGAGGTGTTGGTGCCGGTATTGGCGGGTGGATTCGTGCTGTCGAGCTCGATGTATTCGTCGGAAAGGCGGGAAAACGCGTGGGTGAACTCGTGTGCGCGTCCGAGCGCGATGGCAACGGAGATGCGCTGGGCCGAGTTGGCGGGATCGGTGACGCTCGTCGTGCGCCCCGAAAAGCCCGCCCGACCGCGCTGCGGCTCGAGCACGTGCATATAAGCGACGGCGTTGCGCGCCCCGCGGTTGCCCGTTCCGTAACTGGAGATGGCCACCGGAAAATCGCGGAGCGCGTCCCACACGCGCGCGGCGCTCATGGTGCCAAAGTTGCCGACGCCGGTGCCGTCCGTGGTCATGCCCAGGCTGAAGGCAGTGTCGGCCGTCTGCGGATCGGCAGCCGCCACGCGCGCGGCGGACGGGAGGCGGATCTTCCACACCACGAAGGCTTGCTTGTAGATGGAGTAAGGCTCGATCGCGAAGACCTCGGTCATCCAAGCGTCGATGTCCAAGTCGAACGCCGCATCGAGGTCGGATTGCAAATATCCCTCCGGGAGCATCGCGACGTGGAGGCGACGATCCATGGGCAAGTCGATGGGCGTGCCCGTGACGATATCCTCAATCTGGCCGGTGCCGATGAAATGCGGAATCCAGCGGGAAGGGCCAGCATCGAAGGGCGGCACGTCGGGGGCGCCGACGTCAGGCGGCCGTGAATCGACCGTCGCGTCGGTGCGCGGAGCGTCGCTCCCCCCGTCGGTTCCGGGGGAACCCGCGGCGCCGCCAGTTCCCGCGCCGCTCGCACCACCCGCCCCGGCGCCACCACCCGTCGTCACGCTGCCCGCCGCGCCGCCCGCGCTCACGCCGCCGCTTCCGCCCGCGCTCGCGCCGCCGCTTCCGCCTGCGCTCGTGCCGCCGCTTCCGCCCGTGGCCGCACCGCCGCTTCCGGCTGCGCTCGCACCGCCGCTTCCGCCCGCGCTCGCGCCTGCGGTGCCGCCGCTGATCGTGCCGCCCGATCCGCCGACGCTACCCGTTCGGTTGCTGCCCGGGGATTCGTCGGCCGTGCCGCAAGCCGCGAGCGCCCACAGCGCACCACTCAAGAGGAATACGAGACGATGCTTGCTCATGGCGCTCCTCCAATGCGGCGACGCGCGCGCACGGTGCCGATACCCAAGGCGATCGAACGAGATCGACGATAGCAAGACCGATGCGTGATTCGTCCATTTTCGCTGAGCGGTATCGTTTTGGCGACCGCTTTGACGTAAAGGACCGAGGCCGCGTGGAGCTGACCTGGAGTTTGACAGTATGTTTGTACGATCGATCCCGTCAGCTGCACCGGGCGGACCGCAAACGGTCGGTGCGCCCGAGGTTGCGCTCGCGGACGTCGTGATTCGTCACCGAACGATGGAGATCGCCCACCTTCGGCGAGCGCCGGTCGTGAGGACTCCTGCGGCGCGGGACAAACGATGCTCCATGAAGCTCACTCCGGGCAAGTCTCACGCCCTCACACCACGAGGTGACGGCGTATCAATTCGTCGTCCAGGTCCGACATGGCGCCGCTCGCCACGCACCGACCTCGGTCGAGTATCGAAAAGCGGCTGGCGATGCGGCGCGCGAAGGGAAGCTTCTGCTCGACCACGAGCACCGTCAGCTTTTCCTCCTCATTGAGGCGCAGGATGGTATCGCCGAGCTCGTGCACCACGTTGGGCTGAATGCCCTCGGTTGGTTCGTCCAAAATGAGGAGCGTCGGCTCGAGGACGAGGGCGCGGCCAAAGGCGAGCTGCTGCTGCTGGCCGCCGGAAAGATCGCCGCCCCGGCGGCGGCGAATGGCGGCCAGCGCGGGGAAGAGGCGAAACACGTACTCGAGCGCCTGTTCGCGGCTCCGCGCCAAGCGCCTCACGCCGAGACCGATGAGCAGGTTCTGCTCCACGTCGAGATCGGGGAAAATTTCGCGACCCTGAGGAACGTAGGCGAGCCCGAGTCGGACGCGTGACTCGGGGGGACGCGAGCCGAGCTCGATTCCGGCAAAGCGCACGACGCCCGACCGAATCGGCAGAAGGCCCATGATCGATTTGAGCAGAGTGGTTTTCCCGACGCCGTTGCGGCCGATGATGAAGGTGCGCGACCGTTCGGGAACGGTGAGCGCCAAATTCCAGAGAATATGGCTTCCTCCGTAGAATTGATTGAGGTCGCTGACTTCGAGCACGTTAGGCCCCCAGATAGACTTCGATAACGCGGGGATCTTCTTGCATCCGCTCGAGCGGGCCCTCAGCGAGCACGCGACCCTCGTGCAGCACGGTGACCTTCTGGGCGATGCGGCGCACGAATTCCATATCGTGCTCCACCACCACGACCGTGCGGTCACCGGCTAGACTGCTCAAGAGCTCGGCGGTCTTCTCCATTTCCTGCTGGCTCATCCCGGCTACCGGCTCGTCCACCAGAAGCACCTTCGGGTCTTGGACGAGCAGCATGCCTATTTCGAGCCATTGCTTGTGACCGTGCGACAGGACCCCGGCACGCTGATCGCGTAGGTCGGTCAGTCCGATCGTCTGCAGCGCCTCGTCGATCCGCTCGCGACTCAGCGCGCGGCCGAAGAGGTTGGCAAACACGCCCTTGCTGCCAGCCTGGGCGAGCTCGAGGTTCTCGAGCACGGTGTGACCGAAGAAGACCGTCGGCCTCTGGAATTTCCGCCCAACGCCCATTCGGGCAATGCGCCACTCGGGGAGCGCGCTGATTTCGTGTTCACGGGTTTCCAAATAGACCGCGCCGGCGGTCGGCCGCGTGCGGCCGGTGATGACGTCCATCAACGTGGTCTTGCCCGCGCCGTTGGGACCGATGATGCAACGGAGCTCGCCCTTCTTGATTTCGAGCGTGATGTCGTCGAGCGCCTTGAAACCGGCGAAGCTTACCGTCACGTTTTCGACCCACAGCGCCAATCTCGCGGGCGTGGGAGGCGGATCCCGAAGCGCAGTGGCTTCGCGCACCACGCCGGAAAGCTCCGGGTCGATCTCGAGGGGCGCCTCGGGCAAAGCATGCGACGCCCTCATGCGCTTTTCCTCATTCGCCAGCGCGCACTCAAGGCCTCGCCGATGCCGACCAGTCCCTGCGGGAGATAGAGGGTGACCACGACGAAAAGCACGCCCAGCGCATAGAGCCAAGCCGATGGAAACGAGGACGTGAGCCAGCTCTTGCCACCGTTGACGAGGAACGCTCCGAGGATGGGACCCACCAGCGTTCCGCGCCCGCCGACCGCGACCCAGATAGCGATTTCAATGGAGGACGAGGGCTGCATCTCGCTGGGATTGATGATACCGACCTGGGGCACATAGAGGGCTCCGGCGAGACCGGCGAGAATTGCCGACACGGTCCAAGCGAACAATTTGTAATGCGTCGTCTGGTAGCCACAAAATCGGATTTTGAGCTCGGCGTCGCGAATAGCGGTAAGCACGCGGCCGAGCTTGCTGGACGTCACGTAGCGACATAGAAAATAGGTACCGATCAAGGTGACGGCCGTCGCCACGTAGAGGCCGAGCTTGGTGGACGAGGCACGCAGCGAATAGCCTAGAATTCGCTTGAAATCGGTGAGGCCGTTGTTGCCCCCGAATCCGGTCGCATTTTGAAAAAATAGCAGCATGGCCGCATAGGTGAGCGCCTGGGTGACGATCGACAAGTAGACGCCTCGCAATCGCGATCGAAACGCAAAGAACCCGAAAGAGAGCGCCAGAGCACCGGGGACGAGAATCGCCATCGCCAGCGCAAAGGGAAAGCTGTCGAAGCCGAGCCAGTACCAAGGCAGCTTCTTCCAGTCGAGAAACACCATGAAGTCGGGAAGGTCACTGCGGTACACGCCCTCGCCGCTCATCGTGCGCATGAGGTGCATGCCCATCGCATACCCGCCGAGCGCAAAGAAGAGGCCGTGGCCGAGGCTCAGGATTCCGGTGAATCCCCACACGAGATCGAGAGCCAGCGCCAAAATCGCATAGCAGAGGAACTTTCCCAGCAGCGGAATCAGGTAATCGGGAACATGCAGCGATGAGTCCACCGAAGGCAGCACATTGAGGACGGGCACCACGACCAGAATGCCAAAGGCCAGGGCGCCCAGGGCGATCGATCGCCCCGAGCCACCGAGCGCCCGTACCCGTTCGCGCAGCGCGGCGAGGTCCATCACGCTTCCACCCGCCCCTTGGAAGCAAATAGCCCTTCAGGGCGGCGCTGGATGAAGACGATGATCAATAAGAGGATGGCAATCTTGCCGAGCACGGCGCCGGCAAAGGGCTCGACCAGCTTATTGATGATACCGAGGCCCACCGCGGCGCTCACCGTGCCGGCCAGCTTCCCTACGCCTCCCAGCACGACCACCATGAACGCGTCGATGATGTACGTCTGGCCGAGCTCGGGACCCACGTTTCCCAGCTGAGAAAGGGCCACACCGCCGAGACCCGCCACACCCGAGCCGAGCCCGAAGACCCACGCGTCGAGCCGCGCGGTCGGGACGCCGAGGCACGCCGCCATGGCGCGGTTTTGCGCGACGGCGCGAACCTTGATGCCGAGCGTGGTGTAGCGAAGGACCGACCACACCGCGGTGGCAACGACGACGACGAACGCCACGACCGCGAGCCGGTTGTAGGTGAGCACCCAACCGTGCGCGAGCTCCACGCCGCCCGAGAGCCAGGGAGGGTTCGATACAGCCACGTTCTGCGCGCCATAGAGAAGGCGGACGCTTTGCATCAGCATCAGGCTGATGCCCCACGTGGCGAGCAGCGTTTCCAGCTGGCGTCCGTAAAGATGGCGGATCACGAGCCGCTCCAAGAGGATGCCGAGCAGCGTCGTCACGGCGAACGCAATGGGAATGGCGGCAGCCAAGTACCAATGAGAAAAGGAAGGCAAGCGCTGGTCGAAGAAGACCTCGACCGAATAAGTCACATAGGCGCCCACCATCAGCATTTCGCCGTGGGCCATGTTGATGACGCCCATCAACCCGAAGGTGACGGCCAGCCCGAGTGCGGCGAAAAGAAGGACGCTGGCCAAGCTGATCCCGTGCGTCACATCGCGCAGAATACCGACCACGCGAGCGCGGTCCTCGATGGCACGGAGGGTGGCCGCCGCCGCGGTCCGAACTTGTTCGTCGGCTTCCAGCGGGCGCCCGTCGTCCCCTCGGCTCGTCAATCGAACGAGCTCGCTCTCCATTTCAGCGCCGCCAAGCTCCCCCAGCACACCGAGAGCTTGCAGGCGTCGTTCGCGATTTTCTGAGTAGAGATCGAGCTGCGCGAGGGCGAGCGCGAGCGCCTTGCGAACGCCAGCATCCTTCTCGTGATCGTGGGCATTGCGCAAAAGCGGTGCCACGGCGTTCGAGCCGCGCTTGGCCAGCTCTTCGGCGGCGGCGAGGCGAACTTGTCGATCCGGCGAACCCAGCCTCAGCTGAGCAAGCACGGGAAGCACCGCGCGCCGGAGAGCATTGCTCATTTCGACTTTGCCGAGAGCGTCCGCGGACGGCGTTGCTTTTTCACCCGTCACGGCGTAGGTGATCGTTTGCCGGTCTTGTCCCTCGATGTAGAGCGTCCCGTCCGGCCCCTTGCGGAGGCGCTCGTCGCAGAGCGCCTCCAGGGCCGGCAGGGCGTTCGGGTCCGCGAGGTCGGCGAGCTTGCCGGCGATCTCCTCGGCTTTATCCCCGCTGTCGGAGAGAAGATCGACGAGAGCCTGCTCGAGTACGCCGTGTGGCCCCGCGCGTCCGGGCGCTGCCACGAACACGATCGCTACGAGCAGCGTGGCTGCCAATATTCGAGCGCTGAGCCGGCCCATTCTTCGATCCTCTCTCGCCGTTACCGCGCGTTGGCGAGCTCTTTCGTGACCACGGCAAACTTGGGCTCGGTGCAATTTCCGCATGCCCAGGGAAACGTCCAGTCCGCCACCTTCTTCGAGCTCTCGGGGATGAAAGGACTCCAGGCCTGCGCGCGAATCGGCCCGGGCGTCTTCCACACCACCTTGAATTGGCCGTCGGCGCGCACTTCGCCGATGAAGACGGGTTTATGCAGATGGTGGTTGGCACCGTCCATCTGGATGTCGAATCCGGACGGCGCGCGCACTTTCTGTTGTCCGATAGCTTGACGAACGGCGTCGACGTCGATGCTGTGCGCCTGCTCCGCGGCGTGGGCCCACATCTGAATGCCGATGTACGTCGCTTCCATGGGATCGTTCGTCACCCGCTTGTCGCCGCCCGGCAGCGAGTTCGCCTTCACGTATTGCCGCCATTTGGCGATGAACGCCTTGTTTTCCGGGGTGTCGATGGACATGAAGTAGTTCCACGCCGCCAGATGCCCGACGAGCGGCTTCGTGTCGATGCCGCGCAGCTCTTCCTCGCCCACCGAAAAGGCGACTACCGGCAGGTCTTCGGCCTTGATGCCCTGGTTGGCGAGTTCTTTGTAGAAAGGAACGTTGGAGTCGCCGTTGATCGTCGAGACGACGGCGGTGCGCTTGCCTTGCGCGAACTTCTTCATGTCGGCGACGATCGTCTGGTAGTCGCTGTGACCGAAGGGCGTGTACTTTTCCAAGATGTCATCGTCGGTGATGCCCTTGGCATGCAAGAAATAACGCAGGATTTTGTTGGTCGTGCGCGGATACACGTAGTCGGTGCCGAGGAGGACGACCCGCTTGGCCCCCCCGCCCTCTTTGCTCATCAAATACTCGACGGCCGGTATGGCTTGCTGGTTCGGAGCGGCGCCCGTGTAAAAGACGTTGAAGGACGATTCCTCGCCCTCGTATTGCACCGGATAGAAAAGGAGTCCGTTCAGTTCTTCGAAGACCGGCAGCACCGACTTGCGCGAGACCGAGGTCCAGCAGCCGAATGTCACCGCCACCTTCTGGTTTTGGATGAGATCACGCGCTTTCTCCGCGAACAGGGGCCAGTTCGAGGCCGGATCGACGACGATGGGCTCGAGCTTGCGACCGAGAACGCCGCCGGCTGCATTCAGCTCCTCGATGGCCATGAGAGCCACGTCCTTGAGGGACGTTTCGCTGATGGCCATCGTTCCCGACAAGGAATGCAGGATGCCGACCTTGATGGGGCCGGACTTCTCCACGCGAACCGGGAGAGCGGATGGCGCAGCCGCCGCGGCCGACGCCGCCGGCCCTTTGCTTTCCGACTTTTCGCAGGCACCGAGCGACAACGCCAAGGCACCCACCACCAGTGCGACAAGATTGATTCGCATTCGATTTTCCTCCACCGAAACGAGGCATGGCTCGATTAACGACTACTTCTGAAGCTGGACTCCCAACTGAATGGCATTACCGACAGGCGTTCCCTCCCCGAGATCGGTGCGCTGATAGCCGAGCGCGACCCGCAGGTCGTAGTCCTTGACGACGTAGCTCACGAACGCGTCGAGGATCGTCCAACCCGGACCGTCGAGGGTCCGTTGCACGCGAACGAGGGGTTGGATTTTCCCCGGTCCGACCGGAGGGGTGAGGTAGCTGACGAGAGCGTAGAAAGCCTGTTTCGGCGCGCCCACCGGGGTGTTCATCGGACCCACGGTGGCGAAGCTGTATCCCTCGGTGAACTGGTAATACTGCACCTCGCCAGTAATGACTCCCTCGCCGACCTTGAATTCGGCCAGAACGTCGGCCATGCCCGTCACGGTATCCTTGGGGCCGGTGCCGTCGGGTTTGACGCTCCCGTCTTGTTGGTATTGAAGGCCGGCCCCGATGGCGACGATGTCCTGGCTGCCGTAATAGGTACTGCTGTGATAAAAACCCGGCTCGGAGCCGATGATGGCCAGGTTCAGCCGCGCGGTGTAGTAAGGCTTGCCGGGCTGATCGAGCCCGAAGGCTCCAGCGTAATACTTGAACTTGCCCTTCATCGCGTCGCCCCAGACGACGGCTCCATTGTCACGGCCGGTGGGCCCGGTCTTGGGCCCGAGCGGTGCTCCGGCGACATAGAAGCCGGGGTAGTTCCAGGCGCTCATGAAGAACGGGCCGCTGAAGTTCGATCGATCGGAGGGCACGAGGAGTCGTCCCGCCCAAAGATGAAGGAGATCGTCGAAGTCGAACTGAGCGATGAGATCCATTATGCCCACCGCTCCCGGCGCAGCGAGTCCCGCGCCCGGTGGCACCCCGACGTTGAAGTTCGCTTGAAAGCCGACCTTTTCGATGACTCGCGCGCTGAATCTCGGTTCGAGATACAGCGTGTCGAGCCCGAGATGATCGAGCTTCTCGGGGTCGGTGGGGCTCTGCAACCGGGCTCCCACGCGCACGCCGAAGTTCATGGTGATCGCCGGCTCGATTTTGGCGGCCGGCGGGACCGGTGCAGGCACCGGTATGGGCGGCGGCACGACGACATTCGGGGCGACGTCGGGCGATGCAACGACCGGTAGCGCAGTGCTCGCCGGTGGTGCGCTGCTTGGGGGCGTCGCTTCGGCCGCGCCTTTTGGATTCGGTTCGGCGGGTGGAGGCGTTTGCGCCGCCGCACCAAACGCGAAGGAAAAAACGATCATCCACGAGAAACAGGTCAAAAACGTCTTGGGACTGACTGCACGCGGTCTTGTCTTCATCTTTCCGATCTCGACCCCTCCGGCGGTACTTCCCAATTGGCGAATGCTGCTAAGTGAACACCCAGTGTTCTCGGCCCCTCGTCCGATGGCGTAACGCGACAATGCTCGATAACGATGTGGCGACTGCGAGATCCTCCGTCGGCTCGCCCAAGCGTCGACTCTTAGGTCGCTCCTCATTTCTCGCCTGTTTCCACGGTGAGCAAGTTTCGTAAATCGTGCGACGCCTCCGGCGTGACGCGTAAACGCTCCTCCCGCGTCGGCGAACCGGAGCGCTCGTTGTCTGAAGAAAGCGGCAAATACGGCCGCCCAGCGGCGATCCACCGGTTCGCTCGCGCACCGCTGCGAGCTTCGAGCGCGTCGAAAGTCGCGGTGCAGTGACGTTACCGCGAGTTGGTCATCACGACACGTCGGCGAAACGCGCGTCCCTTACACCAGGTCATCGACCCTGCCATGACCACCCCCACATCGGCTCGCCGCATTCGACATTTCGACCTGATCGCGCGCCGCAGCGCGATCGTTTCTCTCCTCATGGTGGCCACCTCTGCGTTCTCGCTGGCGGCCTGCAAGAAAGGAGGGGGCCCCGAATCGGATCTCACCGTGGGCTTCGTCTACGTCGGACCCAAGGACGACTTCGGCTACAACCAGGCCCATGCCGAAGGTGCTGCCGCGGTGCGAAGCATGCCGGGCGTGAAGGTCCGCGAAGAGGAAAACGTTCCCGAGACCATCGCGGTGCAAAAAACGATCGAGAGCATGATCACGTTGGACGGTGCAGCGGTCGTCTTCCCCACCTCTTTCGGTTATTTCGATCCTCACATTCTCGTCGAAGCGCAGAAGTTCCCCGACCGCACGTTCCTGCACTGTGGCGGTCTCTATGACGCCTCCCGGCATCCTGCCAACGTGGGAAGCTATTTCGGCTATATCGACGAAGCCGAATACGTCTCGGGCATCGTCGCCGCGATGACGACCAAGACCAAGAAGCTCGGCTTCATCGCCGCCAAGCCGATTCCCCAGGTTTTACGCAACATCAACTCGTTCACGCTGGGAGCGCGTTCGGTCAATCCCGAGGTCACCACCAGCGTCGTTTTCACCGGGGACTGGTCGATGCCCGTGAAAGAGGCCGAGGCCGCCAACAGTCTCATCGATCAGGGGATCGACGTGCTCACGGCGCACGTCGATTCGCCGAAAGTGATCGTCGAGCTCGCCGAACGCCGGGGGGCGTACAGCTGCGGTTACCACGCCAGCCAGGCCAGCTTGGCGCCCAAAGGATACCTGACAGGCGCCGAATGGAACTGGGCCAAGGTGTACACCGAATACGTCACCACGCTTCAGCAAAAGAAACCCTTCGTTCACCTTCTGCGCGGCGGATTCAAGGAGGGGTACATCAAGATGTCGGCTTACGGGCCCGCCGTGTCCGCGGAAGCGAAGAAAAAGGCCGAAGAGGCCAAGCAGAAATTCATGCAAGGCGCGATGGTCGTTTACCACGGCCCCCTGCGTGACAATGGCGGGAAGGAAGTCATTGCCGCCAACGTCGATCAAACGCAAACCGATATCGCGCTCGAGAAGATGGCCTACCTGGTGGAAGGCGTGAAAGGGGCGGTCCACTGAGATGCGAGAAGCTGCCCTCGGCGTGGATCATGCCGACGGCGTGATCGCCAGGATGAGAGCGAGCACGCGCGTCATGGGAGCCTGGGAGGCGCTCGCCATTCGCTCCGGCGCGGTGATCGTGTCGCTCGTGCTTTTCGGGATCTTCGTGGGGTTGGCCGGTGCCGACCCGGTCGGCGTCCTCTACGAAATGTACCGGGGCGCGTTCGGAAGCTGGTTTTCGCTGCAAAACGCGTTGCTGCGCGCGGCGCCGTTGATGCTGACCGCTCTTGCTACCGCTCTACCCGCGCGACTCGGGCTCGTGATCATCGGCGGCGAGGGAGCGGTCGCGGTGGGCGGCCTCGCGGCCGCAGCAACGGCGCTCTTGTTTCGGCCGGCATCGCCGCCCGTCATTCTCGCCGCCATGTCGATCGTCGCCCTCGTGGCCGGCGGAGCCTGGATCGCCGCCGCCGGAGCGCTGCGCGTCTATCGCGGCGTCAACGAAACGATCAGCAGTTTGCTCTTGTCCTATATCGCCATTGCGCTCTTGAACCACCTCGTGGAGGGGCCCTTGCGCGACCCCGCCAGCTTGAATAAGCCGTCGACGGCGCACATCGGAGCCGAAAATATGCTCCCCAACATCGTTGGGCTGGACGTGCACTGGGGGCTCGTCTTTGGCATCGTCGCCTGCGCCTTCTGCTACGTGCTCATGCAGCACACGGTCTACGGATTCGGCGCATCGATCGTGGGAGGGAACGTGCGCGCAGCCCTTTTGAGCGGCTTGCCGGTGAAGAAAATGACGGTCCTGGCCTGCTTTCTCGGCGGGGGCGCGGCAGGCGTGGCCGGCATGGTCGAGGTAGCCGCCGTTCACGGCAAGGCCAACGCGTCGCTGGTCGCCGGTTATGGTTACACCGGCATTCTGGTGGCTTTCCTCGCTCGGCACCATCCATTGGCCATCATGCCGGTGGCGCTCTTGCTGGGCGGCATCGGGGCGAGCGGTGGCCTTCTGCAACGGGTCCACCATCTGCCGGACGCGGCGGTCCTGGTCCTGCAGGGCATCTTGTTCATCGTCATTCTCGCCAGCGAATCCTTGTATTCGCGCTACGCCGTCTTCCAGCCGCTTGCTCGGCCGCGCGACACGACGCTCTCTGTCGAAGGCGTTACCGCCGAAGCCACCGTCGGCACGTGATGGACGGCGAGATCGCTCTCGGTGCATGGGGTGTGCCGCTCGCCGTATGGGGCGGGGCGATCCGCCTGAGCACGCCCTTTCTCCTGGTCAGCCTGGGTGAATGCCTGACCGAGAAAAGTGGGCGCGTGAATTTGGGTCTCGAAGGCACGCTGGTGATGGGCGCCATGAGCGGGTATGGCGCTTCGTATTGGTCGGGATCACCGTGGCTCGGCGTGGCCGTGGCCGGCGCCGTCGGCGCCGCGCTCGGTGCCCTTCATGCGACGCTCTGCTCGCGACCGCGCGTGAACGACATCGCCGTTGGCATCGCGCTCATGCTCTTCGGCTGCGGACTTGCGTTTTTTCTGGGCAAGCCGCTGATCAAGCCGGTAGCGCCGCACCTTCCCGCCCTCGGGCTCGGCGCGTGGAGTCGCATTCCGCAGGTGCGCTCGGCGCTCGAGGTCAACGTGCTGTTCTTGGTGGGACTCGTCCTGGCACCCGGGCTCGCATGGATGCTGAGAAAGACACGCTGGGGGCTCGTCATCCGCACCGTAGGGGAGAGCGCCGACGCCGCGCGCGCCATGGGCTACGACGTCGACCGCGTCCGGCTCTTGGCCACGATGGCGGGCGGATTCTTGGCCGGCATGGGGGGAGCGTTTCTCTCGCTTTTCTATCCGGGCAGCTGGAACGAAGGTCTCTCCAGCGGGCAAGGATTGATGGCCGTCGCGTTGGTGATTTTCGCGCGCTGGGACCCGGTTCGCTGTCTCTATGCCGCGCTCCTTTTCGGTGCGGCCAGCGCGCTCGGCCCGGCGCTCCAATCGGTCGGCGTGACCAGCGGGTATTACTTGTTCAATGCGGCTCCGTACGTGGTCACGCTGCTCATCATGGTGGTCACGAGCTCGCCGACCCACACGCGGCCGGGCCAGCCGGCTGAGCTTGGTGCGGCGCGATGACCGCCGAAGAGGGCTCCATGCAACGCGTCGACGCCAATCCCTACGCATGGCCATTCGACGGGGATTTCGGTCCGAGCAATACGGCGCTCATGGTGATCGACATGCAGACCGATTTCTGTGGCCGGGGAGGCTACATCGACCTGCTCGGCTACGATATTTCCGTCACTCGCGCCTGCATCGAGCCCATTCAACGCGTGCTGGCAGCGCTCCGAAAATCGCAATTTCACATCCTGCACACCCGCGAGGGCCATCGCCGCGATCTGTCGGACTTACCGGCCAACAAAAGGTGGCGCTCGCGCCTGACGGCCAACGGCAAGAGCAGTGGCATCGGGATTGGAGATGCCGGACCGTGCGGGCGCGTGCTCGTGCGGGGCGAGCCGGGTTGGGAAATCATCCCCGAGCTTGCGCCACGTGAAGGCGAGCCGGTGGTGGACAAGCCGGGTAAGGGCTCCTTCTGCGCCACCGATTTGGAGCTCGTCCTGCGCCAGCGCGGTATCCGCAATCTCATCTTGACCGGCATCACGACCGACGTGTGCGTTCATACGACGATGCGGGAAGCGAACGACCGCGGTTTCGAGTGTCTCTTGCTCTCCGACTGCTGCGCGGCCACCGACGCCGGCAACCATGCGGCCGCGCTGAAGATGGTCACCATGCAAAATGGCGTGTTCGGCGCGGTCGCCACGTCACACGCCTTGCTGGAAGCGATGCCATGACCGCCGCGTCGCCCATGCGAATCTCGCGATCGGCCACGTCTGGCGACGCGCGGTCAACCTCCTCACGCGACAGGGTGAGCGCGCCGCCCGAGCTTTGCGCGACAGGGATCGACAAACGCTTCGGAGCGTTCGTCGCGCTGGAGGGCGTGTCGCTCACGCTGCGCCCCGGCTCGTTTCACGCGCTCTTGGGCGAAAATGGCGCGGGCAAAAGTACGCTCGTCAAATGCATCATGGGCTACTACCGGCCCGACGGCGGGCGCATCCTGCTCGACGGTACCGAGGTGAGCATCCGCAGCCCACGCGACGCCCAGCAGCACGGCATCGGCATGGTGTAT
This sequence comes from Polyangiaceae bacterium, assembly GCA_035318465.1. Taxonomy (GTDB): domain Bacteria; phylum Myxococcota_A; class Polyangia; order Polyangiales; family Polyangiaceae; genus DASWDH01. The sequence continues at coordinate 192,179 of DATHES010000045.1, forward strand.
CAGCACTTCACCGTCGTGCCGAACATGACCGTGGCCGAGAACCTCGTCCTCGCCCGTTCGGATCTTCCCTTCCTCCTCGATTGGACGCACATCGAACGAGAGCTTTCGGCGTTCATGAAGCGCATGCCTTTCTGCCTCGATCTGTCGCGGCAAGTGCGATCGCTCTCCGCCGGGGAGAAGCAAAAGCTCGAAATCCTGAAGCAGCTGTATTTGGGTAGCAGGATCATGATCCTCGACGAGCCCACCTCGGTTCTGACGCCGGCCGAGGCCGACGAGGTGCTGGGGTTTCTTCGGGAGATGGCTGGCCGCGGTGAGCTCAGCGTGCTCCTTATCACCCACAAGTTTCGCGAAGTGACGAATTTCGCCGAGGAGGTGACCATCCTGCGCCGGGGGCGTTTGGCCGGCTCGGGACGCGTCGACGCGCTCGGCGCGGAGGACATGGCGCGGATGATGGTGGGAGGACAGCCGCCCCAGGCCGATCGCAGGCGATCGGTACGACCCGTGGGCGACCGGTATCTCGTCCTCGAAAAACTGGAAGCAGTCGACGAAAAAGGAATCACCGTCTTGCGGGGTCTCGACCTCGAGGTACGCGCCGGTGAGATCGTCGGAATCGCCGGCGTATCGGGCAACGGCCAAGAGCCGCTGGTGGAGGTTCTGGCCGGGCAGCGGCAGGCGAAAAGCGGCGTCATGACGGTGAGAGGGGCCGCATACCGCGCCACGCGCAGTGAGATGCTGGTCCATGGTCTGCGCTTTCTTCCCGAAGAGCCGCTGCGCAATGCATGCGTTCCGACCATGTCGGTGGCGGACAACCTCGGATTCGGCAGCTACGACCGGCCGCCTTTCACCGTCGCTCGTTTTGGCGTCCGGAGCGGCGCTTTGCGCCGCACGGCGGCGCGCCTGGTCTCCGAGTTCCGCGTGAAAACGCCGTCCGTCGACGCCGCTATCGGTCGGCTTTCGGGCGGCAACGTGCAGCGGACCGTGCTCGCGCGCGCGCTCACCGGTGACGTCCACGTGCTCGTCGCCGCGAATCCTTGTTTCGGCCTCGATTTCGCGGCCGTCGCCGAGATCCGCACGCGTCTCCTCAATGCCCGCGACCTCGGCATGGCGGTCCTGCTCATCAGCACCGATCTCGACGAAATCTTCGCCCTGGCCGATCGGATCCTGGTCATGAGCGAAGGAAAGATCGTGCACGAATCGCCGATCGCCACCGCGGACGTCACCACCATCGGACGATGCATGGCCGGCCATGGGCACGCCTAGCATCGACGCCCAGCCCTATCGTTTCGCCCTGCCGCCCGACCGCGGAGCGGTCGCGCTTCTGGTCATCGACATGCAGCGTGATTTTCTCGAGACGGGCGGCTTTGGCGCCGCCCTCGGCAATGACGTCGCGACGCTGAAGCCAGTCGTTCCGGTCATCGCGCGGCTCCTCACACTTTTCCGCCAGCAAGAGCGGCCCATCGTCCATACCAAAGAGGGGCACCTGCCGGACCTCTCCGATTGTCCGCCGGTCAAACGGAAACGGGGCCGAGAAGGGACGCGCATTGGCGACAGCGGGCCGATGGGGCGCATCCTGGTGCTCGGTGAGCCGGGCAACGAAATCATCGACGAGCTCAAGCCTCATCCCGGGGAGCTCGTTCTCGGCAAGCCAGGCAAGGGCGCATTTTACGCGACGGCTCTCCATGAGATGCTCCGCGCCCGGGGCGTCACGCATCTGGTGCTCACCGGCGTCACCACCGAGGTTTGCGTGCAGACGACGATGCGCGAAGCGAACGACCGCGGTTACGAATGCCTGCTCGTCGAAGACGCGACGGCGAGCTACTTCCCCGAGTTCAAGGCAGCGACCTTGGCCATGGTCCGCGCGCAAGGCGGCATTGTCGGCGCCACCGCCACGAGCGCCGCGGTCTTGGAGGCACTATGAGCCCCATGTCCCAGCCGCCGATCGTCATGCGCCACTTGATGCAGCTGGCGAGCAGCGAAGGGCTTCCTTTTGAGCCCTTCCGGCCGGGCGTCGACATTCATCGGCTTTATGGGGACGGCAAGGAAGGGCCTTCCGCGGCGTTGCTCCGTTACGCCGCGGGCGCGCGCGTGCCCATGCACGTGCACACCGGCTACGAGCACATCTACGTCCTTTCCGGATCGCAGGGCGACGAGCGCGGTGTGTACGATGCTGGCACGCTCGTCATCCATCGGCCCGGGCAACGTCACAGCGTCCATTCCCCGCAAGGATGCACCGTCCTTGCCATCTGGCAAAGGCCGGTTGCCTTCGACGAAGATGGACGATGAGAATGGTCGGGCGGCGACGAAGTCCTACGAACATGCCGGAAGCGCGAGCGTTTGGTCCGCCGAGCTGCGGCTTCGGTTCACATCCGCGGCGGGCTCTACCCGACTTGGACATTGCGAACATCGAGGCCCTCTCCGCGTACAGCGCGCGTTCTATCCGGAGGGCTCCGCGGTCGCTCACGTCTATGTCCTGCATCCGCCCGGAGGCTTGGCCGGCGGCGACGAGCTGTCCATCGACGTCGATGTCGATCCCGGAGCCCACGCGCTTCTCACCACGCCGGCCGCCGGCAAGTGCTATCGCAGTGACGGTCGCGTCGCGCGCCAGACGCAGCGCTTGCGCGTCGGGCCGGGAGCTCGTCTGGAGTGGCTGCCGCAGGAGAACATCTTGTTCGAGGGCGCGCAGGTCCGCTTGGAGACCCGCATCGATCTCGATCCCAGCAGCGTTTTCATCGGATGGGATGTCCTCTGTCTGGGGCGCCCCGCGAGTGGCGAGCGCTTTCGCAAAGGCCGGTGCCGGCAGAGCGTCGAGCTCTTTTCGGAGGGCCGGCCGCTCTGTATCGACCGCGCGTCGTACGAAGGCGGAGCGCCGCTGCTCGACGCGCGCTGGGGCCTTCATGGCGTCGCGACAACCGGCATGCTGTTCGCTTGGCCGGCGTCGAACGCCGTGCTCGATTTGGCGCGCAACGTGGAGCTCGCTTCATCGGAAGCTGCGCTGGTCAGCCATACGTTACTCGGCGCGCCGAGCCTTCTCCTCGTTTCGCGGTACCTCGGCCCCGACGCCGCCCGCGCGCGCGAGTACCTGGCCCAGGTGTGGCGCGCGATTCGGCCCGAGCTTCTCGGCAGGGTGGCCAGCTGCCCCCGCGTATGGTCGACATGACGCTGCTCTTTCCAACCGTTCCCGAGGACTCCATGGAACTTCTCCCGCGTGAAAAGGACAAGCTTCTTCTGTTTACGGCCGCGCTCGTGGCCGAACGCCGCAAGCAGCGCGGTCTCAAGCTCAATTATCCGGAAGCGGTGGCTTACATCTCGGCGGCGATCCTGGAAGGAGCCCGCGACGGGCGGACGGTCGCCGAGTTGATGACGCTCGGCACCAAGTTGCTCGGTCCAGACGACGTGATGGAAGGGGTCCCGGAAATGATCCCCGACGTCCAGGTCGAGGCGACCTTTCCGGACGGCACCAAATTGGTCACCGTGCATCGTCCCATCGCCGGCTCGCTCGACGCGGGCGGACCCGGTCACGTCGATGCCGGCGAGGGCGTCGTTGTCCTGAACGAGGGGCGACCGACGCTCACCGTGCGGGTGAGCAATACCGGCGATCGTCCCATTCAGGTGGGGTCGCATTACCATTTTTATGAAACCAATCCGGCGCTCGATTTCGATCGCGCGGCCGCGCGCGGCTATCGTCTCGACATCCCGGCCGGCACCGCCGTTCGCTTCGAGCCGGGACAAACCCGCGAGGTCCAGCTGGTGGCCATGGCCGGCGAGCGCAAGGTCTTCGGATTCCGTGGCGCAGTCATGGGCAATCTGGACGGCGCAACAGCGGGCGACGCTTCCCCGGACGGCGGCGCGGGCCGCGAACCATGAACAAGCTCGACCACCGAGCGTACGCCGAAATTTATGGTCCGGCCCGAGGCGACCGCATCCGGCTCGGCGACACCAATCTGGTGATCGAAGTCGAACGCGACTACGCCATTTACGGGGAAGAGGTCAAATTCGGCGGGGGCAAAGTCATTCGCGACGGCATGGGACAGAGCCAACGCGCCGGCGCCGGCGTCGCCGACCTGGTGATCACCAACGCCGTCATTCTCGATCACTGGGGCATCGTCAAAGCCGATATCGGCATCAAAGATGGCCGCATTTCCCGTATCGGCAAGGCCGGCAACCCCGACGTTCAGCCCGGCGTCGATATCGTCATCGGGCCCGGAACGGAAATCATTGCCGGCGAAGGAAACATCGTCACCGCGGGGGGCGTCGACGCGCACATTCATTTCATTTGTCCCCAGCAGTGTGAAGAAGCCCTGGCCTCGGGCATCACCACCATGATCGGCGGCGGTACCGGGCCGGCGGCGGGCACCCACGCCACGACGTGCACTCCCGGGCCGTGGAATCTGGGGCGCATGCTGCAAGCGGCCGAATCGCTGCCCGTCAACGTCGGATTTCTCGCCAAGGGCAATGCCAGCCTGCCCGAATCACTCGTCGAGCAAGCCGTGGCAGGAGCCATGGGATTCAAGCTCCACGAAGACTGGGGCACGACGCCGGCAGCGATCGATTGTTGTCTGTCGGTTGCCGACGAGCACGACGTGCAAGTCGCCATTCACACCGACACGCTCAACGAGTCCGGGTTCGTCGAGGACACCATCGCCGCTTTCCGCGGTCGCACCATCCACACCTATCACACCGAAGGCGCCGGCGGCGGTCACGCGCCCGACATCATCAAAGCGTGCGGCGTGCCGCACGTGCTGCCTTCCTCCACCAATCCCACCCGCCCTTATACGATCAACACCATCGACGAACATCTGGACATGCTGATGGTCTGCCATCACCTCGACCCGGGTATTCCCGAGGACGTGGCCTTCGCCGAGTCCCGCATTCGGCGCGAGACCATCGCCGCCGAGGACATTTTGCACGACATGGGCGCGTTCAGCATGATCTCGTCGGACTCGCAGGCGATGGGCAGGGTCGGCGAAGTCATCGTGCGTACCTGGCAAACGGCGCACAAGATGAAAGCGCAGCGCGGAAGCCTTCCCGAAGACCCGCCCCAAAACGACAACCATCGCGCCAAGCGCTATGTGGCAAAATACACGATCAACCCTGCCATCACGCACGGGATCAGCCACGAGGTCGGCTCGATCGAGCCGGGCAAATGGGCGGACATCGTGCTCTGGCGCCCGGCGCTCTTTGCGGCCAAGCCGGCCCTCGTCATGAAGGGGGGGCTCATCGCGGCGGCACCGATGGGCGATCCCAACGCGTCGATTCCCACGCCGCAGCCCGTCCACTATCGTCCGATGTTCGCGGGCATGGGGCGCGCCGGTTCGGTCACCAGCCTCGTCTTCGTGTCGAAGGCGGCGGAACAATCGGGCGTCGGCCCGCGGCTCGGTCTGACCAAGAGGCTCGTCAGCGTGCACGGCACGCGCAAGCTCGGCAAGCGGGACCTCATCCACAACGATCTTTTGCCGCACATCGAAGTGGACGCGCAAACGTACGAAGTGCGGGCCAACGGCGAGCTGCTCACCTGCGAGCCCGCCAGCGTCCTTCCGCTCGCGCAGCGGTATTTTCTGTTTTGATCCGGGGACCGGTGCCTATCCATGCTGACGATTCGCAAGCTCGCTGAAAACCGATCGAGAGAAGCTGGCTCCTTCGATCTGACGCTCACCTTCGAAGAGCGCAAAAAGAGTCGCTTGCGCACGCATCTCGACGACGGCGCCGAAGTGGCTCTCCTGCTCGAGCGCGGCACGATCCTGCGCGGCGGCGACGTGCTCGTCACCGACGACGGACAGCTCGTGCGGGTAAGAGCGGCACCCGAACAGGTGTCGACCGTGCGCGCTCCCGACGCGCGCACGCTCGCGCGGGCGGCGTACCATTTGGGAAACCGACACGTGCCGCTCCAAGTCGGAGAAGGATGGGTTCGCTACGAGCACGACCACGTGCTCGACGATCTCGTGGCCGCGCTCGGGCTCGACGTCGTCGTCGAGCTCGAGAGCTTCGAGCCGGAAGCGGGCTCCTATGCCGCGCGCGGCGCCGCCGCCCACCACCACCAGCATGAGCATGAGCATGAGCACGAGCATGAGCACGAGGATCCGCCGGGCCAGCGCGGGGCGCCCCCCTCGAACGGCCCCATCGGGGATGTACGCAATGCTTGAGAGCGGCGCTTCTTTCACGGCTGGCCCTTCGTCGTTGAAAAACAGCCAGGCGGGCGACGAGGTGCGGATCGCGACCGATGGATTCGTGCGCTTGCTTCAGATCACCAGCCCGGCACTACCGATCGGCGCGTTCGCCTATTCACACGGGCTGGAGCGCGCCGTGGAATTCGGATGGGTGCACGATGCGCCGACCGCACAGGATTGGATCGAGGGCGTCCTCAAGTCGACCTTGGCCGCGTGTGAAATTCCTGTCCTGGCCCGCCTTTATCGCGCCTTTGTCGACGGAGACGACGCCGGAGCTCGGGCCTGGAGCGCGTGGCTGTGGGCATCGCGGCCGACCGCCGAGTTACAGGCCGAAGATCGTCAGCTCGGAACGGCCCTTGCGCGCGTTCTCGTGTCACTCGGCCTCGCCGAGGCGGACCGCTTCATCGATGACGCGCACACGACGCACGCTTGCCTCTTCGCGCTCGCCTGCGCAAGGTGGCAAGTTCCGATCCCGGCCGCGGCAGTGGCTTTTCTCTTTGCGTGGGTCGAAGGTCAAGTGGGGGCAGCGGTCAAGCTCGTGCCGCTCGGTCAGACCGATGGCCAGCGCATTCTTTGGCACCTGGGCGGCGCACTGTCGGAGGCGGTCCGCGACGGCCTTTCCCGCCAAGACGCCGACATCGGTGGATCGCTCGTGGGCCACGCCATGGCCAGCGCGCTTCACGAAACGCAGTACTCGCGACTCTTTCGATCGTGAACGTCAAACCGGAGGCTCCTCGTGGCTCAACATCAAGCACTTCGCGTCGGCATCGCAGGCCCGGTCGGCTCCGGCAAGACGGCACTCGTAGATTCGCTCTGCAAGCAGATGCGCGAACGGTACGACGTCGCCGTCGTTACCAACGACATTTACACCAAGGAGGACGCCGAATTTCTTTGTCGCAGCGGCGCCCTCGCCCCGGAACGCATCGTGGGCGTCGAGACGGGAGGGTGCCCGCACACCGCCATCCGCGAGGACGCATCCATCAACTTGGAGGCCATCCATCGGCTCGAGACGCGGTTCCCGTCGCTCGATCTCATCCTGGTAGAAAGTGGCGGCGATAACTTGGCGGCAACCTTCAGCCCCGAGCTTGCCGATCTCACCATCTACGTCATCGACGTGGCGGCGGGCGACAAGATTCCGCGCAAGGGCGGCCCCGGGATCACCAAGAGCGATCTCTTGGTGATCAACAAGATCGATCTGGCAGAGCAGGTGGGAGCCTCGCTCGAGGTCATGGCCAGGGACGCGCAGCGCATGCGAGGCGATCGACCCTTCGTGTTCACCAACCTGAAGCTGGGTCGCGGGCTTGCCGAGGTGACGCAATTCGTCGTGGGCCGGGGAATGCTCGACCGAACGGTAGCCTAGCGACGATCGCCCATGCCCGCGTCCGTCCACCGAGATTCGCTCGACTTGTCGGCTCTTCAAGCGGCCTACCAGGCCGACGCTCGACCGGTGGACGTGATCGAGCTCGTTCATGCGCGCATCGAGGATGACGACACGCCGGGCATTTGGATCCACCGAGCGTCGCGCGAAGCTTTGATCGCCGCTGCGCTGAAAGTGGAGCGACGTCGCGACGCCGGCGCGCGCTTGCCGCTCTACGGCGTGCCGTTTGCCGTCAAAGACAACATCGACGTCGCGCACCTCCCGACCACGGCAGCCTGCCCGGACTTCGCGTACCTTGCCGGCTCCTCGGCGCACGTCGTCGAGCGCTTGGTCGACGCAGGCGCCATCGTCGTCGGCAAGACGAACCTCGACCAGTTTGCAACCGGGTTGGTCGGCGTGAGATCTCCCTACGGCGTCCCGCCCAATCCTTTCGATCGGCGGTACATCTCAGGAGGCTCGAGCTCCGGCTCCGCGGCGGCGGTGGCACGCGGTCACGTCACCTTCGCCCTCGGCACGGACACCGCTGGTTCGGGACGTGTTCCCGCTTCGTTCAACAACTTGGTGGGGTTAAAACCAAGCCGCGGGCTTTTGTCCTGCGCGGGCGTCGTTCCTGCATGCCGATCGCTCGACTGCGTCTCCGTCCTCGCTTTGACATGTGAAGACGCGGTCGACGTCGCAGAAGTCGCGGCCGCCTACGATCCTTTGGACCCGTACTCGCGTCCCGAGGCCGATCAACGAGGTTGGCGCGCGGCGATGCACGACCGGGGGTTCACCTTCGGGATCCCTCGACTCGAGCAGCGCGAATTCTTCGGCGATTCGGAGAGCGCGCGCCTCTTCGACGACGCGCGGCAACGCCTCGAGGCCTTGGGAGGGCACGCCGCGGTGGTAGACTTGACGCCTTTCGCCGAAGCGTCCGCTCTCCTTTATGATGGCCCGTGGATCGCCGAACGGTTTGCCGATCTCGAATGGTTTCTCAAGCGCCATCCCGATTCCCTATTGCCTGTCACTCGGCAGATTCTCGAGCGCGGTGCCGCGCCGAGCGCGGCCAAAGCATTCAGAGCATTGCATCGTCTCGAGGAGCTCAAACGAACGGTAGCCCGCGCTTTCGACGGGCTCGACGTTCTCGCGCTGCCGACCACGCCGACCGTCTACCGCATCGACGAGATCGCCGCCGATCCTATCGGCTGTAACGCTCGCCTCGGCGTTTACACCCAATTCATGAACCTCCTCGATCTTTCGGCGGTGGCGCTTCCCAATGGATTTCGGTCGGACGGCCTCCCCTCCGGCATCACCCTCGCCGGACTGTGGGGCTGCGACGCGCAGCTTTTGGCCATCGCCTCGGCATTCCACCAGGCCCTCGGCGGTACGGTGGGCGCTCGCGGTCTCGCGCTGCCGAGCCCGCGGCCTCGAGAAGCCCCACCGTCAACGCACCTGCGCCTCGCTGTTGTCGGTGCGCACCTCTCGGGCGAACCGCTCAATCCCCAGCTCACGACCTTGGGAGCGCGCATCGTGCGGGCCACGCGCACCGCACCTTGCTATCGCCTGTATGCGCTCGGTGGCCCTCCGCCGGCGCGCCCGGGCCTCGTGCGCGTCGCGAGCCCCGCCGGCACGAAGATCGAGGTCGAAGTCTGGGAACTCTCGCGGACTGCCTTCGGAACTTTCTTTTCCAACGTCCCGCCCCCGCTCTCCATCGGCACCATCGAGCTCGAAGACGGTGAACGCGTCGCGGGCTTCCTCTGCGAATCGTACGCTCTCGCCGACGCCCAGGAGATCTCCGAGTTCGGCGGCTGGAAACGCTACCGGACCGCGGCCCTGCATTAGGCGCCGCCTCGCAACTGGTCGGAATCCGGCCCAACCTTCCTTCATTGACGGAGGGACTGGATACGATCCTTCCGCTTGTCCCTAGATGCAGCGAGTTTCGTCCGGAACCACCCCATGTCGAATCAAGTCGTCAAATACGCGCTTTGGCTCGGTGTCGGGTGGTTCTGCGCTTGCTCCGCTCCTGCGACGCTGCCGCCTCAGGATGGCGCCATACGGGAAGACGGTGGCGCCATGTCGGACGTCAGCGCCGAAACGACGACCAAGGATGCTGCGATAGATCCCAACGTCGACCTGGCCGCCTGTATGAACCGACCTCCGCCGCCGCCAGCGCATGAATGCATGGGCTGCCCAGGCGAAAGACCGGGCGGCAGCTGCGTGCTCCCTCAACGCGATGGCGGCCTCTACGGCCGCTGTCGCGAAGAGGGAGAAATTATCAACGGCAAAATCGTGGGCGCCTACTGCTGCAATCACGGGGACGGTGGCGGCATAGGCTATATCATTAACTCACAGATAGTGAACGACGCCGGCACATGCACGCAGACCGCGCCCGACGATCTCTTGATTTGCTCGGTTTGCGGCGATGGCATCTGCGCGGAGTGGGAGAATCGTTGTAACTGTGCGCGGGACTGCTTGTGAGGATTGGCGACGCCGGTTCAAAATGACGGATTTGCGGGAGGCCGCGAGCAACCAAGCCAGAGCGATCGGTGCCGGGGTCTCCATGCGGCCAGTCGGGCACGCGCTTCGAAGCGCTCGCGCCGTTGCGACAGGGCATCAGGGAGTACATCGGTGCATACACCCTCGTCGACCGGCTCATCCGGCTCCAGAGCCGGCGAGGGTGGGACGAAGCGGAAGTTCACGGTCGCGCCGGCGCGATGCGACCGTTGGCGTTCATGAAGTTGTCAGTCGCGTTCTCCTCCAAAGGGGATCAGCGGCACGGTGGCGCCGCGAAGCGTTGGTCGCGGTCTGCAGGTTCGCCTGCGGTCCGACGCCGGCGAGTTTCGCAGTCTCGATGAGCTGTAGAATAGTGCCTCCGCCATCGACCTGTTCGTAGCCTTGACCTCTGGTGCAAAGGGGCCAAGCTTGATGGCTTCGGGGAGGGGCGGAAATTCGTGGGGGAACTCGAATTCACGTATGCCGAAGGCCTGACCGTAGATGGCGTTCGATGGCACCGCGGCCTGCGGCGAACCGTCGCCCGCCGCGGGTCAGCGTGCGGAGGACGGCGCGACGAGGGCGCTCGATCTCGACGAGGCAGACGCACTTCACCTCGAGATACTTCGTCGAGACCGTGGCCAAGCTTCGTCGGAATGCAGGTGAAGCGCGCAGATCTTCGCGCTGGACCAGTATGGTCGAGCGAAACGCGCACGTTGCCCACAAGCGCACGGCGCCTTTATCGATTGCAATTAAAAAAACAATAAGTTACAAATACACCGCGCCAATGAGAACTGCAGGGCAACTCGCATTGCCGCTTGGCTCGACCGCCAGGCGTCCGTCCCGGACTGCTCGTGATGGCAAAGCCCATTGCGCTCGCTCGCGGCATTCCCACCGACACCCCGTGCACGTCACGCTGCGCCGGGTGCGGTGTTTGCCCAGCCTGCGCGCGCCCATCGTGTTTGCGGCCTTGCGGCGGGGATTTGGCGCCGCTTCGCGGCGGTGGTTTCGCGTCGTGCATTTCGGCGTGCAGGACGATCATCTTCACTTGCTGATAGAAGCCGACGACAACCTGTCCCTTTCGCGCGACATGATTGGTTTGACCGTTCGCCTCGCGCGCGCTTGCAACCGTGCGTTCGCGCGGCATGGCTCCGTTTGGAGCGAGCGTTTCCATGCACGCGCACTTCGAACCCCGCGAGAGGTTCGTCACTGTCTCGTCTATGTTTTGAT
>DATHES010000046.1:0-42063 GCA_035318465.1 Polyangiaceae bacterium
CGCGCCCAGCAAAGGCGCCGGTTCGGCCGCTCCCGCTGCCAGCACGGCGCCGAAAGCCTCCGACGCCGCCGCGCGCGACTGAGTTCCGGTGGTTTTGGCCTACGTCGCCGCTGCGTACGCCGCGCTGACGGTCGTTCTCACCTACCCCGCCGTCGCCCACCTCGGTGAGCACATGATCGGCGATGGCGGCGATGGTCAGCAATTCGCGTGGAACCTGTGGTGGATGAAGCGCGCCCTCCTCGATCTGCACACCACGCCCTTCCAGACCGGTGCCATTTTTCATCCGACGGGGGTCTCTCTCTGGCTGCATACGCTCTCGCCATTGAACGGGGTGCTCTTCGTGCCCACCGGCGTTTCGTCCTTCGGTCATTTCACCCGCTCGCTCTGGACAGCGTGGTCGGGCAATGCGACGGAGAATGCCTGCTTTCTGGGCTTTACCGTGCTCGCGCTCCCCTACGCGTTCTTCCATCGCTTCGTTCCTCCCGAGCTCACGGCCTTCCGATGTCCGCGCGAGTGAACGCGCCATCATCGCGAGCGCGCCTTCGGCCGTCGGCTCCGTCGCACTGATCTTGTCAACCGCGCGCCGCGACGGTAAGAGCGCGTCCCAGGCACGGGGGCGCGTCGAGCACATCGAGGCCCCCTCAACGGAGGCGTCATGGAGCAGCACAAGACGAAGCAGTGCGGTTCGAGCAGCAGGCGATGGGGGCTACGCATCGGCGCTTTCGCAGCGACGGCCTTTCTCGGCGCGTGCGCGGCGGACAACGCAGAAGAGCCCGTCCCCGACGATACACTTCTCACCCATGACCCGTTCGTGGCCATCGCGCGCGAGGGGACCGAGGCGCGTGCGCGCGCCGTCGAGCAAGTGCAGCAGGCTCTTCGCGCCGCGCCGCCGCCCATGGGACAGCCGCCCGCGAGAAGTGGCGAATTTTACCTTGCCATCAGCAAAGCGGAGCTCGGCAGCAAATGGTTCATGTCGGGCTACCTCGGGCAATACCATCCGGGCGGCGTCGCCGCCGGGGCCGCGGCTTCCCTCGGAACGCGGGTCGTGTCGTTCCGCATTCAAAACGGCAAGGTCTTCGTCTTCGACGTCGATGATCGCAAAAAGGTGAGCGGCACTTTCGACCCGCAGGTCGTCGTCGACGCGTACCCCATCGTGACCGACTACGAGCCGTTCAATCGTCTCCCCAACGCCAATCAGTATGTCCTCGTCGATCCCTCCGCGGGCCTCAACGACTTCGACGTCATCAGCGATTTTTACGCGCGCGGCGAGACGGCCGCACGTTTCAAGGTCGAGCTCTCGTTTCTCCAGCGCTTCCGCCGTATCGCCGACGGAGCCACCTTCGAGGAGGTGTTCACCGGTTACAGCGATGCGCCCGACCCCACGCGGCAAGGGACGAGCGACCCGCTTCCGATCGATACCAACGCCTTTCGCGCGTCGGGCACGCTCGGTATCGCGCTGCGCCGTTACCAGGAAGGGCAGGGGTTCACGCAGATGCCCGTGGTCCAGAGCGCCACCGGTTTCGACCTCTTCTTCCGCAGCGACCCGCGCCTCGTCCCGAATCAGGGGTTCGTCGATCAGAGCTCGATCAAATGGAACATCCGGTCCGGCATGACACCCATCAAGTGGGTCATTTCCGATCAGGTGATCGGCGTTCAGCAGCGCTACCCGCAGTACGACATCATCGGCGCGCTCAAAGCCGGCATCGAGAATTGGAACGAGGTCTTCGGCTTCAAGGTTTTCGAAGCGAGCGTGGCCAGCACCGATCAGTCCTTCGCCGACGATGACGTCAACTATTTCATTTACGACGAAGACCCATCCAACGGCTTTGCCTTCGCCGATTGGCGCTCCAACCCCAACACGGGCGAGGTGAGGGGAGCCAGCGTTTACTACAACTCCATCTGGCTCACCGACGCCGACACGCTGTTCGAGGATGACCCCGCGCCGGCCAATCTGGCGCAGCGCGTGCGACGTCCCACGCCGACCGTGCGCTGGAAGCCGATGATCGCCAAGCACCTCTGCACGCTGGAGGCGCCGTCGTTCCGTGCCAACTACGCGCCGCAGACCCTGCCCGCGGGTCTCACCAAAAAGCAGAAGGTGGAGCAGTTCCTGACGCACATTGGGCTGCACGAGATCGGCCATATTCTCGGCCTCCGCCACAACTTCAAGGGCTCGCTCGTGTCGGGCACCGCAGCCAGCACGACGTGCATGGACTACCTCGACGATCCGTCGTCGATCGCGCGATCGCATCCCGGATCGTACGACCATGCAGCGCTGAAGTACCTCTACGGGCTCTCCACGAGTCTTCCCGAGGATCCGTTCTGCACCGACGAGGAGCTCGAGCTCGACACCAACTGCAACACCTTCGACATCACGGCCGACCCCATGGAGGGCTACTACGCTCCCCGCTATGCGGCGGCTTTCGATGCCGAGCTCGCCGGCAAGCCGCTCAGCCAGGGCGCCGAGGACAGCCGCATCAACGGCATCCTCCAGTTCGTGCGCTCCGGCGACACGTCGGTCGTCAAGGCGGCGGCGTTGGCCCACGCCTTGGCTCCCGTCAAAGTCGACCCCACGCGCACGCCGGCGCCCGATCCCGCCGCGGCGGCTCTCATCGACGGATGGGAACGGCGCGTCCTCTCGCGCCTCGTGCTCGACGACGCGGGCGATCGCGGCTACTTCGTCGACGATCCCGATGTGAGCGACGCTGCGCTCGGTCCGGCGCTCACCGCCGAGGTGAAAGCGGTCCTGCTCAACGGCGACGGCCTTCGCTCGTACCCATCACGGCGTACGATGGTCGACATCCTGAAGAAGGTGCAGTCGGCGGCCGCGTACCGAGCTCTTCGCGAGGGCAAGACCGCACTCGAGGCGAGCCGTCCCACCACCCCGCCCGACCAGGTGCTCGATCTCGACGATCTGATGGCGCGCATCGACCGCGCGATCACGCCTTATTACGACTGATCTTGTGAGGCGGCGGGGCTCGACGGGGCTCCGCCGCCGCCTTTTGCACCGGTCACTTTCGTTGGCGCGTTACTCGGGTCGCGCGCGCCTTCGCCGGGCTGCCGTTCGATAGGCCAGGCCGAGCCCGAGGGCGAGCCATCCGGCCGGCACCCAGGCTGGGTCGCTCGATTCGCCGCCCACGCGACAGCTGACGCACCCGAAGCGCTTGGGCTGGTTGGCGGCGAGCGCCGCCGGCACGTCGCCGTTTCCGCAGTCGGTCCCCTCGCAGACGGGTCCGGGGGCGGTGCTGCAGCCCTGATCCGAAGTGGCGCACTTCGCCTGCGCGGCGGCCTTGGCCTTGCTTTGCGTCGCCGCACACGATTCGGGTGGCAGCTCGCCCGGCCAGTGCGGAAGGGAAGACACGAGTTCGGCCTTGACCGTCACTTTGTTGGGCTTGGTGTTCGACCCGCTGCGTGCGACGGCGTTGTCGTATTTGTTGAAAGCGGAGATGGAATACGTCACCTCGCCGTCCTTGGTCGTCACTTCGCAGGGCAGCTCACCGACCCACGCGCCCTCCTTTTCCGGCTTGAGCTCGACTTGCCGCGGCGCTTCGAAGCCCGGGGCCGAGTACTCCGCCACCACCTTGACCACCTCGACGCGCGGTTTCTCGATCTTGGGCGGCGCGGGGGGAAGCTTGACCACGATGGGGATCGGGTAACCGACGGCCTGCTCCTTGAAAGGGTTCTCGACCAGCTTGCCCACCGGGGGCGGCACCCGCAGACGCCGCTCTTCCTCGGCCTTGCGCGCATCCTCGATGGCCTTGCGCGCGGCTTCTTTCTTTTCCTCGGCGGCCTTCTTGGCTTCCTCGGCGGCCCGGAACGCGGCTTCTTTCTTCTCCTCGATGGCCTTGCGCGCGGCTTCCTTCTTTTCCTCGGCGGCCTTCTTCGCTTCTTCGGCGGCCCGGAGTGCGGCTTCTTTCTTGTCGTCTGCCGCGCGGCGCGCGGCATCTCGCTTTTCCTCCTCGGCTCGCTTCTTCTCTTCCTCGGCCCTGCGCGCGGCATCTTTCTTTTCTTCGATGGCGCGGCGAGCGGCTTCTTTCTTGTCGTCTTCGATCCGCTTCTTGTCTTCCTCGGCCTTGCGCGCAAGCTCCTTCTTTTCTTCCGCGGCCCGCCGCGCTGCTTCGGCTTTCTGCGTTTCCTGCGCCTGTCGCTCTTCGTCGGAATGTCTGGCCGCGTCGCGGGCGAGCTTCTCTTCGGCATCCTTGATGGCCTGCTGTTTGTTGAGCTCGGCCTGCTTGGCCGCGGCGGCGCGCCTTTCTTCGGCCGCCTTGGCGACGGCTGCCTTCTTGTCTTCTTCCGCCTTGACCAGCGCCGCTTTACGATCCTGCTCGGCCTTGAGCGCCGCCGCCTTCTTCTCTTCTTCGGTCCGCTTGACGTCCTCGGTTGCCTTGATGGCGGCCAGTCGCCGCTCTTCGGCCTCTTTGGCAGCCGCTGCTTTGCGCTCTTCCGCCTCGCGAGCCGCGACGACGCGGCGCTCCTCCATCACGACCTTGCGCATCTCGGCTTGCTTCGTCTCCCACTCCTCTTCGATCTCCTCGGTCGAGTACCGCACGTCGAGCTTCTGCTCGAGGTCGATCTTGAGCATGTTCTTCAAGTCGTCGATGGCCAGCTCGCGCGCGTCCTCTCCCATCCAGTGGATGACGGCGAAGTATCCGTGGATGCTGGCGTGCAGTCCGCTCGAGCATCCCTTGCGACGGCAGTTGAGCGCAGCCTGCGACAGCTTCTTCTTGGCCGCGTCGAAGTTCATCTTGAGGTAATCGACCTCCATCGCCGCCGTGACGAGCTTGAGCGACTCCGCCTCACCGGCGTTCGTCGGTGGAGGTGCCGCGGGGGCGCCGACGGCCGAAAAAGCCCAGAAGCTCAAGGCAGCTACGACCAGACACGTACGAACAACGGGAAGAGTCTTCATGGTCGCCTCATTTAGTCTGCGAAGGTTCATGTCGGAGCCCGACGCACCGCGGCGCGCCCTGCCCCCCCGCCGGGCCGTACGCACCCGATCTCACATGGGTTTGAGGGCCCAGGCTCCCATCCCGATTTCGTGATCGCTGCTCATTCAGCTTGGAAAACTGAACCAAATCTTGCGTGATTGCAGCGGGTTCCGCGGCATGCCGGGCGCGCTGGAAGGGGTCGGACTGACGAAGGACTGGCAACGCCAGTCCTCGGCTGTAGGATCGCGGCAGCTGGCGGGCGCCGGAGGCTCCAGTTCGGACCATAGGGGGGCCCCTCCTCTAGTAGGCAGGAGAGGACAAGACGACATGATACCACTCGCTCGGAAATTCGCCGCAGCAACGGGGGCTGCCGCGGTGGTCGCCGCGACGATGCTCTCGGCGTCCTCGCTGTCTGCCGCCCTGGATCGGCGTCCGCCGACGGCGCCGGTTCTCTCCGTCACCGAGACGGGCACGACGCATGTCTCGCTTCATTGGACGGCGTCGACCGACGATAGCCCGTATGTCTTTTACCAAGTGTTCGTGAATGGCAATGCTTCGGTGTGGGCCGGCCCCAACACGTCGGCCACGGTGACAGGGCTGACGCCCGCCACGGCCTACGTCTTCACCGTGCGTGCCCGCGACAACGGTATCAACTGGTCGGGGTCGAGCAACGCCGTCTCGGCCACCACCAAGCCGTCCACCAAAGGTTCTGACAGCTCGGCCCCCACCACGCCCGCCAATCTCAGCGGGTTCGACGGTGGGTGTGGCGAAGCTTGGCTGCGCTGGGAACCTTCGACCGACAACGCCGATCCGCCGCTCGCCATTCGCTACGACGTGTATGTGAACGGCATCCTGCGCCCCGAAAGCACCGTCATCGGGGGCACGTCCACGGTCGCCTACGCGGCCGTCGAAGGGTCCAACACGTTCGAGCTCTATGCCGTCGACACCGCCGGCAACCGCTCCGTGCCGACATCGGTGCAGATGGAATTGACCGGGCTCTGTCAGTAAAACAGCGCCGGATCGATCACCCGCTTGGAACTCGTCAGCCTGCGCGCTGTCTGCGTTTTCGATTCGGGGTGATCGCGCCCGCGTTGATGGGCGACGAAGATCCATCGAGGCTCCCTCGGCGGTAGCACCCGCGGTCGCCCACGGGGTTTGCTGGGCCGTGCTGGGAGCGGCTTGAGCGCTCGGGGACACGGATTTCCCCTGTACATCCCGCCGTTCCCGCGGCGATGACACGGATGTAATACGAAACGCCGCGCCCCAAGCGTGCGGCGCGTGCCATACTCTATGCCCGACGGGGACACCGCCGACACCTGCACCACCGCCGCTGCGCGATCACCGCTGTGGCAACATCCTAGGCAAACGCGCATGACGACAGCTGGACCACGGCTCGCAATGCCGAGAAGGGGCGGCGCCTTTCGCCTCGCAGTCGCGCTGGCCGCCGTCGCGGTGCTCTCCTTGCAAGACGTTCGCGCTTTCGATTCCGGCGCGCCCGATCCGCAATGCTTGCACAGTGAGGGCAAGACGGCGTGCGGCTTCGGCTGCCGAGCGAGCGACAACCAGGTCCGCTGCGCGCAGACGCCGCAGGGTATCTGCAGTGTCGGCTCGGGGATCGTCGCTTGCTGGGACCCGCCGCCGCTCGTCAAAACCGCGCTCGGTCGCCATGCGCCGCGGCCGAGCTGCGTCACGAGCTATGGCCAAACGGCGTGCGGCTATCATTGCGTCGCCAACTACGACCAGGTGCAGTGTGCGCAAACGCCGTTCGGCGCCTGCCGCGCCAATGAGGGCAACGTAACCTGCTGGGATCCGCCCGCCGCCGTACTCGCCTCGCGCAGAGGGTCGACACCGAATGCGACATGCGAGAGCGGCTTTGGAAAGGTCGGTTGCGGGTACCACTGCATCGCCGACCACGGCGTCGTGCGCTGCGCCGAAACGCCCGATGGCACATGCCGCTCCGAGCGGGGCACCGTGTTCTGCTGGGATCCGCCGCTCGAGGCGACGGGCGCCGTATGGAACTCGGCAGCGGAGCTGGCCTGCATCCAAGCGAGCAGCGTTCGCAGCTGCGGATTTCGCTGTTTGGCCATACCGAACCAGGGGCGCTGCGGCTCCTCGCGCGCCGTTTCATGCCGCGTCAAAGAGGACAACATCGTGTGTGTCGACGGGGAACCCGACCGATGATGCGAAAATTGCCGCTATTCTGGCTCGCCGTTCTGCCCTTCGTCGTGGCGGTTTCGCCAAGCGACCCCCCGCTCGTACCGGTCCCCGCAATTTGTCCCGCGCTGGCAAGCAGATCCGCGCGCATCGCAGGCCTGCAGACGGGCCAAGCGCTCGGCTCGGATGGCACGACGACGCTTCAGTTTTCGAGCGAAATCCGCGCCTGCAGTGAGTGGACCCACTGGGCCAGCGGTGAGGAGTGCCTCGATCACTGGAGCTTTCACATTTCAGTACCCAATGGATCTCTCATGCCCGGGGTACACTCCCTCGCCAAGATCGGCGCCACATTCGGCGATTTTGTCGTGACGACCTCGCCCAATTCGAACCGGGGGTGCGATCCCGGTCCCGCCTGCAACACGTCCGCCAAGGGGATCGGGAGCATCTCGCTCGAGGCGAGCGAAGCGACGCTGACCATCGACAGCGCTGACGACGGTTGCATCACGGGCACCATCGACGGTCTCGCCGATCCGCATTTCGCAGATGCACCCGACTTCAACGGCGCGTTCTTTGCCGTTCGCTGCGCGCCCTAGCGCTACTCATCACGCCCCTCACGATCTGAGAGGGCTGAGCATTCGTCACAAATCAGGGATCGTCACGGGAAGAAACCGCCAGGGCGCCAGGGTTTCTGGGTTTTTTGTAGAAGACTCACTGCGCTTGGGCCTGCGCCGGTCATCCCTGGAGAGAGGAGCCGCAGCACCAAGCTGCCGTCCGACGAGGAGCTGTATCAAGGCGCGCTCGGAGATCGAGTGCACGATCCACTGCACGAGCAGGCCCGTCGCTTCGCCACTTGCTACGAGCCGCTACGCAACGACGCGGCGGTGGTAGCGATGGGATGTCCGATGTCGTGGCTTCGGATCTGACCCGCTCCCGCTCCCGGTCCCGCTCCCGATTCCCATGCCTTTCGATCACGAGCGCCAGGCTCTACCACCGAATCGCCCTCCATTCTCGATGTCCGCCACCGCCTGAAGCTCATCGGCGACGATACCCATCGCCACCCTTGATCGCGTTGTGGCCATGTTCGTTAGGTCAGCCAAGGTCCTCCACGATGGATGAAATCGGGTGGCGGGACCGGGAGCGGGAGCGGGCCGAATTCAGGGACCGGCCCGAGATCCCCAATCTCTCTTGGCGGCCCTGGTGACGGCGCTGGCGCCCTGGCGGTCTTCCGCCGGTCTTCCGCCATCGTGATGTGATGAATGCTCAGCTGAGAGGGGGCGGGGGGGGAGAATTGGCAGCACCAACCCATCCGTCGGCGAAACCTCCCATTTTCAGCAGACTGTCAGGCCGTCCGCGGCACGATGGAAAGGGGCATGCCGTGCTTCGGGCGCAGGGTGATGCCCGGATCCAGCTCGACCGGCCGCGTGCCCGCGGGCCGGATCTGAAAAGCGCCGGTGATCATGGCCAGGACGATCTTGGCCTCCATCATGGCAAACCCTTTTCCGATGCAGATGCGTGGTCCGTCACCGAAGGGCAGATACGCAAAGCGCGAACGCGCGGTGGAGCGCTCGGGCAAGAAGCGATCGGGGTCGAAGGTGTTCGGGTCTTCCCAATAACTCGGGTTGCGATGCAGCACGTAAGGGCAGATGGCGATCGTCGTGCCCGCGGGGATGGAATATCCTCCGATCTCGTCGTCCTCGACGGCCGCGCGCTCCAAGCACCAGGCGGGAGGGTAGAGGCGCATCGCTTCCTGCAGAACGCGCTCGGTGTACTCGAGGCGCGGGAGATCTTCGAAGGTGGCGGCGCGCCTCCCGAGTACCTCGGCGACTTCTTGCTCGAGTTTGCGCGCGACATCGGGGTGCTTCGACAGGAGGTACAGCGTCCAGGTGAGCGCGTTGGTGGTCGTCTCGAACCCGGCGAGCACCAGCGTCATCACTTCGTCGCGCAGCTGCTTGGGAGTCATCCCTTGCCCGTCCCCTTCGTCGGTCTCCGCCATCAACATGCTGAGGAGATCTCCGTCGCGGTCGCTATTGGCGCGGTGCTCTTCGATGAGCCGGTAGACGAGGCCATCGAGGGTCGCCTTGGCGCGGCGAAAGCGGAAGTTCTTCGGCAACGGGAGCCAGGTGGGAATGCGCACGATGGTTTCGACGTATTCGTTGGCGAAGCGCATGGCGGCGGTGATGGCGGCGCCGATGGCCTGCGCATCCCCCTCCACGTCGGAGCTGCAGAGCGTCTGCCCCACGATGCGAAAGGTGAGGCGCGTCATTTCCGCGTGCATGTCCAGCGTCCGTCCACTTTCCGGTAGTGACTTCCAGCGCTCGATCTGCTCGTCGGTGAGCCGTGCCATGGTGGTCGCGAGACCGCGCAGTTTCTGGAGGTGGAACGCCGGCTGTACCAAGCGCCGCTGGCGTCGCCAGAACTCGCCTTCGCTCGTCAAAAGCCCGTCGCCGAGGACGAGCTTCACGCCCTGGTAGCTGCGGCTCTTGGTGTAGTTCTTCTGGTTCTTGACCAGGACATGCTGGATTTCCGAAAGCCCGCTCACCAGAACGTAGTGGTAGGGACCGAAGCGGAGGCGAACCACGTCACCATGATCGCGGGCGCTGTCGGAGAGCAGCTTGAGCGGGTCGCGCCACGCATCGAACAGGCTGCCGAAAAGGGGTGCGCCGTTGGGGCCCGGAGCCCTCGCGAGCGGGAGCGTGGCTGCTTGCATGGTTGGTCCCTCGAATGTGAGGACGCCCTCACGTTTGACAACAATGTGAGGGTATCCTCACATTGTCAAGTGCCGACTCGAAAAGAAGCTCGTACGCGACGTGTTCCTACCCAAGAGCGTAGCCGAAAGCGGGTGAAGGCAATTCTCGACGCAGCCGCGGTCGTCTTTGCGAAAGTTGGATTCGAAGCAGCCACCATGGAAGCGATAGCGGAGCGCGCCAAGACTTCGATCGGATCACTTTACCAATTCTTTCCCAACAAGCTCGCCCTCTTCGAGGCCTTGGCCCAACGCTCCATCGAACGCTCGCGCGCGGCCGTGGACGAGCTCCTCGATGACGAGGTCGAGTCTGGATCTTGGCGTGCTCTGATCGACGCCACGATCGACCGTTTCGCATCGCAGCGCGAAGACGATCCCGACTTTCGGGCCATGCTCGTGAACTTCCAGCTCTACGGTGTCTACGCCGACGCGGACAAGGCCCTCCATCGCCATACCATCGAGCGCGTGACCATGATGATCCGCCGCTACGCCCCCGGGCTCGCTCCCGGCCAGCAGTGGGTCGTGGCGACGTTGATCGTCGAGATGTTCTCGGCCCTGCTTCTCCACGCGCAGCGCGAGGAGCCTGCATTCGCGAGAAAGCTCATGGAGGAGACGAAGACGCTACTCTACCGCTATTTATCGCCCTACGTGGAGCGCGGCCGCTAGGCCGCCTCGCTGAATGGGCCGATCGTGATCGGGTAGAGCGAGAAGTACTGACAGCGCATGGCTAACGGGGGGGCATGAGCTCGCTCGGGCTCGGGCGCGACACGACGAAGGCGTCCAGCCTTTCGCACGCCAGCGAATGTCGCTCGAGCTCGGGATACTCCGCCTCGCGCAGCGCCTCCGGCAGACGGAGCTTCAAATAACCCACCATGCAGGCGGTAGCGACGTCGGCTTGGGTCATCTTGGCGCCGGTGAGCCACTCCCCCTTGAGCTGCGATTCGAGCCATCCGAGGGCGCCCGCGAGCTGTTGCTTGCACCTGCCCGCCCATTCCTCGCTCAAGCGTGTCCCCTCGTGAAAATGGCGCTCGTAGACGACGGCGCCGGCCTTGTCGATCGCGCCTGTTGCCGCGACCGTCCCTTGCAGCACACGTCGCCGCTCTTTGCCGGAACGGGGTGTTAGGGCAGCGCCCGGGCCGGCCGCCTCGTCGAGGTGGTCGATGATGGCGGCACTATCGATGAGCACTTCGCCGTCATCGAGGACGAGCGACGGAATGCGCACCAACGGATGGATGCGGGCCATCTCCGCGGCGTCGCCGAACACGGAGATGGCGTTGCGCGTGAAAGGCATGCCGTAGAGGTGCAGCGTCACCGCCACGCGCCGAACGTAAGGAGAATCGTATTGGCCGACGAGGATCACGCGCAGCAGTATGCCACTGCTGGCGACCGATTGCGCTACGCTGCTTTTCGCCGCAAGCGCAAGAGTAAAACGAGGCCGAGCGACCACGCGCCGATCGTCGCCGAGCTTCGCGCCGTCGTGCAGCCGCAGCCCCCTTGGCTTTCCGTGGGACCCGAGCCGCCGCTGCCGCCGGAGGTGGCACCCGCCGTTCCGCCACCGCCCGTTCCACGAGTGCCCCCGACGCCCCCATCGTCGGGTGCCCCGCCCGTCCCGCTGGTGCCAGCGCTTCCCCCGCTGCCTGCCGCGCCGTCACCGCGTCCGGCGCTTCCGCTGCTGCCACCGCTGCCACTGCTTCCACTGCTGCCACCGCTTCCACTGCGTCCGCCCCCGCCCGCACCGGCGCCCCCTCCGATGCCAGCGTCGGGAGGCGGCACCGGGCCGCCGTCACCGAGGCCCGCGTCGGCGCCGCCCGACGCACAGCCGGTGGGCTCGTTGCTCTCGTCGACCCCGGGAGGACGCACGCCGTAGATGGGGACGGGACATCCACGCTCGAGCGCGCCGAAATCAGGCGCGCTGCCGCGGTAGCCGTCGTTCAAGTTGGGAAGGACGAGACCGTGATCGATGGCGGTCGAAGAAGCGGCGAGGGTCACGTCTGCCGGCCCGAGGAGCGTCTTGTAGCTCGCGGGTGCCAAGAGCCCCGACTCGAAGATCGGCGGCGCCAGGATGAGGCCGTGCACTTCGATGCCGAGAGCGGTGCGCGCCGCGGCGAGGTTATTGTATTTGACGTAGCCGAGAGAGCCCCAGGTGAAATCGAAAATGCCGTCGGGATAGTAGCCGTTATAGTCGAACGTGCCGTCGTCGACACCGCCGGTAAAATCGACCGTGCGCCCGTTGGGATCGGGGGCGGTGATGAAGAGGTTGTTCTCCAGCACGAAGTGGTGGCTCACGGCGTCGGTGTGGTTGGCGAGCGCGGTGACGGGACTCACGAAGGTGTTGTGGTAGACGAGCATGCCGCTCGGTTCTTGCGGGGGCGTCGTGCCGAGCGCGTGGAACTTCATCTGTTCATTGGCCACGTTGACGACGACGTTGCGAAAGGTGTACGCGGGGCCTCCGAATACGGGTTGGTAGCTCAGCGTGGCGTAGGTGTTGGTAAACCGATTGCGGAAAGCGCGCACGTTGCCTTCGCTGCCATCGAGCTCGAGCCCGTTGTCGTACGCGGACGTGACTTCGTTGCCGTAGAAGTCGATGGCGCGCGCGCCGTCCTGCTCCGATTTCATGGCGTCGCCGTAGCCGACGATGCGATTGTGGCAAATGACGTGTCCGCTCCCCTGGAGATTGATGCCGTCGTCGTTGGCGTGGGCGCCGTTGTCGTCGGTGTAGACCGCCGGCCAGACGAGGCGACCCTCCAGAAGGTTGTCGCAAATGTAGAAGTCCTTCTGGTCGGGGTTCGATCCGATGCCGAGGATGGTGTCTTGGATGTGCACGCGCCGAACGACGTTGCCCTGCGCGCCCATCCCTTGGAATCGGAGCGCGCGCGACGCATGTGCCAAGGTCAAGAGCTCGATTTGGACGAAGCTTCCGTAGGCCTCGAGGATGTTGCAACCGGTGCAGCCGCCCCCGTCGAGGATGGTGCCCTCTTCGGTGGTGCCGCGAATGACGATGGGGTTTTCGGCCGTTCCGCTGGCCTGCATCGCGAACGTGCCGGCGTACGTACCATCGGCGAGCGTGATCACGTCGCCCGCCTTGGCGGCCGAAAGCGCGGCCCGCAGGCTCGTCACGTCGGTCACGTTCTTGCGATTCGGCGTTTTCGGCTCGGCGGGAGGCACCGGGCGCGTCGTGCCGGTCAGGGCGACGACTTGATCGACGCTCCCATCCACATCCACCGCGTGAAGCTCGATCTCGTAGCTCTGGCCGGGCCCGAGGTCGAAGAGGCTCCCCGCGAACTGCGCGGGGACGGTGCGGCCGGTGACGACCTCAGGACGAACGCGAAAGAGCGGCATGCCCTGTCGCCAGGTGCTCGTCCCCGCCGCGCGGTAGCGCAGCGCGACACTCGCGTTGTGGTTGTCGTCCCCTTGGATGAGGAGCTGCACCCCGAGGGCGACGACCGTCGGCCGGTCGAGCTGCGCGGCGCCGAGATGGAGGACGTCGTCCGCGCGAGCCACCGTGGCGCCGAGGGCGAGCGCGAGCCCCACCCCGAGCGCGATCGGAATGCCCGACAGTGTGCGACATCCGCCGCCCATCCGAGCATTATCGCATGACCCTATTCAGTTCTCGAGCCTCAATCGTGCTTTCAATCGGTGTCGGAGGATGCTGCGGCGAGTCGATCTCGTATGGTGGCGCAGCAGACGCAGCACTGGTATCGGCGCGGAGCGGCCACGTGCGAACCTCGGTAACGAGGGTGAGCCATGCGCCACCGACGGCGCAGAAGGCCCCAAAG
Organism: Polyangiaceae bacterium; assembly: GCA_035318465.1. Classification (GTDB taxonomy): domain Bacteria; phylum Myxococcota_A; class Polyangia; order Polyangiales; family Polyangiaceae; genus DASWDH01. The sequence continues at coordinate 13,596 of DATHES010000046.1, forward strand.
GCGAACAGCGATCGAACGTTGCTGGGGAGTCTCATGGTCGTCTCCTTCGCTCCAAGCCATGGCGAGAGGAGCCTCTTGGTTGGGTCGCGTCATGTCATGGTTCAAAGCAACGCGTGTGCCGTGCGACACCGATGTGCGCGGGGGCCGAGAAGGGCCGTCATTTCACGAGGACAATGGCGCCGCTGACGCCGCGGGCGCGCTCGTTGGTGGGTTTCTCCTCTCGCGGAGCGGGCACACCGCGGGCACGTGCCCGGAGCTGGGTGCCCGCGGCGGAGAGGCGCCATGCTGGACCCGCAAGCGGAGAATCTGTGGACGGCGGATCACGAGCTCCGGCTGCCGATGGGGGTCCGTTTTCCGACGCGCATGACCGTCGTTCGCCTGAACGACGGATCGTTGGCCCTGATTTCGCCAGTGCCCATCGACGATCGGCTGGCCGGCGAGCCTGTCGCCCTGGGTCCCGTGAGCCATCTGATCGCGCCGAATCTCGAGCATCATCTCCATCTCGCCCCTGCACAGAGGCGCTATCCGGAGGCACGCTTGCTGGGACCTGCCGGACTCGCCGCCAAGGAGCCCGGCTTGACCTTCGAGCCCCCGGAGGACCGCGAGGTGGCGCTTTTTGGCGGGATCCTCGCTGCTACAGCGATCGAGGGGGCACCCAGGATGGAGGAAACGGTCTGGTTGCACGTTCCGTCACGCACGCTCATCGTCGCCGATCTCGTGTTCAATATCGAAACGCCTCCTTCGTGGCAGACCTCGGCGCTCCTTTTGGTCACAGGAACACGCGGTCGGCTGGCGCAGAGTCGCGTCTGGAATTTCCTGGCCAAGGACGTCGCATCGACGAGGGCGAGCTGTCGGCGTTTCATGGCGTGGGACTTCGATCGCCTCATCGTGGCCCACGGCAACGTCATTGCGTCGGGGCCAAGGCGCGACTCACGGGCGTACTGACGCGCACGTGCTGACGGCGGGTTCATCGTCGATCGGCACGAGAGTCTTCTTCCAATACGCGGGAGGCGTCGATTCTCGATAGTGCAAACTTGGCTCGTTCCGGGTCTGATTCGTGCGCCTTGAAAAATAATGTTACCAATGGCCAAGCAGGCGACCTCGGTTGCCGTCCCCTCCTTGTCAAGATGGTCGTTCACGACGTGCGCGTAGGCCACGAGGTAGCCGGCATAGCCGCTCAAGACCAATCCACATTTCCAAACAATCAATGTTGGGGCATTTTAGCCCGTACATACCAAACCCGAGGTCCAATCGACCGATCCACCGGCTACGATGATTTGTATATATACAAATCAACTTCGTAGCCGCGGACAATGCTGGCTTCCGAGTGGCGAACTGTGTCAATGCCGCCTCACGACGAGACATCCGATGACCCCGCTTGCTTCCGATGTTTCACCCGATTTCATGTATTGCGCTATTTCGCCAGTTTCGTCACAAAATAGCAATGAGTCCAAACCTTGGTCACATGTCGCGCGGCATTTGCCGCATCTAGCCGAACTGTGCATTAGCGGATCGCTATCGTACGGACCGGCGGCCGCCGTCTCGGGCCGCCCTCTTGCACATAGGAGACGCATATGAAAACAAGTTTGAAATCCTCGACGTTGCCGTGCACGGAGGCGAGGGTGACGTTCGTATTGGGAAACTGTCATCATTGGCATGTGCGTCGCCACGGGGCGCGACGCGGGCTCACCGCGCCTTCTCCTATGCAACGCGGGTCCGCCAGGGAGTGTCCTTATGCAAGGTGAGGACTGCTCGATTCTCAGGCTGGGGAAGAGGCTCGCGATCGGGCACATCGATTACGGCTAGGAGCTCATGCGAAATCGTCATCGCCGGAGATCTCTCCCGCTCCGATCGAGATGATGAAGCGTTCGAGCTGACGCTGAGACTCACCTCGAAGCCCGCGCGCTGGTGTTGGCGATTTGTTCTTGCTACGAAGCGACACCAGGAAGGCGGTCGCGGGGCCATATTCGCTTTTGATACTTGTGCCGGGTTTCCCCCGTAAAGAGAGAAAGTCGCTCGCACGTCGCCACGCCGGCACCGGCGCCGCGTGTGATGTGCGCGGGGGCGGTACGCGCCGTGCATCGCGCCAAAGGTGGACTTCATCTGCGCAACCTTAGCTCGTTGAGTCTTCTCCGTACGGACGCGAAATAGCTGTCCATATCAGCAACGTGTATTGCGAATGTTGAACGAAGGACGAATTGAACATTGCTATTGATATTCGATGTAAGCAGGAGGTGACTAGAGCGGCGAACACGCTCCGTTCCACAGTGGAAAGCAAACCAGTAGACCCAAATCTGTTTTCGATTTGCTCGGCATTCTGGAGGTGGATTATGACAATCAAAAATGGTGTGCGATGCGTTGTCTTGGTGGGTTGTACCCTTGCTGTCGCTGCAGGGATGGGGTGCGGCGCTGCTCCGGGCGATGGGGTCGTCTCGGACGAGACGGCGCCGGTTGCTCCCCAGGGCAAGGTCGGGGCCGAGGTGGGAAGTTCTGGCGCAGCGCTAGGCCCAGCATCTGCGCAGACCTCTCTCAGTCCAGTGCTCGCCTGCTATAGCGATTTCTCCTTCAACGACCCTGACAAGTTCTGCGGTAATTTCTACCCGGAATGTAGCGAGTGCGTAGGCGACCCCTCATGCCCGACAGGTGCGCGAACGAGGAACGTGATGACACGGGGATGTTTCGGTTGCTCGGATACTTTCAACCCGGCATGTCCTTGGCTCGGACAGGAGTATAAGGATTTTGGAGACTGCGGCTGCTTCTAGCAGCATTGGCGGACGATTGTCAGCCACGTCATCGTGAGGAAAGGGGCGGCTCGCCCGCTCCTTTCCTTCGATGACCCAATTCGCCACGCGACGCGCTCGGCGTAGAGCGTCTCGAGGTTGTCGCGCACCACCTGGTAGAGCGCCGTGCGCTCCCCGGGCGGCGCCGTTGGTACTGCCCGCTCGTGCGGGTAGACCCACGCGGCGCTCCGTCGTTCACGCATCGCGTCGCGTCAGTATCGCATCGCGTCGAGGCTCTTTCCGATCACGCGGCGATTGACGCCGCGCGCGTCACGCTGTCTTCCTTCGCCGGGCCGTCCAGTTCCTGGACTCCATCCATCTCCGTCACCGGTCAGGCGGTTGATTGGCGTATGCCTGCTCCGATGATCGATCTGGCAGCGAGAAAGCTGACAGAGTAGTGCTATCGCCCCGACGATCGGCGCTGCTTGCGCGCGCGGTTCCCCGAAAGAGAGTTTTGAATGAGTGATTTCGCCCCTCGTCCCATTGAGCGCGTGGCCCGTGAGCTCGACCTCGCCGACGACGACATCGAGATTTTCGGACGCGGCAAGGCGAAGATCGAGCTCGGGGTCCTGCACCGCAAACAAGCGAAGGCCGCCAAGGGGCGGCTGATCCTCGTCACGGCCATCAATCCGACCCCAGCCGGCGAAGGAAAGACGACGACGTCGATCGGCCTGGCGATGGGAATGCGGCGGCTCGGCAAAAATGCGGTGCTGGCGTTGCGAGAGCCGTCCCTCGGGCCCGTCTTTGGCGTGAAGGGGGGCGGGACCGGCGGCGGCAAGGCGTCTCTCGTGCCGGCCGACGACATCAATTTACATTTTACGGGCGACATCCACGCCATCACGACCGCGCACAATCTCTTGAGCGCCCTCGTCGATAACAGCATCTATTTCCGCGACCACAACGGCGGCGTCGGAGAAATGGACCCGCGCCTCGTCAGCTGGGGCCGCGCGATGGACATGAACGACCGCGCTCTGCGCCGGTGCGTGGTCGGCCTCGGCGGCAAGGGGCACGGCGTGCCGCGCGAGGAACGCTTCGACATCACGGCGGCCAGCGAGGTCATGGCCATCATGGCGCTGGCCACCGACTACGTCGATCTCGAGGCGCGGCTCGCCCGCATCGTGGTTGGCGGCACCCACGACGGCAACGCCGTCACGGCGGCCGACGTCGGTGCGGCCTCGGCCATGACCGCCGTCCTGCGCGACGCCCTCAAACCAAACTTGGTGCAAACCGCAGAGGGGGGCCCGGCCATCGTTCATTGCGGCCCGTTTGGCAACATTGCCCACGGCTGCAACAGCGTGCTCGCCACGCGCATGGCGGTTCAACTCGGTGACTACGCCATCACCGAGGCGGGCTTTGGATTCGATCTCGGCGGTGAGAAATTCTTGGACATCAAGTGCCGCGAGGCCGGCTTGTGGCCGCGTCTCGTCGTGATCGTGGCGACGCTGCGAGCCCTCAAGATGCATGGCGGCGCCCCGGTCAAGCAAGCCGGTGACCCCGATCCGGACCGGCTCGAGCTTGGACTCTTCCATCTGGAAAAGCATCTCGAAAACGCGCACGCTTTCGGCCTCCTGCCCGTGGTCGCGATCAACGTCTTTCCCAATGATTCGCGGGCTGAGCTGGAGATCGTGGAAAAAGCGGCCGCCAAGTTGGGTGCCCGTGTCGCGCTGTCGGAGGGGTTCTCGCGAGGAGGCGAGGGGACGTTGGATCTGGCGCGGATCGTGGCGGACCTTGCCGACGCTACCGACGCCGCGCCGCCGAAACCACGCTTCATCTACGAGCTCGAGGATTCCGCGCCCGAGAAGATTCGCAAAGTCGCGCGCACGATCTACGGCGCTCGCGACGCCGTACTGTCCCCCGCCGCGGAGAAGGACCTCGTCCGCATCGCGGCTCTCGGCTACGAAAAATTGCCGATTTGCATGGCCAAGACCCAGCTCTCCCTCACGGACCACCCCAGCCTGTTCGGCAGGCCGCGCGACTTCGTCATCACGGTGCGGGAGATTCGTCTGAGCGCCGGGGCAGGCTTTCTCGTGCCGCTCACTGGAGAGATGATGACGATGCCCGGCTTGCCCAAGGTGCCCGCCGCGCGTCAGGTGAAGCTTCTTCCGGATGGCGCGATCAAAGGATTGATGCAAAACGAATGAGCGCGATTCAGCCGCCCGCGCACGGGCTTGCTGCAGCTGATCCCCTCAGCGCGATCTTCGCGTGCGCGTCGAAGACCGCCGCGTGATGCTCCCGTCCGTGGCTAGATGCATCCGCCGACCTGGCAGACGTCTTCGAAGCAGCTCGGTTGCCCGTCGCTGCACTCGTTGCCCGAGGAGCAGTTCTGCGCGCACTTCGTTTCCGACCGGGCGCACCCACCGGCGATGCCGCACTGGACGCAGACTTTCTTCGAGGTGTAGCCAGCAGGGCAGCCATCGGAAGGATCATTGCTGGATGCACAGTTGGCCACGAGAGTCGTCGCCACTGCCAAAACAAGAATTGAACGAATCGACATGGGAGCCTCCTACTGTGCGCGCACGGCCGCTGAAGGGGGCCGCGGAACTGACGCTCAAGGGGGACCGCGGAAAACGATAGGATGCCTCACCTGTGACTCATCTTCGAGTCATTTCCGCTTTGCTGTTGAGTGAAGTCGGCATCCGATGGGACCCCAGGCGCCCGGACGGGGCACCGACGTTCAGCGCGAGAGCTCGACGCCCACGCGCGCCCCACCGCCCACGCGGTTCTCGGCGAACACCCGCCCGCCATGCGCTTCGGCGATTTTCTTCACCAGCGCCAGCCCGAGCCCCACCGATTCTTCGCCGTTCGAGGCGACCGAGGGTCGCTTGTAAAACGGCTCGAAAACGCGGTTCTCGTCGCCCGGCGCAAATCCAGGTCCGCTGTCTTCGACGATGAAGGCGACCATGCCGGCGTGGGCTTCGACCCGCAACGTTTCGACGCCCCCCGCGTGGCGCTTGGCATTTTCGAGCAAGTTGGAAACGGCGCGCGCGACGAGGGTCGCGTCGCCCGAGAACTTGATGGGGCCGCCGGAGACGTCGAGGCGCGACGCGTCGATTCCCGTCCGTTCGAGCGCGTTCTTCGCCACCTCGATGGCGTCGAGATCGGTGCGTGTCAGTGCGGTGAAATCGATGCGCGAGCTCGCCAAGAGATCGCTCACCAGCGCATCGATCTCCGTCACTTCCCGTTCGAGCTGCGCCATTTCGTGGAGAGGACCCTTGCCCGGGGCGACGTCCGCGCTGGCGTCCACCTTCGCCGCGTCCCTGCCGAGCGCGGCCTCGAGCTCCACGAGGCGCGCCAGGTTGGCCGCGGCTTTTTCTCGCGCGAACTCGATGAGCAGGCGCATGCGGGAGAGCGGCGTGCGGATCTCGTGTGAGACGGTAGCCAGGAGCGCACGCTGGTCGGCGAGCTGTTTCTCGATCCGAGACGCCATCTCGTTCATGACGTTGCCGACCATCATGAACTCCATGCCCTGCCGCGGGGACAGTCGCACCCGGCTGGCGAGCTGCCCGCGCCCGATGTCCTGGGCCACCCGGGCAAGCTCGGAGAGGGGGCGCACCAGGCGATGGGCGATCGCTCCCGAAGCTCCCCACAGCATGGCGATGGCCACGGCGATGGGCAGAAAGAAGGAAGGGTGATGGTGGTGCACGTCGCAGAGATCGACGTAACCCACCACGCGCCCATCGTGCTTGATGGGCGTGGTCACCGGCGACCCGTTGCACGCTTTACCGAAGCTGCCGACGGTCTCACCGCGCTCGTCGGCGAGCCGCACGCTGAGCTCCAGATCGCGCGCGAGATCGGTCGCCAAGGCATCGCGCCGCGAGGGTTCGGTCCACACCGCGGCGAACTGTCCGCCCACGAACGTTCGCGCGCGCGCAAAGCTCGATCCCCAGCCGAAGGTACCGGCGCGGTTGGCGAGCGCCATGACGACGGCCGCCGTCACGGCGATGGAAATCCCGAACCAAACGAAGATCTTTCGGCGCAGACGGGGGCCGTGAAAATAGCCGGTGTGTCGCGCGGCCCAACGTTCGCGTGTCCATCGTCGGTTGCCCCATCGTTCGCGACCATGCTCGTGATTCCTCCTCACAGCCGGTCTTTCACGAGCACGTACCCGACGCCGCGGATGGTCTTGATCTTCTTCGGCGAGCGCGGGTCGTCGCCGAGCTTCTGGCGCAGGTGGGAGATGTGCACGTCGACGGTGCGATCACTCACGGTGACGTCGCCGCGCCCCGCTTCACTGAGCAAGGCGTCGCGCGCCACCACGCGTCCGGCGCGCCGCGCCAGGGCGAGCAAGATGTCGAACTCGATGCCGGTGAGCTCGATCTCGCGGCCGTCGATGAGCACTTTGTGCGCCGGAACGTCGATGGATATCTCGTTGATGACGACGAGCTCGGCGTCGGCCGAAGGATTCACCCGCCGCAGGACGGCGCGCAGGCGAGCCACGAGCTCACGCGGTCCGAACGGTTTGGCGATGTAGTCGTCGGCGCCGAGCTCGAGGCCCACCACGCGGTCCGTTTCGTCCCCTTTGGCGGTCAACATCAGAATGGGGACGCGGCTCTTGGCGCGAATGCGGCGGCAGACTTCGAGCCCGTCGAGTCCTGGCATCATGATGTCGAGCAGCACGACGTCGAAAGGCGCCGCTTCGAGCTCGGCGAGCCCCCGCTGCCCATCGGGGGCTCCCACCACCGTAAACCCATTCTGTTCGAGGTACGTCATCAGTAGCTCGTGCAGCCGCTTGTCGTCATCGATGAGCAGGACGCGGGGCATGGGCTCAGGGTTCGGGTGACTCGGTTTTGGGAGGGGCGTTGTCGTTCTTGACGCTGTCTCCTTTGACGTGACGGGATGCACCGACGCACACGTCGGCGATGTGTCGTTCCCAGGCGTCGCGTTCGTAGCGGTGGTGATGCATGGAGTGGAAAGCGAAACCGTACCCAAGAACGGTCCCGATCGCCAAAAGAGGGATGGGTAGAAATCGTCGCATGGTGTCCTCCTTGGCTTACCAGCCGCCGCGCCAGTTGGAGTCGATCATGTCGGCCAGCATCTTCCTCTGGCGATCGTCGAGCACTTCGTGGATCTTGGCGATGGCAGCCCGAGCCACGGCCCGCAGTTTGAGCGTGGCGTCGTCGATGCGCGCGGTGGCACCTTCGAGAGCCACGTCGTCGAGCATCGGGCCACGGATGGCCCGCGCGACGTCGGCGCGCACGTCGCGCCCCGCTCCGCGCAGCTCACGCGCCTTCTCCTTGAGCTCGTCGAGCGCCGTCAAAATCGCCTTCTCCTGGCCAGGCGTCGCCTCGAGCCGTCCGAGGATCGAGTAGACGACGCCGTGCCCGCGGCTCCACGGGCGCTCACGGTCGCCGCGCCAAGGTGGACTATCTTCTCCCCACGCCTCGTCGTGGTGCCACGGGCCGTGATGCCGGCCGAAACCGCGGTGATGGCCGCCGAAACCGCGGTGATGCCCGCCGAATCCGCCGGGGTGCCCGCCGAACCCGTAAGCGTATCCGCGGTACGGGGAAAAGCCGTACCACCGCCGCCGCGCGACAGCGCGGACGAGCCCAATCAGGCAGATCGTTCCGATTGCAAACCCAATGAACATGATGTTCCTCCTGGAGCCGCTGCTTGCGGCCCAGGGTGAACGTGTTGCTTCCCCGTTAAGGTCGTGCGGGGTTGACGATGAAGAAGTGTTAAGCCCGACGTACGTGCCGGCGGTGACATTCCAATCTCGTTGGTGTGTCAGAGGGCGGATCGGGTGGATCGTGGTTGCCCTGGAGGCCCTTTCTGGTTGAAGGTGCGTCCGTCAAAAGGCGGGTAGGAAATGTGGTTATTCGCCCCCTAGAACCTCGAGGATATCCAAATGAAAACCACGCTTCGTTGCTTTACCCCCATGATGTTTCTGGCCTTCGTCATGGGCATGGTCGCCGGCTGCGGCGACGACAGTTCGTCCGACGGAACCGCGGGCGCAGGCGGTAGCGGCGGCAGCGGGGGCGCCGGCGGGAGCGAGGACGCGGGCGGGGGCGACGCCAACGAGACGAAGATCACGAGCTCGACCGGTGACTGGACCGTGTACCCCAACCCCTACGGCGCCGACGGGGGCGCGAATCCCATCTCCGCGACCATCATGGGGAGCGCGGAAGCCTTCGCCAACGGCACCACGATGCGCGTCAAGCTCACGGTGTCGGGGCTGCCTGCCAATCGCCCCTTCGGCTCCCATATCCACAAGCTCCCTTGCGAAGACAGCAGCAAGGCGGGCGGACATTATCAGCACAATCCGGCGCCCGATGGCGGCGCGGCCGACCCCATGTATGCGAACAGCAAGAACGAGGTCTGGCTCGATTTCGTCACCACGGCGAGCGGCACCGGGTCGGCCGAAGCGACGGTCGACTTCATCCCCCGGGCGGGCGAGGCCAAGGCCGTCATGCTCCACGACATGATGACGATGACGGGTGGCCTCGCCGGGGCGAAGCTCGCCTGCATCAACATGCCGTTCTAACGCTACTGCGTCAGGCTTGGCAGCAGCAGATCGCGCTCGGCCCCTGCAAGGTGTCGCGGCCCGCCTGTCGCGCGCATCGTCACCTTCGCGGACGGTCGTATGGCGCTTTCTCCCCGTCAGCCGAGTTCGAGCCAGCGTTCGAACTGGATCATCCCGCTCGTCGTGTTGGGGGCCGCCGGCAGCTGCGGGCTCGTGCTCTTGCCGGTGGGAGTCTACGCATTGCGCAGTCATCTCCTTCGGACGAGCGTGGCCGAGACGCAGCAGAGCATGGGCCTTCTCGCCGCGGGCGTCGCCCAATGCGCGGCACAATCGCGGTCGGGGCGAATCCCTCTGCCGCCAACAGCGCAGCCCGTGCCGCGGGCGCTGGCGTCGGTCAGCGGCCGCAAATACCAGAGCCGAACGCTCGATTGGCAAGACGAAGCTTACCAGTGCGCCCGCTTCGCGCTGAGCATGCCCCAGGCGGCGCAGCTCCAGTGGATTCGCTCGTCCGATAGCGAAGGGTACGTGCGCGGCATCCTCGACCTGGATGGCGACATGATGGTCGAAGTGATTCTCGAGCAAGGCGTGAAATGCAAGAACGAGCTCTGCACGCCCGGCGAAATCATCCAAAAGCGCTAGCGGGCTGCTGAAAAAAGACCTCCGACGGTGGCGAGACCGGGGGCCTGTTCAGCAAACTCGCTACGGCCGAATGGTGATGCCGATGTTGTAACTCGGGCGGCTGAAGGGTCCGACGTTGCCCTTCTGGAGCGCTTGCTTGATGCATTCCTCCGCGGGCGTGCCGACGGCCGGCCCGGAGATGGAAATGGTCTGCACCTTGCCGTCGGAACCGAACGTCACGCTCGCGCGCGAGGGCGCCTCCTGCCCTTTGACGCAAGCTTTGGCGGCGCGGTTGTTGGCCTGGAGAGCACTCGCGATCGCGCCTTGCGAAGGCGCGTCGGGCACACCCGCCCCGGCGGGGGTCACCGGTGCGGGCCCTGCGGTTGCCGCCGGCGCGGCAGCAGCGGTTGCACGCGGTGCAGCCGGAGCCGCAGCCGGAGGGCCTTCGGCGCCGCCTGCTTTCTGCATGGCGGCGGCGAGTCCAGGTTTGGCCGTCGTCTGGGCGGGAGGGAGAGCGGGGGGCGCCGGAGCGGGCTCCGCCGCAGGCGCGGGCGCAGCGGCGGGGGGCGCTGCCGCGGCTTGACCCGCGAGCTCGGGCGTCTTGCCGAGGGCCTGCAAAAACGACCCTCCTGCTGCCGGCGCCTCTTTGGGCGGATCGTAGGCGGGTGCGTCGCCCTTCGGCGTTTCCGATTTGGCGCCGCGCGCGGCGACCTTGCTGCCACCTTTGCCGGCTTTGTTTTTCCCGGCGTGATCGGTCGTGTCGATCGTCGACACTTCGCGCGCGGCGGGAGCCTCGTTGGCAGCTGCGGCTGCCTGTCCCGCGACGGCAGCGGCGGGCGGCGCGGCGGCAGGAGCGGCATTGGCCACAGCGGCAGGGGCAACGGGTGCTGCAGCTGGAGCGGGGTCCGGTTCAGCGGCCGCGTTGGGAGCGGCCGCCGCAACGGGCAGAGGAGCAACGGCGGCGGCCGGTTGCGGCGCGGCCGTGGCGGGCGGCGCGGCCGTGGCGGGCTGCGCGTTGATCGCCGCTGCCGGTTGGCTGGCAGGCGCCACCGCATTCATCGCCACCGGACGCTGTGCAGCGCTTTGCGCGCGCGTCTCGTGCGCCGAGTTGTTGCGGGATACGATGAAGAACGCAGCGACGAGACCCGCGGCGGCGATCGAGCCACCGATGATCATCCCCATGGTTTGACTCGGTCCCGATGGCGCCGGCGGCGGAATCGAAAAAATGCTGGCCGCCGTGGGAGGCGGTGTGCGCGGACTTCGTGACGCGGGAGGAGGCGGCGCAAACGAGGGCGGTCGTGCCGCCGCTTCCGCCGCCGCGGCCGCGCGCAACTTGTCGAGATCGATGAAGCCCGATGCATCTTCGTAGGGGGGCGGCAGCGCCTCACGCATCGTCTCGGTGGGATCCGAAACGAAAGGGCTATCGGGCACATTGACGTTCCGATTCGGCGGGTCCGGCGGCGTGCTCGAGCGATTGGTGGCACGTGCCATCGCACTCAGCGAAGCGCGCCCATCGGGAGTTCGGCTCGGCCTATTCGTCGGATCGTCCATGGAAACACCTCGGCGAGAGCCTACACAGTTTGTTTGCGTCTTCTCAAGAGACCTGGGCCCGCAAAATGGGCGAAAACGGCACTCCGCCTGCGACAAATTTCTTAAACATCCTTGCAAATGATGCGGGGTGTAGCGCGGGGCGCAACGCCACCCGCAGCTTGTTCAGTACCCGTCGTCACCCTGCGCGAGTCGCGGTAGAACCGGTCGCCATGGGAAATATCGGGATTGTCTTGGTGGTATCCGTCTCTTGCGGTCTGCTGCCGGCCTGTCACGGCGGGTGGGGCCGAGGGTCGAACCTACCGCCTCCAGCCGGCCAAGCGGGGTCGTCCCCGGAGACCGCTGGCCGCGCGACTGCCGCAGGCCATCGGAACCCAGGGGCGCCCGAGGGAGAGAGCAAGCGGGCGGTCACCGACGTCACCGTGTTTCATCTGCACAAGATGCTCCGCAAGATCGGGGTCGAGCGCGACACCTTTACGCCCGGCGGTGACGGCTCGATGGAGATCAAGGCGGTCTTCGGATTTCAGGACCGCGGCACCCAGGTTCCGCTCGCGGCGGCTCTCCGGATCGGCGAAGGTGGCGTTCTTCGCTCCTACGAGGTTTGGGGAAGCACGTCGCGGACCTCCTCCATCGACGAGCGCGTCGAGCTCGATGCCGATGGCGCCTATGTGGTGCGCCGGCTCGGCGAGGCACCCGTTCGCGTTCGACCGCGCGCGCCCTTTGCGGTGGGGTCCGGTTACGCGCCGATGCTCACGCAGGATCTCATGCTGCGCAAGTGGGTCGAAAATGGACGGCCGGCGACCATGTCGCTCGTTCCGGAAGGAATGGTCAGCCTCGAATCGCGCGGGCGGGAAACGTACAGCGTCGAATCCAATTCCGTGGAGCTCGAGCATGTGAGTGTGCGGGGGCTCGCATGGGGTCGCGAGGACGCGTGGCTCGACACGGCAGGCAAGCTGGTGGCGGTCGTGACGCGCGACGCGGAGTACGACCATTTCGAAGCCGTGCGCGAAGGATTCGTCGCTATCTTGCCTGCTCTTACCACGAGCGCCGGCGCCGACGGCGTGAAGTGGCTCTCCGAAGTCGCCAAGTCGGCCGAGCGTGGACCCTCCGGCGTGGTCGCGCTGGTCGGCGCTGAGCTCGTCGACGGCACCGGGCGCGCGCCCACCCGTGATGCCGTCATCGTCTACGATCGCGACAAGATCGTCGCCGCGGGGCCGCGCGCGTCGGTCACCATCCCCGCCGGCGCCACCACCGTCGACGTTTCCGGCAAAACCATCGTCCCCGGTCTCTGGGACATGCACGCCCACTTCCAGCAAGTCGAGCAGGGAGCGGCCTATCTCGCTTCCGGCGTCACGACGGTCCGTGATCTGGGCAACATCCTCGAGTTCGTGACCGGCATTCGCGACGCGATCGACGCCGGCGCCGGGCTCGGACCGAGGATCCTCGTCGATGGTCTGGTCGATGGAGACGGCGCGCGAGCCATGGGAACCATCACCGTCAAGTCGGCCGCTGACATCGCCCCCGTTCTGGAGCGGCTGAAGCGGGCGGGGTGTCTCGAAGTGAAGATCTACTCGAGCATCGATCCGCACCTGATCAAGCCCATCGCCGCCGAGGCACACCGCCGCGGGATGCGCGTCGTGGATCACGTGCCCGAAGGGATGGACGTGGTAGCAGCGCTCGACGCTGGTTTCGATGGCGTGAGCCATGCCACGTTTCTCTTCGGTCCTCTCTTTGCGCCCGGCGAGACGAGCAAGCTGTCGCGCAGCGCCATGCGGCGCCGGATCATCGAGGCGCGCCTCGATGATCCGAAGCTCAGCCAAGTCGTGCGAACTTTCGTCGCCAAAAAGGCCTTCCTCGACGATACGCTGGCGCTCTTCGATCTCCTGAACCACACCGACGAAGAGAGCGGCAAACGGGAGCCGGGGCTCGCCAAAGTGCCGCGCGAGCTGCGCGGCATGTTCGAAGGGGTGCGGTCCGAAGAGGCGACCGAGCGCTCCGCCCTCTTCGATCGCTACCTCGCGTTCGTGGGCGAGCTGCACAAGCGTGGCGTTCCCATCGTCGCCGGGACCGACATCTCCGTTCCCGGGCATTCCCTCCATCGCGAGCTCGAGCTCTACGTGCAAGCGGGTTTTACGCCGCTGGAGGCCATTCAAGCGGCGACCATCGTGCCCGCGCGCGTCATGCATCTCGACAAGGAAGTGGGCACCATCGAACCGGGCAAGCGTGCCGATCTCGTCGTTCTGGCGGGCAACCCGATCAGCGACATTCGTAACATCCGCAAAGTCGAAACCGTCGTGTCGCGCGGAAAGAGCTACGAGCCGGGCACGCTCTGGCGCTTAATCGGTTTTTCGCCGTAACCGAAGGTGCAGCCGCCTTTCTTGCGCTCAAGGCATCGCATCGTTGATGACCTGGTCGATGCTGTTGGGCGTCCCGTCGTAGCTCGAAAGGAGCGACGGGAAGTCCGACCCGCGACCGGGGTGCGCATTTCGGCGAGCCTCGACACGGTGCAGCAGCGACTAGATGGCTCGCAGTAGCGAAGCGACAATCATCCAACGAATCGTGACTCGGCGGAGCTCTCGCACGCTTTTCGTGTCGTGCGACGCCCGCGGACGTGACGTGCCGTCCTTCCATCACGGAGTCCTTTACCTTGAAACTTCCGCGTGCCTGGTGCGCTCTTCTCTTGCTCCTCACCTCCCGCACGTTCGGCTGCAGCGACGCAGTCGAGCGGCCCGGCGGCGATCATCAGGGCGGCACCGCGGGTGCGAGTCAAGGAGGAGCGGGCGGAACGAAGGATGCGGGCGCGGCAGGCGGCAGCGCAGGCGGTAGAAGCGGAGGAGGAGGAACGAGCGGCCGCGACGGCGGTGGTGGTGGTGGTGGCAGCGGTGCTGCCGGTGGGAGTACGACCGGTGGTGGAGCATCGGGAGCCACCGGCGCATCCGGCGGCACCGGCGGTTCTTCGGGGAACGGAGGCGCTTCGGGCGCAGGCGGTTCATCGGCCGGAGCGAGCGGATCAGGCGCCGGGGGTATAGGTCCCGTCGCCGACGCCGGCTTGGATGGGGGCACCACCGGCAGACCTCCCGGTTGTCCCGCGACGCCGGACCTCCTTTCCGACTTCGAAGAGGGTCAAGGCGTCGTGGTGGCGCAAGGAGGCCGAAACGGCTCTTGGTACACGTTTGCCGATATGGTCGGAACGACTCCGCCCACGCCAGCTCCGGTGGCGAGCGGCATGCTCCCAGCGGAAGCTCTTCCCACCGGCGAGCAGGCCATGTGCAACCGGTATGCGCTCCATTCGACGGCAACCGGCCACCCGAGCTACGTCGGAGTGGGCGCGACTTTTCTGGCCAGCGGTACGACGAGGAGCGCGGTCGACTTCAGCGCTTACGATGGGATCTCGTTTCGTATCAAGGCCGGCGCGGGCGGCAGCCAGGCCGTGCTCTTCGAGCTGCTCACCAAAGAGAATCAACCACCCGCCAACGGCGGCACCGCCGCGGGCCCGGCTGACCAATACAACACGCGAAGCGTGCTCCTGACGGCCATCCCGTCGGCGTGGACCACGATCCAAGTGCCATTCGGCTTGATGGGGCCGCGCAATTTGCCGAGCGCCCAATGTGTGGCCGGAACTTTCTGCGAAGCGCCGCGGCTCAATCGCGCCAGCATGCTCGGCCTACAATTCTCCGTCTACGATCAATTCCCCCCGGATTCCGGGGGTTACGATCTCTGGATCGACGACGTCAAGCTCTATACGGGCAGCGGCGGTCTCGCGCCGCCTCCGGCGGGGGGCATGTTCCCCTTCCCACGCGACCAGAACGTCGGCACCTGCACCAAGCCCGCCGGCGCCACCGGCAAGTTTTTGGTCGACGCTTACCTGAAGTGGAAAAAGACATTCGTCGTAGCGGCTGGCAGCGGTCAACGCGTGCAGCGTCCGGAAAACAACAACGACAGCGTATCCGAAGGAATCGCCTACGGGATGCTCATTGCTGTCTACATGAACGACAGAGCGCTGTTCGACGGCCTCTTCAATTATTGGACGTCCAATGTTGCGAGCGGCGGGGGCTCGGCGGGTCCTCTCATGACCTGGCAGATCCCGGGGGGCACCGGATCGGCGACCGATGCCGATCAAGACGCCGCTTTCGCTCTCCTCATGGCCGCCAAACAGTGGGGCGGCTCGTACCAAGGCGCCGCGACGTCGATGATCGGTAACATCTGGACCTACGACATCGAGGCGAGCACGTTTTATCCGAAGGGGGGCAGCACGTTCACCGGCTCTGGCTCGGCCCTCACCAATCCTTCCTATTTCGCCCCCGCGTATTATCGACTCTTTGCCACCGCCGACACCGGTCATGCTTGGAGCAGCGTGCTCAGCGCCGTTTACACCGCGCTCGCCAACATTCAAGCCAAGGTGAGCGGCGGGCTCGTGCCGGCATGGTGCACGAGCCAATGCACTGGCATCGGCGGTGGAAACTACCCCGACAACAACATGTACCAATACGATTCCCATCGAACGCCGTGGCGCATCGGCCTCGATGCTTGCTGGAACAACGAATCGCGAGCCATCAGTTACGTGACGGCAACCACCAACTTCTTC
Source organism: Polyangiaceae bacterium (assembly GCA_035318465.1). Lineage (GTDB taxonomy): Bacteria > Myxococcota_A > Polyangia > Polyangiales > Polyangiaceae > DASWDH01. The sequence goes on from DATHES010000046.1 coordinate 29,587, forward strand.
GCCGCGCAATCGAAAACAGCCGGTCTGGGAGGCCTGGCCGACATCTATGCGACCAGCGGTTCCAAGGGACCCACCACCAAGCCCAATTCGATGTCCCTCATCGGAACCGCTGCCGCGGGCGCCATGGCGACGGCAGGGAGCAACGCCGACGCCAAGAGCTTCCTCGACCGGTCCTACCAGTTCCTAGTCGATGCCACGTATACACCGGACCCGGCCGCCGTGACCGGCACCGCGCGGACGTACACTTACTACAATGCCACGGTGGGCCTGCTGATGGCTCTGACGCTGAGCGGGAATTTCAATCCGCTCTAGAAGAGGCACGTCACCGCAATTTCCACTCCGCCAGCAGCGCCGAGACCAGAAAATCGCGGAGGAGCCGCACGCGAGCGAGCTGGTAGCGAGAAGCGGGCGAAACGAGATAGATCGCCCCGCCCGTGACCGCATGGTCCGGGAGCACGTGGACGAGCTTGCCGTGTTCCACCGCGCTGGCGGTCAGAACCGTGGGCAGAAGGCCTATCCCCGCGCCGGCGACCACCATCTGAGCATTGAACCCCATGTCGTCGGCGCCGACGGATCCGGTCACCTCGACGCTCGCCTCGCCCTTCGGGCCGGTGAGCCGCCAAACGTTTCTTCCCGCTTCCGGACGGTAAAGAACGCAGTCGTGCTGGGTGAGCTCGCGCAGCGTTTTCGGTTTCCCGCGCCGCCGCACGTAAGACGGTGCGGCAAAGAGCGCCAGAGGCGACGGCGCGATCTTGCGCGCGACGAGCGACGAGTCGCGCAAGAGGCCGGCGCGCAGCGCCAGATCGATCCCTTCCTCGACGAGGTCGACCGCGCGCGACGTGAGCACGAGCTCTACCCGGATTTTCGGATATTCCCGCACGAAGCGCGCGATGATTTCGGCCAGCGCACTGGAGCCGGAATCGGGGACCGCGGTCATGCGCACCGTTCCCCTCGGCTCGCTGCCCATTTCTTTCACGTCGGCGGTCGCCTCGTCGACACTCGCCGTGATTCCGCGCACACGAGCAAAGTAGGCGCTGCCGGCTTCGGTCAGGTTGAGTCGGCGCGTCGTGCGATGGAGGAGCCGCACGCCGAGCTCCTCCTCGAGCCGGGCCACGCCCCGGCTGACCGACGATTTTCGCAGTCCGAGCAGCGCAGCGGCTCCCGTGAAGCTGCGGGTATCGACGACATGAACGAACATGGCCACCAAGTTCAGATCCATTGTTGCTCCCTACGCAACCAAGTGTGCAATGTTCGCGGCATAATGGTGCGTTCGAACAACAATTATCATCGCGACCGTTCCTTCGCACGCGACGAACGACGGAAAGGAGATCGGAATCGACGACTGCCGTCAGCGCCCACGTGCGAGGCATACGCACGGCCGTCGTCACGCGTCGTCCCCGTGGGCTATGCCCCGCGGGTGCGTGTCCGCGCGAGCGCGTTACCTCGTTCGAGAAACTGTCTATCGCTGCGGTGAGAGCGCGATGCCGCGGAAAATCGTATTGCTCGGGGCGGTGGCGAAGACCGTTCCCGTCACGTTCGGCGAACCGTCATCGACGAAAACGACGAGACGATTGGCGCTCAATTCCGAGGTGCTGGCCAGCAAGATCACGCCGACCGGGGAAACGACGCCGGCCAGACCGCGGAACGATGACGAGCCGTCGCCGACCGCGGCGAACGTTGCCATGCGCGACCAGGTGCGGCCGTCGAAAGTCCATTTCTGGATGCCGCCGCCATTTCCGTCGCTTTCTGGATCGCGGTCGTCGGTGAGGTACAGCGTGTCGAGTCCCGCCACCGTCGCGCTCCGGTCGAAGAACGCGAACGCGTAGGGGCTCAAGCCCGATCGCGGCAGGCCGGCCAGTGCAGCGACACTTTGAACGCCCGTCGTGGGCCTGCCGTTGCCCACCGTGAAAACCGTCGTCATGGGCGACGCGCCCGAGCTTCCGTAGAGTTGGTCGCCAAAGAGCGCCACCAGACGCACGTTGTCGGGCGTCGCCACGATCTGCGTGGACCCGGATCCCCCGACCGTGAAGTACCACACGCCGCCCGCGGACCCGCCCACCCAGAAGGACGCGCCGTCGAGCGAGGCTGCGCTGCGCACATTGCTGCCGGAGAATGCTGCGCCGAGGAGCGTGGTCGTGTCGATGGTGGCCGCGGCGTCGATGCGCGCCACGACGCGCTCGACGTCGGTGCTCGTCGCGACGGAGGCGCGTCCCGGCGACGTTGCATAGCCAGCGAGCGTCAGATAGCGGCCATCGAGCGACAACGAGAGGGCACCTTCGGACGCCGCTTTTCCCGACAAGGTCAGGGGGTGCTGGCCGCCGGAAGCCCTGCTGGGCAGAGCGAGCGGCTGGCCCACGACTTGGCCATCCCAGCCGCGTTCTTCGATGAAAACCGCAGTTGATTCGGCAGACAGTTGTGTCGTGCCGTCGCCGACGCGCACGACGCGAAAGGTGGGAGGTGCGCCGCCGCCGTGGGCGTCCGTCGCGACATCGGGCGATGAGCTTTCCCCATCGCGCGCGCCCGTATCGGCACCCCAGGCGTCGCTCGGAGCCGCGTCGTCTGCGTCGGGCGCAGGCGTCCCCGCGTCGGCGTCGCGCGAAGGGGTGGCGGTGTCGCGCGGTGCATCCAGGGCGTCGTGGGGGGCGGCGGCATCAGCGTCGGCTCGCGTTCCATTTCCGTCCCTCGGCGCGGCGTCGGGAGCGGGCGCATCGGCCGTGATTCCGGCGTCCCGATTGCCGACTGCATCAGGGGTGGTCGCATCGGTCTTGTTCGCGTCAGCCGCGTCGTGCGGGCTGCGGTCGAACGACGGCGCGTCGTCCATCGCGGTGGCGGATCCGTCTGCCGCATCGGGTTGGGACGTGTCGGCGCGATACGGTCGGCTCAGGAGCTCGTCGTCGTAGACATTGCAGCCGATGACCGTGCCGAGGCACGCGGCGAGCGATGTGCCTAAGAGCACCGCGCGCCGGGATCGAAGCGGAATTCGGAATGCCATGGGAGTCTCCTCGGCCCGCGCCTCTCCAAGAACGAGGAGAATCCGCCGAAGCCGCGAGGCCTTTATCGCAGGTGATCCGTTTCGGCTATGGGACGTTTCGGTGTCGGCGTCGCTGCGCCGACACATCGGGGTTGCTTACACTCGTACAGACCCGACCCTACACCGCGCTATCTCGTGCGGCCCAGCGGCGAGATGGGGAATTTCAGAAGCTTCCGAGCGCCGTCAGGCCCGCTGTGCGATCGCTGAACGCCGGAACGACTTGGACGTGAAAGGGGGTGGCGTCGGGCGGCGTCACCACGTCCTCTTCGAAAGGTGCGAGGACCGCCGCAACACCACCGACGAGCGCGCCGCCGCCGGCAAACGCCATTTCGGTGGCGCTCGGGCGATGGTGAACGCCTTCCAGGAGCGGAATGCCGATCCCCAAAGCGGATCCGACGGCAGCGCCGACCACGACGTCGGAATAGAAGTGCTTGCCGGCGCGAATGCGCCAAATCGATGTTGCCGTTGCCAGGGCCGATTCGACGCCCCACAGCCAGGGGCTCGCCGCAGCGTCAGGATGCGCGGCCGCGAAGAGGTAGGAGCCGCCAACGGCGGCGGCGAAGGCGGTGCTCGCGTGGCCGGAGTAAAACGAGAGAACGGCGTCGCCGCCTTGCGACGTGACGTACGCCGCGGCGGGAGGGACACGATAGTTGTACGGCCGCCAACGCGGCATCGTGTACTTGACGGCCGTGTTGAGAAGGACATTCGCCCAAAGGACCTCTGCATAGAGGATGGACGTGTTGGCCAAGCGCGTGTCGAGGCCGTGGGTGAGCTCGACGCCGATCGGTAGCGCCGTCGACGTCAGGAGGGTCACGTCGCTGGCTCCGCTGGCCGCGGTCGAGAGGCGCCCGCGCAAGGCGTCATCCCAACCGAGCCATTCTGACGACGTCGGTTCCGGTCGCGCCGGCCGGAGAAGCGCCGTGGTTGCGATGGTCAGGCCCATGGCGGCGGCCACCGCACCTCCGCGGGCGACGTAGTATCCGGCGTCGTGTCGCTCGTCGAGTGGGCCCTCGGCGCGCGCCGCGGTCCCGAGCAGCGCGAAACATGCCGCTACCCGAGCGCCGCGGGCACGCCGCCGAGGCTCTAGGCTCTGTCGCGGCATCCGTCGTCCCAGATCGCTACCGTGCCGCGCGCACGATGGCTTCGGCGGTGCGATCGATGTCGTCTTCCCTGGTTGCCCAATTGCTGACGCTGATGCGCATGGCGGCTTTGCCGTGCCAGGTCGTTCCGCCCATCCAGGCGATGCCTTCCTTCTGTACCTGTTCGATGACCGCGCGTGTGCGCGCGTCGTCGTCGGCAAATCGCACGAGCACTTGATTCAGATTCACCTCGTTGAGCACGAGGATGCCGGGGCCGGCGGCCAAGCGGTCGGCCATGCGGCGGGCCAGCGTGCAACAGCGCTCCACCAAGTCGCGCACGCCGTCACGCCCGAGCGAGCGAAGGACGGCGTAGAGCGCGAAGCCGCGCGCACGGCGCGACGAATCGAGTACCCATTCCGACCCCTCGCGGTTCTCTCCGCTCACCATGAGGTAGGGCGCGCTCGCCGCCATGGCCGCCCGGTGCGCGATGGGATCGCGCGTCGCCACGAAGCCGGAGTCGTAGCCGACGTTGAGCCACTTGTGCGAATCGGTCGACCACGAGTCGGCGCGCTCCACGCCCGCGATGAGGTGGCGCAACCGAGGAACGGCGGAAGCCCAAAGACCGAACGCGCCGTCGATGTGCAGCCAAGCGTTGGGGTGCGCGTCGACCGCGTCGGCAATGGCGGAAAGCGGATCGAATCCTCCGGTGTTCACGTTGCCGGCCTGCGCGCAGACAATCACTGGCGTCGGCCCGGCTCGGCGCACCGCTTCGGCAAGAGGTTCGGCACGCATGCAGCCTTGGCCATCGCTCGGAACGCGTGTGACGCGATCGCGCCCGAGCCCGAGGTATTGCAGCGCCGTCAGCATCGTGGCGTGCGCTTCCTCGCCGAGGATGACGGCGATCTCGGGCGCTCCGTAAAGGCCGCGCGTCTCGACGTCCCAGCCGACCTTGGCGAGGACGGCGTGACGTCCCGTCGCGACGCCGACCGCGTTGCCGAGCCCCGCACCGGTGGTGATCCCGTAGCTTGCCTCGGCGGGAATGCCGAGCAGCTCCTTCATCCAGGCGCCCGCGACTTCTTCGGCTGCCGCTGCGGCGGGCGACATCGCGTAGAGCGCCGCGTTTTGGCCCCACGCCGCCGTGAGCCAATCGGCGGCGAGGGACGCGGGAAGTGCGCCGCCCACGACGAACCCGAAGTAGCGCGGTCCACCCAGCGCGACGAGACCCGGGTCGAGATCGCGGGCCAGTCGTTCGATCACGGCCAACGGATCTTCGGGGCCGCTAGGAAGAGGGCCGCCGATGCGCTCCGCGATGGCGGCCGCGCTGGCGCGCGGTCCGACGTGGCGCGCGGGGAGGGACGCAAGGTACGCGGTGGAGAGGTCGGCAGCGCGCTTCAGCAGCGGTGCCAGATCGTAGCGTGGGTCGGCCATCGCCTCGACCATAGCGGCACCGCCGTGAACTTGCGAACGACCTATCCTGTCGGCCTCGGCAGGTGGGGAGGAAAGGCAACCTCCGGTGGCGCGTCGCGTGCCCGCGCGACCGCACCAAGACTCATTTTGTGCAGATTTGCGCGCAGGCGGCGGGTTCGATGTCGGGGTTCATGACGTCACTACAAGTGAAGGTCTTGAAGCCGTCGATGCACGCTTGCAGCTTGTCGGCATGGAACACGTCCCCAGAATTGCAGTTCTGCTTTTCGGGCGTGCATTCTACGCTGAACTTGATCACGCAATCGGCGGCATTGAGTCCGACCTTGTCTTTCGACGCGTCGAGTTGCTCCTTCGTGAAACATTTGAAAACCTTATCGCACATGATCTGTTGGATCTGTTTGCACCCCTCGACTGGATCCGATGCGGTGCCCCCCCCCGAATTGTTGTCCCCTCCGCAAGCGACGAACCCCCAGATACCCACCGCGCAGGCGGCAACTGCAAGCAACTTTCGCATCGGTCACTCCTCCCGTATCAGACCATCACATCACGCGCCGGCGCGTCGAAGCAAGCTCTTACAACCAACGGACGCTGGCACTGAGTTCTCCATCGACAGGCACGATTTGCGGCGCGCTGTTCGCAAAGTAGCCGACGTAAGTACGTGCAAACAAACCTGCTCCACCCAGCGCGCCTGACCGAGATTTCCACCCCAATCTGTGGTCTTACAGGGCCCGATCTTGGTCCCGCTGAGTAAGCCACCTTGCCATACCGGTGCGTCGAAGAGCGCGCCGTGCTCCACACCGGTGGCGATGCTCGAGCTCTTGCGTCAGCGGCGACGTGACGCTTCGCTTTCCACTTTCGTCCACTGATCGGCAAGCTTTTTCACGGAGACCGGCTCGGCGGTGCGAAGTTCCTGTGCGAAGAGCGAAACGCGCCACTCCTCGAGGAGCCAGCGGTAGCGTTCGAGCTCGTCGCTCTTCGTGCCTCGCGCCTTCTCGGCCTCGGCGCGTGCGGTATACGCCTGCCAGCGCGGCGCCAGCTCGGCCTCGCGGTCACGATCCTTGGCGGGGTGGTTGCCGAGACGCTCGATGCGCAGGCGCGCCGCCTTCAGATAGCGTTCCAGGTGGCCGAGCTGACTCCAGGGGGTGTCGCTCACGAAGCCGGGGTAGATGAGCCGGGCGAGATGGTCGCGGATCACGGCCCATGGAGCGCTGCCGACAGGAGACGCGGAAGTGGGCAAAAGGCGCGCGACCTCCAGGTACGCCGCGAGGATCGGAGCGACGCGGGCCGCGATCTCGTCGGCCAGGGCGGCCAGCCTGCCGCGCGCTTGCTCGGCACAGCGCTCGAACGCTTCCTGCGAGCGCGGCGATGCGCCGCCTGCGAGGCACGCGCGATCGATGGCGGCCGCGACGAGGTCGTCGCGAAGGGCGTCGGCGCTGCCGACCAGCGCAAACTGGATGCTCATGGCCTGCATGCCGGGCAGATTGCGCCGGACGACCTTCGTCGTCTCACCGAGCTTCATGGCGAGGAGACGTCGCACGCCGCGGCGATGCGACGCCGCCGCTTCGCCGGCATGCTGGAACACCCGGAGCGCGACGTTGTCTCGTTCCACCGCCAGTGCGGGGTACCCGGGCAAAGAGAAAGATCCGTGCCGGATCTCGACCTGATCCGGCAGGTCGCCGAAGTCCCACGCCGTTACCCGTTCCCGCTCCCAGTTGCCCATCGACGCGTGAACGAAGCTTGCGCGCGCTCGGGTGGCGAGCTTGGACTGAAGCTCCCCGAGATCGCGCGATGTCGCTACCGGTTTGCCTTGCTCGTCGACCACACGAAAGAGCATCTGGAGATAGTCGGGACACGCCGCGCGGTTGTACGCGGTCACCGGCACGGCGACCGGCCTTTGTCTTTCGAGATAGCGGCTCAGCGCCGTGCCGAGCGTTTCCGTTGCGCCCTGCGATGCCTCTTGGCTCCGGGCCCGCGTTGCTTGGGCGAAGCGTTCCGCCACCTCGCGTACAGGAACGAAATTCTTGCGGATGGCCTTGGGGAGCGATTCGAGAAGGGCGGTCACCTTTTCCACGAGAAGGCCGGGTACGAGCCATTCGAACGGCGCGCTTTCGAGCTCGCCCAGCGCGGCGAGCGGCACCGTCACGGTGATGCCGTCCTCTTCGTGGCCTGGCTCGAAGCGGTAGCTGAGAGGAAGCTGCAAACGGCCGATGGTGAGCGCGTCGGGGAATTGGTCCTGGGTAATCGCCGCCGCGTCGCCGAGCAGAATGTCGCGCCGCTCGAGAAAGAGCGCGCGGGGGTGGCTCTGTTCGATCTTCTTGCGCCAGGCCTCGAAACGACCCCCCGACCACGCATCGGCCGGTAGCAACTTGTCGTAAAAGGCGAAGACGGCTTCTTCGTCGACCAAGACGTCGCGCCGCCGCGCCCGATCGACGAGCCCTTCGATCGAGGCAACGACTTCGCGGTTGTGGCGGAGAAACGGCCCCGGTGTGCGAAGCTCGCCGGTCACCAGCGCTTCTCGAATGAAGATCTCGCGCGCCGCTTCGGCGTCGATGCGCGCGAAGTCGATGCTTCGCCGGGTCACGATGGGCAAGCCGTGAAGCGTCACTTTCTCGAAGCCGATCACCTGCCCGCGCGACTTGTCCCAGTGCGGTTCGAAGTAGCGTCTCTCCAGGAGGTGCTCGGCCAGGGGTTCGATCCACTCCGGTTCGATCCTGGCCACCGTACGCGCGTAGAGCCGTCCCGTTTCCACGATCTCCGCTGCCATGATGAAAGCTGGCCTCTTCTTGAAAAGCGCGGAGCCGGGAAAAACGTTCATCTTCACGTTGCGGGCCCCGACATAGAGCCGGTCGTCGAGCTTCATGGCGACGTTTCCCAAGTAGCCCGTGAGCAGCGCCTGGTGGAGCGCGGCGTCGTCACTGCGGGCGCTGGCGATGGGAAATCCCATGCCGCGCACCAGCTGATGGAGCTGGCGGTGAACGTCCTGCCACTCGCGTATGCGCAAGAAGGAGAGGAAATGCGATTCGCACCACGCGCGCAGCTTGCTCGATCCGACGCGTCCCGCCTCGTCTTGAAAGGCGTCCCAAAGTTTCAGATACGAAACGAAGTCCGAGCTTTCGCTCTGGAAGCGGCGATGCGCCTGATCGGCCTTCTCCTTGGCATCGTGCGGCCGGTAGCGCGGATCTTGCACGGAGAGGGCGGCGGCGATGACGAGGATTTCCGCAAGGCACCCGTGATCGCGTCCGCCGAGAATGATCCGGCCGACCCGCGGATCGACCGGGAGGCGTGCGAGCTCACGTCCCACGCGCGTGAGGCGATGCTCCTCGTCGAGAGCTCCGAGCTCGAAGAGCGTCGCCGCTCCGTCGCGAATCGCACGCGTGCCGGGGGGCTCGACGAAGGGAAACTCCTCGATGGTGCCGAGGCCGAGCGCTGCCATCTGCAGCATGACGCTGGCCAGGTTGGTGCGAACGATCTCCGGCGGCGTGAAGGCGGGGCGGGCTGCGAAGTCTTCCTCCGAATAGAGCCGGATGCAGATGCCGGCGCTGGTCCGGCCGGCGCGTCCGGTCCTTTGGTTGGCCGACGCCTGCGAAATCTTCTCGATGGGCAGCCGCTGCACCTTGCGCCGCGTGTCGTAACGGCTGACGCGCGCGAGACCGGTGTCGATCACATAGCGCACGCCGGGAACCGTCAGCGACGTCTCGGCGACGTTGGTCGCGAGAACGATGCGCCGCCCGGCGTGCGATCGAAACACGCGGGCCTGCTCGCCGGCCGAAAGCCGCGCGTAGAGGGGGAGGATCTCGGTTTTCTCCGGGTGCGACTTGCGCAGCGCCTCGGCGGCCTCGCGAATCGACTGTTCACCGGGGAGGAAAACGAGGACGTCGCCGCTCTTTTCGGGCAGCTCGTGGATGGCGTCGAGGAGCGACGACAGAAGCGCGTCCTCGCCCGATCGGGACTCGTCACTGTCGTCGTCGTCCGGATCGGCGACGGCCGGCGGGCGATAGCGCACCTCGACCGGATAGACGCGCCCGGAGACCTCGATGATCGGCGCGCCTTCGAAGTGCGCGGCGAAGCGCTGGGGGTCGATGGTGGCCGAGGTGACGATCACTTTGAGGTCGGGGCGCTTGGGGAGGAGCCGTTTCAAGTAACCGAGGAGAAAATCGATGTTGATGCTGCGCTCGTGCGCCTCGTCGATGATGATCGTGTCGTACTGCTCGAGAAAGCGGTCCCCTTGCGTTTCCGCGAGGAGGATCCCGTCGGTCATGAGTTTCACGTAGGTCGCGTCGGAAACGCGGTCGGTGAAGCGGATCTTGTAGCCCACCGCGCCACCGACTTCGGTGTCGAGCTCGCTGGCGATGCGCGCGGCCAGGGTGCGGGCCGCGAGGCGGCGCGGCTGGGTGTGCCCGATGAGTCCCGCCACGCCGCGGCCGACGTCGAGACAGATCTTCGGCAGCTGCGTCGTCTTGCCCGATCCCGTCTCGCCGCACAGCACGACGACCTGAGCATCGGCGATGGCGCGCGCGATCGCGTCCTTCTGGATCGCCACCGGCAAATCCGCGGGGTAGGTCGGTCGCGGGCGCGCCGCTTCGCGCTGCGCCCGTCGTGCCGAGGAGGCATTCACCGCCTCGGCCAGCTCGATGAGCGCCGTGTCGTCACCACCGCGGCGGCGGAGGATCGCCTGCAGCCGTCGGCGCAGCCGATGGCGGTCGCGCAGCATACAGCGGTCGATGTCGGCGGCGATGTTCGCGGGATGGGGATGCACGGGAATCGCGGCTGGAAGGCCGCGTAGGATGACATGGGTTGGTGCGTGCGCCCGCACCGATCTCCGGCATTGGGGTTAGGCGGCATGCTTGTTACCTTGGCGGAAGGGCGATTCGTCGTCGCAGCGTCGAAGATGCTTGCAAGACCGCCAAAGTCGATGACCATAGAACCGATGCGGGGTCGTCTACGGCTATTTCTGGAGCTTGCCGGACTGACGGCCGCCTACGTCGTCGCCGCGAAGCTGGGACTCATGATGGACGCCGTGGCGGGGTTCGCCACCCTCGTCTGGCCGGCCAGCGGTCTGTCCCTGGCGGCGCTCCTGCTGTTCGGAAATCGCCTTTGGCCCGCGATCGCTCTGGGCGCGTTTCTTTCCAACCTGTGGACCGGAGCGCCTCCGCTGGTGGCGATGGGCATCGCACTCGGCAACACGCTGGAGGCTCTCGCGGGAACGGCGGCGATCCGCTACCTCCCCGGATTCAGCCCTGCGTGCGAGCGCGTGCGCGACGCGCTCGCCCTCGTCTTCGTCGCGCTATCGAGCACGACCGTGAGCGCGACGCTCGGCGTCCTCAGCCTGACGGCGGGGGGAATCGTCGATGCCGAAAGCTTCGCCGAAACCTGGCGAGCATGGTGGATCGGCGACACCATCGGCGACCTGGTGGTCGCGCCCTTGCTCCTCGTTTGGGCGTCCAAGCCCGTCGCTGGCCTGCGAGGGGCGGGACGCGTGGAGGCCGCGTTGCTCGCGGCGGCCCTTGTCGGAATGGGCCTTTTCATTTTCGGAACGCATGCCTCCTCGAGGAGCGTCGGGCAAGCGTACTTTCTCTGTCCTCTTCTCATCTGGGCTGCGCTGCGTTTCGGGCAGCGCGGGGCGATCTCGGCGACGTTCGTCGCCTCGGTCATCTCCATCACCGGAACCGCGCTCGGCGGAGGCCCTTTCGTGGCCGGGACGCTGCACCAGAGCCTCTTGATGCTGCAGCTCTTCATGGCCATCACGGCGGCGACTTTCCTCGTCCTCGGAGCCTCGGTTCTCGAGAGGCGCAAGGCGGTCCGCGATCTGCGCGTGTCGCAGGAGGGGCTGGAAACCCGGGTGGAAGAGGGGACGATGGCACTCAACCGCGCCAACGAGCGGCTGTGCCTCCTCAAGCAGCTGGAAGAGGCGGTCAACGCGCGCGACGCGCTCATTTCGATCGCGTCGCACGAGCTTCGCACGCCGCTCGCCGCCATGCAGCTCCATTTGGACCTCATGACACGCGCCATCCTCAAGCACCCCGAGCAGGAGTCGGCGCCGGATCGGATGATGGCCAAGCTTGTCACGTTCGAACGCCAGATCGGCCGCCTTTCGCGGCTCATCGATCATCTGCTCGACGTTTCGCGCATCACGGCGGGCCGTCTCGAGCTGGCGCTCGAGGAAGTGGACCTCACGGCGGTGGCGCACGATGTCGCCGATCGTTTCGACGAGGTGGTGCGCCGCGCGGAGTGCGTGGTCACGCTGCGAGCCGAGGTTCCGGTGGTCGGAAGCTGGGACCGTCTGCGGGTCGAACAGATCATCACCAACCTCCTTTCCAATGCCGCCAAGTACGGAAGCGGGCGACCGATCGACATCGAGGTGGACGGTGATGGCGACACGGCGCGGCTCGTCGTGCGCGACCACGGGATCGGAATCCCGGCCGAGGACCTGGCGCGCATTTTCGAGCGATTCGAGCGGCTCCTCGCCGGACGAGACGCGCCCGGATTCGGGCTCGGGCTCTGGATCGTGCGCCAGGTCGTGGACGGGTTGGGCGGTCAGATCCGGGTCACCAGCGAGGTAGGCGCCGGTACGACGTTCATCGTGGAGCTGCCGCGTCGGCCGCCGGTCGACCGCCCCGCGCGTGCGACGGAATTGGCCGCCAACCTCAAGCGCCAATCGCAACCCCGGGCATTCGAGTTGGCGCGTAAGAACTAGCGCTGCTCGTCAATACCATCATTTTCTCGGGTGACCTCCACCGTGCAGGTGTCGCGCGCGAGGAAATGTTAAGCCAATCGGGTGCCCCCTCCCTCCGCCACAGCCTGGGCGACGAAGATCGTCCTTCGCTCCCCCAGCGCGTCGCTGAGGCTCGAGCGCGCCGCGCAGTTTCTCGTATCGTGCGGCGCGACCACGGAGCTTCTCATTCTCGGTGCGTCCGTGGACGCCGCGGCCGGTCTGGCCCGCGT
>DATHES010000047.1:0-9440 GCA_035318465.1 Polyangiaceae bacterium
AATGGGTGACCTCTAGGAGGCGAGCGCCTGCAGCCCGATGAGGGTCAGCCGCGCTTCACCGATCGTCATCGTGAATTCGAACGGCCCCGCGGCATCGACCACCTGGAGGTCGAGCGTCAGCTCTCGCTGATCGAAGTCGACCCGCTCCACCGTTACGGTGACGGACTCGACCTGTTCGTCTTTTTCACATTCCTGCGCAGCGTCCGACGCGATCTGCGACGACGGCACCTTGGAGAGCAGATAGCGCCGCATGTCGGTGCCGAAGTTCGGCCAGAAGCGGAAGCGGCCCCGTGGGGTCGTGAGACGGCGACACAACCGATGCGCGAGCGCGACGCGGCCCGTAACAGAGGGCATGTGGGCCAGGAAGTCGTCGATGCAATAGACGTCGACGGTCTCGATGTCGGCCATGTCGGAGACCCTCGCCCTGCTCGCGCGTTCGGGGTTGCGTCCCCGCCATACGACGCCTTACGCTGACGGGAATGCGTTGCTTATTGGTATTGGCGGGTGTCCTGCTGGCCGCGTGCGGAGGGTCGGACGATCCTAGTTTCGGGCAGCGGCCGTCGAGCGGGGGAGCTTCGGGGGCGACCGGCGGCGAGCTCGATTCCGGCAGCGTGGGCGGGTCGGCCGGCTCCGACACGGGAGCGGGCGGCAGCGGAGCTGGAGCCACCGGTGGAAGCGGAGGCGGGGCGCCAGGAGGCTCTGGGCCCGGGAGAGGCGGCGCGGCCGGCGGCATTGCCGACAGCGGACCCGACTCAACGGTCGGTCGTGGTGGCACAGCGGGCGCGAGTGACGCGGGTCGTTTCGATGAGGGTGGGAAGAGCGGCGCCGCGGCAACGGCTGGCGCTGCCGGAGCCGGTGTAGGCGGTCAGGGCGGGTCTACCGGTGGAGCTGGCGATGGAGCCGCTGGGGCTACCACCGGCGGCACGGCGGGGGCTGGGGGAGCGGGGGCGGCCGCCGGAACGGGCGCCGGTGGCGGCGCTGGAACGGGTGGATCCCCCATCCACGATGCTGGCCCTGACGGCGTTGGCGCGCCCTGCGTTGTTCTTTACGATGGCAGTATCAGCACGCCGACCCTCGAGGCGGGCGCCTACACCTGCGAGGCATGGTTCGGCGCGCGTCGCGCCTACTGCGCGAGCAACGGTCGGTGCGTCGAGTGCCCCATTGGCTACATCAACTGTCGTGTCGAGCGGCCACAGGACGGCTGCGAAACCTACGTAGGCCAGGGCAACGAGTGGAAACAGTGTCCCGGCGACGGCGGCTGACCGCTCGGTGCCCATCATGGGGTTCCGCTTTCGCCGTAGTGCTCGCGTCGGAAAGGTGTTCCGCCTCACCCTCAGCAAGAGCGGCGCTGGCGCCTCCTTCGGCGGACGAGGCCTCCGGTTTGGTCTTGGCTCCCGCGGAGCCCGCCTCACCGCCAGCATTCCCGGCAGCGGCCTTTCGTATTCGACTGGCGTAGGTGGGCGTGCGGGCGGCTCCGCAATCGGCTGTTTCCTCTACATCGTCCTCGCCCCGGCGTTGCTCCTCATCGCTGCCACGCGATGGGTCTTTCGGAGACTTACTGGCCGCGCCGCGCCGGCGGCGCCGCTACGGGCGGACCCTTCGCAACATTGGTATTCGCTCTGCGAGCGCTTCGGCATGGATGCCGCGACCGCTATCTGGCGCAAGGAGCTGTGGGTGGGTGCGCCAGCGGATGCCGTGTCCGCGATGTTCGGTCCGCCCGCCGAAGTCGCTCGGGCTCGAACCGGTACCGGTCAGGCGCTGATTCTGAAGTACTTCGTCAACGACGTTGGGCAATGCGGATTGCGTGTGCTCATCGAGAACGGCCGCGTCTCCAGCTGGACGCACGACGTGTAGCTCACGAAGTCTTCAGCACGGCGTTGAACGCCGCCACCCGGCCGGCGTCGCTCGTCTCCACGAGAATGACAGAGGCCCTGACGTCGTCCGATGGCGCGAGCCCGGTGCCGGCCGTGACGGCATCGACCGCTGCCCCGATGCCGCTGAGCGCGCCCGTGTACAGAATGACGTGGGCACCGGCGGTGCCGAGCGTCGTCGTCATGTTGAGGTAGGCCGTGATGGCGGCACCCACCACCGCGATGGCGGCCGCAAGCGCTGCCGAGATGTGGCCGATCGCCGTGAGGCGGGCCGCGACGGCGGCCGAAATGGTGTCGAGTGCGCCGAGCTGCAAGTCGATGGCGGCGATCTTGGCGTTCATTGCCGCCGTCGTCGCGGCCGCTACCGCGAGCTGCGTCTGGATAGCGAGCGACGGAACGAGTGCGCTCACGCTGAGCTGCACTTGCGCGAGCCCGGCGAGCAGCCCGGAGAGGTAAGCCGCTGGATCAGTAAGCTGCAGGCCGAGGCTCGCTCCGATCTGCAGCGAAGCGTCGAGTTGAGCTTGAAAGTCGATCGTCGCCGGGATGCGGATGGCGAACTTCGCCACCCCGAGCAAATCGAGCTGTGCGCTGATGAGCGCGCTGGCCGCGTCGATGGCGGTGATCTGGGCGGCGACCGTCGCCCGCAGGGTCGTGAGCGCGCCGCCGACGCTGCCGAAGACCGTCTCGATCCCGACGACGGCGCCGCCGATCGTGACGCCGCCGAGGTAGGTCGCCGGCATGCTACTCCCGGATCAGCGCATTACCAGACGCGATCAGTCCATACGCGACGATGGGTGTCGCCAAGAGCGTCTGGAAAAGAGGGGCATTGGGCGCAGTAGGCGACCCCGGTGCCGAAGAGAGGAACATCAGTGCGAGCCGCGTGATGACCTGATCCGTGAGCGTGATGGCGACGAGATCTCCCTGCCGCGCCGCCGGCAGCCCGGTCGGTCCAGCGATCGTCACCTCGATGGCCGCCCCGCCCTGCCATGCGGCAACGTACGGTCGCGCCGGGTCTCCGGCCTCGAACGCGAGCAGCACGCGCTGGCCGGCCTTCACCTTCACCTTGCTGCCGGGGAGGCCGACGTAATAGGTGACCCGATCGAGCCCCGCCCCCTTCACCTTCTCGTCGTCCGGCACGACCTGCAGGGTGCCGTCGGCATTCTGCTTGGAGACGCGCCCAGGATACTGGCGCGACAGATCGACTTGTCGGCGGATGCTGCCGAGAAACAGGTTCAGCGTACTCGCGACCGAATCAATATGGGCTTCTGTGCGTAGCGAGCCAGGTTTGAGGCGGTGCACGACCTCATCGATCTTCTGACCACGGAACGTAACGCCTGGCTCAAGGTCCGCCTTCTCGGGCGCGATCGTCAGAATGCCGTTCACCCAGTCTTCGTCGATGAGGACGTGCTCGACCGTGGCGTCCGGGTACGTCGCCATGCCTACCCAGATCGTGCCGTCGCGCAGGACACGCCACACGGCTCCAGCCGTGTCGAGCACATTGACGAGCGCGTGACTCGCGGGACCCGCGATGCGCTCCCACTTCGCCAACGTGCGGCCGAGCACCGATTGATCGGACGTCGCCGAAAGCGTTTCGCCGGTCTCCCGCATGATGTCTGCAACGACCGCGGAGATCTTCGTGCCGGCGCTGCCGGCGTAGTTCTTGACTCCGATGTCCCGGCTGATGCCGCCGGCTCCACCGACGATGCGCGCGCCGAGTCTTCCACCGCTCACCCCTGCGCCCAGGACCGTACCGACGAGCTCGACGCCCTCGAACGAGAGTGTCAGCTTGCCGGCAAGCGTTTCTGCGTCAGCGTCGATGTCGACGTGCCACGCGCCGATGCGCGGCATCGAGAGCTCGCCGCTCATGATGGGCTTGCCTTTGACGGTCGAAGGCATCGATCAGAAGTTGTTGGCGAACCCGTTGACAAAGTCCTGGCCGAGCTGCGTCTCGCCAGGGACCTGTGAAACGACTGTGTTCTTGCGCGGGGCCGCAGCAGGTAGCGCCTTCGCGGTCTTGCCGGCGCCCTTGGATGTCTTCGCCTGCGGGTACCACTCCGTACACTCGATCATGATGCGCTTGCCCGTCCTAGCGGACGGCGGGGAGCGCTTGATGTTGTCCACGTAGACGTTGCGGATGCCGCAATCCTCGGCATCTGGATGCTTGATCTCGAGGGGGTTGCGCGTGGCGCCTGGCCGGTTGGGGTCAATGAGCGGCCGCACCTTTTGCCAGTCGATCCAATCTTGGCGCGTTGCCAGCGTTACCTCGATCGAGACCTTACCAGGCGTCGCGCCTGTGTCGGTGAGGCCGTAGCCATCTTGGCCCTTTGCCTTTTTGAGATCGACGTCGCGACCCTTCTCGGCCGTGACGACGCACACGCCTGGCAGCTGTACGGAGCCGAGCCGAACCGTGTTCCACGCGGCGGCCTCGTTGGGATCGTTATCGGCCCAGTATGGCAGCGTCATGATGCCTTCTTAAGGAGGGCCACGAGTTCGCGTCGCACCGCAACGCCGATGGTCTGACCGAGTTGCTCCGGATTCGATACGTCGGCGCCGCTAACCTGGACCGTCACCGAAATGGGGCCGCCCGAAGTCCCGCCCTCACCTGCCGGTGCCGCCACGCTCTGCGCGGCCGCTGACGCCGCTTGAGCGTTGGCTCCCTGCAGGGTGGGCGCTTCGACACCAAGAGCCGCCGCGACCGGTGACGCCGTCACATCGTTGGCCGGCGTATGAATGGCGAGCGCACCTGTGAAGGCGCTCGAGATGTCGGTCGCGACCCCAGTGACGCTGGCGATTGCCTTGGCGGCTTCCTTGTCGACCCCGATGGGAAAGCCCCCAATCGTATCGATGCCCGCCTCCACGAAGATCTTCGACGGGGAGTGCGTTTGGAGCTCGCCCGTGAATGCGCCGACAATGCGTTGGCCGATGTTCCGAACGAGGTTCACCGGCGCCATCATCATCGCGGTAATCCCGTTAACGAGCCCCGTGATGATGGCCTGACCGATCGCGAACAGCTTCTCGCTCCAGCTCATGCCGGTGCTGTCGAAGATTGCCGCGATGGTGTCGAACGCGGCCTTGAATGGCGCGATGACGCCTTGCACCGTGGCGAGCCAGGCGCTGCCGAATGCCGTAACGGCCGGAATCAGCTTACCGACGAGCCAGCCGACCGCGAAGGCGATCGCGACACCAACCGCCATAATGGCGGCCGCCGTGAGCAGGAACGGAGCGAACATGAGAACGGCGCCGGCCGCGACGACGCCGAGCACGATGCCGACGCCCTTCATGATCGTCATGATGGTCGACCAATTGTCGCTCATGAACATGAGCGCGCTGATCGCCATGTTGACGCCACCAATGATGGCCTCGATGGTGAACACGATCGCGGACTCGATCGCCGGCCAGTTCGATTCGATGAACCCGGCGAACCGCTCGAACCCGCGCACGAACGCATCGCCAAGCGCCTGGAGCTTGCCGCTCTTCACTAGCCTGTCAATCGACCCTTGAATGAGCTGCGTGATCCGGACGATGGCAGGCTCGATACGCGTGCCGATGTCGATCATCGCGTTCTGCATGCCGGCCTTCATTCGGCCTTGGAACCCGGCGAGCGTCGTATCGGCGAACTTCGCTCCGGCCTCGCCTAGCTCGTGCTCGCCGACCTTGTGCTTGATGGCTTCGATGATGGCGGCGACGCCCGTCTCGGCGTCGATCTTCCCGCCGGAGAGCATCTTCTGCACCTCAGCGCGGTCTTTGCCGAGGGCCTTCTCGAGCGCTTCCAGGATGAGGCCTTGGCTCACGCCGGCCTCCTGCAGCTGCATGAGCTCCTCGCCCTGTAGCTTCCCCTTGGCCTTGATCTGGCTGAGCGTCAGGAGGGCGCGCTGCGCGCTCTCGGCCTCGCCGGTGACGACCTGCAAGTCGGCCCCCATCTTGATGAGGTCCTTGGCCTGGCCGATCGAGAACTGCGCCGCGAGCAGCTTCTGGAAACTCTTTTGCGTCTCCTCCACGTCGAGCCCGAAGCGACCCGAGATCTTGCGCACCTCGTCGAACTCGCGGGCGGCCGTGCCGGCGTTGCCGGTGAGTTGCGTGAGCGCCAGGATCGACTTCTGTGCGAACGCGGCCATGTGGATGGCGGCTGCACCGAACTTGACGACGATGACGCCCGCTACCGCCGCGAGGGCCGTCGCCGCGACGGCGCCCGCCTTCGCCACTGCCGCCATGGGCCCGAGCGCCAGCTTGTCGAGCGGCGTACCGAGAGCGGCAACGCGCTGGAGCCCATCGGCGTGTTGCTTGGCCGCGAACGCGGCCTTGTTCGACTGCACTTCCGCACGTTTCAGCCCGACCCACTTTTGGTGGGCCATGGCGTCGTCCATCTTCTTGAACTCGGCGTTGAGCTTGCCAGTCTCGACCTGGCCGCGCTTCATCTTGACCCAGTTCTGGTGGGCCATCGCGGCGTCCATGCCTTTGAAGGCGGACTCCATCGCCTCGGCCGCCTTCGCGGCATCACGTCCCGCGCCTTTGAGCGCGTCGCCTGCATCACCAGCGGCGGAGCCCGCCTCTCCCAGCGCGCTCTTCAGGGCCGCCAACACGGCGCCCATGTCGCGGCCAGGAGCCGTCAGCTCGTCGAGCAGCTGCATCGTGAAGGAAGCGTCGTCAACACCCATGCGGCACCGCTCCCTTCACCGTTTGCGACCGCGCTTCTGGTGCATCTTCGCCCAGGCCTTGCACCAGTCGCCCCACGCGCTCATCCACGAGATCATGGCGTTCTGGTATTCGGCCGTGAGAAGTGCGCCGAGGAACGCGTCGTCCGAGTCTTCGCCCCGCTGAAATGCAAGAAGCGCGTGGGCCCCCTTGCGGAGATCGCCACGCGCTTCCTTTAGGCTTTTCCCAGTTCTTTGACCTGGGACCCCGCTAGTTGCTGCGCGCGGGCGGCTGCCTTCAGCGCAAACGCGGGGTTATCTTCGAAGATCTTCTTGGCGTCGTCGCGCTTCGGATAGACGACGCACGCGAGCGCAAACGTCTCGAGCGCGACGGCCTTGTCGACGTCCGCATCCTGAAGCTCGTTCACGAGCCGGTGGTAGTTGGCCTTGCCCTGGCTTCCCACGGGCTTCGCCACGACGACGAGACCGAAGTCATCGTCGTACCAATACGCGATTTTCCGACCGTGCTTGGCCGTCGCGTCCGCGATGATCTTCTGATGCTCCTCGCTAAGGTCGGCCGCCGTCTGAACGTTCTGCTGCTCCGTCATGCGTCATGCCCTTCTGCGGGGCACCGTCACCAGTGGGTCCCGCGGTTCTCCTGCTTACTTGTCCGACGCCAGCGTCTCGCCGAAGACGTTCACGCCGTCGTAAAAGATGTCCATGACGTCGAGCGGCGACGTCGTCTGCAGGCCGTCGGGACCACGCGAGTGCGAGTTGCCGATCTCCGCAAGCTTCACGCCGACGAGCGTGTCGGTGTGCAGCACCTCGCCCTTGTGGGCGTAGCTGAAGTTGACGAGCAGCTCGAGGTCAGCCAGCGGGATCTTGAGCTCGCGCGACTTGTCGCACAGGTAGTCGAACCAGCTCTTGAGCCACGTGATGGACCCCTCGTAGTCGACATCGCCGTCCGTTCGAAGGAGCGGCTTGCGCGATCCGCCGCGAAGCTTCTCGCGGTTGAATGTCGTCGTGTACTCGATCTCCTCGATGCCCTTGACGATGCCGAAGCTTTCGCCGGCGATCGAGATCTCGACCTCCATCGAATAGAAGTCGTACGGAACCTCATTGACGACCGTGGAGGCCATTAGGACACGCTCCTTGCGAACCCGACCGAAGTCCGGATGGTTTCGACCGGCACGAGCGGCACCGCCGACGCGGCGCTCAGCATCTCGCGCGTCGACAGAAAGTTGTTCGTCTCGTCGACCGCGTAGGAGAGCCCGGAGACGTGGCCCTTGTAACCCTCGACGTTCGGCGGATCGAGCAGCACTGCCTTGATGGCGTTGCGCACGAACCCGTTGACGCGCGAGGTGTCGCGCGGATCGATGCTGCCGGTCCCATCGGTCAGCGACCGGAGCTTCTTCAGGAGCCACACGTCTTGAGCGAGGAAGACGGTGCGGCACAGCCGATCGATGACGCGGCCCCAGTCCCAGTAGAGGAAATCGGATCCGGACGGGCTCTTGAGGTAGCCGTTCGTCACGTAGAACCCGGTGTTGCCGCGGTAGGTGCGCAGCGTCGTGATCTTGTCCGACTCGCTGAACTGCGTGTTGGTGCCTTCGTCGTGGCTGATGGCGCGGACGCCGCGGAGCTGGCCCGACTCTTTGCGGCCGAGGTTCTCCGAAAGGTCGGCGCCGGCCGCGCGCTCCGCCACGACGTTGACGGCGGCTCGCTTGGGCACGCCCCAGCCGGCATACGAATTGAGCCCAACGACGTCGGCGTCGCCGTAGCAGACGCCGACCCGAGCGTCCGCGAAGCTGGCGAACGACGTCAGCACGTTGGCGGCCGTGTCATTGCCGGCGTCCATGAGGGCACGCGCGTAGTAGTTGGTCGTAGCGAGCGTCGCCATGTGGGTCGAGATGGCGGCCGCCATGGTCGCGGCCGACGCCGCGCTGGCGTTCTTGCCGGCGAAGTACACCTGCTCGACGTTGCGGGTGCCGAGCTGCAGGAGCAGCGCCGTAATGGCGGTTCCGACGTTGGCCGTCGTATAGTGGGGCGCGACGCTGTCGAACTCGTGCTTGTCGCCGAGCTCGAAGATCACGGGGCCGCCTCCAGGCACGAACGTGAGCGTGAGGCCCGTATTGGGGACCACGTACGTGCCGCCCGCCGGAATCGTGAGCTGCTCCGAGAACGTGTAGCCGTCGTCGAGCGAGTAATCGAACTTGCCGACGCCGAGCGCGCCCGTCTTTTGGATGCGGCCGACGAACTCGTAGCCGTCGCGCGGCGCGCCCGCGACCGTGATGGTGCCGGTGCTCGTCCCGACGGGCGTCTTCGTCACGCTGCCGTTCGACCCCGCCGTGCCGGCGTTCGTCTTGAGCAGCAGGATCGTCCCCTTGGTATTGATGATGGGCGCCGCCATTTCGACCGCCGGTCCATCGCCCTGCTCATCCAGCAGTCGGTTCGGGTCGCTGTACTGGTAGAGCGTATCGGCGACACCGCCGGACGTGACGCCGACGATGAGCGGCGGCAGATCGCTCGTCGACACGAGGCCGATGCCGCCGTCGCGGACTGTGATCACCTGCTGGGGAGGGTACAAATCTGCCTCCGTCTAGCGGTTGCCCGCCGTCGGTTTGGTTGAACGCTGTTGAATGAAAGGCGTTGCCGCTACGCCTTGGGCGCGTGCGGAGACAGAGCGGGCGCGTGCGGCTCGTAGACAGAGCGCGGCGGGCGGTCACCCTCGGCGGGTCGCGTCACGGGGGCTTCGGCCGCCTTCAGCGCGGCCTCGTAGTCGACTTGGCTGAGTAGGATGGGCGCGCCGGCGTGGTGCTCGTGCAGACCCCAGCCGTGGAGCTGCGCGGCCGCGGCGTGCTGCCAGCTATAGGCGGGACGCGGCTTCGGTCGCGCGCCTTCGCCGAACGCGATCGAGTCCTTGGCGACGCCGACGTTGCCC
>DATHES010000048.1:0-11234 GCA_035318465.1 Polyangiaceae bacterium
CCATGCGTCAGCTCATCACCACTTCCGGCCAGGTGGCCGAGATTCTTCGCGGACGGCGCAAAGCACGTCGCGTGCCCCAGCAAGAGCTGGCGACCAAGCTGGGCATCAGCCAGAGCCGCTTGTCCGCGCTCGAAGGAAACGCGGCGGGGATGACATTGGATCGTTTCATCCTGCTCGCCAAGCTGCTCGGCCTGGAACTCGTCCTTCAGGACAAGGAAGGCACGCCACGTACGAAGGCAGAGTGGTGAGTCGTGGGCCGTCGCTCTCATAGCCGAGCGCTCGGCGTATGGGCCAATGGGCTGCGTGTCGGGCGATGGCTCATTCCAACAAGCGGGCCGATGGAGTTTTCCTACGACGCAAGCTGGATCACGTCCGAGCAAGTCCGGCCGCTCTCCCTCTCCATGCCGATCAACCTCGATGGTATGCCTCTCAAGGGCGACAAGGTTGGCTTCTTCTTCGACAACCTCCTGCCCGACAGCGAGGTGATTCGGCAGCGAGTCCGAGCCCGCTTTCACACAAGGAGCGGAGACGCATTCGACTTGCTCGAAGCGATCGGGCGTGACTGTGTTGGAGCCTTGCAGCTCTTGCCGGAAGGTAGAACCCCAGAAGGCGTGTCCGAGATCTCCGCGACACCGCTTAGCGACTCGGACGTCGAGAAAAGACTCGTTGGAGCCGTGTCTGGCGCCGCCCCATCTCACGACGACGACGACGACGAGTTCCGGATCTCGATCGCGGGAGCACAAGAGAAGACCGCCCTCACCTGGCACAAGAAGCGCTGGTGCAGACCACATCGGGCCACGCCGACGACGCACATCTTCAAGCTCCCCCTTGGCTTGGTTGGCGGACGGCAGATGGACATGAGCGCGTCCCTCGAGAACGAGTGGCTCTGCGCTCGCTTGCTCGCTGAATACGGCGTGCCCGTTGCACCGTGTGAGGTGAAGCAGTTCGGGGCTACGAAGGCTCTCGTCGTCACCCGCTTCGATCGCGCGCTCCATTCTGGCGGCCGCTACTGGCTTCGCATTCCCCAGGAAGACTTCTGCCAGGCTACGGGAACCCCAAGCTCGTCGAAGTCCGAGGCTGACGGAGGACCAGGGCTCACGGACATTGCCCGTATTCTTCAGGGCTCGGAGTCACGCGAGGACGATCTCGCCACCCTCTTGCGGGCGCAGTTGCTCTTCTGGATGCTGGCCGCGACGGACGGCCACGCCAAGAACTTCAGCATCCGCTTGCTCGCTCAAGGACGCTATCGTTTAACGCCCGTCTACGATGTTCTTTCGGCATGGCCGATCACCGGGCCTCGTCATAATCAAGTGCATCTGAAGAAGCTCAAGCTCGCGATGGCCGTACGCGGCACGAGCAAGCACTATCGCGTCGCCGAGATCGAGCGGCGGCACTTCAACGCGACGGCTCAACAATGCGGCCTCGGTCTCGACATGGAGCCGATCATCGACGACGCGGTGGCCAAGACGAAGGTGGTGATCGAGCGCGTGGGAGCGAGCTTGCCGAAGGGCTTCCCTGAACAGGTCTTCGCCTCCGTAACGGGTGGCTTGCAAAGGAGCTCCCATCTGATCCAGAGCATGGCGGCTGGAGAAGGGCGGCGTAGACGACAATGAATGTTGCGTTGCCGTCCGTGCGTTGGGACGTCCGGACAGGGTGAGCTCAATCGTTTCCCACCGGCGACTCGGCAGCGTCGTGTTCGACGTCGTCCACGGGGGAGACGTCGACCGAGACCTCCAGCGAATGCCCACCTCCTCCTTGGACGACACCTCGCAGCGGAGTGACGTCGCCAAAGTCGCGCCCATGGGCGACCGTGATGTGATGATCGGAGGGGATCGAATTGTTCACGGGATCGAAATCGACCCAGCCCACGTTGGGAAAGAAAGTAGCGATCCAGGCATGCGACCCGTCCGCTCCGACCAGGCGCGGTTTTCCGGGAGGTGGCGTGGTGAGCAGGTACCCGCTCACGTACCGCGCCGAGAGTCCGAGCGATCGCAGGCAGGCCACCTCGACATGCGCGAAATCCTGGCAAACGCCGCGGCGCAACTGCATGACTTCGGCCACCGGGGTGGAGACACCGGTGGCGGTGGGGTCGTACTTGAATTCAGTCGAAATCCGCGCCGTGAGGTCCAGCATGGCCTCGAGCAGAGGTCGGCGGCGCGGAAAGGACACCTCGGCAAACTCGCGCACCTCTTTCGTGGTGCGAACGTAGGGAGAGTCGTATCGGTACTCACGAGCTTCGGCCCACGGCGGTTTACGATCGCTCGCGGTCTGGCTCTGCACCTCCTCCCAAGGTGGGCTGGCGGGGGGAAGCGGACGGGGACCGATCTTGAGCCGCACGTCGCTCTTGGCCACGACGGTGAGCGTGCGATGCGCTTCGTGAATTCCAAAATACGAGGTCGCGTTGCCGAAATAGTCGATGCGCTTGCGCAGGACGCCCGGGCTCGGGGAAATGGCGATGTCATGAAGGATGCACGTCTGTCGATCGAGCGCCCGAGGGGTCACGTGGATGAGGTGATGCGAGGTCGTGACCGGCTCTTCATAGACGTAGCGCGTCTCGTGCACGACGCGGAGCCTCATGGCTTACCTCCGTAGAGGTGACGCGATACCGTGGCGTGGTTCAAATAGGCGCCGGAGACGGCGTTGGAAAGCTCGGAAAGCAGGTGCGTGAGGCGTTCGAGCAGCGCGGCCATGCTCGGGAATTGTGCTTTGTCGTCGGGCTCGGCCAGATGGTCCATGTCCGATAGCCGGAGCTCGGCGGTCGCGGCGAGCAGGATCTTCTGAAGCGGCGAAGCAGGGGCGCCCGGCTCGGCGGGCAGGGCGTCGACGTGCTCGGCGAGCGTGGTCACTTGGAAGAGGACCGAACGCGGGTTGGTCTGATCGGTGAGCAAGAGATCGACCACTGGGGCAAGCTCAAGTTTCGCGAGATAGCGCCGCCGGTACGTCATGGCGCTGTCGGCCACGTCGAGCAGCGCTTCGAGAAGCGGTGGGTCCGCCGCGCGCTCCGCCAGACCGGCGTCGCGCAGCAGCGAGACGATGTGCATACCGCGTTCGAGCCGCCGGCCCATATCGAGAAACCGCCACGCCTGACCACGGGTCATGCTGTCCATGACGAGACCGCTGATGGCCGCGAGGCCCCTGATCACGCGATTGAGCAGGCTCGTGAGCACCCCCATACGGCCCGACCCGGTGATCCCCTCGTGCCGGCGGAGATCCTGCTCGAGATCGGCGATGGTGCGCCAAGTATCGGCGGAGATGCGGTCGCGAACCAGGCGCGCCACACGGTACATTTGCGTGATGGTGGCGTGGAGGGAGCCGGTCGTGTCGCCGAACACCGCCTCGATCAGACAGCTTTCGACCGCCACGGCCGCGAAAGTTCGCCCGCTGCCCGAAGATTTCTCGGAAGCCGGGTGCGCAAGGCCGGTCCGCGTCGCGAGCGCGCCGAAGAGCGCGTCCAGATCGGCGGCCAGATCGATGTCGCGGCCAGCATGCTGGTCCGACACCTTCGCGCCGATCGCGCGCGCGAGCCGCGCGGTCGACTCCGATCGCTCCGCGTAGCGACCGAGCCAGAACAAGTCGTCAGCGATGCGGCTCGGCAGATCGCCGCCGCCGCGCGACAGCTCGGCCTTGGCGCGCTCGGGGGCAAGCAAAGTAAACGTGTTGACCGGCCCACCGGCGAGCACCCAGGTGTCCTTGCTTTCGCCCCCCGGACGAAGCGAAAGTGCCAGCGTTTCTCCGGGGCCTCCGACCCTCGACAGCGCGCCCGGCATCACCTCGTAGTCGTCCTGCGACACCGCGAGAAAGGCGCGCATCCAGAGGTGGGCGGGAGCGAGCTCCCCCTCGACGAGCGTGGGAACGGCAGAGAGGACGAGCTCCTCCTGCGCCACGTAGGCTTCTGGCCGTGCGCGTAGGCGGGCGGTGAGCTCACCGAGAGCCGCCGAGGACAGCTCGCGGGCGAACACGGGACCCTCCGACTCGGTCGGCAGCGCGGGTCGAATGACCATGTCCGAAAGTCGAGCCAGTACCTCCCTGAGCGAGCCGGGGTCGCCGCACCAGTACGTGCGCACCGAGGGGAGCTTCAACTCCTCGCCATGCAGCTTGCGGCAGAGCGCCGGAAGAAAGGGCAAGAAGCTCGGCGATTGAAGGATGCCACTGCCGAGCGGATTGACGATCGCCACGTTACCGGCTCGCGCCACCTCCACCAGGCCCGGAATGCCGAGGGGGGAGTCGGACCGGAGCTCGAGCGGATCGCAATAATCGTCGTTCATGCGCCGGAGAATGACGTCGACCGGCAAGAGACCGCCCAACGTCTTCAGGTACACCCGATGATCGCGGACGGTCAGATCTCCCCCTTGCACCAACATGAGGCCGAGGTACTGGGCGAAGAACGCCTGCTCGAAGTAGGTGGCGTTGTACGGTCCGGGCGTGAGCAAGGCGATGCGTGGATTGTCGCGATTGTGAGGTGCGAGCCGCCGCAGCATGTCGCGCATGGTGCGGAAAAAGACGGCCAGCCGCGTCACGCCGCACTCGCCGAACACCTCCGTCAGAGCTCGCGCCAGGATGATGCGATTTTCGATGACATAGCCGGCCCCTGATGGAGCCTGCGTGCGATCGGCCAGCACCCGGAATTGTCCCTCCGGATCGCGCGCAATGTCGGCGGCGTAGAGCGGCAGGTAGTGTCTTCCGGGCGGCTCGACCCCCACACACGGACGAAGGAAAAGCGGGTTCGCCAAGACCAGCTCGGCGGGAATATCGCCAGCGGCGAGGAGCCGCCGCGGGCCGTAGAGATCGGCGAGGATCTCGTCGAGAAGACGTGCACGCTGGGCAAGCCCTTCGGAGACGCGCGCCCATTCCGCTGCCTCCACCATCACCGGAATCGGCGAAAGATTCCAAGCCCGGGTCACGCCTTCTGCGTCACCGTAGGCGTTGTAGCTGACGCCGTGCTCGCGCAAGAGCGTACGCGCATGCTCCCAGCGACGGCCGAGCTCGGGTTCGCCCATCGTCGTGAGCTCCTCCATGAGCTTTCGCCAAGCGGGACGCGGCTGACCGTCGGCGTCGAGCAGCTCATCGTGTCCCCGGCGCACGGAACGGGCGTAGGTCTCGAGCCATGCAGGCGCATTCATTGTTTCGTTCGACGCGCGGGCACTGCTCACTTTGGCAACGCCGGGCAAACCACGATCCTGGCTCAAAGGTCCACTCCCTCACTTGCGAAGGTCGAGGGTCATCGGGAACTCACGGTCGACTTCGGACGGCAGGACCAGCGATTGCGGATCGTGGACGAACGTCGAAAAACGCGTCCGGCGCCGGGCCTCCGCTTCGATGCTGTTGGTCGGAAAGACATCGTAGGAGCGGCCGCCAGGATGCACGACGTGGTACATGAAGCCGGCGATCGACCGCGCGTTATATCGATCGACGACGTCGAAGACGAGGGGCGCGTGCACGCCAATCGTGGGGTGAAGCGCGGAAGGCGGTTGCCAGGCTCGGTAGCGCACGCCAGCCACGAATTCCCCCCGAGTCCCAGTGGGACAGAGAGGCACGCGCCGGCCGTTGCAGACGACGACATGGCGATCCTCCATCATGCCTTGCACCTTCACCTCCACGCGCTCCACCGACGAGTCGACATGGCGCGCCGTCCCCGCGGCGCCCATCTCTTCACCGAGCACATGCCAAGGCTCGATCGCTTGACGCAGCTCCACCACGATCCCTCCACGCGCCTCGAGCGCGCCGAGCAGAGGAAAGCGAAATTCGAAGTGGGCATCGAACCAGGCCGGGGCCAGCATGAACCCCGCGCGTGCGAGGTGCTCGAGCACGTCTTCGAAATCGGTTTTGACGAAGTGAGGCAGCGCGAAGCGGTCATGAAGCTCCGTTGCCCAGCGGACCAGCGGCTCGCGATAAGGCGTCTCCAACAGCACCGCCAACAGCGAACGCACCAGAAGTTGCTGCACCAGGTTCATACGCGCGTGAGGAGGCATCTCGAAGGCGCGTAGCTCGACGAGACCCAGCCGTCCGCTCGGCCCGTCCGGGCTATAGAGCTTGTCGATACAGAACTCGGTGCGATGGGTGTTGCCCGTCACGTCGACGAGCAGGTTTCGAAAGAGTCGGTCGCAAAGCCACGGGGGAAGGCTGGGCGCGTCCGTTTTTCTTTGCGCTTCGCGAAAGGCGATCTCGAGCTCGTAGAGCGCGTCGTGCCGTCCTTCATCGATTCTCGGCGACTGGCTCGTCGGTCCCACGAAAAGACCCGAGAACATGTAGGAGAGCGAGGGGTGATTGAGCCAATAGCTGACCATGCTGCGCAGCGCATCGGGGCGCCTCAGAAAGATGCTGTCGCCGGGCAGATCACTCCCGAGCACGACGTGATTGCCGCCACCACTTCCCGTATGGCGCCCGTCGAGCATGAACTTCTCGGCGCGGAGCCCAACCTGCTTCGCCTCTTCATAGAGGGTGGTCGTGTTGGATACGAGGTCGTCCCAGCTTGCCGCCGGGTGAATGTTCACCTCGATCACACCGGGGTCAGGGGTCACCTGCAAACGTCCCAAACGCGGATCGCTCGGCGGATGGTACCCCTCGATGCGCACCGGGCGCCCCAGCATGCCGGCTGTCTCTTCGACGGCCGAGCAGAGAAGCAAATACGCTTCGACGTCGTCGAGCGGCGGCATGAAGACATGCAGCACCCCGTCGCGCGGCTCGACGCAAAGAGCGGTGCGGACCACGTCCCTCTCCGACTCGCCCGGCTGGGGCCGAGCCCCCGTCGGCGGTGCTGCTTTCTCGGGTCCTCCCCACCGGTCTTGCGCGAGCGGTGGCAGCGGACCACGCGGCGCGAACGGATCCCGCTCGATGATCGCCTGCCGATCGCCGGGCAGCGCCCAGGGGAGCCTGTCCAAAGGAAGGCGATAGCCCATCGGCGAATCGCCGGCATGCAGGTAGAGCCGCTCCGAGCGCAGATACCAGCGGGCGCTCTGCCAGCAGCCGCCCTCTTTCGTCGATGCGCGCCGGAGCGGCAAGGCGTACCCGACGATCTGATCGAGTCCCTGCTCGAAGATGCGCGCGAGCCGTTCCCGTTCGCCGGCATCGTCGAGCTTGGCGTCGAAAGGGTCGACATTGACGGGGAGCCGTCGCTCTCGCCAGAGGTAATAGAAGGCATCTTCGTAACCCGCCATCGCCAGCTCGGGACCGACGCCGAGACGCTTGGCCAGCTGGGCGATGAAGAGCGCGCCGTCGCTCGCACTCGCCCCGTTTCCCTCGCGCGCGAAGAGCTCGGGCCGAGTCCAAATCGGCACCTTGTCTTTGCGGAAGTAGCAGGACAACGCCCAGCGCGGGAGCGGTTCACCCGGGTACCACTTTCCTTGCCCTTCGTGGAGCAATCCTCCGGGAGTGAACTTCGCGTACAGGCGGTGGGTCAGCGCGCTCGCATAGCGCCGCTTGGTCGGCCCGAGCGCGGCGGTGTTCCATTCGTCCGCGGCGGGATCGTCGGCGGCGACGAAGGTCGGTTCGCCGCCCATGGTCAGTCGTGTGTCGAGGGCGACGAGCTTCTCGTCGACGGCTCGGCCGACCTCCACGATTTCGCGCCAGGTTTCCTCCGCATAGGGCTTGGTGACGCGCGGCGTTTCGGTAAGACGCGTCACGGACATCGCGACCGAGAACTCCTCGTCGACCTTGTCCTTTCCATCGCGCTTGTCCCATCCAAAGGTCCCTGTCACAGGGGCCGCCGTCTCTGGATCGGGCGTGCAGGCCAGCGGAATGTGTCCCTCTGCCGCGAGCAGACCGCTGGTCGCGTCGAAGCCTACCCAACCCGCTCCGGGGAGAAACACCTCCGCCCACGCATGGAGGTCACACGCGTCCTCCGCTACGCCCGCCGGCCCGAGGAGCGGCTTTTCGTCGGCCCGGAGCTGAATCGAATACCCAGAAGCAAAACGCGCAGCAAGCCCGAGATGACGGAATACTTGCACCAGGAGCCAGGCGAAGTCGCGACAGGATCCCTGGGCGCGCGCGAGGGTCTCCTCCGGCGCAAAAACGCCCGGTTCCATGCGAACGTCGTAGCGAACCACGCGCTGCACGCGGCGGTTGATGTCGGTCACCACGTCGACCGTGCGGCGGCCCGATCGCGCATCCTCGCCGCGCACCCGCTCCACCAGCTCGGCGAAGCGCGGTCCGACCATCGCGGTCGCTAGGTAGGGCGCGAGATCGCGATGCAGCTCGGGCGGGTAGGCGAACGAGAACCGTTCTGCGTACTCCTCGAGAAAGAAGTCGAACGGGTTCTGCGCCGCCATCTCGATGATGAGATCGACCTCGACTTCGAGAGAGGAGACGGGTTTCGGAAACACGAGCCGCGCCTGGTAGTTACCGAACGGATCCTGCTGCCAATTGATGAAATGGTCGTCGGGGCGCACGCGAAACGAGTACGACTCGATGCGCGTGCGGCAATGCGGAGCAGGCCGCAACCGGACGACGTGCGGCGACAGCGCGACGGGACGGCCGTAGCTGTACTTCGTGACATGACGGAGCGCGACTCGAATGGACAAGGTGCCTGACCGTAGAGTCTTTTTGTTTTGGGTTGGTTTCGTCTCCACGGGCTGAGCCCCGTCCCCGTCGATCATGCCCCCGAGCGCCCCTTATCGTGCGGTCGGCGCCCAGGCGGCGCTCATTTCTGCACGATTTCATCCTCCTCTCTCGTTCTGAAACAAACCGGAAAGCACCACGAAGCACCCATTTGTCTAGCTGCTTCAGAAGGAAGGGACGGAGAAGCGCGATGGACATCCAGGTCTACGACCCCGAAAATGGCATTTTTTACGATGAGATGTTCGCCGCACAGGGTGAGGCCCGCCCCGGATTCGAACCTCTCTTCGCGGGGATCCGCTCGCTCGAGCCCGGCGTTCTGGGAACGCGGCAGGCAGCAGCAGAACGCGCCCTCCTCAGCATGGGTATCACTTTCACCCTCAACGGCGAAGGTGGGGGCCACGAGCGCATCTTTCCCTTCGACATCATTCCCCGCGTCGTCTCGGGTCGCGAATGGAGCCGTCTCGAGGCAGGGCTCCGCCAGCGCATCGAAGCCCTGAATCTCTTCATCGCCGATGTCTACGGCGATCAGCACATCCTGCGCGACAAGGTCGTGCCCGAACATCTGGTGCGAACCTGCGCCGACTTTCGCCCTCAATGCATGGGGCTCAAACCACCGCGCGGGATCTGGTGTCACATCGTCGGCACGGATCTGGTGCGCGACAAGACGGGCGAATTTTTCGTATTGGAAGACAACCTGCGCTGCCCGTCGGGCGTCAGCTACGTCCTCGAGAACCGGCAGATCCTCAAGCGAACCTTCCCCCGCATCTTCGAAAGCATGCCCATCCGCCCGGTCGACGACTATCCCATCCGCCTGCTCGACACGCTGCGCTACCTAGCACCCGATCATTGCACCGATCCGCGTGTCGTCGTTCTCACGCCCGGCCGGTACAACAGCGCCTACTATGAGCACGCCTTCCTGGCCCAGCAGATGGGGGTGGCACTGGTCGAGCCGCCTGACCTCGTCGTTCGCGACGGTTTCGTCCTCATGCGCACGACCGCCGGCCTCGAGCGGGTGGACGTCATTTACCGGCGGGTCAGCGATGATTACCTCGATCCGCTGGTTTTCCGGCCTGATTCCATGCTCGGCATTCCGGGCCTCATCGAGGTGTATCTGAAAGGGCGTGTCGCGCTCGCCAACGCGCCCGGCACCGGAGTGGCCGACGACAAGGCCATCTATCGCTATGTGGAGACCATCATCAAGTACTACTTGAAGCAGGATCCGATCATCCCCAACGTGCCGACCTACGTATGCGCCGACGACGGGGATCGCGAGTATGTTCTTTCGCATCTGCGCGAGCTCGTGGTGAAGGCAACCGACGGCGCCGGGGGTTACGGCATGCTCATCGGGCCGCATTCCGCCGAGGAACAACAAGCCGACTTCAAGGAGCGTATCGCCAGAAACCCGCGCGGGTACATCGCCCAGCCGACGCTGTCCCTTTCGCGCGTAGCGACGATCATCGGGGACAAGTTCGAGGGTCGCCACGTCGACCTTCGCCCCTTCGTGCTGTTCGGCCGCGACATCTACGTGCAGCCGGGAGGGCTCACGCGTGTCGCCTTGAAAAAGGGGTCCTTGGTGGTCAACTCTTCCCAGGGAGGCGGCAGCAAGGACACCTGGGTGCTGTCCGAATAATCCATGGCACCCGATCTTCATTCACCCGATCGTCGAAAGAGCCAGGCGACCCGACCCACCGCGCCCATGACGGCGGGAGCGACGGCATGCTGAGCCGCGTCGCTGAGTCGATCTACTGGTCGGCTCGCTACGTCGAGCGAGCCGAGAACTTGGCACGCTGCATCGACGTCAACTTGCAGCTCATGCTCGACGCGCCGGCCCAGCAGCGAGGAGGCTGGGACAGCTTGGTCATGACCACCGGCGATCAAAGTTGGTTCGAGGCGCACTATGGCAAACCCACGCAGGAAGCGGTGATCCAGTTTCTCACCTTCGACGCCGACTATCCCAACTCGATCCTCGCCAGCATCTCCAAAGCGCGGGAAAATGCGCGGACGGTACGCGAGATCATTTCGCGTGAAATGTGGCAGGAGCTGAACGAGTTCTACTTGATGGTGGTACATGCCGCGCGTCCCAAGGTATCGCCCGAAGAGCTCAGCGAGTTCTGCGATCGCGTCAAGCGGATGGGCATCTATTTCGAAGGCGTCACCAGCGCCACCCTATCGCGCGGGGAGGCCTGGCATTTCGCGCAGCTTGGCCGGATGCTCGAGCGCGCGGACAAGACATCCCGCATCCTCGACGTCAAATACTTCCTCCTATTGCCTCCGGGCAACGGCGTCGGATCGACGTTCGATCAGCTGGGGTGGACGACGCTCCTCAATTCGGCGAGCGCGCTGCAGATGTACCGGCAGCACTACCACGTGACCACTCCCGCCAGCGTGGCCAAATTTCTGCTTCTCGACCG
The DNA here is from genome assembly GCA_035318465.1 of Polyangiaceae bacterium. Classification (GTDB taxonomy): domain Bacteria; phylum Myxococcota_A; class Polyangia; order Polyangiales; family Polyangiaceae; genus DASWDH01. Next base: position 10,965 of record DATHES010000048.1, read on the forward strand.
CAACTTCCCCCGCTCCATCCAGCACTGCATCGTCACGGCCCAGCAATGCCTGCACGCGCTCACGGCTTCTCCCATCGGCACGTACCGCAACGATGCCGAGCGGTTCATCGGGCAGCTGCGGGCGACGCTCGACTACGCCGAGATCGAGCAGATCATGAGCGCCGGCCTGCATGAATACGTGGACGGCATCCAGGCCGGCTGCAACAACGTCGGAGTGGCCATCCAGAGGCAATTCTTTCAGATCTGAGCCGCGGCGCATCGCGCTTTTCT
>DATHES010000049.1:0-3481 GCA_035318465.1 Polyangiaceae bacterium
ACATGCGGCAGAGTCCACGGGCGTACAGCTTTTGACGGCGTCGGCGCCCGGATTGTTCAGCGTGTCGATTCCACTCCAGGTGGTGACGCCCCCGAGGACGGCCGTGGTGGCGAGACCCACGTAAAAGACGAGGGGAGGCAGACCACCTTTCTTATCGGTTTCCGGACCGTGGTCGGCCTGGGGCTCGGGGTTTCCAGTGCCTGGGTCGTGCGATCCGGACGGAGTGTCGGCAGGGCTCTTGTCGGCCGACGCTGCATTGAAAACGAGCTTGCTGGTACCGGCTGGGACCGCATTGACGTCGGAGTTGCGGTGGCGGTTGTTGGGCCAGCCAGCGACGATCGCGTGCGGGCCGGGCTCGAGGTACACCGTGGCGCTCGGGCCCTCGGGGAAGGGCATCACCTTGTTGTCCACGATCACGTTGCAATCGGGCTGACAGCTGATGGCCACGCGGTGGAGGGTTTTGTCAGCCTCCGTCAGCACTTGGTGCGCGTAGTCGCCGAAGGTCTTGTCGTTCGGATAGCGCGACAGTCCCCAGGCGCCGAGCGTCGCCGCGCGGGCGATCTGCCCCGCTTCTTTGCGCGCTCGCATGGCGCTCTGCAAAGCCTCCGGGCTCGGAGCGTCGCGGTCGGCGTTTTCGAAATGAACCGCGGAGTTCTCGAAGTCCTTCACCTTGAAGGCTCGTCGCCCCGCGTCGAATTCTTCGGCCGCAATTTTGAGACGCTCTGCATCTGGCGGGCCAGCCGCCGCCGCGATTCCGGAAGTTGTCGAACCCGCCAAAACGAGCCAACTCAGCCCAAGTCGTAGTCGCATGCCCGTCCCTAGCGTCGCTCCTGTACTGCCACGGCGTCAAGTGACACGCGTCGGAAACGCCGGCAGCGAATCGCTTCCGGAGCGTTTGGGGGGGGGAGCGACAGGCTTCGGGCGGTTCCGCGCGAACCAGCCGGCGCGAAGGGGCGATTGTCCGCCGGGGACCCGACGCGAAGCGTCACATCGCCTACGGGGCCCTCATCGCACGCCTTTTGCGAGCGGCCCGGTCGATGGCCGGGGCAGTGCAAATCGGAGGGGCAAGGCTGGGACGACGCTCAGGTCATCTCCAGGAACATCGATTCGGGATTTTCCAGCATTCCGATGAGCTCGTAGGCGAAAGCGGCTCCGATGTGTCCATCCACGAGCCGATGGTCGAATGAAAGTGACAGGAGCATCACTTCGCCGATGACGATCTGGTCGTTACGCACGACGGGCTTCTTCTTGATCTGATGCACGCCCAGGATGGCCACTTCGGGGAAGTTGATGACCGGGGTCGCGAAGAGACCGCCCTGCTGTCCGAGCGAGGTGATGGTGAAGGTGCTCCCCTGCACGTCGTCGAGCTTGAGACGGTTCTTGCGCGCGTCTTCGGCGAGGCGCTCGATCTCTCTGGCAATGTCGATGAGCGAGCGCTCGGCAGCGTTCTTGACCACGGGAACGACGAGCCCGGCTTCGGTCGCCGCGGCGATGCCGATGTTGTAATAGCGGCGCGTCACGATCTCTTGCGTCGCTTCGTCGAACGTCTGGTTCAAGATCGGATGGCGGCGGAGCGCGGCGACCACGGCTTTGACGATGAAGGGAAGGAACGTCAGGTTGACCCCCGCCTTTTCCGCGGCGGGCTTCAGTCGTTTGCGCAGCTCCTTGAGAGCCCCGACGTCGCACTCTTCCACGAACGTGAAATGCGCTGCCTTTTGCTTCGACCGCGCCATGTTCTCGAAGATGCGCTTGCGGATCCCCTTGAGTGGGGTTCGCTCCTCGAGCGCCCCGCGCGCGAGGGGAACGACGGTGCCCCCCGCCACGGGCGCACGCAGATCGGGTACCGCCCGAAGAGGCTGCCTCTCGCTCGCCTCGGCGGCAGCGGCGCCTCCCCCCGACGATGCGCGCTTCACGTCGTCGCTGGTGACGCGACCGAACTGGCCGGTCGGACGGAGGGTTCGCAGATCGAGACCGAGGTCGCGCGCGAGCTTGCGCGTGGCGGGCGTGGCGAGCGGTCGCTCGTTGAAGTAGGCGCTCGTCCCCGTCCCCGCCGAGGCTTGCACGGCCGCGGGGGCCGGCTTGGCGTGGCCGAGCGACATGCCCGGAAGGTCCTCCCGGATATCGCCCACCGCGCTGGCGACGTTCTCGCGCGTCGCTTTTGCGGCCCCATTGTTGTCGCTGGAGACTTCCGTGTGAGCTCCGTTGGCGCGCGCCCCATCATCGAGCTCGAATACGACGAGTACGGAGTGCACTTGCACCACCTCCCCCACCGCACCGCGCAGCTCGACGATGCGCCCCGAGCGGGGCGCAGCGATGGTCACCGTGGCCTTGTCGGTCATCACCTCGACCATGGGCTCGTCTTCTTTGATCGCCTGACCGACTTGCGCGTGCCAGGCGACGATCTCCCCCTCGGTGACGCCCTCGCCGATGTCGGGAAGCTTGAACTCGAAACGGGCCATTCGCGTATCTCCTCAGTACCTGGCCGTTTCCACGATGCCGGGAAGGATGCGATGCGCGAGCGGCAGGTAATCCATCTCCAGCGTGTAGGGGAAGGGCGTATCGAATCCGGTGACGCGCATGGGGGGCGCTTCCAGGTGCAAGAATGCTTTTTCGTTGATGAGGGCGATGATCTCGCCGCCGAAGCCGCAGGTGCGCGGCGCTTCGTGAACGACGACGACGCGCCCCGTCTTCTTGACGCTGGCGACGACCGTTTCGATGTCGAGCGGCCAGAGCGTGCGCAGATCGATCACCTCGCACTCGATGCCTTGGGTGGCGGCCTGGTTGGCGGCCTCGAGTGCCTCGTAGAGCATCGCGCCCCAGGCGATGACGGTCACTTGCGACCCTTCGCGCACCACGGCCGCCTTGGAGAGCGGTACCGTGTAGTCCGCTTCCGAGACCTCCCCTTTGGCGGCGCGGTAGATCCGCTTCGACTCGAAGAACAGCACCGGATCGGGATCACGGATGGACGCCAGCAAGAGGCCCTTGGCGTCGTGGGGGTTCGACGGGCAAACGACCTTCAGGCCGGGGCAGTGAATAAAAAGCGATTCGGGCGATTGCGAATGGTAGAGCCCACCACGGATGCCCCCGCCGACAGGCGTTCGAATCACGAGCTTGGCCGGGTACTGGCCGCCGGATCGGTAGCGGAACTTGGCGAGCTCGGAGACGATCTGATCGTAGGCGGGGAAGATGAAGTCGGAGAACTGGATTTCGGGGACCGGAACCAGGCCGTAGAGGGCCATGCCGATCGCCGTCCCGATGATTCCGCCTTCCGACAGCGGGGTGTCGATGACACGGTCGTCGCCGAACTCGTCGTAAAGCCCGGCCGTCACCCGGAAGACCCCGCCCACCTTGCCGACGTCCTCGCCCATGACGACGACGCGCGGATCGCGCCTCATCTCCAGCCGGAGTCCGTCGTTGATCGCCTGCACCATGTTCATCTGCGGCATCGTCGTACCTAGTCGAATCGCGCGTGCGCGGGTTT